>CAVQQV010000045.1:0-95267 GCA_963714885.1 Candidatus Sulfomarinibacteraceae bacterium | reverse complement strand
CGCCCACGTCGGCGAGTTCCAGATCGACATCCTCGAGCGCTTGACGGTCCGCGACGTCATGGACCCGGACCAGCAGATCATCACGGTGCCCCCCGGCGCCTCCTTCGACGCTGTTCTCGATCTGGTGGCCGACACCGATCAGTACGCCTTCCCGGTGGTGGATGCAACGGGAGAGGTGGAGGGGATGTTCAGCATCAACGACGTACGCCGCGTGATGGCGACCCCCGAGGTGTGGCCGCTGCTCGTGGCCTCGGATCTTGGCGTCACCGCGCGCGGAATCGCCTACCTCGAGCCCGACGACGATCTCCACACTGCGGTGCAGCGCTTCACCGCCTTCCGGCGTGAGATCCTGCCGGTGTTGCAAGGCGAGCCCCCGGCCCCGGTCATCGGGCTGCTGCGCCACCACCAGGTGATGGAGGCCTACGACCGCGAGATCCACCGCCTCCGCCAAGAGACCGCCGACTGATCACTTCCCGCTCAGCCGCCACAGCGGCTGGGCGGGAAGTGTTACACTGTCGCCTGTGAATACCCATTCATTTTCACGAGAATTCGCTGAAGGAGGCAAGTCGTGAACTGTATCGTGTGCGTAGCCAGCGTTCCAGATACGGCGTCGGTCATCAAGGTCGGTGGCGACGGCAAGAATATCGACGGGGCGGGCATCAAGTGGATCGTCTCGCCGTACGACGAATATGCGCTCGAAGAGGCGCTACAGATCACCGAAAGCAAGGGCGGAGAGGTCACGGTAGTGACCTATGGCCCAGCCTCGGCCGAGCCGGCGCTCCGCGACTGTCTCGCCCGCGGCGCGCACCAGGCGGTGCATGTCCTCGGTGGTGAAAAGACCCTCGGCGACAGCTTCACCATCGCCAAGGTGCTCGCCGGAGTCATCAAGGACAAGGAGTACGGACTTATCCTGTGCGGCGTCAAGGGCGTCGGCACGGATTGCAGCCAGGTTGGACAGATGCTGGCGCAGGTCCTCGACATCCCGCACGTGGCAAACGTCATCGAACTCGAAGTAGGTGATGCCTCCCTGACCGCCGGGCGCGACGTCGAGGGCTTCAGGGAAAAGGTCGAGAGCCCGTTGCCGGCGCTCGTGACCTGCCAGAAAGGTCTCAACGAGCCCCGCTATGCGGCCCTCAAGGGCATCATGGCAGCCAAGAAGAAGCCGGTCGACAAGGTCGAAGTGGCGAGTCTCGGTATCGAGGAGGGGGCCGACCCCTTCTACGTGGTGACCAGCCTCGAGCTGCCGCCGGAGAAATCGGCGGGGATCATCATCAAGGGCGAGGACGACCCGGCGGCTGCTGCGGCCGAGCTCGTCAAACTCCTTCGCGACGAAGCGAAGGCGATTTAGGGAGGCGATGATGGCTGGCATTCTCGTATTCGTGGAGCAGCGTGATGGTGAAATTCGGAAGGCCTCCCTGCAGGCGATCTCACAGGCAAAACGCGAGGGCGGCGCCGGTGGACCGGTGACAGCCGTCCTGCCCGGGTCGGGCATCGCCGGTGCGGCGGCCGGGCTCGGCACCTGGGGCGCTGACAAGATCTTTGTCGCCGACGACCCCAATCTCGCGTTGTACTCGGCTGAGGGCTACGCCGAGGTGGTTGCCAAGGCCGTCGAACAGGCCCAGCCGTCGGCGATTTTCTTTGCCGGCACCGCGATGGGCCGCGATCTCGCGCCGCGGCTGGCGGCCAGGCTCGGTGTCGGGGGCATTCCCGATGTCACGGCCCTGACCTCCGCCGACGGGGCCTTCAGCGCCAAGCGGCCGGTCTACTCCGGCAAGGCCATCGCCACTGCCACAACGGCAGGCAAGGTGCCCCAGGTGATCAGCCTGCGGCCCAATGTTTTTGCCGCCGAGGAGCTCGGTGGCGCGGGCGAGATAGTGACCCTCGACGGTCTCTCGCTGTCGATCCGTGCGGTGGTCAAGGAGCTGGTGGCGGCCGGCGGCGGCGAGCTCGATGTGGCCGAGGCCGACATCATCGTCTCCGGTGGACGCGGCATCAAGGGCCCCGAGAACTTCGCCCTCATCAAGTCGTTGGCCGACGCCCTCGGCGGCGCCGTCGGTGCCTCGCGCGCGGCGGTGGACGCGGGGTGGATCAGCCACTCGCACCAGGTCGGCCAGACCGGCAAGGTGGTCAGTCCGTCACTCTACATCGCGGCCGGCATCTCGGGCGCCATTCAGCACCTCGCCGGGATGAGCTCGTCGAAGATCATCGTCGCCATCAACAAGGATCCGGACGCGCCGATCTTCAAGATCGCCGACTACGGGGTCGTCGGGGATCTCTTCGATGTGATCCCGCCGATGGTGGATGCGATCAAGGCTCTGTAGGGCGAACCGCCTCGAGTTCATTCAACGGCGGGCCTTCGGGCCCGCCGTTTTTTCGTGTCGGTTTCCGATTGACGCCCGCCCGCCGCGGGCAGGGCCCGCGGCCCCGGTCGCTCACGCCGAGTCCTCGGAATGCGAGCATTCCTCGAACCCGCCGTGAGCGACCGGGCGCGCCAGGGGCGCGCGGAGCGGGCTTGGGCTGAGGTTACGGCGCGCCCGGTAAGTGTCCCGCCCCCACCCCCCACCCACCCGCCCTCGGAAAACCAAGCCGGGTCGGACCCGGCTTGGTTTTCCGAGGGGTAGGAGTGTCTTTCTGAATACCGACTGGAGGCGCCGTCCCAGCTCATAGGCTATTCGATCATCAGCGACAGGATCCGGGGTCGGAGGGCAGGTACGGGATTCAGGGGCAGACACAGGGTCGGCGACAGAGTCGGCGGCCCGTGGCTGGATGCTGCGACTGTCGCCGGCCACGGCCCCTGTTAACTGAGCCTGCCGCTGCTACCGTCGCTGTCGCTGTTTCCTGCCCCTGCCTCGGCTACCGGCCTATTCGAGCGGCAGCGGCAGCACGACCCGGCCGTCCTGTCGGCCGCGATCGACGACCGAGCCGTAGATGGCGAGGGGGCCGTCGATGTCGAGACGGAGATCGAAGAGCTCGGGTGAACCACAGGTGGCGCCATCAGACGTGGGTGGCCGGATGCCAATCTGCTGCCAGGAGAGAGCTGGAACCTTCATGACCTTGGGGAAGTCGGGATTCGTAGGGTCGGCGCTGTCCCCGGCCAGATCGATGGCGACGTGCACATCCGCATCATATGGATTGGCGAAACCGACGTAGGTGTCGAAGGTGCGCGGACCGCAGCGGTCGGGATGCCAGATGAGAGTGGGCAGGAGATGGGCTCCGGACTGCGGCAGCTGAGAGAGCGGTATCCCGGGTAGTTCCGAGCCGAATCCGGACAGGTGCGACTGGCAACAATCGGCTACGTCCGGATCATGGTTAACCATCCGCGACGTCACGACGATTCCGACGGTGGCCTCGAACACATAGGCACCGACAGCCTCGGTCGCTTCGCAGAGGTCCCCAACCATTTCGTACCACTCGCTGCTTTCTGGCGACAGCTGAATCTCCCACGGCCCTGTCCAGGGGCAGCTGTTCCACGCGTCGGGCGGCACGGTATTGCCGGGAAGCACATATCCCATCCTGATCGTGCCCTCGATCGACGTCGGGTTGGAAAAGTAGATCTCAGAGGTCCATAGGTTTTCGTCAAAACCGGGGAGTCGGTAGGCCACCGCGGGCACGACGACCAGTTCGGTGTCCTGGGTCTGAGCGGCGACAGGTGTCAGCAGGACGACGATCGAAAACAGGATGGCAGTGCGGCGCATGGTGCCTCCTTATCTTGAGACATTATGGGTCTCGACAGGTGTGGCGACAACCAAGGTCCGAAACATCAGATTTTCGGGTTGATCAGGCGCCAGGTCATGGCGCGGACCTGATCAAAGACTTTCAGCACATCATCCGTTTGGGCTTCATTGACCACTCCTGCTGCGGCGAGGAGCCTCAAGTGGCTGTCGACCTCTTTCGCGGAGGCGTAGGCGATTCTCCAGAAGTGCATCCGGTCTCGGCCGATCCGTCCGTGCCCTTCGGCCAGATTGGCCGGTACGGAACTTGCCGATCGGATCACCTGATCTGCGATCGATTTCAGTGGAATTGGAACTCTCATCACGAGCTTGATCGCGCTGCCCGCGGCCTCGAGGGCTTTCACGTGGGCGATGAAGTTGGTGTTTGCAACGGCTTTGGACATGGTCACCTCCGGGTCGTTCATACCCTCCGCCAAGCCGGTGGGCAGCCGATGTCAGGGGTGCGAAGCACCGGCCTCCGGGCCGGCCTGCCCTTGACATCGGCTGCCCACCGGCTACGCACCTGTGGTGAACGACCCGGAGGTGACCATGCTGCCGTCACTGCACCCGACATCCGCCGCTGCCGCTGTTCCTGTCGCTGACCCGGTCCCCGGGTACGCTACGATGCACGCATCCGGCTCGCACCGCCGGACGAGGAGGTTCATCTCACCGTGACCGAGAGAACGATCGAGCTCGAGGCGGGCACCTTCACCGCCCGGCCGTACCGCGCCGAGGACGAGCGGGCGGTGCTGGATCTGTGGCACCTGGCCTTCGGCAAGGAGCTCGACCCTGATCTGTGGCGGTGGAAGTACGTCGACAACCCCTTCGGGATGCGGGTTCTGGTGTGTCGCGACCCGGGCGGCGAGATTGCCGTCGTGATGTACAGCGGTGTCCCGTACCGGGCTCGGTGGAACGGGAGGCTGGTGGAGATCGTCCAGCTGATGGACATCATGAGTCACCCTGACTACCGCAAGACGGGTCTCTTCATCAAGGCGGCGGAGGCCTTCTTCGATCTCTTCGCGGGCGGCGACTCGGTGCTCTACTACGGCATCCCGGGCCGCTATCACTTCGACATCGGCGCCAAGTACCTCGAATACAGCGAGCTTGAGAGCGGCGTCGCCTATCTGCGCGGTTCGACCGCGGAGCTGGCCCGCCCGGGGAGCCTGTTCGGTCACTCCGTGCGGCTCATCGAACGTGCGGAGCCCGTTCTCGATCGGATCTGGTCCGAGGTCGCCGGTGACTACCCGTTGGCGGCCGTCCGTAATGCCGCCTTTGTCGACTGGCGTTTTTTCCGCAATCCCCAGCGGGACTACCGGGTGTACATCTTTCGAGCTGGTATCACGCGGCGCCCGATCGAGGCTACGCGGTGGTCGGTGTCGACGGGGACACGGCGCGGCTGGTGGATGTCCTGATGCCGCCTGACCCGGCGATGATTGCCGCTCTCTCCGGCCGGGTGGCTTCGGACCTCGCGGCCCGTGGCATCGAGAACATCGAAACCTGGCTCCCCGCAGGGCACTTTCTGACTGCAAGCCTGCTCGAAGCGGGTTGGGCTCGCGAAGCTGAGCCGTTGGGGATCGTGCCGACCGCGAGGTCCTTTGACCCCGAACTCACGATCCCGTGGGTGTCCGAGAACTTCTTCTACACCATGGCCGATTCGGACCTCCAGTGAGGACGGCGTGATCAACCCCGAACGGCTCACCGCCTACCACGAGGCCGGCCACGCGCTGGCGTCTGAGCTCTACGGGCAGGTCCTGACCCGGGTCGAGATTCTCGGCGATCGCGAACACAGCGGTACCACTGAGGCTCGGCGTTTTCCGGTCGACCCCGACGAGGGTGGGACCTCGCGGGCGAGCGTCGAGGCGATCGAGAACCGCCTGCGGTGCGTGCTCGCCGGGACGGTCGCCGAAATGATGGTCTCCGAGCGCGAGGGTTGGAACGAGTCAAGCGAAGATCTCGAGCTGGCAGTCCGCCTCGCGATGAAGCTCGTCGACGACTGCGAAGACGTGCTGCCGCTGCTCGAGGACCTGCGCGCTGATCTCGAGAACGTACTCCGCGAGCACTGGACGGCAGTCGAAAGCCTTGCCGACGAGCTCGTCAGACGCAAGTCGCTGTCGGGCGCCGAGGTGCGTCAGATACTCGAGTCAAATATCACGGGTTGATGGTGCGGCCGATAAAGTCGACGAACCTGCGAACGCCTTCGCCGAAGGCCGCCTCAGGGGGCAGGAGACTGACGACAGCGTAACCGCTCGTTGGAACGTCGTAGAAATACCCCGGGTGAATTGCGACCCCGCATTCGGTCAGCAACCGCACGAAGAACTCGTCCTCGTCGCCGATCACCGGCAGGCGCACGGTGGCGCTCCACCCGCCGCCGACCGGAAGGGCAGTCACCGAGGGTTCGCTCCGGGTGAGCCTCCGCAGCGTTCCCAGATTTGCCTGGCAGCGCTCGCTGATTTGGAGGCGGATTGGCCCACCTGCGGCCAGCAGATCGGGCACCGCCGATGCGATCGGGGTCGAGACCGAAAGGTAGGCGTCGGCGACGATGTCGAGGCCCTCCAGGCTCGCGCAAACGTCGTCTCCCGGGCCGCCGGCGACGATCCACGCGAGCTTGAGCTGGGGCAGTCCGACGCTCTTCGAGAGCCCGCCGAGAGTGAAGCAGAGACAGTCCTCGACCGCGGCAAAGGTCCGATCGTCTCCTGGCCCACCGTCGAGCGGGTAGGGCAGAAAGACCTCGTCGGCGATCAAGGCCCACCCGCGGTCACGGCACAGAGACACCAGCCGATCGGCGTCCACCGGGTGGACAAACGAACCGGTGGGGTTGTTGGGGTGTACCACCACGACCGCGCGAACCCGTTCGGGTGCGTTCTCCAGGTGCGTGAAATCGAATCGCCAACCGGCATCGGCGTCGAGGTCGTAGGGCAGTGTCTCCACGGCGTCGAGCCGCGCCAGGTGATCGAACAGGGGATAGGAGGGCGTCGGCACCAGGACGGCGTCGCCGGGATCGCAGAGGAGCTTGAAGAGAAAGCTGTAGGCCTCGCTAGTAGAGGCGGTGAACACGACCCGGTCGGCGTCCACCGCGACTGCCCATCGATGGTATTCGCCGGCCACCGCCCGGCGGGCCGATCGTGGGCCTCTCGGTTCCGGCCGGAAAACAAACGCCTCAGGGCCGCCGAGACCCGCGAGAAGATCCGGCGGGTAGGTGAAGCCGCACGCGGTCGGGTTGCTGAGGGTCAGATCGTAGGAAATATCGCCGATCCCGGCTCGCGCGAGGGCCAGAGTATTCGGTGTGAGGTCATCGGGGATGCGGCGCGAGCGATATGTCATAGGTGAATGCTAGTATCTGACGGCAGATTCGACAAACAAACAAGGCGGAGGTTTCGATGTCCAAGCGACTTGGAGCGGAATTCGTGGGCACCTTCTGGCTGGTGCTGGGCGGTTGCGGAAGTGCGGTGCTGGCGGCAGCCTACCCCGATCTCGGAATCGGTTTCGTGGGGGTGGCTCTGGCGTTCGGGCTGACCCTCCTGACCATGGCCTTCGCGATCGGCCACATTTCGGGATGCCACATCAATCCGGCGGTGTCGATCGGTCTGTGGGCCGGCGGCCGGTTCGGAACCAAGGAGCTGGTGCCTTACATCATCGCCCAGGTGCTGGGTGGGATCACCGGCGGTGGGGTGTTGTATCTGATTGCCAGCGGCAAGACGGGCTTCAGCGTCGCCTCGGGTTTTGCCTCGAACGGCTACGGCGCGCACTCGCCCGACGGCTACTCGATGGGTGCGGCCTTTTTGTGCGAGGTCGTGATGACTTTGATGTTCCTGGTGATAATCCTCGGGGCCACCGACAAGAGGGCCCCCAAGGGCTTTGCTCCGATCGCCATCGGTCTCGGTCTGACCCTGATCCACCTCATCAGCATTCCGGTCACCAACACTTCGGTCAACCCGGCGCGCAGCACGGGCGTTGCGGTCTTTGTTGGCGGTTGGGCGGTGGCGCAGCTGTGGATGTTCTGGGTTGCACCGATCCTCGGCGGAGTGCTGGGCGGCCTCGTCTACCGGTGGCTGGGCGGCGAGAAAGGTTCGGGCGCGTAGGCGACGGTCACCGGCTGCCCGACGATCACCCTGTAGAATGATCCCGTGGCAGACCTGACCGCACCCCAGAGCGCGGCGCTTGAGAATTCCGACTGCGAGGTGCGGACGGATCGGCTCACCCGCTGTTTGTACGCGGTGGATGCCTCCATCTATCGCGTCGAACCTGCCGCGGTGGCCTTTCCGCGATCGGCCGGGGAAGCCGCGATGCTGCTCTCCACAGCTGCCGGCAGCGGTGTCGAAGTCTCGCCGCGGGGGGCGGGCACCGGGCTCGCGGGGGGCGCTCTCGGCAGCGGATTGGTGGTGGATTTTGCGCGCCACAACCGCCGAATCTCGCACCTCGACCTCGAGGCGGGGACGGTCCGCGTTGGGGCGGGGGTCGTTCTCGACCAGCTCAACGCCTTTCTCGACCCTCACGGTCTGTGGTTCGGCCCTGATGTGGCGACCTCGTCGCGGGCCACCCTGGGCGGCATGATCGCCAACAACTCGTCGGGCGCCCACGCACCCGTCTACGGCACCACTGCCGACCATCTCACGGCGCTCGAGGTGGTTTTGACGGACGGCACAATAGCCAATGTGGGCGCGGGCGAAGAGGGCCTGACCGAAATTCGTGATGCGGCCGATCGGCTGCTTGCAGAGAATTCAGAGGAGATCGCCCGCCGCCTGCCCGCCGGTCTGGTCAAGCGGTGGCCGGGCTACGGGCTTGACAGGGCTCTGCGCTCCCCCGGCGATTTGACGCAAATTGTGGCGGGCAGCGAGGGCACGCTCGCCGGGGTCGTTTCGGCAGTACTCCGGGTGGTCCCGCGTCCGGCCCGGCGCAGCCTGGGAGTGATCTTCTTTGCATCGGTGGAAGAGGCTCTGCAGGCGACAGTCGAAATTTCCGACCTCGAGGCGGCGGCAATTGAGCATCTGGATGCTGCGGTCTTCGATCAAACTCGCGGGCAGAGGGCGTTCCGTGCAGCACGCGACTTTCTGCGGCTCGACGACGAGCCGTGCAAAGCCATCCTTCTGGTCGAGTTCTTTGACGACGATGGCGACCGTTTGGCCGAACTCCTTCGCCGCGGCATCGGACTGCGATCGCTGGCGTGCACGACTGCGGTTGAAGCGGAGTTGGTGTGGGGTTTACGGCGCGCCGGACTGTCGCTGGTGACGAGCCGCAAGGGGCCGTCAAAACCGGTCCCGGGGATCGAGGATGTTTGTGTCTTGCCGGAGCGGTTGCCGGAATACGTTGCCGGGCTCCGCCGAATCCTCGAACCGTTGGGTCTGGAAGCCTCGTTCTATGGTCACGCCGCCTCCGGCGAGCTCCACGTGAGGCCAGTCCTCGATCTTCACCGAGCGGAGGACATCACCAAGCTGCGGGAAGTGGCCGACCAGGTGTCGGAGCTGTGCCGCCTGTTCAAGGGGTCTCTGGCCGCCGAGCATGGTGTCGGCATGGCCCGTGCGGAGTACCTCGAGGCCCACATCGGCCCCGACCTGGTGGCGGCGAGTCTCGAGCTCAAAGCTCTGTTTGATCCCCGCGGTATCATGAACCCAGGCAAGGTCCTTGGTGACGGACGATTTCGAATCGATCGCGACCTCCGGCTCGGTGCCGGATCCGAGCTTCGCCTACCGTTTGCCGAAGCCTTCGAGTGGGTCGGGCGCGACGACGGCTTTGTCGCCAACCTCGAACAATGCAACGGGTGTGGGGGCTGTCGCAAAGATCCGCCGACCATGTGCCCGACCTTTGCCGCCACCGGCGACGAGGCTCTGTCCACCCGGGGCAGGGCCAACATCATCCGCGCAGCCCTCGAGGGGAGGTTTGAAGATCCATCCAACCTCGAGAGCGCCGAGCTCGACGAGGTTCTCGGCACCTGTCTCGCGTGCAAGGCGTGCGCCACTGAGTGCCCTTCAAACGTCGATATGGCGCGGCTCAAGACCGAGCTGCGCCATGCACGACACCACCGGCAGGGTGTTCCGTTAACGGATCGGATGATTGGAGCTGCGGATCTGCTGGGTCGCCTGGGGACCATCGCGCCGGGCCTCGCCAACCGGTTGTTGGGCAACCGGGCGATCCGTCGGTTGTTGCAGAAGGTCTTCGGTTTCGACGCCGCTGCGCCGCTGCCCCCCTTTGCCCGGCGTCGATTCGACGCCTGGTTCCGCCGGAGGACCGCGAGCGGCGCCGGCAGCCGCGGCCGGGTGATTCTGTGGGATGACACCTGGGTGCGATACCACGAGCCAGGAATCGGGCGCTCGGCGGTGGCCGTTCTCGAGGCTGCGGGCTTCACGGTGGGGTTGGCGAACGGGCGGAAATGCTGCGGCCGGCCCGCCGCCAGCCGCGGTCTGCTCGATTCAGTGCGACGGTCGGCGGAGCACAATTTGCGTCTTCTGGCGGGTTGCACCGAGCCAATCGTCTTTCTCGAGCCTTCCTGCTGGTCGATGTTCCGGGATGAGTATCTCCAACTCGGTATCGAGGGGGCGGAAGATGTGGCCGCGCGGTGCGTACTGTTCGAGGACTTCTTGGGCGATCTCCTGGTCAGGGATCCAGACGCCCTTTCCCTGGGGGCGGAAATCGGGGCGGTCGCGGTCCACGGACACTGCCACGCCAAGGCGTTGTCGGACGCGAACCGTATCGTCGGTCTGCTGGAGCGCCTGCCGGGCGCCTCGCCCAAGTGGCTCGAGACCGGGTGCTGCGGGATGGCGGGCGCTTTTGGCATGCTCACCGAACACCGCGAGCTGTCGCACCAGGTGGCCCAACCGCTGGTGCGGCTGATCGACGACTTGCCCAATGGGACGAAGGTCGTGGCCTCAGGGACCAGCTGCCGCCACCAGATCGGCGACCTCACCGACGCCCGCCCCCTGCACGTCGCCGAGCTCCTCGCGGAGTGCCTCGAAAAACCGTCGCGAGTTCAGTTTTGATGCCGCGTTGAACGAACGCCCACCGGGGGCTTGCGCTCCGACAGGGAACTTCCCGACTCGATCACTCCGATACTCTGAACGACCTCGCCCGTGCGGAGCCCGCCTTCACATTGACTGCCCTTGATGATTCTGCCTGACTGCGACGGCCAAGATCAGACAATGTGAAGAACGGCACCGCCGCCGTACGCGACACGTATCCAGACAATTTTCAGGAGGCGGCACGTCCGGTGAACGCGAGTGCGGCCGGGACGGCCGCACCACAATGCCTCCGAGAAGCAACGGTGTGATGATGGGGCAGTCGTTCCGGAAAACGGTGGGCTCCCCCTCCCCCCTTTCTCCCTTTCTCCCTTTCCAGCTTGCTCCCCTGCGACGCAGGACGGATGGGAGGCGCCCATTTTGACGTTCCTTTGACACCGATTGCGCCCCAATCGCGAACCCTGGGGTGATTGTTCGCGTTTGAGGGGTTGGAAGGCGCCAGATCGACGCCGACCGGTGAACCGGTGAACCGCCGAAATCGAGCCGCTCCGGCTACAATCGGCGGGACCACCGACGGGAGGACCGATGCAGATTGCCTACTTCGCGCCGCTCAACCTGGCCTGGGAAAGGATGAAACACATCCTGTGGCGCCCCTTCGACCTCTCCAAGTGGGTTGTGCTTGGTTTTTCAGCCTGGCTCGCGGGGCTCGCCGACGGGTCCGGCGGCGGCGGTTGGAAATGGGTCATGGACAATGGAGACTTCAATGGGGGGTCACCATTCGGCTCTCACGGAGACGGCTGGGAAGGCGCCAGTGACCTGCTGCTGTGGCTGCCCCTGCTGTTCATCATCATCATGGCGGTGGCTGCGATCCTGGTGGTGATCCTGTGGGTCTCGTCGCGATCCAAGTTCATCTTCCTCGACAACGTCGTTCACAATCGGGCCGAAATCGTCGAACCGTGGCACCGCCTGCGTGACATCGGCAATTCTCTCTTCCTGTGGCGGCTCGGATATGTGGTCTGTTGTGGGTTGATTGCCCTGATGCTGATCCTGGTGTTTCTGGCACCGGCAGCCACGTTCTCCTTCTCGGATGCCCTTGCGGGTCTGTCGTATGCGGCCATGATGCTCGGCATCCTGGTGATGATCGCCTTCGGAATCGTCGCCGCCTTCGTGGCGCTCATGCTGGAAGGATTCGTCATCCCCATCATGTACAAGTTCGAACTCAAGGCGACTGAGGCGTGGCGTTACTTCCTGCCGTGGCTCAAGACCCAACCGTTACAATTCTTCCTCTACGGCTTGTTCGTCATCGGGTTGGGGCTCTGTTTCGTGGTCTTCTTCAGCATGATCTGTGTGTTGACCTGCTGCGTGGTTGCCCTGCCCTTCATCGGCACGGTCATCATGCTGCCGATCTGGGTGGCCTATCGGTTGTTCAGCGTGGAGTTCCTGGCCCAGTTCGACCCCGGCTTCGATCTTTTCACTCTCGGGTTGATTGACGCGGTGACCGACTGAGAATCACGTCTGCGGCAACCAGAGCGGCCAACGCGGCCAACATCAGGAACCGCAGGACGGGTTCGCTTACGGCGGTTATCAGGTGGCCGGCAACCTTGCTGACATAACGCGCATCCGGGTCCTCCACGGACTCGACCGCAGTGCGTTGCCTGTCCGACCAGAGAAAGGCCGAGCGCGAAAGTGTGTCGCCGAAGACCTGCTCGAGAATCCGGTTTTCGCGTGCCGCAGCCGTCATCGATCGGCGGTGCTCCCGCGTCCCCTCGGCTCGGCGAGGCGCTTCGGCCAAATTCCGATCGCGGGCGAAGACGTGAACCCGTGCCTCGTAGGCGAAGGGATCCTTCTCAGGTGACACCTCACGCAGGAAACGACCGTAGCGCCCCTGCGAATCATCGAGCCGGGCTGCGGCTTCGGCAGAGTGATTGAGATCCTGATCGAGGAGTTCGCGGTCTGACAATCGTGAGCGGAACGACGTGCGGTCGTCGATGTGGTGCATGAAGCCGTACTCACACATCACGTCGTGACTGACGGCGAACGGCTCGAGAAACGGCAGGCTTCGAGCGAGCGCGGCGAGTCGTTGTGGCGTCGCCGCCAGAACCAGGATGAGGAGAGCGATCTGGCAGGCCGCCAAACGACACAGGAAACGCACGGTCTGAAATTTCACGGGCAGAGTGGTCTTTCGGACCACCCTCCACAGGGCGATCTGGACCAGGACCGAGGCACCGCCGTTGAGCACCAGGTCTCGAAAATCCCAGTAGCGGTCGGGCACCACCCACTGGAGGATTTCGTCCACGGTGCCGACGATCGCGCCGAGCAGAGCGCCAGCGACAAAGACCCCGGGGTCAGGTATGTGGAGACGGAGGGCGCGGTAGAGCAGGACGCCGAGCACTCCGTACTCGAGAAAGTGAATCGCTTCTTCGGGTTGCCCCATCAGCGCACGGGTCCAGAAGATCAGCACGGCGGCGATGGCCACAAGCCAAGCGGCGTCCGCCCACCGGATGGAATGCCGGCGGCGTTGCGACACCGCCAGGGCGACCGCGGCCGCCGCCGCGACAATCCCCATCACCGCAAAGGCGAGGAGCTCCACGGGCCAGCGGATCGCAAAAGCCTCGCGCAGCGAGCGCACGAAGGGAATGGTGGCGAAGATGGCGGTGATCCACACCGCCACCGCGAGCCACTCCTTCGAAAGGCGTCGACCCATGCGGGCATCCTAACCGAACGCCAGTCGCTTTCTTTGCCCACCGTTCGCGCCCGTCGGCGAAATTGTTTCGATTCTGCGTCTCGATTCCTGGCCATTCACCGCGCCTGGCCGCATCTTGGAAACAGACAACCAACAACGACAGCCGGGCGGGACCCCGTGACGACCACTGAGAGGGATGCCGCCGGCACGGGAAGGGAGGGGCTGATGAAGGTAACGACCCCGGCCGATGAGATCGTTCTTCGAGACGTCCGAAAGAAGGTGACTCTGCGTGACGGGCGCACCATTACCGTGCGGCGCATGCAGCCTAATGATGTCCAGCGGTCGTACGAGTTCTTTTGTGCGCTGCCCGCCGACGATCGAAAATATCTGCGGGTGGACGTCACCCGCCGCGATCTGGTGGAACGGCGGACCCTCGAAACCGACGAATGCAGGACGGTTCGGGTGGTGGCCGAACACGACGGCGAAATCGTGGCCGACGGCACGCTCGAACTCGAGGGCCACGGGTGGGGCAACAACGTCGCCGAGGTCCGTCTGATCGTAGCCAGTTCGTGGCAGAGGTTGGGCCTCGGCACGGTCATGGCGCGCGAGTTGTTCAACCTTGCCTCGCAGCATCGGGTCGATCGGATCGTGGCGCGGCTGATGCGGCCGCAGGCCGGCGCGCATCGCATCTTCAAACGGCTCGGCTTCCACGAGGAATTTCTGATTCCGGAGCACGTCAGAGACCAGTCCGGCGCCTGGCAGGACCTCATCATCATGAGATGCCCGCTCGAAGACCTGTGGCAGGACCTCGAGTTCGAACTCGCCAACGGAGACTTCCAGCGGCATCGGTAGGGCTTGTTGACGGCCTTCCGGCTTCGCCCGCTGGGCTTTTCCGTGGCGAGTCGGCCGTCGCTTGGGCTATGAGCTATGGGCTGTGGGCTGTGGGCGAGCCATCGGCTTGGGCTTGAGACCAGGTTCGACGGTGTGGTTCGAGCCGGCGACGGCGACTCAGTCCCACAGTTTGTTATGCTTGGGCCCGCTTTCGGGAGGCATGAATGAACGAAAAGGCCGTCAAGGGCTCGGGTCTGGGGATCGTCGGGTACGACGCCTATGAATTTGTGGTTCGCGACATTGAACGCAGCCGCAACTTCTACACCAGGATGATGGACGTCAACGAGGTCGCCCGGCTCAACGAACGGGAGGCCGCGAAGCGAGGCGAGGATGCGGTGATCTTCGCCGCCGGCAAGGCGCAGTGCATCTGCATCAGCTCGCGTGAGCGCGGTTCAGCCGCCGACCGCTGGCTCAAGCGGCACCCGGACGGGGTGCGTCGGGTCGGCTTCCGGGTGCGGGATGTCAAGGCCGCGCGAGCCGTCTTGACCGAACGCAACGCCACCTTCTGCAGCGACATCATCGAGGCGGTCGACGACCAGGGGCGGCCCTATCGGTTCTTCGATATCGCGACGCCGCTGGGGGATGTTCGTTTCCGGTTTGTCGAACGCGCTTCCGGCGCCCTGCCTCCTGGATTTCAGCACATCAACCGCAGCGCCGAAACCAACGCCAACGGCTTCCAGATCATCGACCACATCACCTCCAACTTCCTCACCCTCGAACCGCACATCACCTGGCTGCGCGACGTGATGGGCTTTTCCGAGTACTGGCGGGTTCACTTCCACACCGCCGACCTCACCCCCGGGTCGGGCGGCTCGGGTCTCGCCTCGATCGTGATGTGGGACCCGGACTCCGGCATCAAGCTCGCCAACAACGAACCGGTCACGCCCCACTACGAATCGAGCCAGATCTACACCTTTGTCGAGACTAACCAGGGCCCGGGTGTGCAGCACGTGGCCTTTCACGTTCCGGCCATTTCAACTGCGGTCGAAAATCTCCGCGGGTCGGGTATCGATTTTCTCGACACGCCGGCCACCTACTACGACATGCTGCCGGAGCGTCTGGCGCGCCAGAAGGTCACCAACTTCGACCAGCACGTCGACGAACTCAAGCGGTTGGGGATCCTGGTGGACGGCGAGGACGACCGTTATCTCCTGCAGATCTTCATGGTCGAGGGGGGTTTGCTGTATGACGACAGCGAGGCGGGACCGTTCTTTTACGAGGTCATCCAACGTTTCGGCGCGCGCGGGTTCGGCGAGGGCAACTTCCGGGCTCTCTTCGAGTCCATCGAGAGGGACCAACTTCAGCGTCTCACCGCGCAAAGACAACTCGAGGCGGGGGCAGGCTCATGAGAATAGAAATTCGGATTTCGGATTTCGGATTTCGGATTTTCAACCCATCACTCCGAGTATCTGAAAGCTGTTGCGATGGAAATCCGAAATCCGAAATCCGAAATCCGAAATCAAAAGCGGGAGGTGCAGAATGATCCACCGGCTCACCCGAGGCGTGATCCCTGCAAAACCGCACACCGTGTTCGAGGTGGAGGGGTCGCTCTGCTACGAGCACTGCTTCACGCGGGCGGGTTTCGAGTCGATCTACACCATTCTCTGGCACCGCAAGCCGCCGCACTGGATCGAAAGCCAGGAGGATCTGGGACGGCATCCCGGGTGGGCTGAGGGTATGCAGCTGGCGCCCCTGCGGAGAAGCCACTACGTGAGCAGCCGACTCGGGAAGGGCGACAGTCCATTTTTGAGCCGCCGGCTGATGTTCACCAACCCCGATATCGGGGTGTGGCTGGGTCGTCCCACCGAGAGCGAGCCGACGCTGGTGGCGAACGCCGACGGCGACGAGTTGACCTTTGTTCACCAGGGATCCGGCCGGCTCGAGAGCCCCCTCGGCGTGCTTTCGTTTGCGGCACATGATTACGTCTACGTGCCGCAGGGCATGCCGCACCGCTTTGTTCTCGATGTTCCGTCGATGTTGTTGACCATGGAGGCGCGGTCGCCGCTCAGGGTGCCGAAACAGTACCGCGCGCCAGAGGGCCAATTGTCGATGTATGCGCCCTACACGCACCACGATTTTGCCGCTCCCACATGGCCTGAGGGTGGTCCCGAGAGTCTCCATGCCCCGCGCCGGTTGATCGTCCAGAGCGGCGGCTCGCTGACCGCTTTCGAGCTTTCGAACGATCCCTTTGACGTGGTCGGCTGGGACGGTCAGGTCTGGCCCTTCGTCTTTCCGATCCTCGCCTTCCAACCCAAGACCGGGCTGATCCATCTGCCGCCCACGATCCACACCACCTTCGCGGGCAACGGCTACGTCGTGTGCTCCTTCGTTCCGCGCGTGGTCGACTTCGCCGATAACGCCATCCCCTGTCCCTATCCCCACTCGTCGCCCGACTGCGACGAGATTCTGTTCTACGTCGAAGGCAAATTCACCTCCCGCAAAGGCGTCGGTCCGAGCTCGATCACCCTCCACCCGAGAGGGCTGCCGCACGGGCCCCACCCCGGCACCTATGAGGCCTCCATCGGCACCACGCGAACCGATGAGCTGGCGGTGATGATCGACACCTTCAAACCGCTCCTGCCCACGGCCTTCGCCGACACCATCGAGGAGCTGGGGTACAACCAGAGTTGGGTGAGGTAGGAATTAGGAATTAGGAATTAGGAATTCGGATTTCGGATTTCGGATTTCCGGCCCAAACTCCCACCGACGGGAAACGCCCCGGTGCTCACACCAGGTTCGACCGCATGCGGCGGCGGTGCCTGGCATCCGGCCCGTCCGACGGGCCGCGTGCCTGGCTCCGCACGGGAAACACGCGCTGATACGTGCCGCGTGCGGCGGAGGTGCCATTTATCACATTGTCTGAGCGACGGTTTTCCGGCGAGGCGCGAGTTTGCGGTCAGACAATGTGATGGGTGGCTCCTCTCGGGTAGGGTGCGCTGAAGGTCGGGTATCCTGGCAATGATCACGAGCCGAAGGAGGTGCGACGGTGACTGTGGATGATTCCTCTGCGGCGCTCACGACCGAGGAGATCCTCGCCATCGAGGGCCCACACGAGAGTTTGATGACCTACTACGCGCTGTCGTCGTTGGCGGCCGGTCCGTTTTTTCCTTTCGTCCTGGTGCCCCTGTATTTCCGTTACCACACCATGCGCTACCGGTTTTCCGACGAAGGCGTATCGATGTCGTGGGGCATTCTCTTTCGCAAGGAGATCAATCTCACGTTTGCCCGCATCCAGGATATCCACCTCACCAGCAATTTCGTCGAGCGGTGGCTGGGTCTGGCGCGGATTCAGATCCAGACCGCGAGCGGCAGCTCCAAGGCGGAGATGACCATTGAAGGTGTGCGTGAGTTTGGGCCGCTGCGCGATTTTCTCTACTTTCGGATGCGCGGGGCCAGGGGCCTCGTTCAACCACAGGCATCTGCCGGAGCGTCCACCAAGGCTTCGGACGCGTCCGTGACCGGCGACCTCGGCGAAGTGGCGGCGGCGTTGCGCGAGGCGGTCGGTGAGCTGCGGGAGATCCGCACGGCCCTCGAACGGCGGGCCGGGGGCTCGGACAATGGCTGACGGTCCTGTCGAACGGCTCATCACCCGTGTTCTCAGAGTGCCGCCGCGTCCCGAACCGCCGATGGGCGGCGACGGGACGCTTCGGGTGTTCAACGCCGCGCCCGGTTTTTACAAGTACCGATTGTGCGGCTGGGTCCTCCGCCAGGCCGGTACGGCTGTGGGTCTCATCGTCGGTCTCGTGATCCTGGACCGCATTGATTTTGCGGCGGCATGGATGTTTACCGGTCTTGCGCAGGTCCTCGAGGTTGTCGGTGTGGCAGGTTTCCTGGCCCAATTGCCCTTTTCGTTTCTCATGGTCCGTCTCGACTACCGCTACCGCTGGTACATGGTCACAGACACCACCCTGAGGATTCGCGAGGGCCTGCTCGCCGTGCGCGAGCAGACCATGACCTTTGCCAACATCCAGAACCTGTCGATCCGCCAGGGTCCGCTGCAGCGGCTGTTCGGCATTGCCGACTTGCGGGTGCGGACGGCCGGGGGCGGTGAGCACTCGAAAGGGGGCGAAGAGATCGCCGAGACGGCCAACATGCACCTTGGGTATTTTCGGGGTGTCGACAACGCGGCCGAGATCCGCGACCTCATCGGCCACCGCATGCGCGGCCAGCGCGACGCCGGTCTCGGCGACCCGGACGAAGTAGTATCTCCTCGGGCCGTTGCCGCGCCCGCCGGGGTCGGCGACCTGGTGGTCGCGGCACGACAGCTCCGCGATGAGGCGCGGCGGCTGGGGGCCGTCCTCGATCTCACCTGACCGGCGGAATCCGTTGACCGAAGACCGTTGCAACCGTTCCGGGGCGGTATTTTTTACTGATTTCTGCGACAGTGTCGCGAACCGAATGCCCGTCGAACGCGTATGATGTTGTGATGCAGCGGTCGCAACGGCGTCTGACGTTGACGTTGGCGCCCGGGATTCTCGCGTTTCTGATTGCCGCCCTGTCGGTCGCGGACATGTTTCTGCCGCGCCCGTACGATGGTGTGATCTTGGAAGCGGATGTGCCGGGAGCGCGGGTTGTGCGCTCTGTCGTTCCAGGTTCAGGCGCCGATCGGGCCGGCATCCGCCCTGGCGATGTCATTGTCGGCATCGATCGCACCTTCCTCGATTCGCAGACCCATGCGCAGACGCTGCTCAACCGCCACCGCATCGGAGAGTCGGTTTCCTATCTGGTGAGGTCGGGAGGCAGCATTTTCGAAGTCGAGGTGGAGCTCGGTCGCCGCCAGATCGGCGACACCTCCTATCTCTACGCCGCCCTGTTGGGCTTCCTCTTCTTCGGTGTCGGCGCCTTCGTGGTGCTGCGGCAACCGCGCCTGCCGGCGGCCCGGGTGTTCTTTACGATGTGCTGCCTCTTCATGCTCTTCCTGGTGTGCCGCCTGCGGCCGGCTTCCTACTCTTGGGTCGACACCTTTGTTCTCACGACCGGGACCATCGCCCTGCTCTTTCTTCCGGCGGCGTTTCTCCATTTCTTCCTGATCTACCCGCGGCCGGTGTGGGAGTGGCGGCGAGACCCCATCGCCCGCGTTCTCGGGTGGGTGTCGCGCATCAGCGCCAAGATGTTGCCGATCTACCTCGTGCCACCCATGGTCTACCTGGTCACGGTGGTCTGGGCGCGCAAGACCGGGAGTTCGTTGCCGTTGATCAGTGGCGCCCCGATGACCAACTGGTGGGTCATGGTCGGCTACATGGTGCTCGGTCTCGGCGCCCTCGGTCTGAGCGCGCGTTACCTTCCCGACGCCAACCAGCGCCGCGGCGCCGGTCTGGTGTTTTTCGGAACCCTGTTCGGGGTGGTTCCCTTCATCGTCCTCGCCGTGGCCTTTCCGTCATTTTTCAACACCGAGCGATTTCTCTTCTACGGGGTGGTGCCGCTCATCCTGGTGCCCATCACTTTCGCCTACGCCATCATCCGGTTCGGGCTGCTCGATATCCGGGTGATTCTGCGCAAGAGCCTCCTCTATACGGTGACCACCGCCATGGTGACGGCGGTCTATGCCCTCGGAATCGCCTCCTTCAACCTGTTTTTCCGTGGAACGCAGCTGGCCGACTCGCCCTACTTTCCGGTCATTTTCGCCCTCGCCATCGTGCTCCTCTTCGAGCCGTTGCGGCAGCGCCTGCAGGGCCCTGTCGACCGCTTCTTCTTTGCCGAGAGGTTGCGCCTGCAACGCGCGATGGTGGAGATGGGCGAGGCCTTTACCCGTGAGGTGGAGATCGGTCCGGTCGTGGCTCAGTTGGTCGGACGGTTGCCGGAACTGCTTGGATTGCATTTCTCGGCGTTGTATTTGATATCCGGCGCGCCGGCTGGTGCGACAGGCCGGGCCCGACAGCCTGCCCGAGGAGTTGCCCATCATCGGCATCCTCCACGACCAGCTCAAACGCCAGGGGTCGCTGGTGCGGCTGGAGGATCTGGCGCCGCTGCGTCTGTTGTCGTCTGAGGTCCAGGAGTTCTCCTCGACCCTGGGCGCGGCGGGCGTCGAACTTGTCGGTCTTCTCGCCACCACCCGTCGTGCGGTGGGCGTGATTCTGCTGTCCGGCAAGGCCGGGCAGACCGCGTTCGAGAAGGAAGAGCTCCAGTTGCTGCGGGGCCTGCTCAACCAGGCTTCCATTGCTCTGGAAACCAGCATCCTCCTGGATGAGCGGACGCGGCAGGCGGAGCTGGAACGAGAGCTCAAGATCGCGGCGTCGATTCAGGCCTCGTTGCTGCCGAGTTGTCTTGCGGCACCCGAAGGCTGGTCGCTGGCGGCGGTGTGCCGCCCCGCCCGTGAGGTGGGGGGCGACTTTTACGCCGAGCTGCCGGGGAGGATGAACGGCGAACACGCCATCGTCTACGGCGACGTTTCCGGCAAATCGATCTCGGGGGCCTTGATGATGATGGCGGCCCACGAGGTCCTCAAATCGGTGGCCCTGGCCCATCCCGAGCCCGAAGAGCTGCTGAGGTTGGCCAACGAGCGGCTGTACGCCTTGCGCGGGGGCCGCAGGGGCGGCGAGTACCAGGTGGGCAGCTTTGTCGCCCTCGGCTACCTCGCATTCAGGGGTGGTGAGAGCCGCGTCTCCTACACGCTTGCGGGGCAGCCGCCGCCGATGCTCAGGCGGCGCACGGGAGAGGTGGAGTGCTTTGCCATGCCGGAACACCGGTTGCCGCTCGGCGCCCTCCGTACCGGCGGGCACCGGATTCTCGAGATCGCGCTCGAGCCGGGCGACCTCATGTTGGCCTACTCCGACGGAGCGGTGGAGGCCTTGTCGCCCGAGGGCGAGTTCTTCGGCGAGGAACGTCTCGCACAATCACTGCAAGAAGCCCCGGCCGATCCCCAGGAGGCCATCAACTACCTGCTCGAGGAGATCGAGGCCTTCACCTGCGGCCACACACCCTACGATGATGTCACGCTGGTGGCGGCGTCGTGGTCCCGCGCGGCGGCTGCCCGCTGATCGCGGGCGGGAGCATGTCCCGCCCCTACTGTCCCTGCATCGCTCTCATGAAGTCGAACGGTTTTTCGGTGTAGTCGGCGGGCGGTTCGTAGGTGCCCTCGGGCGCGGCGAGATCCTCGATGGATGTGGTCTTCTGGCTTTTCTTGATCGTGGTGTTGCCCATGATTGTCATCGTGGTGACACCCTCCTCTTCGATCACCAGGCCATCCAACTTGCTCATCTCCTCGGCCATCTTCTCGAGGCCCGGACTCATGCTGTTGAGGTGTTCGTACATGGCGTAATACGCTTCCTGGTCGAACTCCACATCCTGGGTGACCCACATGATCATGGAGATGGTGGCCATCTTCGAGGTCATGGAGACGTCGAACCGGCGTGCCTTCCACTCGCCGATCATCTTGGTTTCGTCGGTCGGCGTGACCGTGACATCGAAGGTCATCATCGGAATCATCTGTTCCGCCATGCCGGGAGGCATGAACTGCGCGAGATCGACCGGCAGCTCCATGATGTTGTAGGTCTTTTCGTCGTGGTTGAGGACGTAGAGCTTCTTCTGTATCGAGCCGGATGATGGTGGTCGCGTCGCCCGAGTCGGTCCGCATGCGGTCTGTTCCGATCCAGGTCACCCTTTCCTGATCCACCGGCGGTGTCGTGCGCCCCATGGCGTTGAATCCGTCGGTGTGGTCCATCTTCACGATCTTGATGTCTGCAGAGGCGGCTCCGGCCACCAGAACAACCGCGACCGCAATCAACAGGGCCTTGTAGATCTTCATTCGAACCTCCAGTTTCGGGTTGCTTACAACGCTCGGATTCTATCCCGATTCAGCATGGCCCGTCCACGCGGTCGGACGCCCGAGCAAGGTCGTCAGCCTGGTTTTCAGGTTCGACACCGAGGCGTTCGCAGAACACCGAGAACCCGCACACCATGTCGTGGAGCCGTCGCGCGAGATCGGGGTCGACCAGGTTTCCCGTCTCGTCGATGGCGGTGCCGACCGTCGGGGATGAACACCCGACGCCCATACAGGTGGGCGTGGCGGTACTGGAAGACCATCTCGAGTTGCTCCACCGCTCTGATGGCCCCCCACCGTCCGGAGGAGATGCCGACAAACCCCGCCGGTTTCTCGTGCAGGCTCTCCGGGAAGCGCAGCATGTCGATGAAGTACTTGAGGATCCCGGGGAAGGACCCGTTGTACTCGGGGACCACGGTGAGGATGCCCCGCGCCGCGAGCACCACCTCCTGAAACACCTCGAAACCGTCCGGTTTGGCGGCGTAGCTGGTGCCGGCCATGAGATCCGGGGGCAGGGCGGCGAGGTCGATGAAGGCGACTTCGTCACCATTGTCCACGAGGATCTTCTGAACCAATCGGGCGACCGTGAGTGTTTTGGACCCGGGCCGGTTGGTGCCGGCGATGACTGCGAGCATGATTCCCCCTGACAACTGCCGGTGGCGGCCTTTCACATTCTCGTCTTACCCGGCCGCTGTCGTCGTTTGTGATAGTAGAATACCCGACGGAGGCGACATGATGAGGAAGGGTCTCATTTTAATCTGCGGTGTCGGCGCTGTTGTCGATGGCGGAGCACGGCGGCGACAACGGATCTGGTCCACCACCGATTGCAGGTTCGATTGCAGCCGGAGGCCCACACGGTGGAGGTGGTTGACGGCATGACTCTGGAAGGCGCACTCACGACGGACGAGGACGGCGCCTTCCGCTTCGTCCTGCACGCCGGGCTGAATCCGCGAGTCGAGACTCCGGGCTGGAGCCTGGAGCCGTTGACCGGTCCGGTCGAGGCCGGGTTCTTCGGGATCAACGCCACCACCGACACCGTGCCCGACAACGTGACATTGGAGGCCTTTCGCCTGGTGCCGGAACCCGGCGTTTCGGGGCCCGTGGATCTGATCTACGGAGGCGAGATCTTCCACCCGCTGGCGACCGCCGGCGAGGAGTACCAGCGGAGCTTTTCTGAGACCCCCGGGATCATCGACGCGAACGGGGTCTTCCTCTCCGGAACCAGCTTCTGGGTGCCCAGCTTCGGGGACGGTCTGGTGACCTTCGATCTCACGGTCGCCGGGCTCCAACCGGGGTGGGACGTCGTGTCGCAGGGCCGCCGGTCCGGTCACGAGACCGGTCCTGATGGGACGAGCACGACCACGTGGAGCCTCGAACATCCGACCGAGGAGGTCTACCTGGTGGCAGGCCCCTGGCACGAGTACCGCCGGATGGCCGGCGAGGTCGAGGTTTTCGCCTTTCTTCGCGATGACGACCCGGCGCTGGCCCAGCGCTACCTCGACGCCACCGCCCGCTATCTCGAGCTCTACAATGGGATGCTCCCGCCGTACCCGTACGCGTCATTCGCCCTGGTCGAGAACTTCTGGGAGACCGGCTACGGTATGCCCGGTTTCACCCTTCTCGGACCGCGGGTGATCCGGTTTCCATGGATCCTCACCTCGTCCTACCCCCACGAGCTGCTCCACAACTGGTGGGGCAACTCGGTCTACGTGGACTTCGAAAGCGGCAACTGGTGCGAAGGTCTGACCGCCTATATGGCCGATCACCTGTTTGCCGAGCAGCGCGGCGAAGGTGCCACCTATCGCCGCGCGACCCTCAAGAAGTTCACCGACATGGTGTCGGCGGGCGACGACTTCCCGCTCTCGACCTTCGGATCGCGCCAGTCCGCGGCCTCGGAAGCGGTCGGTTACGGCAAGAGCCTGATGCTCTTTCACATGGCGCGCCGGTCGGTTGGCGACGAGAGCTTTCTCGAGGCGCTGTCGCTCTTCGATCGCGAGCACATCTATACCCGCGCCTCCTTTGCGGACCTCGCCGCGGCCTTTACCGACGCCTCCGGCGGTGACTGGGGCCCGTTCGTCAAGGAGTGGGTGGAGCGGACCGGTGCGCCGCAGATCGTGATCCACGAGGCGCGTGCCGAGGAGGGGGCCCCGGGAGAGGACCCGTGGAGGGTCTCTGTCCACCTGCGCCAGATCCAGGATGAGGACCCCTTTCCGATCTCGGTGCCGGTAGCGGTGACGGTCGAGGGTCAGGACCAGGCGATCATGGCCGAGGTCGGCACCTGCGGGCGGGACTGCATCGTCGAGGTGCCGTGTCCGGCGAGGCCGCTGCGGGTGGATGTGGACCCGGAGTTCGACGTCATGCGCCGCCTCGACCCGTTCGAGGTGCCGCCGGCCCTGTCCACCGTCTTCGGTTCGGATGACCCGCTCTTCGTTCTCCCCGGCGATGCGTCCGCGGAGGAACGGGCTGCTTGGCAACAGTTGGCCGTGGATTGGGCGCGTCCGGCCGAGCCGCGGGTGGTGATCGACGGCGAGATCGACGAACTGCCGGTCGGGTCCGCGTGGGTCCTCGGTTGGAACAATCTTTTTGCCGTCGAGATCGCGGGCAGGTTGGCCGACCAGGGCGTCGTGGTGGGCGACGAGGAGCTGGTTGTGGCCGCCGACCGGCTGCCCCGCGCCGAACACTCGATCGTGATGGTGGCCCGATCGACAGTTGATCCCGAAGCCGCGGTGGGCTGGGTCGCCGCTTCACCCGTGGCCGCCATCCCGGGTCTGGCGCGCAAGCTGCCCCACTACACCCGCTATTCCTATCTCGGTTTTCGCGGTCCCGAACCCGACAACGTGGCCAAGGGCATGTGGCAGCCACTGTCCTCGCCGCTGGTGCGCAACCTGACGGATGGACCGATGCCTGCGCTCGAGCTGCCGCCGCGGGCGCCCCTGGCCGAGCTGCCTCCGGCCTACGACGCCGAGATGTTGGGTCGTTCGGTCGCCGCCCTCGCCGACCCGGAGCTCGCGGGACGGGGACTCGGCAGCGAGGGACTTGCTCGGGCGACCACGATCGTCGAGCAGGGGCTGTCGGACGGCGGTCTCCAGCCCGCCGCCGGCGACGGTTTTCGCCAGGTGTGGACGTGGCGGGGCGGTGAGCCGGAAAGAGAGATGGAGCTCGTCAACCTGGTGGCACGAATCCCCGGCAGCGACCCGCAGCTCGACGCCCAGCCGGTGCTGGTGCTGGCCCACATCGACCATCTCGGCACCGGGTGGCCGGATGTCCGGGCCGGGAACGAGGGCCAGGTCCACCCCGGGGCCGACGACAACGCCTCCGGCGTGGCCGTGCTGCTCGAACTCGCCCGCACGATGGCGGCCGAACCGCCGCGTCCGCGACCGGTGGTGTTCGCGGTGGTGACGGGCGAGGAAGCGGGGCTGGTGGGATCCCGTCACCTCCTGAGCACCTTGCCGCCTGATGTCCAGCCTTTTGCATGCGTCAACCTCGACACCGTCGGACGGCTGGCGGACGGCAAGCTCTACGTCCTCAACGCCGACTCCGCCCGCGAGTGGCGCTTCATCTTCATGGGCGTCGGTTACACCACAGGCGCCCCGATCTCGGTCGTCTCCGAACCTCTCGACGCCTCCGATCAGGTGGCGTGTATCGAGAACGGCATCCCGGCGGTGCAGCTCTTCACCGGGCCGACTACCGACTACCACCGACCGACCGACACCATCTCGACCATCGATTACGAGGGTCTAGTCATGGTGACCGAAGCGGCCCACGAGGCCGTGGGCTACCTGGCGGAGCGCACCGAGGCGCTGACCGTGACCATCGCCGCAGCCGGCGCGAGCGACGCCGCCGCGCCCGCCGCCTCCGAGGCGCCGCGCCGGGCCAGCCTCGGCACCATGCCCGATTTCGGTTACGAGGGCGAGGGCGTGCGAGTCGAGCAGGTGATGCCTGGCTCAGCCGCCGAGTCGGCGGGGATCCTCGCGGGCGACGTGATCGTGGCGTTTGATGGTCAACCGGTGGCCGATCTGCGCTCGTACTCGGGGCTTCTCAAGGCGCACGCTCCCGGAGATGAGGTCACCATGATGGTCCTTCGCGAGGGTGGGCAGCTCGAGTTTACGGCCACGCTGGGGGCGAGATAACGTTCAACGTTTCAATATTTTAACGTTTTTACGAACTCTGGTACGATGGTGCCGCGGCGCCGGCCGGTGCCGAAAGGAGAGCGCGATGGTCATACTTACCGAAGAGGCGCGGCAGAAGGTCCGCGAATACATGGACATGGCCGAGGGCACCTGCCTCGGCGTGCGCGTCGTGGCGCACCGCCAGGGCCGCCATCGCTTCCGCTACGAGCTGTCCCTGGTCATGGAGGGAGAAACCTCGGAGACAGATTCCGTGGTGGACCAGGAGGTCTTCAACGTCTACCTCGATCCGCAAACCGCGGAGAGCATCGAGGGCACGACGGTGGACTTCGTCTCCGATGTCCGCGGTTCGGGCTTTGTTTTCGAAAACCCGCAGGCTGAGGTGAAGTGGGACGATCCGCTGGCGCAGAAGGTGCAAAAGGTCATCGACGAGCGCATCGCACCGTCGCTCGCGGGTCACGGCGGATGGGTGGAGCTTCTGGGAATCGAGGGCGATGCCGCCATGATCCAGTTCGGCGGCGGATGTCAGGGCTGCGGCATGTCGAAGGTGACCCTCAAGGACGGCATCGAGTCGGCCATCCTGGAAGAGGTCCCCGAGATCAAGAAGGTCCTTGACGACACCGACCACGCATCGGGCAGCAGCCCGTACTACGCGCGGTGACCTCAGGGCTGCGGCCCTACGATTCCGCAGTGCCGGCGGCTTTTTGACGCCTCACCGAGGAGATCCGCCGTCTCCGCCGCGATCTCGGGACGTGATTTCCGTTTGAGGGTGTTCGAGGGATACCGCCGTTCAGTGCGCTCTTCCCGAGAGGAGCCACCTTTCGCATTGTTTGCCCGAGGCGGGCTACCGGATTCGAAGTGAGAGCTTCAAACAATGCGAAAGATGGCACCTCCGCCGCACGCGGCACGTATCAGAGGGCACTTCCGAGGTTCCCATCCTCCCTGATTACCCGGAACCTTCCCGTCGGTGGGAGGGTGGCCGGAAATTAAGAATTCAGAATTCAGAATTCAAAATTCTGATGCGCCAGCATCAGATCCCGCCGCCGTCCTGAAAGCGCTCGGTGGTCGGACGTGACTGGGAGATGGTGGCGCCAGGGGGCACGTTGCGGGTCACCCACACGTTGCCGCCGATGACCGCGCCCTTGCCGATGGTCACCGTGCCGAGGATGGTGGCGCCGGAGTAGATGGTGACGTCGTCTTCGATCACCGGGTGGCGGTCGATGCCCTTGATCGGGTTGCCCTGGTCGTCGAGCGGAAAAGTCTTGGCGCCCAGAGTCACACCCTGGTAGATCCGCACCCGGTCGCCGATCTTGGCCGTTTCGCCGATCACGACCCCGGTCCCGTGGTCGATGAAGAAGCGCTCGCCGATGGTGGCGCCGGGGTGGATGTCGATGCCGGTGAGGCTGTGGGCGTGTTCGGAGATGATTCGGGGAATCAGGGGCACATCGGCCAGATAGAGCTCGTGGGCGATGCGGTGGCAGGTAACGGCGAGGAGGCCGGGGTAGCAGAAGATGGCCTCGGAAGGGCTCGGTGCGGCCGGGTCGCCCTCATACGCCGCGACCGCGTCGAGGGCGAGCTTGCGTCGGACCTCGGGCAGCCGGCGCAGAAAATCGGCGGTGATTCTCTTGGCGCGGCCCAGACACTGCTCCGGTGTCCGGTCGCTCGTGTCGCGTGCGCAGGCAAAACACAGACCGCGATGGATCTCGTCGACCATGATCAGCGACGCGCGATGGAGGGCGGCGCCGAGGTGGAACCCGAGGCTGTCTTCGGTGACGTCACGATTGCCCACGTAGCCGGGGAAGATCACCGACCGCAGGAGGTTGACCATCTCGACCACCTCGGTGCGCGATGGCAGCGGGTGGCCGGTAAAGGTCTTGCGGAGTGGCGTCGCAAGCTCTTCGCCCTGCGCCAAAAGTTCGCCGACCACCCCGGTCAACACCTCGTCGAGGGCGCCGGCCCCGTGGTTGTGCGGAAAAGTCTCGAGAACCTTCATGTCGGCCATGCTGTGCTCCCCTGTGGACCAACAGCGGGCGCTGCAGGAATACTCCCGGTGCGGCTCAACGAGAGAAGATCAGAGGCAAGTGTCGGCTAAAACATCCCGCGTTGCGGGGTGGCGCCGGCGGCGTTGCGCTCGGCCATGCGTTTGCGGTTGTCGGTCGCGAGGTGGCACGCCTTGTACTTCTTGTCCGAACCACACCAGCAGCGGTCGTTGCGGCCGAGCACCGGGATCGCCTGCTGTTCGGGGCCGAGGAGGAGTCGTTTGAGACTGTTGAGAATCGTCATCGTGCGTCCTTGACAGTGGTTTGCCACCCTCTCGGGTGGCTGAAACAGCAGAAATGCTATCAGAGCCGTCGAAATCGGTCAATTCTGCTGAGAATCGGCCAATTGCGGGAAGTCCTCCAGACCGAGAAGCCGCGCGATCCGGACCCCGAACTCGGTGTTGTCGAAGACCCCTGAGAACGCGCTTGAACCGGGCCCGAAGGCGAAGACCGGCACCAGCTGCGACGAGTGGTACTCGTGGGCCCAGCGCACGACGACCCTGCGATCGTCGTACTCGCCCTCGAGGAGGTGGGGCCCGCCGGTCTCGTGATCGGCGACCACCAGGACGAGGGTGTCGTTGCGCGAGGCGAAGCGTTCGAGCACCATCGCCACGGTGTCGTCGAGTTCACGCATGCCGTCGAGAATCGCGTCCATGTCGTTGGAGTGCGCCGCCTCGTCGGTGACCTCGGATTCAACCAGAATGACGAACGGCTTGTCGCCGCTCTCCAGGAGATCGAGGGCTCGCGCGGTCGTCTCGGACAACGGGGGCCCGTGCTGGAGGGGCATCTCGGGACGGGGTGGAAAGAGCGCGATCAGCGGCGGGGTGGCTGTTTTCAGCCCCTTCATGTCGTGGACCACCGTGGTGCCGCGAGGCTGCCGCCGTGGCTGTCGGCGCCCTCGAGGACCTCCCGGTAGGCAGGCTTGCGCATCGCCTTGGGCTTGCCCGACCAGTCACCGCCGATCAGGATGTCGGTGTCGGAGGCGAGCACCTGGGCAAGCACCTGGTCGTAGTCGTCACGGGAGGTGACGTGCGCCAGGAATCCTCCCGGTGTCGCATCCGCGAGGCCGGAGGTCGTCACCACGCCGGTCGAAAAACCCGCGTCGTGGGCCGCCTCGAAGAGAGTTCGCGCTGCGCGTCCGTCCGGCAGCCGCCCGATCACGCCCTTGTCAGTCTTGTAACCTGTGGCCATCGCGGTCGCGGCGGCGGCCGAATCGGTTGCGAGGATGTCGGCCGCCCAGGTGTGCATCAGACCGACCACCGGCGCACCTTCCATGGCCAGCCCAACGCCGGGCGGCGACAGCAGTTGCGACGCGGCGCTGACGATGCCGATGCCCATGCCGTCGCCCATGATCACGATGACATTGGTCGGGAGGACGTCGAACTCTCGGTCTTCGGCGAGTTCGAAGGGTGCGGGTGTGAGGGCGGAAGTCGGGGGAGGTTCGATGGCGTGTGACGCGCCGGTCTGCGCGCGAAGAACCAGGTTGCCGACCGCGATCTCGGTGCCGCCGAACAACGAGAAGATCGTGAGCGCTGCCGCGAGAATGCCGACGAAGATCAGACAGATGCCTGAGAAAATCCACCGGTGCGAGATGCCACGACTCCTCCTGTTCCGCGGAAGATCCTACCGCCTCCACGCACGCGGGGCGAGGAAATATTCTGCGGATTTTCGCGGTACTATCTGGTGCAGGTGCGTCCGCGGCGAGCGAACGCAGCGATGGAGGCCAGACAATGATGTTCGATCCCATGTACTTTCTCTTTATCGCCCCGGCATTTCTTTTTTCGCTGTGGGCGAGCTGGCGGACCAAGGCGAATTTCAAGAAATATTCGAAAGTGCCGGTGTCGTCGGGTCTGAGCGGCGCCGAGGCGGCCGCCCGTCTGCTCGAGGGGGCCGGCATCCGCGACGTCACGATCACGCGCTCGCGCGGCATTTTGTCGGACCACTACAACCCGGTCAACAAGTCCCTCGCCCTGTCGGATGGGGTCTTCGACTCGCGCTCGCTGGCGGCGGTCGGCATCGCCGCCCACGAATCCGGCCACGCCATCCAGCACGCCCAGCACTACGGACCGCTCAAGCTGCGTTCGTTGCTGGTGCCGACGGCGGGCATCGGCTCGAATATCGGCTACTTCGTGATGCTCATCGGGCTCTTCATGTCATCGCAGAACATGGTGCTGGTTGGCGCCGTTCTGTTCTCCGCGGTGCTGCTCTTCCAGCTCGTCACGCTGCCGGTGGAGTTCGACGCCTCCAACCGCGCCAAAGCGCTGGTGGTGGAGCAGGGCATCGTCGGAGTCGGCGAACGCCGCGGCATGGACAAGGTCCTCAACGCGGCGGCGATGACCTACGTGGCGGCGGTGGCGTCCTCGCTGGCGACTCTTCTGTACTTCCTGGTGCGTTCGGGCATCCTCGGAGGGCGAAGGGACTGAACGTTCAACGTTCAACGTTGAACGTTCAAACGGTTGAACGTTTTCGTCTCCGCCCGGGTATTGGGTTGGGGGCTCAGTCGAACAGCACTGCCTCTTCGCCCTGCTCGGCGACACGGCGGTCGGCGAGTTCGAGGATGAGGCCGCGGCGCACCCACAGGGCCTCGATCTGCTTCCTGGTCAGCCACGGACCGAGCCTTTCGTCGAGTGCCCGCCGTTCGAGGGTCCGCAGCGAGGCGAGCACGCGACGGGAGAATCTCTCGAGCGAGCCCTCGCGGCGTAGTTTCAGGTGGTTGCGGAAAGCACGGGACGAGTCGATCTTGTAGATCTTCCAGTCCGGGGTCACCAACAGGTTGTTGATGTTGGTGTAGTCGCTGTCTGCAATCAGCTGGAGGAAGAGGCGGATGGTGTACATCTGTTCGTTCCAGGCCATGAGGTCGGGCGGGTGTTCCTCTTTGATCTTCAACCGTTCCCACTCGGTCATCGCGCCCTCGACCCACAGGCTGAGCGAGCCGACGTCCCGGTTGATGCGACGCCTGATCGCCGGCGGCACGATCCCGAGATCCAACATCGTGTCCAGTTCGTACGCGGCGATCTCGTACTCGAACGAGTCGGTGAACTGAAGCTCCACCTCACCGTTGTCAAAGCGCTTGACCGGTTCGTACTCGTCGATCGTCTTGAAGACCGCGGAAAAGGTCCGAGTACCGTCAGACAACTCCACCTTCATCGGTCGGGTAACGGCTTTTGATTTCAACGGTCGCACCGAGAGGACCGCCGCCGTCTTGAGAAAGTTCTCGGCCTCTTCGCCGTGCAACGGCAGCCCCCAGTCCGGGGAGGGGGTGGCACCGGCCACCGGCAGGGCGATCGCGAGCAACCCTGCCGCGAGCGCATGAATTCCCAACTTCACCATCTCATCGTCGGAGTCGACGCACTAACCCACACTCCAGAGCTCAGAAGGCCTCGAGGCCCGCGGCCCAAAGCCCATAGCGCACAGCGCGAAGGCCCGACATCAGACATCCAGCAACACTGGCCGCGAGTCCTCCCTTGGAAGGTCTTCCTGGAGTGTCTTTACGAAGGTTCGGCCCTCGGGTTTACAATCGGTACGTTCGCCGGCCCCCTACCTGAGCAGTTCGATCACCCGGAAGGTAGGCCGCCGAAACTCCTTTTCCACCACCCGCTGGGCGTTGAGGTGGGTGTACTCGACCCGAAAACGCGCGGGCTGTTCCATCGCCCCGCCCGTCTGGACGTCGATCGGAACCACTGAGACGCGCGCTTGGTAGGCGATGTCCCGCTGACCCATGTAGACCAGCGGTCTTTCTCCGAGGTACTCGATGCGTACCATCACGAGGTGGCGGACGTAGGGCTTGAGCATAGCGTGGACCTCGCCGGGACGAGGCACCTCACCACTGCCGATCAACGCGCTGATGCCGGGTATCGAGCCCTCGTCGACGAGCGGGATCCCGGCGCGGGCAAAGGCGTCCTCCATGTAGGTCTCGGCCTCTCCCGCCAGGAGCGGATCGCCCACCACGATTACCACCGTGCCCTCGGGGGCCGGTACCGCCGCGGCCGGCGGATCGGCAGGTGGGAGTCCAGTCCCGCGCTGCGCTGCCGGTGGGTGTCCCGCCGACCCTGAGGGCGCGATCTTCTGGGCGACGGCAACGGTCGGCCGGATCGGGACAACGGGATCCGCCTTCGGATCCTGCTTGGCGTCCGCCGCGTCGGTTCCGGCCACGTTCATGGTCTGGGCCGCGTCCTCATCTGTCGCGGTGTCGGTTGGAAGATCGGCGAGGTTCGAGGTAGCGGCGGGCTGCGCCGATGCACCTTCCGGGTGAGTGGGATCGGGCCCTTTCCCGGCGAGATTGAAGAGACCGGATCGCCAGGCGAACACGCCACCCACGACAACCGCCGCAAGTCCCAGCAGAACCACCAGGGCGGCCACGATGGCGAGGTTGCGCCCGCGCCCCGACGACGGGCTTTGCAGCGGTGCCGACTCGACAACGAAGGGATCACGATCGTCAGCGGGCCTGGTCACCGGCGGTGCGCCGGGCTCCGGAAGGTCGCCCGATACGGCCATGGTCGGGTCCGTGTCGAGCTGGTCCAGTGGTGCGGTTGGCGGCGGCGGTGGGGGGGCGCCGCCGGATGCGGAGACCGCGAGACGCTCGACAAGGCTGCCGGTCGCCCCTTTGGACGCGAGAAAGGCCTCGAGCGCGCCGACCAGTTCGCCGCAGCTCGAAACCCTGAGGTCCCGGTCCTTGGCCATCATGCGCTGCACCAGAGTGCGGAGCGCGGGATCGACATCCGGTTTGAGATCGGCGAGATCGGGTGGCTCGACGTCGATGATCTGCCGCAACAGGGCGAGCGGGCTGTCGCCGGTGAACGGCGCCTTGCCGCTGAGAGCCTCGAAGAGCGTCACCCCGAGCGAGTAGATATCGGTCCGGTGGTCGATGTTCTGGTCGAGACACTGTTCCGGCGAGAGGTAGCCCGGGGTGCCCATGAACATCCCGGTTGCGGTCAATCGGGACACCGCCGCGGTCATCAGCGCGAGACCGAAATCGGCGATCTTGACCAGTCCGCGCTCGTCGATCATCAAATTGGCCGGTTTGATGTCGCGGTGGATGATGCCCTGCTCGTGGGCCGCCTGCAGACCGGAGGCGGTTTGCAGCACGATCCGTGCGGCCTGGATCGAATCGAGCGTTCCCTTCGACCGGAGAATCTGCTGCAGGCTCTGGCCCGAGACGTACTCCATGGCGAAATAGTGGCGGCCTGCGTCCTGGCTGACGGCGTAGATCTGGACGATGTTGGGGTGGTTGAGCCGGGCCGCGCTCTGGGCTTCCCTCAAGAACCTCTCGACGTGGGCGGGATCTTCGGTGAGGTGCTCGCCGAGGACCTTGAGGGCGACAAAGCGATTGAGCGACTCTTCGTGCGCCTTGTAGACGACCCCCATGCCGCCTCGGCCGAGCTCGGCGACGATTTTGTAGTGGCCAATGCGATCCACCATCTTGACTCCCTGCTCCGGCGTCGGGTGCGTACCTGGGTTGAATGAAAGACCTCTTTTGGATGCTAACACAGGGATGGAAACGGCCACCAAACGCGGGGGGCTTCTTCCCCGTATAAAGAATGAGATCAGGGACGAGCAATCGTTCAACTCTCCTCCTTCCTCGCCGCCCCGCCGGATCCCTCCCCGGCGGGGTTGGTGTTTCTGCAATACCGGTGGCTCGGCAACGCCGGGCCGCCGGTATTGCGGTAGGTATATCCTTGGCATCGGGAGGCTCGGCCTATGCGATTGGCAATTGCCCAGATTGACTACACGATTGGCGCCTTCGAGGCCAACTTCGAGGCGATGGCGGCCGCGGTGGCCCGGGCGAAAGCGGCGCAGGTCGATCTGGTGATCTTCACCGAGCTTGCCACCGTCGGCTATCCGCCCGGCGACCTCCTCGAACGGCCGGACTTTATCGACCGCAACCTCGACCAGCTGCAGCGGGTGGCGCAGCTGAGCGACGACGACCTCGGCATCCTGGTCGGTTTTGTCGACCGCAATCTCTCGGGATCCGGCAAACCGCTTTTCAACGCTGTGGCCCTGTGCGACGGCGGCGAGGTGGTGGCGCGCTCGAACAAGTGCCTGCTCCCCACCTACGACGTCTTCGACGAGGCCCGTTACTTCCAACCCGGCACCTCCGTTCGGACCGCTCGACTTTCGCGGCGTCAAGATCGGCGTCTCGGTGTGCGAGGACGTGTGGGCCGATCCCGATCTCGACGGTCTCAGCCTCTACTCCCGCGATCCCGTGCTCGAACTCATCCACCGCGGCGCACAGATCCTGGTCAACCTGTCGGCGAGCCCCTTCGAGCTCGGCAAGGCGGCCGAGCGCCGCGAGCTGGTTCGCCGTTATGCCGCCGACTCGGGCCGCTACTTCGTCTATGCCAACCAGGTGGGCGGCAACGACGAGCTCGTCTTCGACGGCCATTCCATGATTTTCGACGGTCGCGGCCAGGTGGTGGCGCGGGCTCACGATTTTGCCGAGGACCTCCTCGTCTACGAGGTGCCCGACGACGCCCTGAGTGGGGCGAAGGGCGCCGCCGGCCGGCCGGGCGAGATCCGCGACACCGCGTCGTCGCCACAGGCCGAAGCGCTGGCCGCGCTCGAACTCGGTGTGCGCGACTACGTGCAGCAAGTGTGGGTTCGACACCGTCCTGCTCGGTCTCTCGGGCGGCATCGATTCGGCGCTGACCGCCGCCATCGCCGCGCGCGCCCTCGGGCCTGACAAGGTTCTCGGCGTCGCCATGCCCACCCGCTATTCGTCGAAAGGCAGCGTTACCGACGCCGAAGCCCTGGCCGCGAACCTCGGCATCGACTACCGGCTGATTCCGATCGATGGGATCTTCCAGTCCTACCTGGAGGGGCTCGCCCCGGTGTTCGAGGGGCTGGAAGCCGATGTGACCGAGGAGAACATCCAGGCCAGGATCCGCGGCGCCGTGCTGATGGCTTTGTCCAACAAGTTCGGTCGCCTGGTTCTGGCAACCGGCAACAAGTCCGAGCTGGCGGTGGGTTACTGCACCCTTTACGGCGACATGTGCGGCGGGCTGGCGGTGATCTCCGACGTGCCCAAGACCCTGGTCTACGAATCTGGCGCGCCACCTCAACGCCGCCGGCGAGGTGATCCCAGAGTCGACCATCTCGAAACCGCCCTCGGCCGAGCTCCGCCCGGATCAGGCGGACCAGGACTCGCTGCCGCCCTACGAGGTGCTGGACCGCATCGTCGAGGCCTGGGTGAAGGAGCACCGGTCGGTGGAAGAAATCATCGCGGAGGGTCTCGACCCGCAGGCGGTGCGCCAGGTGGTGCGTCTGATCACCGTCAACGAGTACAAACGCCGCCAGGCCGCACCGGGGATCAAGATCACCGCCAAGGCCTTCGGTATCGGGCGCCGCTACCCCATCGCTGCGCGCTACTGAAAGTCGGCTTGACGCCGGCTGATGGAAGGCCTTGAGGCAGTGCGGGCAGTGAGGGGTGGAACAGTTCGCGAGATGACGCACGATTCACGAACCGAGGTCGCTAACCCATTTCCCGGCCCTTAATAACAGGACCGCCGCCCAGCCACATTGCCTCATTGCCAGGTTGCGCAGCAACCGGCCACTGCCCCATTGCCATATTCGTCTGCGATGAGGGTGATGATCGGCCAACTACCCACACGCAGCCAGGACTGCTGCCCAACCATCGCCACACTCCGCCACCACCTTTCCCCTCCGTCGTGCGCCGTCTCGACACCTCCCCCCGCGATCGTGGGAGTGGGCGGATCACGACCTGAACGGAGGTGAAACATGGCAAAGAGGTTATCGGTTGGGCGGTGATGGTGGTGGTGCTCGCGGTGACCGCGGTGGGATTCGCTCAACAGGGCGAGGAGACCGTCGGTCTCGGCGAGGTCGGTCAGGGGAGTCTGCTGGCGGCTACCGAGACGCCAGGGCGGTACCTCGAGGTGCCGGTGCAGAGCACCGAGGTGGAGATCACGGTCAGGGGCCTGGTCGTTGAGGCAGTGGTCGAACAACGGTTCGAGAATTCCTCGAGCGAGTGGCTCGAAGGGGTCTACGTCTTTCCCCTCCCGCAGGGCGCTGCCGTGCATGCCATGCGGCTGGTGGTTGGCGATCGGGTGATCGAGGGCGAGGTCCAGGAACGCGAGGCGGCCCGCAAGGTCTACGAACAGGCCAGGAGCGAGGGCAAGAAGACCTCGCTGGTGGAACAGGAACGCCCCAATATCTTCACCACGTCGGTCGCCAACATCGGGCCTGGCGAATCGATCGCCGTGAGGATCGCCTACCAGGAGATCCTCGAGTACGATTCCGGGCGCTTCTCGCTCCGCTTTCCGATGGTGGTCGGGCCCCGCTATATCCCGGGGTCGCCGGTTGCGACTTCATCCGAGGCAACCGGTTGGGCATTCGACACCGACCAGGTGCCGGACGCCGCGCGGATCACTCCGCCGGTCCTCCACCCGGATGAGGGGAAGGTCAACCCGGTACGGCTCAGCGTCACGCTCGATGCCGGTATGCCGCTCGAACGGCTCATCTGTCCCTCCCACCCGGCGGAGATTTCGGCCGAAAAGGACGGCATCCGCCACATCGTCCTCGAAGGTGCGTTCGCGGATCGGGATTTCGTGCTCGAGTGGGTGCCGGCGCGGGGACGGGAGCCCCGTGCAGCGGTCTTCACCGAAGAGCGTGACGGCGCGTACTACGTGCTCGCGATGGTGATGCCGCCGGCCGACGAGTTCGTCGAATCGGTGCGGCTGCCGAGAGAGACGGTGTTCGTGATCGACACCTCGGGGTCGATGGGCGGCGCCTCCATCCTGCAGGCGAAACAGGCGCTGCTGATGGCTGTCGACCAGCTGCGGCCCGATGACTTTTTCAACATCATCGAGTTCGATTCGAACTTCACGGAGTTGTGGCCGGAGAGCCGGCCGGCGATGCCGGCCGCTCTGGCTGAGGCCAGGACCTGGGTGGAGCGTCTCGACGCCAACGGCGGCACCGAGATCATGGGACCGTTGCTGGCCGCTCTCGAGGATCGCGCCGAACATACGCCGCTGCGCCAGATCATCTTCATCACCGACGGCTGCGTCGGCAACGAGGACGCCCTCTTCGCAGCCATCAACACCGAACTCGGACGCAGCCGGTTGTTCACGGTCGGCATCGGCTCGGCGCCGAACTCGCACTTCATGGAGCGGGCGGCGACCTTCGGGCGCGGCAGCTTCACCCACATCGGCACGCCGTCCGAGGTGTCGCTGAAAATGGGTGAGCTGTTCGCCAAGCTCGAAAACCCGGTGCTCGCCGACATCGAGCTGGTGTGGCCCGACCCCGATGCCGAGACCTGGCCGGCGAGGGTCCCAGATCTGTATGCCGGCGAGCCGGTGGTGGTGACCGCCCGTCTGGCGACCGTGCACGGTGACCTCGAGGCCTCGGGCGTGCGCGCCCACCAGGCCTGGAGGACCGGAGTCAAATTGTCGGTCGGCAAGGAGAGCGCCGGCATCAATCGCCTGTGGGCGCGGCGCAAGATCGCGGCCCTGATGGAAGACCGGGTGCGTGGGGTCCCCGAAACGAGATTCGGCGGCAGGTGCTCGAGGTGGCCCTCGCACACCACCTGGTTTCGAAATACACGAGCCTGGTGGCGGTGGACGTGACGCCCACCCGGCCCGAGGATGCCGAGTTGAAGGGCGGCGCCGTCCCCACCAACCTGCCGGCCGGATGGCAGTATGGGAAGGTCTTCGGTAATTTGCCCAAAGGTGCGACCCCGGGCCGTTTTTATCTACTGACGGCGCTGCTGGCATTGGTGCTGGCAGGCGCTATGCGTGGACTTCGCGCGGCGGTGTGATGCGTCGACGAGTGGCCTCCGCCCTCTCCGTCCTGCTCCTCGTCGCGGGCTTGGTGCAGGGCGGGCGGGGGGCGTGGATCTATGCCAAGGCCGAGCTCGCCCAGGTCCTGCTCCGCCGTTCGTGGGCCGACACCCAGACCGGAAGCGAGCGGGTCCGGCCGTGGCCGTGGGCCGACGCCTGGCCGGTGGCGCGGATCATCCTGCCCGACGGCGACCACATCGTGTTGGGCGGGGCGAGCGGACGCAACCTGGCGTTTGCTCCGGGACACCTCGACGGCACCTCGCTCCCCGGTGGTTCGGGGACCTGTGTGATCGCCGGGCACCGCGACACCCACTTTGCCATTCTTGAAGACCTGGTCAAGGGCGACCCGGTGCAGCTCGAGGATGCATCCGGGATCGTGAGCGAGCTACCGGGTGACGGCGACTGCGGTGGTGGACGAGAGTGAGACCGATGTCCTCGCCGAAACGATCGGCCCTACCCTGGTGCTGATCACCTGCTGGCCCTTCCACTCGGTCAACCCGGGAGGGCGCTTGCGCTACGTCGTGTGGGCGGAGTGAGTCGCTACCGTGCCCGAGTCCAGATTCGCTCCGGGGTGACAGCATCCCGATGCTCTCGGCCGCATTGCCCGTGAGTGCCCCCTCTGACGATGTTTGCGCCCGAAAAATCCGCTCAGTGTCGAGACAGAGCGATCGCAAAATCGTCAGAGACGGCACGTCCGGCGAACGCGCCATTTCCGCCGACCATTGGCTCCAGGCCACGACCTCATCGGAAGGATTGTGGGCGGCAGTCCGTCACCGAGCTGGCTGGGTAGCGATCGGTCTTCCCTTTCCCCCCTGCTCCCCTTTCCTCGCTGCCGCCCTCCTCACCGCCCGCCGTCGAGATCGTGGTCGAGGGTGGGGTCGAGCTGGAGATAACCCTTGAGGTAGTGCACGCCGATGTAGAAGGGAATGGTATCGAGGGCGGCGAACACGAACTTGAATGAGTAACCGGTGAAGATGTAGAGGGCCAGTTGGCGCGCCAGCGGCTGTCCGGGGTCGATGGGCAGGGCGTGGACCAGGTAGTGGGTGATGAGGATGACGGCGGTGGTGTCGACGAGCTGGCTGACCATCGTCGAACCGTTGTTTCGGACCCACAACATACGTCCTTTTGTCACCCTCTTCCAGAAGTGGAAGACGTAGACATCGCAAAACTGGGCCGCCATGTAGGCGATCATCGACGCCGTGACGGCGCCGAAGGTCAGGGCGCGGATTTCGAAGAACACGGGCAGGCGGCCGGCGGCGTCGCGAACGATCGCTCCGGTGACCGGGTCGATGGTTTCAAAACCGGGTAGCGCCCCGCCGAGCCAGATGATCGCGACCACCCAGATGTTGAGCAGTAGACCCACAAACACCACGTAATTGGCCCTCTTGCGACCGTAGAACTCACAGATGAAGTCGGTGCACAGAAAGGTCATCGGATAGGGCAATACGCCGATCGCGATCGCAAAGACCAGCGGGGTACCGCCCGAGGTGGTGGTCTCGAAGAGCTTGATGAAGCGGCTGATGCCGAGGATGTTGAGCATCGCCAGGGTCCCGAGGAAGAGCCCGGCGAGCAGGAGGAACACGCGCTCCCGGCGGGCGTGCAACTGCGAGGCCTCGATCGGATGAAGATCATCCTTGAGTCGTGTCATGCATCGAGGATACAGAATCTCAAGGACTTCAGTCGATGAATTCTCAATATTTCGAACAGACCGTCTGGTTCATTCGAGGGGTGGGTAATAATTCAAAATTCAAAATTCAAAATTGAGAATTGAATCACGAATATCAGTCCGGATCGGGACCCCTGCCGTCGAGTCCGACAAACTCCCGCTCCCACGCTTCCATCTCGTCCTCCGAGAAGCCGAAGTGGTGGCCGATCTCGTGCAACAGGGTGAGTTGGATCTGGTGGATCAATTCACGACGGGTGCGGCAGGCGGCGAGGAGGGGCTTCCGGTAGAGCACGATGACGTCCGGCAGCACGTTGCCGTACCAGCCTCCCCGTTCGTCGAGGGGGACCCCGGTGTAGAGCCCGAAGAGGGCGTCGAACCTGGGATCGAGACCGACGTCCTTCATGGTCTGGGCATCGGGCCGATCTTCGACCTGGATCGTCAGGTTCGACATCAAATCGGCGAATTCGAGTGGCAACCTGTCCAGCGCCTCGCCGACGACCGACTCGAATTCCGTGCGGTTCACGGCCGGCCACCAACCGGACCGAATTCGTTGGAGATCCGGAACATCATTTGTGGGCGCGGCCTTTGAAAAAGTCGACCAGGTTCCACCCGACCGCGTAGCCGACGATCGCGCCACCGACGCCACCCAACATCGCGTAGTACTGGTAGCCCGCGGCGGCTCCGATGAACGCGCACAGGCCACCGAAGAGGCGTCGTAAAAACTTGACCGTTTCAAAATCCATTGCCATGGTTGTCTCTCCTGTCGAAGCCCGGGCGGGCCATTCGCCATCATCACTCGTGCTGTCCCGAACATCTTAACCCGCCCATCTCACCGGGTTCCATCATCAGGACTGCGAGGTGAGATGTCCGGGCCGGCAGTGTAAAGTGTCCCAACGGGGAGGGTTCTCCATGCGGTTCATCGGTATCCTCGGCATCCTGGCGCTGCTCGGTCTCGCCTGGGCCATGTCCTATCACAAGCGCGACGTGAAGCTGCGGATCGTGTTCTGGGGCCTCGGGATGCAGTTTCTGTTTGCGGTCATCATCCTGCGCCAGGATTTCTGGAGCTTTGTCGGAATGGGGGTACTGGCGACGCTGCTGTCGATTTACCAGTTGCGTCACGACCTGGCCGCCGGCGATCGATCCCTGATCTCGGTGGTTGCGATCCTCATCGGCGCCGGTGGCGTCGGTTGGGTCCTCGTTCTCCTGGGACCCCCGTCGGCGGGGTGGGCAGCGGCCGTCGCGCTGGTATCACTCCTGGCCAACTCGAGATTCCACGTCGCACCCCGCATGCAACCGCTGCTCGGCGTGTTGCTTGTGGTGTCAGGGGTGGCCTGGCTGATCGCATCCGGTATTCATGGACAAGTGATCTTCGCTGCTTTCAGTCAAAAGGTGGCGGCTTTTCTGAGTCTTTCTGATTATGGCGCCCGTTTTCTATTCGGCAATCTTGCCGATCCACAATACTTTTTCCCCGGCGGTGCTTCGAGCTGGCCGGGCTTCGGCTTCCAGTTCGCCTTCAAGGTGCTGCCGACCATCCTGTTTTTTGGCGGATTCATGGCTGTCCTTTACTACCTCGGCATCATGCAGATCGTGATCGAGGCGATCGCCAGATTCATGCGCTGGACGGTCGGCACCAGCGGAGCGGAGACGCTGTCGTGTTCGGCCAACATTTTTGTCGGCCAGACCGAAGCGCCGCTTCTGATCAAGCCCTTCCTCAGCGACATGACGAGGTCGGAGCTGCTGACTGTCATGGTCGGCGGTTTCGCAACCATTGCCGGCGGCGTCCTCGCCGCGTACATCGCGATGGGCATCCCCGCTGGCCATCTCATCGCGGCCAGCGTGATGGCCGCGCCGGCTGCGCTGCTGGTGGGCAAGATCATCTATCCCGAGCTCGAGCACTCGACGACCGCCGGCGACATTGATTTGCCCGACATCGAATCCGGCAGCAACGTCATCGAGGCCGCTTCCAACGGCATCTCGGATGGACTCAAGTTGGCGGTCAACGTTGCGGCCATGCTGGTCGGGTTCATCGCCCTGATCGCAGTTGTTGACGTCGTCCTCAACTGGGTCGACGCGCTGGTTGATGGCTCCCTGCTGCACGGCGCGTACGTGACCTACGGCTCAGGCGGCATGTCGCCGGTGGTCGGCGAGTTCACCGGCATCTTTCCGGGTTCCCTGCAGACCCTGTTCGGAACTCTGCTGCGACCTCTGGCCTGGTTGATGGGCGTGGCCTGGAACGACGCCGCGTTGGTCGGCAACCTGCTTGGGATCAAGCTTTCGCTCAACGAGCTCGTGGCCTACGGAGTTTTGAGCACGTACTTTCAGGACGGCGCGATGTCCGAGCGGTCGATGGTTATCGCCACCTATGCTTTGTGCGGATTCGCCAACTTTTCGTCCATCGGCATTCAAATCGGAGGAATTTCTGCGGTCGCTCCCAGTCGACGGTCCGATCTCGCCCAACTCGGGCTCAAGGCGATGTTCGGTGGTGCCATCGCGTCGTGTCTGACGGCGACAATTGCCGGTATGCTCTTATGACCGAGGGGGACTGTATGCGAACTGCTGCGATGATATTTATTTCCATCTGCATGGTGCTGACGGGCGCCTGTGATTTTCTTGATCCCGCCCGCCCCACCGCCCAGCCGGACGCCGAGGTGTTCGGCAACCTGATCGAGGTGACTCGCAACCCCGATGACCCGGACCTCTGGACCGCTGTGATCCGGGTCGGTCCCCCCCGCGCCCTGCGCGCCGCAGAGGAGGAGACCGGGAATCCGACGCCGGCCGTCGAAAAGGGGCTGGTCGCCACCGTGACCGTCGGGCCCGACGCGATTGTCATCGCCAACGACGGCCCGGTTGACCTCGAGAGTATTCCTTCCGGAACCGAGGTCGTGGTGCTGCCGGTGCCCGGCACCACCCAGATCCGCGGTTCCAGCGAGCTCCGGGTCGAGGCGGACACGTTGATGGACTTTTCGACCTACAGCCTTTGGATGTTGCCGAAGTTGGTGGAAGCAACGGCGCCGGACCTCGACGACCCGCTGGTCATCAACTCTTCGGGTTCCGAGCTGGCCCCGGTACCGGTGGCCGGTGGCAATGTGCTCTATTTCAGCGCTCATCTGCGCCCGCCGGCGACCGCCGAGGAAGCCTGGCACGGGGCTCGTCGCGACGGCCTTGCAGCTCAGGGAGAGGCCATCGGCGGAATTGAACGCAGCTACCGCACTGCGGTGGGCAACGACGGATGGAGCGCACCGGAGTTGGTGGTGTTCCCCGGTCTCGAGGACGCCGTTCAGCAACGGGTCACATGGGTGAGCGAGGACGAGACCGTGTGCCTGGTGACCGTGGAAATGAACTCCGAGCCACCGTGGGTCGGGGTGGCCCGGCGGTCGAATGCGAGCTGCGCAGTGGGGTGAGGTCGAACCCATCGAGGGGGTCGGCGGGCAGTCCCATGATGCGGTGTATCTGACGGGGAGCCGCACCAAGCTGGTCTTCGCCTCGGATCGCGGCGGCCGCGACCGCGACGATCTCTTTCTCTTCGATCCCGATGTGGAGACCGGCCCGCTGCCGTTGCAGCCCGAGATCTGCACTTTCGGCAACGAGTGGAACCCGAGGACAGGCCCCGAGAACGAGCTCTTCTTCTGTCGGGAAGACCGACAGCTCCTGCTCAAGGGAGGCCAGGTGAGGGCTCTCCGTCTGCCTGGATCTCACCGCACGGTCTTCACCCAGGCGGCGCCGACGGCCGACGGGAAATGGGTCTTTTTCTGCATGCCCCACTACCGTCCGCTGACCTTCGACGAGGACATCTACGTGGCGCCGGTGGGCAAAGACTGGAGCCTCGGCACTCCGGTGCCTGTGGACGATTGGCGGCCCTGACAGAACATCGCCCCGTCCGATCTGTGCCGTGTGCCGAGCTTCTCGGTCCGGCGTGGGGGTCGTGGCGCGGCGGTTGGCAATCCTCGCGTCGGCTTGTCGGGCGCGAACGCCACTGGGTCCTCGAAGACGGCGGTTGCGAGACTACGCGCTGGCCCGACCTCACTGCCGCCTTGCGCGAACTGTGGCCGCAACGGTCGGTTGGGGGTGATGCCCCGTGGGGGGTTGGATGGCTCGGGTATGAAGCGTGTGCGGAGCTCGCCGGGGGTCTCCCGGTGCGACCGGCCGACGGGGCGTTTCCGAGAGGGGTGGTTCTTGTCGAACCGCAACCCCTCGCGACGGAATCCGGTGAGCTCGGCAGGCTAGAAAACGGCGCCGCACCTGACGGCTGCGGGCCGGCACGCTGGAGCCTCGACGCCGCGGCATATCTGGAGTCGGTTGCGGCCGTTCGTGAGAGGATCGCGGCCGGAGATGTGTACCAGGTCAACCTGAGCAGGAGGATGTCCGTGGACGGGTGGTTCGGGACGTTGGATGCCCTCATCGAGGCCTCGAGCGCCGGTGGGGTTCCGGACTATCTGGCTCGCTTTATTTTCGACGAGGGAGAGCTCGTGACGGCTTCGATGGAGTTGCTGTTGCGCCGACGGGGCGCGGTGTTGGAGACCCACCCCATCAAAGGCACCCGCCCGCGCGGCCGGTCCGAGACGCGGGATCGTGAACTCGCAGCCGAGCTCGATGCCGACCCCAAGGAGCGTGCCGAGCTGGCGATGATCGTCGATCTCGAACGGAATGACCTCGGACGGGTGTCGGAAACCGGTTCGGTCCGGGTTGTCGACTCGGGATCCGTATGTACCTACCCCGGGGTCCACCACCGGGTTGCAAAGGTCGTGGGCCGGATGCGCCCAGGGCTCGAATGGTGGGAGGCCCTGGCGGCCGTGGTTCCCGGTGGTTCGGTCACCGGGTGCCCCAAGATCGCAGCCATGTCGGTGATCGCCCGGGTCGAACCGGTGCCGCGAGGCCCATTTACGGGGGCGCTTGGGGTGATTGACGGAAACGGCGATCTGGAGATGGCGTTGCCGATTCGGTCAGCCTGGTCGGTTGAGAGTCGATTGGAGTTTGCGGCCGGGTGTGGGATCGTCTGGGAGTCGGACCCGGTTGCCGAAGAGGCCGAGTCGCGGGTCAAAATTGCCCGGTGGCTCGACCTGGTGGGTGCGGCCGAATGAGCAGCGAATGGCGGGACGGTCGCCTGGTGCGGGTTGGCGCTCGCCGAGAAGGCCCGGGTGCCGGCTGGGGAGTGTTTACAACCGTCGGGTGCGACGGCGGTCGACCGCTCTTGTGGCCGTGGCACCGGGAACGACTGTTGACGAGTCTGGCCCGACTCGGTGCCGGGGAGAATCTCCGGCTTCCGGATGAAGGTGCGCTGTGCGGGCTTTTGTCGGCCGAGGGCCTTGTCGGACCGGCCCGGGTGCAGGTCGTCGGCCGCGCCGGGATCGACTCCCTGTGGAGCGTGGCTGCCACGGCCGCCGCACTGCGCGAGGCCGGCCCCACGCTGCCGCCCGCCCGGTTGGTCATCGAGAGCTGGCCGGGCGTGCCGTCCCTGGTCGGACACAAGATGTTGAACCGTGAGAAGTGGGACCTCGCGCGCGAGCGTGCCCTCGAAAACGGTGCTGACGATGCTTTGCTGGTGGACATTGCGGGTCACGTTCTCGAGACCTCCGTCGCCAACGTCTGGGTCTGCCGCGGCGACACGCTGCTGACGCCGCCCGCCCCCGAGCGTTGTCTGCCAGGGGTCATGAGAAGGTGGTTGCTGGAGCACTGCACCGCCATGAATCTGCAGGTGAGGGAGGTCGACATCCGGGTGGACGACGTGGCGGCGGCGGACGAGATCCTGGTCAGCAACTCGGTGGTGGGCCTCAGAAGGGTGTCCCGCGTTGTCGACCGGCGGTGGACACACTGGCCGTTGTTCGAGCGGCTTGCGGCGACCGGTGTGCCGGCTCCGGGGTGGTCCTGAGAAGTCGCGATCAGTTCAGTCGGTGGCGGGAAGCGGCGACCAGACGGTAGATGTGGGGGCCGATCCAGCTCAGTGGCGGCAGACCGGCGATCCACGAGAGCCACCGCCACCGCGGGATCTCGTTCATGATGAGCCGCCAGCCCGCAAAGCCGCGGTGCAGGGTCCCCTCGACGGTCCGGACCCACATGGCCTCTTCGTGGGCCGCTCGTTCCACCGGCAATTCAACGTCGTCGGCGCTCCGGAAATCGCGGAAGACCACCCGGTCGTCGTGGTCGCGCAGCTCGCACCACGTCTGCGACCGGCGGCACAACGGGCAGGAACCGTCCATCCAGACCTCGAGCGGTTGCGGGTTGGCGAAAGGGTCATGCATCTCCTATCCGCTCAAACCAAGAAGTGGGTCTTGACATTCCTTAAGATAATTCTAAAATGGCGATATGTTGATATTACGTTTGACATCGCGGATCAAAGGACTCCGTACCGGGGTCGCGCATGACCGCGGCCCGTGTCGATTGTGTTTCCCCCGATCGTTCGCCGGACGAACTGCGTTCGTTGAGGAAGAGGCTGGCCGCCCACGCCACCCGCCTGCGCAGGATCGTCGGAGCACTTCGCGCTGCTGGCTGGAGAGACCAGGTTGAAGATCATGCACCTGCTCGGCGAGACCGGTGAGCTGTGTGTGTGCGATCTGGCGACGGTCCTCGAGATGACGCCCGCCGCCGTGTCGCAACACCTCAGCCGTCTGCGCTCCGGACGCATGGTGGGGTCGCGGCGAGACGGTATGACCATCTACTATCGTCTGACGGAGACCGTCGACCCGGAGTTTCTGGTGTCGATTTTCCGCGGACCGGGCGGCGCGGGAGGAGTAGATCATGCGACACTATTCTCACCATCGGTGCGCGTGATGTGCTTGTGGCTGCGGTTGCGGTGGTGACTCTGGCTGCGTGCGCCGGCCCCGAACCCATTCGCACCGTCTTCACCGTCGAGGGCATGCACTGCGAGAGCTGTTCGTCCGCCATCACCACCGCTCTCGAAAAGACGGACGGCGTGATCGAGGCCTCGGCCGACCACGTGAAGGGCACCGCGGAAGTCGTCTACGATCCACGCAAAGTGGAGGTGGAGACGCTCAAGACCGAGATCGAAGAGCTCGGCTACACCGTGACCGGGATGAGCACGGAGGCCGTGGAGGGTTGACGCGAAATTTCGGATTTCGAATTTCGGATTTCGAATTTTCCACAAACCCCCCGCCGACAGTGAGCACCCGAGTGCTCAAGGTGGTTAGGACGGCGTGCGGCGGAGGTGCCATTTTCAACGTTGTTTGATCTCGGCGAGATCCTGTCGATCCAGCGCAACGGGCAAACAATGTTGAAGGTGGCTCCTCACGGGGAGCGCGTGCGGAAAGTCATGCTCAGCGGAGGTGGCTTCCTTTCAGCTCTTCTTCTTGAGGTACACCACGGTCGCACCCCAACCACCGCGGTCGGGTGGAGCGTCGTGGAACCCCGAGACCAACGGGTGTCTGGCGAGCAGCTTCTGCACCCGGTCGCGCTGCACGCCGATGCCCCGGCCGTGGATCAGCCGAACCTCACGAAATCCCTTTTCGACTGCCGATTCGAGATAGGCATCGACCACGTCGGGCACATCGCGCGGGGGGAACGGGTGGAGATCGATGCTGTCCTCGACCGGAAGTTCGAAGGGATGCTCGGGATCGATGACCTCATCGACCTCAAATTCACCGCTTTCGACCATCGACTCTGCGCTGGCAGCGGGTTGGCGGGAAGAACTCAAGAGCACAATCGCCGTCATCACCGCCAGGATTGCGCCGAACACACCGAGTCCGACCCACGCCTTTGGGCCGATCATCCGCGACAGCGGCCATGTGGCGAGAGCGGCAACGCCGAACACCGCCACTTTCGTCACCACATAGGCCAGCCGGACTTTCGGATCTCCCAGCAATCGCCTGCTCCCGTCGCGAGTGTACCCCGTCAATTGGCGTCGGGAGTCGGTTCGGAAAATCCGAAATCCGAAATCCGAAATTCCCCAGGGGTCAGGGGTTGAGCCGATTGATCAGCCTCGGATAAGGGATGGCCTCCCGGAGGTGCGAGATGCCGCAGATCCAGGCCACGCAGCGTTCGATCCCCATCCCGAAGCCGGCGTGGGGGAAGGAGCCGTAGCGACGGACGTCGAGGTACCACTCGAAGGCCTCGCGCGGCAGGTCGTGGGCGGCGATCTGGCGCTCGAGATGCTCGAGCGAGTCGCTGCGTTCAGAACCGCCGATGATCTCGCCGTAGCCCTCGGGGGCGAGCACGTCGACCGCCAGTGCGCGGGTCGGATCCTGCGGATCGGGTTGCATGTAGAAGGCCTTGATGGCCGCCGGGTAGCGGGTCACGGCGAGCGGACGGTCATACATTTCGGTCAGCATGGTCTCGTCGTCGCCGCCGAGGTCCTCACCGAACTGGATGTCCGACCCCAGCTCCTGCAACTTGGCGACCGCGTCCGCGTAATCGAGGCGGGGGAAGTTCCCGGCCACCGTCGGCTCGAGCTTGGTGATATCGCGTTCGAGTCGGTCGAGATCGTCCACACAGCGATCGAGCACCCGCGCCACGACCTGGGAGAGGAACTCCTCGCACAGATCGAGCAGACCGTCGAATCGCAGCCACGCCACCTCGGGCTCGACCATCCAGAACTCGGTCAGGTGCCGCCGCGTCTTCGATTTCTCGGCGCGGAAGGTCGGTCCGAAGCAGTAGACCTTGCCGAGGGCGGCAGCGGCCGGTTCGAGGTAGAGCTGACCCGATTGTGAGAGAAAGGCGGTCTCTCCGAAATACTCGGTTTCAAAAAGGGTCGACGTGCCCTCGCATGCCGCCGGGGTGAGGATGGGCGAATCGATGAGGGTGTAACCGCGAGTCTGAAAGAAATCGCGGATGGCGAACTCGACCTCCGAACGCACCCGCATGATGGCGTGTTGTCTCTTCGACCGCAGCCACAGGTGGCGGTGGTTGAGAAGAAAGTCGGGCCCGTGGTCCTTTTTGCCGATCGGATACTCTGGGGCGAGCTGGACCACATCGATGGCGCTCACCTTGAGCTCGAAACCACCCGGGGCGCGCTCGTCCACCGCGACCTTGCCGGTGATGGCAACCGACGACTCCTGGGTCAAGGCGACGGCCTTCTCCCACACCGCCTCATCGACCTCGGGCTGAAAAACCACGCACTGCAGGTAACCGAAACCGTCGCGCAGGATGATGAAACGCAGCTTGCCCTTCTTGCGCCAGTTGTAGACCCATCCGTTGACGGTCACTTCCTGATCGGCGTATTGGGAAAGTTCGGCAAGAGTGATGACGGGGCGCGACATGGTTCCTCCCTCAGAGAGCGGGATTGTACACGAGGGGGCTCTGTGGATTTCGGAATTCGGAATTCGGAGTTCGGAATTTCCATCGCAATGCCCGCCGGTACGTTTGAGCAATCAGCACTGGCGGACCACGGGGAAACGGCCGGAGTGCGGTGGCGGTGCCTGGCATCCTCTCGGGAAACGCGATTGGAAAGTCCGAGTGCGGCGGAGGTGCCATTTTCAACATTGTTGGAAACTCGAACGCCCACGTTGGTTCGGTGATCCGGGCCAACAATGTTGAAGGTGGCTCCTCGCCGGAAGCGCGTCCGGAATGCCATGCTGCCTCACTGCCTCCACTGCACCCCTCGCCTGGGTAGACCCTTCCCCCTGATTGCGTCACAATGCCCCTTCGACAACCGAGGAGGCGCGATGGAGATCCGGCCCGATAGACAGGAGTTCGAGCGGCTCGCCCGCGACTACGATGTCGTGCCGGTGGTGCTCGAGCTGACCTCGGACACGGTGACGCCCTTCACCGTCTATTCACAGCTTGCCGCCGGCGGTCGCAACGCCTTTCTGCTCGAGAGTGTCGAAGGCGGTGAACGCGCTGCAAGATTCTCCTTTATCGGCGCTGACCCGTTTCGGGTGGTCGAGGTCCGCAACGGCACCGTGTTCGTCGACGGCACCCCGCGCGAGGGCAATGCGCTGCAGCAACTGCGGTTGGCGACCGATCTCGGGAAGGTGGCGCCGGTCGACGGACTGCCGCCGTTCGCCGGTGGTGCCATGGGTTACGTGGGGTACGACGCCGTCCGCTTGGTCGAAGAAATCCCCGACAGCGGTCGCGACGAAGGTGGTCTGCCGGAGGCGTGGTTCGGTCTCTACGACGGCGTGGTGGCGCTCGACCGGGCACGGCAGAGGCTGCTCCTGGTGGTTGCAGCCCGGATCGAGGGCGACGCGGAAGCGGCCTGGTGTGCGGCCCGGAAACGACTGACGCAGCTCCACCGGGCCCTGCTCGACGGGGTTCAGGGCTCGCGCCCGCACGTCATTCCGACGGCGGCGGACGGATGGGACGGTTGGTGGGCGACACCGTCGGAAGAGGACTTCATGGCGGGCGTCTCCAGGGCGCGGGAGCACATCCTTGCCGGCGACATCTTCCAGGTGGTGCTGTCGCGGAGGTGGCGCAAGATGCCCCGCTGCACCGCGGCCGAAATCTACCGGATGTTGCGTCTGACCAACCCCTCGCCCTACATGTTTCTCTTTGACACCGGCCAGGCGCGGATCCTCGGTTCGAGCCCGGAGATGTTGGTGAGGGTGACGGGCGACCGGGTGGCGACATGCCCCATCGCGGGGACCCGCCGCCGCGACCCCGACCGTGCCGAAGACCTGCGGTTGGAGGAGGAACTCAAGGCGGACCCCAAAGAGCTCGCCGAACACGTGATGTTGGTCGACCTCGGACGGAACGATATCGGACGAGTCGCGGCGCCCGGAACGGTGCGGGTGGCACGTGAAATGGAGGTCGAGCGCTACAGCCACGTCATGCACCTGGTGAGCGAGGTCGAGGGTCGCCTCCGCGACGACCTCGATGCCTGGGACGCCCTCTTTGCGTGTTTCCCGGCGGGGACCTTGAGTGGTGCGCCGAAGGTGCGGGCGATGGAGATCATCGATGAGCTGGAAGAGGTTCGCCGCGGCGTCTACGGCGGCGCCATCGGCTACCGCAACCTCAACGGCGATCTCGACTCCTGTATCGCGATCCGCACCCTGGTTGAACGCGGCGGCAGCGTCCAGATTCAGGCCGGCGCCGGAATCGTCTACGATTCAGTCCCTTCGTCGGAGCTCGCCGAGTGCGCCGCCAAAGCCGGCGCCCTCGTCCAGGCCGTCGCCATGGCCGAAGCAGCTGCCAACGGCACTGACCATGATTGAGAGATTTCGGATTTCGGATTTCGGATTTCGGATTTTTCGATCCGCTTCTCAGGGCTGTTTTCAGGCGGTGGGTGGTGGCAAATCCGAAATCCGAAATCCGAAATCCGAAATGGGTGGAGGGGTGGGATGATCCTCATGATCGACAACTACGACTCCTTCACCTACAACCTGGTGCAGGAGCTTGCGGAGGTCGGCCTCACGCCCATCGAGGTGGTGCGCAACGACGCGTCGACTGTGAGCGAGCTGCTGGCCCTGAGACCCGAAGCCATCGTCATTTCGCCCGGCCCGGGGGTGCCCGAGGACGCTGGCGTCACCATGGAGTTGTTGCGGACGGCGTCCGACCTGCCCCTGCTCGGGATCTGTCTCGGCCACCAGGCGCTGGCGGCCGTCCACGGAGGCCGGGTCGTGCGGGCGTCGGAGCCGGTGCACGGTAAGACGTCGCCGGTGCACCACGACGGCACCGGGCTCTTCGAGGGTTTGCCGGACCCGTTCGAGGCCACCCGGTACCACTCGCTGGTGGTGGCGGAGGATTCCCTTCCAGAGTCGCTGGAGATCACCGCCCGGACGACCGATGGCACGATCATGGGTCTTCGCGATCGCAAGCGGCCCCACTACGGAGTCCAGTTCCACCCGGAGTCCTACCTCTGTCACGACGGCCGCCACCTGCTCGCCCGTTTCCTCCACATCGCCGGCCTCCCGGTCAGAGATGAGTGGGCGAAAATCCGAAATCCGAAATCCGAAATCCGAAATCAGGACGAATCGTGACCGCCATCGACCACAAACCCCTGCTCAATCGGCTCCTCGCCGGGCGCGACCTGGCGGGTGAGGAGATGGAGATCTTTGTGGGTGCGGTCATGGATGGCGGTGTCGATGACGTCGTCGTGGCGGCGGTGTTGGCCGCACTGCGGGCCAAGGGTGAGACCGGTGTCGAGATCGCTGCGGCCGCCCGCGCCATGCGCGCGCGCGCCATCCCGGTGCCGATTGCTGATCCCTCTCGGGCGGTGGACACCTGCGGCACCGGCGGCGACGGCGCCGAGACCATCAACATCTCGACCGCGGCGGCGTTGCTGGCGGCGGCGGCCGGCGTTCCGGTGGCCAAACACGGCAACCGCTCGGTCTCCTCTCGCTGTGGTTCGGCCGATGTGCTCGAGGCTGCGGGGGTTCGCCTGGATCTTTCGCCGGAAGCGATGGCGGCCCTTCACGATGAAATCGGCATTGCTTTCCTCTTCGCGCCACGGCTGCATCCGGCAATGAAAGCAGTGATGCCGGTGCGCCGGGCGCTCGGCGTGCGCACCGTGTTCAACCTTCTCGGGCCCTTGACCAATCCTGCGGGAGTCGAGCGGCAGGTGATCGGCGTGTGGGGGCCTCGAGGTCCAGGATCTGATGGCGAGTGCGCTTGCCGAGTTGGGCGCCCGACGGGCGCTGGTAGTTCACTCCGAGGACGGTCTTGACGAGATCTCGGTCAATGCACCGACCAGGGTCCTCGAGGTTCGCGACGGCCGGGTGGTTGACGAGTGGCGGATCGAGCCGGCCGACCTTGGCATCGTTGTTCGATGACCCGGCCAGTCTGACCGGCGGCGACGTCGATGAAAACCTCCGCCGGATGCGAGGCATTCTCGGTGGGCGGGAGAAACAGCCGCCGCCGAGGCCGTCGCGGTCAACGCGGCGGCTGCGCTCTACGTTGCTGAAAGGGCCAGAACTGGCCCTCGGCACTTGAGACTAGCTCGCGAAACCCTTCGTTCGGGTGCCGGATTGGCTATTCTGGAGTCACTGGGGAAAAGATCAATGGAGATCATCGAGGGTGTCTGAGTCGATTCTCGACAAGATCGTCGCGGATGTCCGCAAACGACTCCAATGGACGCCACAGGCGCCTGGTCTCGAGCGGGCTGCCATTCGACTGGTCGAACAACGCAAATACCCCCGGCGGTCGCTGCGACGTGCGTTGGCCGGATCCGATATCGAAATCATCGCCGAGTGCAAAAAGGCCTCGCCGTCGGCGGGTGTGATCCGCGAGAATTTCGATCCGGTCCTCGCTCGCACAAGCCTATGCAGCGGGCCATGCGGCGGCGATTTCGGTGGTGACCGAACGTGATTCGTTCGCCGGCGACCCTCTGTGGCTGATCGATGTCCGCAAGGCAGTGGACCTCCCGGTCTCTGCGCAAGGACTTCATCGTCGAGCGGCGACAGCTCTTCGAAAGCGCCCTGCTCGGGGCCGACGCGGTGCTGCTCATCACCCGGATCCTCAGCCAGCAGCGTCTCAAGGATCTGCTGTCGACCGCCGAGATGCTGCAACTCGAGGTGCTGCTCGAGATCTTCGCCGACGAAGACCCCGGTCCGGCGGTCGACTCGGGGGCGGCCATCATCGGGGTCAACGCCCGCGACCTCGTCACATTTGAGATTCGTCTGGATCGGGTCGAGGCCGCTGCAGCGAATATTCCGGAGGATCGGATCAAGGTGGCGGAGAGCGGTATCACCGGTCCCAAAGACATCGATCGACTGCAGGAGGCGGGTTATCAGCGCCTTCCTGGTAGGGGAACACCTCGTCCGATCGAGTGATCCGGAGCGCGAGGTGCGCCGCCTGAACGGGCGTCTCTCACGATCGCACTATTGAGCGACGGCGCCGGCCGGAAGATCGCATGCTGATCAAGATCTGCGGCATCACCCGGCCCGGGGACGCGGAGGCGGCCGTCGCCGCTGGTGCAGATTTTCTGGGTTTCGTTTTTCGATCCGGGACGCCTCGGATGCTCGTACCGGAACAGGTGGGCTGGATCCGCGACGTGCGGGGCGCAGAGACCGTTGGGGTCTTTCTCGACGCACCTCTCGAGGAAATCGTCCGCGTGCGGAGACAGCTCGGGCTTGACTGGGTTCAGCTCCACGGTGACGAACCTGACTCTTTTCTTGAAGTGCTCGGGCGGCAGGTGATTCGGCGGGTCAGGGTCGGTTCCGGGGTGGACTGGAATCGCGTCGCGCATCTCGCACGGAGATGTCTCCCCCTTTTCGATCCCGGCGCCGGCGATGGCCTCACCTGGGCATGGGAGTGCCTGGCGGACGGACCGGCAGGTCTTCGTTTTGGTCTCGCGGGCGGTCTCACGCCGGAAAATGTCGGCGATGCTGTTCGTGTCACTCGACCGTATCTGGTGGATGTGTCTTCCGGTGTCGAGGCCGCGCCCGGTATCAAAGATCACGACAAGGTCCGGCGGTTCATTGACAACAGCCGAAACGCAAACCGCTGAGGATATTTCCCGTAACAACCGGCAAAGGGGGAACTCATGAGTTTTCAGCGGTATCTGGTCGGTTTGTGCGTGGTCACCGCTTCGTGTTCGCCAATGCCTGGTGACGAGAACTCGCACACACCGGTGACTCCAAAGCGCGAACTCCGTGGACCCTACCTCGGCCAGGAACCGCCCGGTCTCGAACCACGGCTCTTCGCACCGGGCGTCGTCTCCACCGGGCTCGCGACCCGCGATCTGGCGATGACGCCGGACGGCGACGAGATATATTTTTCGGTCACCCTCGGCGACAAGACCGTGATCATGGTCACGCACCAGGTCGACGGCGTCTGGAGCGAGCCGGAGGTGGCGCCGTTCTCGGGTCGCTATCTGGACATCGAACCGACGATCTCCGCCGACGGCCAACGGTTCTTCTTTCTCTCCACCCGGCCACAGCCCGGACAGGAGGAAAAAGCGGGGTGGGTCTACCAGGACATCTGGGTGATGGACCGGGGGGACGACGGTTGGGGAGAGCCCTACAACCTGGGGCCGCCGGTCAACTCCGACGCTCCCGAGTACTATCCGTCGATCACCGCCGACGGGACTCTGTATTTCACCCGCGAAGGAGAGGACCGGGTGTCCTCGACCTACCGTTCGCGTCTGCTCGACGGGGTCTACTCCCAACCCGAGCTCCTGCCGCCTCAGGTCAACTGCGGCACGAACCGGTTCAACGTCTTTGTGGCTCCCGACGAGACCTTTGTCATCGTCCCGGCCGTGGGGCGCGACGACAGCCTCGGCGGGGTCGACTACTACGTGGTCTTTCGCGGCGACGATGACACCTGGTCCGAACCCGTCAACATGGGTCCCGCGATCAATCAACCGCCGGTCGTGAGTGGTCGGCATCGCTGTCGCCCGACGGAAAGTACCTCTTCTTCATGTCGTCCCGAACGGACGAGGAAGCCGGTCTGCCGTTGACCGGCCGTTCGATCACCGAACTGCTCGATCTCTCCACCCGTCCCGGACAGGGCAGCTCGGATATCTGGTGGGTGAGCGCGGAGGTGATCGAACAGCTGCGGCCGCTGAGGCTGTGGCAATGAGGCAGTGACCGGCTCGCAGCTGCGAGCCTGGCAATGTGGCACATCGCCCCAGGCCGAGTGGCCATCCTGATTGAGATCTGCCGCGATACTGCCTCACTGCCTCACCGCCTCAACTGCCCCTCCCTGCAAGATCTCAGGTAGAATCTGTGCCTCATGAAAAAGCTCCCCGACGCCCGCGGCTACTTCGGCAACTACGGCGGCAGGTTCGTGCCCGAGACCCTGATGGCCCCGCTGGCGGAGCTCGAGGAGAGTTTTCGCAAGGCGTCGCGCGACCGCGGCTTCCAGGCGCGGCTGGATGAGCTCCTGACCCACTATGTGGGCCGGCCGACTCCCTTGTATCAGGCGCGACGGTTGTCGGCCCATCTCGGCGGCGCCCGCATCTGGCTCAAACGCGAGGATCTTTGCCACACCGGGGCCCACAAGATCAACAACGCCCTCGGCCAGGCCCTCCTGACCCGTGAGATGGGCAAGGGGAGGGTGATCGCCGAGACCGGCGCCGGCCAGCACGGGGTGGCGGTGGCGACCGCGGCCGCCCTACTCGGGCTCGAGTGCCGGGTCTACATGGGCTCGGAAGACATGCGGCGCCAGGCGCTCAACGTGGTGCGGATGCGGCTGATGGGCGCGGAGGTGGTTGCGGTGGAGGCGGGCTCGTGCACCCTCAAGGACGCCATCAACGAGGCCCTTCGCGACTGGGTCACCAACGTTCACACCACCCACTACATCCTCGGTTCGGTGCTCGGCCCCCACCCCTATCCGATGATGGTGCGGGATTTTCAGACGGTGATCGGGCGTGAGGCTTTGGCGCAGTTCAAAAAGGCGACCAGGACGCTCCCCGATCTGGTGGTGGCGTGTGTCGGAGGGGGTTCGAACGCGGCCGGGATGTTCACCGCCTTCATACCGTTTGAAGCGGTCGCGCTGGCGGGGGTCGAAGCCGGCGGACGAAGCCTCGAACCGGGCGAGCACGCCGCCCGATTCACCGGCAGCGCGGCGACGGGGGTTCTCCACGGCACGCGGACCCGGGTTCTGCAGGACGGCGACGGCCAGGTGCTGCGAACCCACTCGGTGTCGGCGGGCCTCGACTATCCCGCTGTCGGCCCGGAACACGTCCAGTGGCAGGAAAGCGGTCGCGTGACCTACAGCTGTGTCGATGACGACTCGGCGATTGCGGCCTTTCATCTCCTGGCCGAGACCGAGGGGATCATCCCGGCGCTGGAATCCGCCCACGCCATCGCCTATGCGGTCATGGTAGCGCCGCCGATGCTGCTCAGCAGTAACATCCTCATCAACCTCTCTGGGCGCGGGGACAAGGACCTTGGCGAGGTGGCGCTGGTGGAGGGGGGCGCGTTGTGAGCCGGTTGCGCGACGCCCTGCGAACCGCCGACCGCGAAAAACGAGCGGCCTTTATTCCCTATGTGACGGCCGGGGACCCGACGCTTGCAAGAACCATCGACATCGTCCACGCGCTCGAACGGGCGGGAGCGGATGTCCTCGAACTGGGCGTGCCGTTTTCGGACCCCATCGCCGACGGTCCCACCAATCAACGCGCCGCCGAACGGGCCCTGGCCTCGGGGACCACCCTGGCCGGAGTGCTCGCGACCATCACCGTGCTCCGTCAATCGGTCGACCTCCCCATCGTGCTCTTTACCTACGCCAACCCGGTCATTCGTTACGGGCTCGAGCAATTTGCCGCGGATGCGGTGGCGGCCGGTGTCGATGGCGTGCTCTTCACCGATGTTCCCGCGGAGGAGATGGTGCCGTTCGAAGAGATCCTCGCACCGGCCGGCCTCGACCTGATCATGCTGGTGACCCCCACCTCGGGTCGCAAGCGCATGAAGGCCGCGGCCCATTTCGGCGGAGGGTTTCTCTACCTGGTTTCGCGAACCGGCGTCACTGGCGCCCGGCAGGACCTCGATGCCGAGCTCGACCGCAATATCAAGATCGCCCACAAGGCCTCTCGGTTGCCGGTTGCGGTCGGTTTCGGGATCTCCACGCCCGAGCAGGTGGCCCGGGTAGCGGTCAGGGCCGACGGCGTGGTCGTCGGGTCGGCCATCGTCAGCCGCATCGGCGCTCTCGGGGACTGCGACGAGCTCGCCGACGAGATCGAACGCTTTGCCACAACCCTCGCCGAAGCCTGCCGACGCTGATGATGGAGACTTGGATTTCGGATTTCGGATTTCGGATTTCGAATTTTTCACCCACCAGCCATTTCCCCTTGTGGCGGCCGGGTAAATCCGAAATCCGAAATCCGAAATCCGAAATCTGACGAACATGGGAAGAACCAAACGCCGCCAGTTGGGTCAGAACTTCCTCGTCGACTCCGGTGTCGCCGAGCGGATTGTGTCGGCACTCGAAGACGAAACGCCGCGGGTCCTTGAAATCGGCCCGGGACGCGGGGCGTTGACTGAACCTCTGCTGGAGAGGTTCGAGAGAGTGTTGGCTCTCGAGCTCGACGAAAACCTCGTGCCGCAACTCCAACAGCGATTCGGCGGCCGCGGCTTTGAGATCCGGCAGTGCCGATGCACTCCGGGTAGATCTCGACCATCCTGGCGGCCGCCGAATCGCCATGGCAAGTGGCCGCCAATCTTCCGTACTCGGTTGGCACGGCCATTCTGCGCAGGCTGATGCCTCGTCACGATCTCTTCACTCGTCTCGTGGTGATGCTACAGCGCGAGGTGGCGCACCGGGTCGTGGCCTCCCCGGGGGGGAGTGGTCACGGGCTGCTGGCGCTGGAACGCGCGGCCTGGGGTGAGGCCCGACTCCTTTTTGACGTGCCTCCGCGCGCCTTCCGGCCGGTGCCGAAAGTGGTCTCGAGCGTCCTCGTCGTCGACCTTCGACCGCCCGCGTTCGACCCCGGGGCGATCGCATCCGGGCTCGCCCTCGCCGCCCACGCCCTCACGAAACCGAGGAAGATGCTGAGCAACGCCGTCGCCCCCCTGCGCGATGCCGCGGCCATCGCCGGGGCCGGTCTCGATCCCTGCCAGCGCCCCGGGACGGTCGACCTCGAGGGTTGGATTCTGCTCGCTGGACAGTCATAAGTCGGCCGTTGGCAGAGACTTGCCTGGAAGTGATACCATTTTAATTGCCATGGGACCTCGCGTTGACGATCGTCGGACAATCCGCCGTCGAATGGGCGGCTTGCGGCCCGGGAAGGGCCGTTCGGGATGACGCTGTGGACCGCGGCATTGCTCGGCGTTTTGCAGGGTCTGACCGAGTTCCTCCCGGTCTCATCGTCCGGTCACCTGGCGATTGCACAGATGTTGATCCCGGGCTTCAGTCAAACGGGTGTCGTGTTTGATGCCATGCTGCACGTTGGAACGGCAGCCGCCGTGGTGTGGTACGAACGCCGCCACATCGTCGAGTGGGTCTCGACGCGCAGCGGTCATCGGCTGCTCGGTCTGATCGTCGCCGGGACGATTGCCACCGCCGTGCTGGCGCTTCCGCTCCGATCCATCGCGATTGCGGCCTTTGTGAAACCGCTGTGGGTGGGCGTGGCCCTGGTGCTCACCGGTGGGGTGGTGGCCTCGACGGCGAGGTTTCCCGGCGGTCAGAGTGATGAACACCGGATGACCTGGCGGCAGGCGATCGGAGTCGGTCTGGCCCAGGGTCTGGCGATCTTCCCGGGGCTCTCACGTTCCGGATTGACGATCGCGGCCGGGCTCGCCGGCGGCATGGAGAGGTCGTGGTCTGCCCGTTTCTCCTTCCTTCTGGGGGTGCCGGCCATCGTCATGGTCGCCATTCTCGAGCTTGCCGGCGCGTGGCGGCTTCCCCATCACTCGCCGAATGGGTTCGGTCTCGCCTGTTTGATAGGTGCGACAGCCGCAGGCGTCACCGGGTACTTTGCTCTGCGGCTGGTGATCAAGGCCGTTTCGAGCCGGGTCTTTCACCGCTTCGCCTGGTACTGCGTTCCGCTCGGGCTGGTGGTGGTGGCGTGGGGATGGCTGCAGTGAGAGAGCGCGTCCTGCGTGAGGCGGCCGCCGTGGGGCTGTTGTTGGGCGCCTTGTTGTTGGTGGTGGCGTTGCTGTCCCATTCGCCGCTCGACCCGAGCCCGTTTCATGCATCGACCCTGAGGTCTACTCCGGAGAACCTCGCCGGCTGGCTGGGCGCGACCCTTTCCGCTGCCCTCTTCAGCTTTATCGGCGTGACCGCGTTCGTGCTGCCGGTGGCGGCCGCGGTGATCGGCTGGCGGTTGCTCAGGCAGTCACCGATTGCCAACCCGCGCATCGCCGGTATCGGCTGGGCGGCGATTCTGTTGGCCTTGCCCGGCTTTGCGGCGCTGGTTGGCGCCGATCTGCCGTTCCGTGACGGCCGGGTGTCGGCGGGGGGATTCGTGGGTCTGGCTGAGACCGAGCTCTTGAGGGGCTTTGCCGGACCGGTCGGTGGCGTTGTGGTGCTGTCCTTCCTACTCGTGATCGGGGTGTTGCTGATCTCGGGGGCCTCGGCGGGGGCGTTTGCCGACCGCCTGTCGGAAAGACTGCAGCAACGGTGGTTTGAACAACGCCGCCAGCGGTCCGATCGACTCCGGGAGAAGGCGGAGGCACGGGCGAAACAACGGGTGTTCGAGCGGCAGATCCAGCGTATGGAGGGCGACGACGACTACAGGGGCTCGCTGACGGTGAAGGAGGTCGAGGGTCGCGGCCGCTTCCGAATCGTTCGCAAACAGGCCGAAGAGCCCACCGTCGAAGGACCGCCGCCACGCCGGGCGGCGACCAAGCGTGCCGCTGCCCCGGTGCGTCCGAAGACCGAACCAAAACCGAAGGCGAAGCCCGCCGACGTGCAGGAGGAGTTCGATTTCGTCGAGGACCTCGAGAGCTACGATCTCCCCAAGGACACCTTTCTCGAAATGGCCGAGGAGGCGCCGGAGCGCGACTCGGCGGCCCTCATTGAAATGGGCAAGCTGATCACCACCAAGTGCGGCGAGTTCAAGGTTCGCGGCGAGGTAGTCAACATCCGCACCGGTCCGGTCATCACCACCTACGAGTTCCGGCTCGACTCCGGAGTGAAAATCTCGGCGGTGCAGAACCTGTCCGAAGACCTGGCGCTGGCGCTGCGAACCGAATCGGTCCGGATCGACCGCATACCCGGCCGTGCGACGGTCGGTATCGAGGTGCCGAGCCCCGACCCGGAGGTCATCCGGCTGCGGCAGCTCATCGAGGCCCCCGAGTTCCAGCGCGCCCAGTCCCTGCTCACCCTGAGCCTCGGCGTCGACATCCGTGGCAAACCGTTTTTTTCCGATCTCGCGCGGATGCCGCACCTTCTCATGGGCGGTTTTACGGGGTCGGGCAAATCGGTTGGGCTCAACGCCATGATCATGTCGATCCTCTACAAGGCGCGGCCCGACGAGGTCAAGTTCATTCTCGTCGACCCCAAGATGGTGGAGCTTGGCGTGTATGCGGACATTCCCCACCTCTTGACCCCGATCATCTCCAACCCCAAGAAGGCGGCCAACGCCCTGGGGTGGGCGGTGGCCGAAATGGACAGCCGATACCACATCCTGGCGGCTCTTGGTGTTCGCAACCTGCAGCAGTACAACCAGCTCGTGCGGGACCCCGTACAGTTGCGACATGCGAAGAAGAAGATCGCCGAAAAGATCGACGGCGAGGATCCAGAGCTTGTCCCTCTGCCCTTTATCGTGATCGTGATCGACGAACTCGCCGACTTGATGATCACCTCCGGACGTGCCGTGGAGGAGTCCATCACCCGGCTCGCGCAGAAGGCGCGTGCAGTGGGCGTCCACCTCATCTGTGCAACCCAACGTCCCTCGGTTGACATTCTCACCGGCATCATCAAGGCCAACTTCACATGCCGGATCGCCTACCGGGTGCGTTCGCGGTTCGACTCGCGGACCATTCTCGACTCGATGGGCGCCGAGCACCTGCTCGGTCGCGGCGACATGCTGTTCCTTCCTCCGGGCAGCGGCAGCCTGATGCGGCTTCACGGGCCGCTGGTCACCGAAAAAGAGATCCACAGCGTGGTCCGCTATATCAAGAGGTTCGGCAAGCCGGAGTACCGTCGCGACATCCTGTCGCACGCACCGCTCGGGCCGCCGGACCGCGGCGGGAAGACGGCGTCGGCTGACGACGTCGAAGACATCTCCGATCCGATGTACGACGCGGCCGCGCGGCTGGTGGTCAAGACCCGGAAAGGCCTCGGCCTCCTACATTCAACGCCGATTGCGGCTCGGCTACACGCGATCTGCGCGTCTCTTGGATATGATGGAGAAGGAGGGCCTGGTGGGACCGCTGGCCGGGTCGAAGGGGCGCGAGCTGCTGGTGCCCGAGAATTTCTTTGGTGAGGTCGACGAGACGCTTGCGCTCAACGACGACACGCCGGACGACGATGGAAGGTGACCATGGACCTGGATTTCCTCGGCCTCGGACCTGCGGCGCTCTATCAACTGGGTGCGGTTGCGGCGATCGCCCTGCTGCTCTTCATCCTCGTGGCCTCCTTCATGTCGCGGTCCAAGGTCTTCTGCCAGTACCTCAGGCACATGACCGGCATCGACCTCAAGCCTGCGACGGTGATGCGCCTTTACAAGAAGGGCGGCAAAGGCGGAGTCCGTGACCACCTGATCGATCTCTTGATCCGCGAAGACCTGGCCGACACCAGCCGGATCGTGACGCCTGACTCCAAACCGGACCTCTCGATTTTCAACAACGTCAAATAGACTTCCTGTTTCGCCAATCTCGCGACTTTGAACGTCTCGACGTTGAAACGTTTGAACGTTGCCTGCATCCTGCATCCAACCCCGGTATCATGTCCCTTGTGCCTCGCATTCACGTTCTGTCCGATGGTCTCATCAACCGCATCGCCGCCGGTGAGGTGGTGGAGCGGCCTGCCTCCGTGGTCAAGGAACTGGTCGAAAACAGCCTCGATGCCGAAGCCACCAAGATCGAGATCGATCTGGTCAACGGCGGCCGCAGCCGGGTGCGGGTCTCGGACGACGGCTGCGGCATGGATGCCGACGACGCCGTGCTCGCCCTCGAACGACACGCGACCTCCAAGATCAGTACGGCCGATGAGCTCGACCATATCGCAACCCTCGGTTTTCGCGGCGAGGCTCTGCCGTCGATCGCGGCGGTCTCGCGGTTTGTACTGCTGACCTGCGCCGATCCCGCCCAGGGTGGGGTTCGGGTGACGGTCGAAGGGGGGCGGATTCTCGGGGCGGACGGCGCCGCCAGGGCCCGCGGCACCACGGTCGAGGTGGGCGACCTCTTCTTCAACACACCCGCCCGGCGCAAGTTTTTGCGTTCGCCCGAAACCGAGTTGCGTCACGCCCAGGAGATCCTGTGGGGCGCGGCTCTGGCCCGCCCCGATGTGGCCTTTGTCCTGCGCCACGGCTCGCGGGTGCTGATCGACGCACCGGCGGTGGCCGACGCGTCGCAGCGGCTCAAGGATCTGTGGCGCAACGCCGAACGTGTTATCGCTTTTGGCGCGACTGCCGGCGAGGCCGTGGTGCGGGGGCTGTTGGCGCCGGGCGGCGGCAGCGGCCGTCCTGCTCTCACACTGCTGGTCAACGGGCGGGCGGTCCGCGATCGTCTCGTGGTCGGCGCAGTGCTGCGGGTCCTGCGGTCGGCGGGAGCCGGCTTCGGCGGCGCCAGGGTAGTGGTCGACCTGAGGCTGCCGCCCGATGAGGTGGATGTCAACGTCCACCCGGCCAAGGCGGAGGTGCGATTCTCGCGATCCGGTTCGGTCTTCGCCCTGATCGAACGGGCGATGCGGGAGGGTGTCGCCGCCTCCCAGGGCCGCGTCGAGGTACGTTCGTTGGAGGAAGGTTGGCCCCCTCGCGGGATGGCTGAACCGCAAGCGGGTGGTTACGGGGAGATGATCCGCGGTCGGCAGGCCGCGGCCGGTGGTGGGGCCCTCTTCGATCACCCGGCCTACGGTGAGGTGTCGATCGGAACGCCGGCCGGCGACCCCTGGGAAGGGACGACCTGGCGCCCGGAGAAGGACCACCCGCGGGTGCGGTCGGGCGCGAGGGCGGGAGCTGCCGACACGCCCTTCGGCCGCCTCATCGGGCAGTACCGGAATTCATTTCTGTTGTTGGAGGACGATCACGGTCTGGTGATCGTCGATCAACACGTGGCCCACGAGCGTGTTCTCTTTGACCAGATCCGCCGACGTCTGGCCGGCGGCGAGGCGCCCTCCCAGGGCCTCTTGACCCCGTGCCTGATCGAGGTCGACGAGGCGCACGCGGCAGCCCTCCCCGGTGTGGATTTCATTCTGCGAAAGGTCGGCATCGAAGCCGAGCTCTTCGGGCCCGAGACCATCAGGGTCCTCTCGGTCCCGCCGGAGTTCGATGAGCAGGCGGTCAAGGAGGTCGTCGAAGGCGTTCTCGACCGCGCTACCGCGCTCGACGGCGTTCCCGAAAACGCCTCGCAGGAGCTCGAAGAAGAACTGGCGGCCTCGCTGTCGTGCCGCGGCGCCATCAAGGTCAATCACCGACTGACTATCGACGAGCAGCGCGTCCTCCTCGACGATCTGCTGGCGACGGACAATCCCTATCGCTGTCCGCACGGACGGCCCATCATCCTCCGCTTGAGCCAGGAGGAAATGGAACGGAGGCTCGGGAGACGATGATTCAGCGAGAACAATGGCATCTGACCGAGGGGCTGATCTTCGCCCACTTCGCGGTCTTTATCCTCAGTGCGACGATGCAGGGAAGCCAGCAGGCCCTGGCCTTGTTCCCGGGGCTGGTGACGTCGCGGCCGTGGACCCTGGTGACCTATCAGTTCATCCACGGATCGAGCATGTTCTGGTTTTTCATCTCGATGCTGGTGCTGTGGATCATGGCGAAGCCGCTCGAAGACAGCTGGGGCTCGCCGCGCTTCCTCGTCTTCTGGATGGTGGCCACCTTCGGCGCGTCGGTCACCGCCGCCCTGATCGGACGGCCGCTCTTCGGCGATCTCGGCTTCAGCTCGTGCCTCCTCTTCACCTTTGCCACCCTCTACCCCGAGGTCGAGTTTCGGCTCTTTTTCATCATCCCGGTCAAGGTCAAGTACCTGGCCATCGTCGCCGCGGCGATCCTGGTCTACTCGAGTCTGTCCATGGGACTGGTCGACGGTCTCGCCAACATCGCAGGGACGTCGGCCGGCTACCTCTTCTTTCTCGCCACGCGGCGGCTACCGACCCGCCGCAAGATCGCGTTCGAGCTTTCCAAGCGCAAGGCCAATATCGCCATCCGCGCCGAAAATACGCAGGCTGCGGATCGCAACCAGGCGTGGGACCCGCTGGTGCGAGCCGCCGACGCACGGGCGCGCGAGGTCGGCGTCGTTGGCGCCGGAGGACGAACCGTTGCTTGCCGAGCTCGATGCCGCCAAAGGACCCCACCATCACGGTGTGCGCGCCGAGCGAGTTCGGATTCGTCGACGACCCGGTGTGCCGTGGCTGCAACGGATTCGCCGAATGCGCTGCGCGCCGGATCCGTCTGAACGCCGGGAGCGGGAACTCGAAGGGTCTTCCTGACCGGAGCTTCGGGAGCGTCTGCGACCTGTAACTGTGTCTCAATAAGCAACTTGTACTCGTGAATATTTTCACATATCTTGAGCCACGGGTGCGGGGTGGGGTATCCTGATTCCCCGGTTTGCCGGAGTACCAGCGACAAGGAGTGTGGGTTTGTTTCAGAAACGGGTGACAGTCTTCGTTGGCCACTTCGGCAGCGGCAAGACCGAGATCGCCCTCAATGGGGCTCTCCAGTTGGCCGCTTCGGGTGTGCCCGTCACCCTCGCCGATCTCGATGTCGTCAAGCCCTACTTCCGCTCGCGGGCGGCGCGCGCCATCCTTTCAGATGCAGGAATCGAACTGCTCGCGCCCACCGGCGCCAACGTCCACTCCGACCTGCCGATCATCGTGCCCCAGATCCGCAGCCACCTTCGCCACAACCGGAAGCACCTGATCCTCGACGTGGGCGGCGACGACGTGGGGGCGCGAGTCCTGGGCTCACTGTCCGATGTGGTTCCACTCGAGGAAACTGAGTGCCTCTTGGTGCTCAATTTCCGCCGCCCCTCGACCCCGGATGCCGAACGGGCCCTGGCGATGGTACGGGAGATCGAAGCGGTGGGCCGCGTGCCGGTGACCGGCCTCATCTCCAACACCCACCTGATGGACGAGACCACCGCCGAGGTGGTCCTGGAGGGCTACGCCCTGGCCCTCGAGACGGCCCGCCTGGCGGAAATTCCGCTGACGGCGATCACCGTCGCCTCCGAACTCGCGAGCGAGCTATCCGCCGAGAACCTCGTGTGTCCGGTGATCGCCATGCGGCGGATCGTCCGGCCGCCGTTTGCACAAACCCTGGAGCGGCGCACCACCGGGCCGCTCTTCGTGGTCAGCTGAGAAAGGAGCGTTCATGCCGCAGATCGTGATCAGCCCCAACCGCTGCAAGGGGTGTGAGCTCTGCGTTCACGCCTGTCCGCAGCAGATTCTTGGCATGGGCCGCGAGATCAACACCAAGGGCTACTTCTACGCCGAGGTCGTGGAGCAGATGCGGTGCATCGGCTGCCGCCTGTGCTGCATCACCTGTCCCGACATGGCCATCGAGATGAAGGTCAACGGGACCATGTACCACTACTTTTCTTACTGAGGGGATCGCTATGGCCAAGAAACTCATGAAAGGCTCGGAGGCCATCGGCGAGGCGGCGGTGCAGGCCGGGTGCAAGCTCTTCTTCGGCTACCCGATCACCCCGCAGAACGAGATCCCCGAGTACATGTCGATGCGTTTGCCACAGATCGGCGGCGCCTTCGTCCAGGCCGAATCCGAGGTGGCGGCCTCCAACATGATCTACGGCGCCGCCGGCACCGGCGAGCGGGTCATGACCTCGTCCTCGTCGCCGGGTGTGTCCTTGATGGCGGAGGCGATCTCCTATCTCGCCGGTTCGGAACTGCCGGTGGTGATCGTCAACATCGTCCGCGCTGGTCCCGGTCTCGGCGGCATTCTCCCGAGCCAGGGCGACTACTTCCAGGCCACCAAGGGTCTCGGCCACGGTGACTTCAGGGTCCTGGTCCTGGCGCCGTGGTCGATCCAGGAGGCGGCGGACCTCGTCCAGGACGCCTTCGACCTCGCCGACTACTACCGCAACCCGGTGATGGTGCTTGGCGACGGGCTCATCGGTCAGATGATGGAACCGGTGGAGTTTCACGAGGGCCGGCAGCCGATCAAGGAGCTCGCGCCCAAAACCTGGGCGGCCACCGGGTGCGACGGCAGCAGGCCCACCAACGTCATCAACTCGCTCTTTCTCGATCCTGCGGAGCTCGAACAGCACAACATCAAGCTCAAGGCCAAGTACGACCTGATGGTGGCGGACGAGGTCCGCTACGCCACCAAGGGCGCCGACGACGACTACGAGGTCGCGATCGTGGCCTACGGCACGGTGGCGCGGGTGTGCTCCACCGCCATTGAAGAGCTCCGACAGGAAGGCATCAAGACGGCCCTCGTCCGGCCAATCACCCTGTTTCCCTTTCCATACGAAGCGATCCGCAAGACCGCCGAGAAGGCAAAGGCTGTGCTGGTCGTGGAGCTGTCCGCGGGCCAGATGATCGAGGACGTCCAGTTGGCCCTGGCGCGCACCCGGCCGGTCCACTTCTACAACCGGATGGGCGGCATGCTGGTGTCGCCGGACGAGGTGGTGGCCAAGGTCAAGGCCATCCTCGACGGCAGTTCGGTGGAGGTGCACCATGGCTGAGACGGTTTTTGCCCGCCCGCTGGCGCTCGCCGATGTCTCCACCCACTACTGTCCGGGGTGCACCCACGGTCTGATCCATCGGTTGGTGGCCGAGGTCCTCGACGAGCTCGAGGTCAAGGAACGCACCGTCGGCGTGGCCCCGGTGGGGTGTGCGGTGCTCGCCTACAACTACTTCAACTGCGATTTTCAGGAGGCGGCCCACGGCCGGGCGCCGGCGGTCGCCACCGGCGATCAAACGCGCGCGTCCCGACCTGATCGTCTTTGCATATCAGGGCGACGGCGACCTCGCCTCGATCGGGATGGCGGAGATCGTCCACTGCGCCAACCGCGGCGAGAAGGTGACGGTGGTCTTTGTCAACAACGCCATCTACGGCATGACCGGCGGCCAGATGGCGCCCACCACCATGCCCGGACAAGTGGCGACGACCTGCCAGCTCGGACGCGACGTGGAAACCACCGGCCATCCCATCCGGGTGGCGGAGCTGATCTCCACCCTGCGCACGCCGGCCTTTGTCGCGCGCGCCACCGTCCACAACCCGCTGGTGGCGGTCCACGCCAAGGAGATGCTGCGGCGCGCCTTCACCTACCAGGTCAGGGGACCTGTTTCTCGCTGGTCGAGATCCTCTCGACCTGTCCCACCAACTGGGGCATCCCACCGGCCGAGTCGACCGTCTGGTTGGAGAAGAACATGCTGCCCTACTACCCGGTGGGGGTTGTTCAAGACGCCGGACAGCGGCAGCCGCGAACCGAAACCGTTGATCTCGTGAGTGGAGGAGCCATGCAGAGCGAAGTGATCATGGCCGGGTTCGGGGGGCAGGGGATCCTGCTTATCGGCAAGATGCTGGCCTACGCGGGCATGCACGAGGGCAAGGAGGTGTCGTGGCTGCCGTCCTACGGCCCCGAGATGCGTGGTGGGACCTGCAACTGCACGGTGGTGGTCTCCGACAAACCGGTGGGCTCGCCGGTGATCCGCTCGCCGCGGGCGGTGCTGGCCATGAACCTGCCGTCACTCGAGAAGTTCGAACCGGATATTCGTCCAGGGGGACTGCTGCTGATCAACTCGTCGCTCATCAACCGCGGTTCCGACCGCAAGGACCTGACGGTCATCGAGGTGCCGGCCAACCAGATCGCCACCGAGCTCGGCAACCCGCGGGGCGCCAACATGGTGGCCCTCGGCGCCTACCTCGGGGCCACCGATGCGGTCTCCCTCGATGAGGTGATCGCCGTGATCCGCGAGACCTTTGCCGCCAAACCGGCGGTGATCGACGTCAACATCGAGGCGCTGCGGAAGGGCTACGAGCTCGGCGCGGCGCACAAGGTGATGGAGGCCTGATGGTTGAAACTCCGTGTTCCGACCTCACGATGACCGAGGACATCCTGGCCAGATACCCGGCCGAAGAGCCGGCGTTGATCCAGGTCCTGCAGGACGTTCACCGCGCCTACAACTATCTGCCGTGCGACGTGCTCGAGCGGGTGGCCGAGGCGCTCGATGTGCCGCTGGCCAAGGTCTTTTCCGTTTCCACCTTCTACAAGGCGTTCTCGCTCGAGCCCCAGGGCGACACCATCGTCAAGGTGTGCACGGGGACCGCCTGCCACATCCGCGGCGCCGGCCAGCTCGTGGAGGAGCTCCAGCGCCAGCTTGGGATCGGGCCCGGTGAGACCACCGAAGACCTCAAGTTCACGGTCAAGACCGTCAACTGCGTGGGCGCCTGCGCCATGGCGCCGGTGATGATCGTCGGCGAGACCTACCGGGGCAGCGCCAAGGCGGCGCGGATGGCGACCTACCTGGCGGCGGGAGGCGACGATGAGAATTGAGTCCAGGGACCAATTCGAGGCGTTGCAGGCCCAGGCCCGCGAAAACGAGGCCAACCGCACGCAGCAGGTTCTGGTGTGCTGCGGCACCGGGTGTCTCGCCTCGGGCGCGAAGAAGGTGGCCGAGGCCTTCGCCGGAGAAATCGCCAAACGCAGTCTGGATGCCGAGGTCAACCTCTTCGTCAAATCCACCGGCTGCCACGGTTTCTGCGAACGGGGGCCGTTGGTGGTCCTGCGGCCGTCGGGCATTCTCTACACCAAGGTCAAACCGGGCCGGGTCGAGGAGATTGTCGAAAAGACGCTGATCGGCGGCGAGGTCATCCCCGGCCTTCTCTACAAGGAACCGGTGAGCGGCGATCGCATCGAGCAGTACGCCGAGATCCCGTTCTACAAGAACCAGGTCAGGGTGGCGATGCGAAACATCGGCCGCATCGACCCGACCTCGATCCTCGACGCCATCGCCGAGGGCGCGTACTCGGGTCTCGCCAAGGCGCTTTATGAAATGACTCCAGACCAGGTCATCGACGAGGTGGCGACCTCGGGGCAGCGCGGCCGCGGCGGGGCCGGCTTCAATACGGCCCGCAAGTGGCGCTCGTGCAAGTCGGCGCCGGGTGACCGGCGATTCGTTCTGTGCAACGGCGACGAGGGTGACCCGGGGGCCTTCAAGGACCGCTCGATCATGGAGGGCGACCCGCACTCGGTGCTCGAAGGCATGATCATCGGCGCCTACGCTCTCGGTTCGCACGAGGGCTATATCTACGTCCGTGACGAGTACCCGCTGGCGGTGGTCAACCTCACGATCGCGCTAGCCGAGGCCCGCAAGTACGGTCTGCTCGGTGACAACATCATGGGCTCCGGGTTCGATTTCGACATCCAGATCTCGCGAGGCGGCGGCGCCTTCGTGTGCGGCGAGTCCTCGGCCCTCATGCGTTCGCTCGAGGGCAAGACCGGCGAACCGCGCGCCAAGTACGTCCACTCAACAGCGAAGGGGCTCTTCGACCAGCCGACGGTGCTCAACAACGTCGAGACCTGGGCGGGGATCGGCGCCATCATCGACCGCGGCGGCGCATGGTTCGCCTCCATGGGGACCGCGAAATCCAAGGGGACCAAGGCGTTCTCGCTGGTCGGCAAGGTCAAGAACACCGGCCTCATCGAGCTGCCCATGGGCACCACCCTGCGCCACATCATCTACGACATCGGCGGCGGGATCCTCAAGGACCGGCCCTTCAAGGCCGTGCAGACCGGCGGCCCCTCGGGCGGTTGCGTGCCGGAGGAACTGCTCGACCTGCCGGTGGACTACGAAAAGCTCACCGAGGCGGGCTCCATGATGGGGTCCGGCGGCATGATTGTGATGGACGACCGCACCTGCATGGTCGATGTGTCGCGCTTCTTCCTCGCCTTTCTCGAGGAGGAGAGCTGCGGCAAGTGCACCCCCTGCCGCGAGGGTCTCAAACAGATGGTGACCATCTACGACCGCATCATCGACGGCAAGGGCCGGATCGGTGACATCGAACTCATCGAACGACTGGCGTCGGGCATGCAGCTCGGCAGCCTGTGCGAGCTCGGCAAATCGGCGCCCAATCCGGTGCTTTCGACCCTCCGATATTTCCGGTCCGAGTACGAGGCCCACATCAAAGACCACGCCTGTCCGGCGGGGGTCTGCCGCGAGCTCACGGCCTTCGAGATCATGGACGACTGCGACGGCTGCCACCTGTGCTTCAAGGTCTGTCCGGTGGACGCCATTGCAGGCGTCATCAAGGAGATGCACGTGATCGACCACGAGGCCTGTATCTCGTGTGGGGCCTGCGTCGAGGTCTGCCCCACCGACTCGATCCGGACCTTCCCCAAACACGAACTCGACCAAGCGGAGGTGGTGTGATGCCGACGCTTCAGGTCAACGGCCGCCGCGTCACGGTGGATGCCGATGCGACGATCCTCGACGCTGCCCGAGCGGCCGGTGTGAAGGTCCCCACCCTGTGCCAGTTCGACGGTCTGGAACCGTGGGGCGGCTGCCGTCTGTGCGTGGTCGACATGTCCGAGGCCCACTGGGACGACGATTACTTCAAGGTGGTCACGTCGTGCAACCACCCGGTGGCTGAAGGGATGACGGTCGTCACCGACTCGGAACGGGTGGTGGAGACCCGGCGGGTGGTGCTCGACCTCCTGCTCGCCCGCTGTCCGGACACGCCGTTGATTCAGAAGGTGGCGAGGGAGCACGGGATCGAGAAGACCTCGTATGCGCCGAACCCCGAGCCCACCGACTGCATTCTGTGCGGTCTCTGCACCCGGGTCTGCGACCACATCGGGGTGTCTGCGATCGCGAGCACCAACCGCGGGTGGGGTCGCGAGATCGCACCGCCCTTCAACCAACCCCCGCCCGACTGCATCGGGTGTCTGGCATGCGCCGAGATCTGCCCCACCGATTTCATACCCTACGAGACGTCGAATCACCGGCGCACGATCTGGGGTCGCGAATTCGAGATGCTGCGCGATCCCAAGACCGGCGAGTCGGTGATCACCAAGGAGCAGGCTGAACATTTTGCCAGGCGCAGCGGGGTCCCAATCACCTACTTTGAAAAGAGCGATACCAGCAAGCGACGGGAGATGGCGAGGACCTTTGCCAAACTGCAGGTGGTGAAGTGATGAAGATGATCTACAAGGTCTCCGTCGAACGATGTATCGCCTGCGGCAAGTGCGAACTCGCCTGCGCCTTCGCCCACGGTTCCGAGGGCCGGCCGGCGAAGACCCGAATCAATATCCACCGTCGCGGTCCCGAACTGGGGACACCGATCGTCTGTTTCCAGTGCGAGGAGGCGGGTTGCGTGGCAGTCTGTCCGACTCAGGCCTTGGTCCGCAACTCAGAAACTGGCGCCATCGATATGGTGCGCTCGCGGTGCATCTCGTGTCGGATGTGTGTCGCCGGGTGTCCCTTCGGCAACATGCTGTGGGACGAGACCTACCACTGCGTTCAGAAGTGCGACCTGTGCGGCGGCGACCCGCGGTGCGTGCCCTTCTGCCCGACCGGCGCCATCGCCTGGGTGCCGATCGAAGAGGCGGCGATCCGACCGGAGCCTCTCGATAGAGAGGCGTTGGCCGTTGAGGAAGGAGCGTGAAGGTGCCAGGTTCCAAGTTCCGAAGAAGTGAACGTATTGCCGCGAACTGTCCGCCCGATCGACCCTGTCACTTCTTCGGAACTTGGAACCTGGCACCTACTAGGACCCACTAGGAGGCTCATATGGCTCAAGATGATATCCGCGAGATCCTGCGCAAGGCCTACCAGATCGAGGTCGACGGTTACACCTTCTACTCGATGGCCGCCGAGAGGGCGACCAAGCCCGCGGTGCAGGAGCTCTTCGACAAGCTCGCGCGGGACGAGGTCCAGCACAAGGCCTATCTGCAATCGGTGATCGGGTCTTACGAGGAGAAGGGTCTGGCGGCCTTCAAGATGCCGCACCGCGATCCCGATCTCAAAGCATTCACCGGCACCATCTTCACCGACGAGTTCAAGAAACAGGCCCATGGCGCCAGCTTCGAACTCGGGGTGCTGTCGATCGGCATGACGCTCGAGACCAACGCCATCAAGTATTTCTCGGGTGCGGCCGCAATCGACCTCCGAGACCGAGGTCAAGGAGTTCTACCAGTTCCTCGCTGACTGGGAGAAGCAGCACCTCGACGCCCTGCAGATGCTCTACAACGGCGTCCGTGAGGACCACTGGGCCGAGGGCGGCTTCTCGCCGTACTAGAACCGTCTCCGTGCCCGTTTCCGTGCCCGCCCGCCGCGGACCGATAGTCCGCGGCTTCGGTCGTGTACCTCGAGCCCAGCGAACGCGAGCGCTCGCTGGTCTCGAGGAACACGCCCTGACGTGCCTCCGGCGCGTCAGCGGGCAGGTGCCGCGTGGGGGGCAACCTCGTCCCTATAACTTCCCACCCCCGCCCCCCACCCACCCACCCTCTGAAATTCCCGACGGGCTGCGCCCGGCGAGAATTTCAGAGGGGCGAGGATTTTTTGACTTGGGCATTGCCAACGGCGAGGCGTATCACCTCACGGAAAACACTCTGGGCCGTTTTGTGGGGCAGGCGTCCCGCCTGCCGGGCGAATCTTCACGCCGAGAGGCGGTGTCCCGAAGTCGTCATCCCGATGCTCACTGCGGCGTTGCCCGTGGGTGCCCCTTCTGCTGCGGCCAGCCTCCGCCGTCCAGCATCCAGCAGCTGGATTCTGGGTCAATCTGGTTGATCTGTTGACCTGATTGGCGGGTGAATGGGCCCGGTTTCGCCTTGCGGGCTCAGCCGTGAAAAGTGGAAGTCCTGGTGTTGGGCGGAGTCGGTGGAGGACTCGATCATTTGAAGAGGACGCAGAACTGCGGACCTTCTATGAGTAGGCCGCCGTGTTACGAGAAGACCGCCTCGTAGCGGTAGCCGTCCTTTTCTTTCGCGATCGGAACGATGAAGAGGTCGAGACGGCCGAGGCTGGCGTGCTCAATGGGGTAGGTTCCCTGAGGCAGCAGGCGGTGGCCGGGGCCCCGCCAGTGCACGAAGAACGGGGTCCGTGCAGCGCCGGGAGGCGGCGAGCCGTGTTCGCCGACCTCGGCGAGGACGAAATCGAGGAGCTCGCCGTCCGGCGCGGTCACCGCGAAAGGCTCGCCCATGTGGGCCGAGAAGTCACGGCTCGTCAGTCGGTCGAGCATCCCCACCTCCCTGCGGACACCACTCCATGAAGACGTAGACCCCGCGTTCACCCGCCGGGCGAAAGCCCATCCTCTCGTAGAGGCGGCGCGCCGGGTTGAAGGCCTCGACGTGGATCGTCACCCGTCGACTGCTCGCCGCCCCCTCGGCGAGGAGCTCCGAGAGCAGCCCGCTCCCGATCCGCCGCGCCCGGTGCCCGGGAAGAAGTGCGATGTCCATAATGCGGATCTCCGCCGGCCAGCGGGCCACGTAGAGGCGCCCGATGGGCTCGCCGGCGCGCTCGACCACCGACAGCGCCCGCGGCTCCCGACGCGCTTCCCGGGGATTTGCCAGCTGTCGCCGCCGGAGGTGCGACGCGGCGTCGGACATCGCAACCTGAGATGCGCCGGCGGGTGGAACGTAAGGCGTCGCACCGATGACCCGTGCGTAGGCGCCGGCAGCCGGGGTCGGCACGTCCGCCGGTGCCGGCTGCGACTGCAGGCGTGGGAGTGGGACGGGATCTCCGACTCGAGCAGCGTCACCGTGTCAGCGCCGCCCGTCTCGCCGAGGTCGTGCAGCGACAGGCCGGGACCCTGCCCGGGGTGCATAGGCGCGCGGCCCTGGAGGTTCGGCAGCGCGAAGTTGGACTTGCCGTTGCCCCCGTAGGTGGTGCCGAGCAGCGAGAACAAAGCCGTGTTCTGAGACAGCGGCAGGAGTTGGCCGTCACAAAACGCCCACCCCCTTGGAGCGAAGTTGAAGGGAAGATCCGGATCTCGGCGACGAATGATCGGCCATGGTATCGCTCCTCCTTCTCAGGTTGGGCTCGAGAAGATCCCGAACAACGAGATGATGAAGTTCACGCACAGATAGGCTGGAAATTGGTGTGCGGCTGGCTGCCACCCGTCGACGAGACGGACTGCGGCGCCATCGGGGTGGTCCCCGGCTGGTCTGAAACTGATCGAAGGTGCTTGACTGCGCCGACACGTTGCCCCCGGGATCGGTCAGCGAGGAGGCGCTGGACGAGGCGAGCAGCGCGTGGGAGTGGGCCGGGACCTGGTTGACGGTCAACGTGATCTCCTCGGCGCCTCCGGTCTCCGCGAGGATGAAGCTGTTGCCCTGGTGGATCGGCAGGCGCCCGCGCAGGTCGGGTAGGCGAAGGTCGACTGGCCGTCGCCGCCGTAGGTGGTCCCTATGAGTTGGAACAGGTTTCGTTCTCGCTGATCGGCAGGAGCTGCCCCTCGCAGAACATCCACCCGGCTGGGGCAAAGTTGCCGGCGAACATGCGAACCTCTCCGACGTAGGTTGCGCCATTGCCTCACCTCCTCAGTTCGGCTCGGGAAGATGCCCTGAAGGAACATTGTTGGCCCGGGGGATTCTGCCGATGTGGAACGGTGATGGGATCCAACAATATTGAGGATGTTTGCGACCGGAACAAGCGCTCATGTCGTGGTCAGGCAATCGCAAAATCCTCAAGAACGGCACGTCCGGTGGACGCGGCTCGTTTCCGCACGATTTGGGGGGGGCACGCTCCGCCGCACGCGGGCCGTTTCCGCAGGCGCTTCCCGAAGGGACAATCGCTATGGAGCACCCGGGCATTCACGTTCGGTCGGGAGTTGCGATGAAATTCCGAATTCCGGATTCCGAATTCCTAATTTCGCGCCGAAGGCGCGCGGTTACAATGCCCCGTCGGGAGGAAACGAAGTGGACCTCACAACACAATTCGAAGCATCGATCGAAAAAGGCAAGAGCTTGCCGTCGCAGGGCAACGAGACTCTGCTCGAGCTCTACGGACTCTACAAGCAGGCCACCGTGGGCGATGTCGCAGGGCGAGGCGCCGTCGGGTTTCGACTTTCGCGGCGCAGCGAAGTACGCCGCGTGGGAGAAGAGACGGGGAATGACCTCCGACGAGGCCATGCAGGCCTATATCGATCTCATCGATCGACTTGCTGCGGGCTGAGCGCGTGGGCATGACGGACCAGGTGGTGGTCGACGGCCGCACTCTCGATATCGAGGGGGTCGAGGCCGTTGCCCGCCACGGTGCCGGGGTCACGCTCGACCCTGAGGCTCGGTCGAGAGTCGCCCAGACCCGCCGGGTCGTCGAGGACATTCTGGCTTCCGGCGAGGTGGTCTACGGGATCAACACGGGCTTCGGCAAGCTCGCCGAGGTCAGGATCTCATCCGATCAACTCGAACAACTGCAACTCAACCTCTTGCGGTCGCACGCCTGCGGCGTGGGCGAGCCGTTTGCCGAGGATGTGGTTCGCGCCATGCTACTGCTTCGCGCCAACGTGCTCGCGACCGGTCACGCCGGATGCCGGCCATTGGTGGTGGAGAGAGTTCTCGATCTTCTCGAGGCCGGAGTGCATCCCGTGGTGCCGAGCCAGGGCTCGGTCGGCGCCTCGGGCGACCTCGCTCCGCTCGCCCACCTGGCGCTGGTGCTGGTGGGTGAGGGTGAGGCGTTTGTCGGTGGCGAGCGAACGTCCGGCGCCGAAGCACTGGCGAAAGTTGGTTTCGAACCTCTCCATCTCGGCGCCAAGGAAGGGCTGGCGCTGATCAACGGCACCCAGGCCTCGGCCGCGGTGGGTGCGCTCGCGGTGGCTGACGCGCGCCGGCTGTTCGATGCCGCCGACGTCATCTGTGCCCTGACCCTCGACGCGATGGCCGGAACCGATGCCGCCTTCGACCCGGCTGTCCACGCCGCGCGGCCACACCCCGGCCAGATTGCCAGTGCCGACCGCCTCCTGACGCTGCTCGTCGGTTCAGAGATCCGAGAGTCCCACCGCGAATGCGGTCGGGTCCAGGATGCGTACTCGTTGCGCTGCTCACCACAGGTCCACGGTGCCGGTCGCGATGCCCTCGAGCACGCCCACCGGGTGCTCACGATCGAGCTCAACTCGGCAACCGACAACCCCATGGTCTTCGCCGAAGGTCGGTTGATCTCCGGTGGCAACTTCCACGGCGCGCCGATCGCCGCGGTCTTCGACTATCTGACGGCCACCCTCACCGACCTTGCGTCGATCTCCGAACGACGGCTGGCGCGGATGGTGGACACGGCCCTGTCCGGTCTGCCGCGATTCCTATCGCCCGACGCCGGGCTCAACTCGGGCTTCATGATGGTGCAGGTCTCGGCGGCGGCGCTGGTCAGCGAGTGCAAGACCCTGGCCCACCCGGCGTCGGTGGACTCGATTCCTACGTCGGCAGGCCAGGAGGACCACGTCTCGATGTCGACCTGGGCCGCGCGCAAGCTGGCTCGGGTCGTCGAGCTGACGAACTCGGTGTTGGGGATGGAGTACCTCGCCGCCGTCCAGGCGCTCGAGTTCCAGCGGCCGCTCAAGACTTCGCCCAAACTTGAAGAGGCGGCCGCCCGCCTCCGGGCTCAGGTCCCCCGGCTCGAGCAGGATCGTTACATGGCCACGGACATGGCCACAGCCGCCGATCTCGTTCCGACCCTCGGCCCCCTCGCCGACTGAAACGTGCCCCACGCCCGCCGGCCGCGATCCGGGATCGCGGCCACGGGTGCTTGAATCGGTTCTTCGGAACGCAAGCGTTCCTCGCCCCGTTTCAAGCACCCATGCGCGCCAAGGGCGCGCTGGCGGGCAGTTCGTGGGGAGTGAGGAACCACTCGCTTTGAGTGGCCCGCCCCCGCCCCCCTCCCACCCACCCTCGGAAATCCGCGCGCTCCGCGCTCGCGGATTTCCGTGGGGCGGGGGTCCTTTGACCTGGAGTTTCCGGCATGGACGAGGTGCCAAAACTGGTGGGTGGGTGGAAATTCGAAATTCGAAATCCCGCGAGGTTCGTTTTCCCCCTCCCGGCGGGGCTTCCCGTCTCACTCTTCCTTGTTGACCTCGGTCGCCAGGGGAAGGTGGCACAGCACCAAAGTCTTCCGATCGAGGAGAACCAACCCCGCGTCATCGGCGCCGACGAGGGCGATGTGCATCGGAACGGAGCTCGGGAGCCCTTCGATGGGCAGCCAGGAGGCGCCGTTGTCGGCGAGGTGGTAGAGCCCCTGGGTCCACGTGCCGGGCTCGGTCTTCTCGCCCGCGATCAGCATGGCGTAAACCCCACCGTCCGGCGCGGCTACCAGCCGCGACCGCTGCTGGTTGACGGCCGTCGGCAGCGCCAGGCGGTCGCTGACGCCCCCTTCATCGTCGAAGCTGATGAGCTCGCCGACGGCGGGGAGCCAGAGCCGGGTCCGGCCGCCGGCTTCAAGGAAGCCGCCGCGGTCGTTGCCTCTCCAGGTGTTCGCGATCGGATCAGACGTCGCAGGAAAGGCCGAGCGGGGGAGGGAACTTCCCCGGAGGGCGCCGACCTCGTCGTATCGATAGACGAGATTGAAATCCTCCTCCAAGGCGCGCTTCGCCGTGTCGGCTCCGAGGCACCAGGTGACGCCTTGGTCGTCGCCGTGCAGATCGAGGCACTGGACCGAACCGGTGGGGACCACGCGCAGCAGCTCGCCCGTGCCGATGTCGTACTCGGCCAGCACCGGATAAAACTCGATCGTGCCGACGATCGCCGACACCACCAGCCGACCCGGGGTGCGCAGGGCGGCGTCGAGGATCTTGCCGCCCGACATCTCCGGGATGTCCAGGAACGGCGCGGCCTCGAGGACCCCGCGACCGTCCCGGTCCCACACCGTAACCACGTCGTGATCGCAGTCGGCCTCGGTTGCCACGCACTGTCGGACGAGAACGACCCGATCATTCTCGGGCGCGATCCAGTAATAGTGGTCGGCCCCCTCGAGCGAAAGCTGCAGGCCGCTGCAGTCGACAGAATCGATGACGGCGTCCTCGGCCGCGACCGGTACCGCCGCCGCGACGACCAAGAGCGCGAAACACCGTGCGAGAGAGATTCTGATCATGGTTCGACCTCCACCGGGCGTTGCTCGCAACCACCGTGATGTCCAGTTTACGGCCTGCACAATCTGCCCGTTTAGCCGCTCCCACGACGACTCTTGGCCCCCTCGCTTATGAGTTCCGATCCCGCTCCCGTCCCCCGCCCACCCACCCTCTGAAATTCCCGACGGGCTGCGCCCGGCGCGAATTTCAGAGGGGCGGAGTTTTGACTTGGGCATCGCCAACGACGAGGCGTAGCACCTGATGGAGAATGCCCCGGTCGTGGTCGACGCGGGCCGTTTCCGCGCGCGCTTCAGTATCCCGATGTTCAGATCGGCGTTGCCCGTGAGTGCCCCTCTTGAGGAATTTGCGACCGAAATACCCGCTCCTGTCGACGCATCGCGTTCGCAAAATCCTCAAGAACGGCACGTCCGGTGAACCTGAACGGCAGGGCGCTTTCGAGCGTTCGAGTGAACCCGTCTTTTGGTGCGCGCTTCCCGAGAGGAGCCACCTTCAACATTGTCTGCCCGAAAGGTCCTGCCGCCGTGGGCGTGGGTGAGTCAGACAATATTGAAAATGGCACCTCCGCCGCACGCGGACCGGAATTGAAACGCCCCCGGGGTTCCGGGGGCGTGTGTCCTGAATTCAAAATTCAGAATTCAGAATTCAAAATTGTTGCGACGTCAGGAGCAACCGGTCGTTCCTCCGCACGAATCGCACTTCAAGCAGGTACCGTTGCGCACGAGGGTGAGCGAGCCGCACTCGGGGCAGGGGTCGCCCTCGTAGCCCATATAGCGAGCCTTGAGTGCGGCCGCCTCGGCCTGGCTGCCTGAGGAACTGGTGCGTCCCGTGGCGACGGCCTTTGCGGAGGACGAGGTAACCGTGTTGTTGCCGCTCTGGTTGACGGCGATGGGGTGGACCTCTGCCATTTCCTCCTCGTTGGGAGGCAGTTTGTGTTGGTCGGAGCCGGTACCGACCGCGTCGTGGCGGAGGTCATCGAGCGACACCTGGGCGAGGTCGTCGCGGTCGAGATAGGTGATGGCGAGCTCGCGGAAGATGTAATCGATGACCGAGGTGGCCATCTTGATGCGGTCGTGGCCGCCGACCATACCCGACGGCTCGAATCGGGTGAAGACAAAGGCGTCCACGTACTCCTCGAGGGGCACGCCGTACTGCAGACCGAGGGACACGGCGATGGCGAAGCAGTTCATCAGCGATCTGAAGGCGGCGCCCTCACGGTGCATGTCGAGGAAGATCTCGCCGACCGAACCGTCCTCGTACTCGCCGGTGCGGATATAGACCTTGTGGCCGCCAACCGAGGCCTTCTGGGTGAAGCCGGCGCGCCGGCCCGGCAGCCGATGGCGCCGCGCCTGGTAGCGGATCACGACCCGTTCGGCCATCGACTCGGCGACCTTGCCCGCATCGCCCGTGGCGACCGCTTCAGCGAGCGCATCCTCCTCCTCGAGTTCCATGGCGATGCCCAGAGGTTGACTCAGCTTGGAGCCGTCGCGGTAGAGGGCGACGGCCTTCAGCATCTTCTGCCAGGCGAGGTAGTAGGCGCGTTTGATGTCGTCGAGGGTCGCCTCGGCGGGCATGTTGATGGTCTTGGAGATGGCACCCGAGATGAAGGGCTGGGCGGCGGCCATCATCAGGATGTGACCGTCGTAGCGGATTGAACGGGTGCCCAGCTTGCCGCAACGGTTGGCGCAGTCGAAGACCGCCAGGTGTTCGTCGGCGAGGTGTGGTGCGCCCTCCACCGTCATGGTGCCGCAGGCCCAGATATTGGCAGCCTCGACCTCCTTGTCCGTGAAGCCGAGTTTGGAGAGCGCGTTGAAAGTCCAGTCGGCCATTTCTTCATCTTTGAACCCGAGACCACGCAGGAAGTCCTCGCCCACCACGTGAGGGGCGAACGCGTAGCCGATGTCGAAGGAGGTGGGCAGGGCCTTTTCCACCCGTGCGATGACCTCGTCGGTGAAGCCCTTGGCGTGCAAGGCCTCGTGATCGATGGTCGGGCACCCATCGAGGGTGCCGTGGCCGATGGTGTAGGCGACGATCTCGTCGATCTGTGCCGCCGTGTAGCCGAGAGTCGTGAGGGCCGAAGGTATGCCCTGATTGATGATCTTGAAGTAGCCGCCGCCGGCAAGCTTCTTGAACTTCACCAGAGCGAAATCGGGCTCGATCCCGGTCGTGTCGCAGTCCATCACCAGCCCGATGGTGCCGGTCGGCGCGAGCACCGTGGCCTGGGCGTTGCGGAAGCCGTGCGCCGTGCCGAGTTCGACCGCGCGGTTCCACGCATCCCGGGCGGCTGCGATCAGATCGGGCGGCGTAGTTTCCGCCGACAGACCGTCGGGCTTGATGGTCAGCGCGTTGTACATTTCGGCCGGGGCGTCGTAGGCGGCTCGCCGGTGGTTGCCGATGACCCGCAGCATGTGTTCGCGGTTTTCTTCGATAGCCTGGGAAGGGACCGAGTTCGGCCGCCATTTCGGCCGAGGTGGCGTAGGACTCACCGGTCATGATGGCGGTGATGGCGCCGCAGATCGAACGGCCCTTGTCGGAGTCGTAGGGGATGCCCAGACGCATCAGCAACGATCCGATGTTCGCGAAGCCGAGACCCAGGGTGCGGTAGCGATAGCTCAGCTCGGCGATCCGGCGGCTCGGGAACGAGGCCATGAGCACCGAGATCTCGAGCACCATCGTCCACAGCCGGACTGAATGGCGAAAGAGTTCGATGTCGAAATTGTCGTCCTCATCGAGGAAACGCACCAGGTTCAGCGACGCCAGATTGCAGGCCGTATCATCGAGGAACATGTACTCGGAGCACGGGTTCGAGGCGTTGATGCGCCCGCTCGCTGGGCACGTGTGCCACTCGTTGATGGTGTCGTCGAACTGGAGCCCGGGGTCGGCGCACTCCCAGGCCGCGAGGGTGATGTCGTTCCACAGCTTGGCCGCGGGGACCTTTTTCGCCACTGCACTGTCGGTTCTGTTGACTAGCTTCCAGTCGCGGTTGACCTCGAGCGCGCCGAAAAACGCGTTGGGCACCCGAACGCTGTTGTTGGCGTTCTGGCCCGACACCGTGTAGTAGGCGTCCGAATCCCAATCCGTATCGTACTCCTCGACCGGGTAGGTCTGCACGCCCTGTGCAGCGAGCTGCAACACGCGCTGGACAGAACCGTCCGGCACGCCCCGCCGGCGCGCGGTTCGGATCGCCGTCTTGAGGTCGGAGTTCTTCTCCAGGTCCATGACCGGTTCGTCCGACCCGATTCGGGAAACATGCGTCGAGGATCTCCTGCAGCTGACGTCGCAAGAGTCGCGATCCCGTGACCAGGGCGGCCACCTTGCGCTCCTCCACCGCCTTCCAGGAGATGAACTCTTCGATATCCGGGTGGTCAAGATCGAGGCACACCATTTTGGCCGCGCGGCGGGTGGTGCCGCCGGATTTGATGGCGCCGGCCGCGCGGTCGCCGATCTTGAGGAAGGACATCAGGCCTGAAGAACGGCCGCCGCCGGAGAGAGGTTCGCCGTGGCCGCGCAGTTGCGAGAAGTTGGTTCCGGTCCCCGAACCGTACTTGAACAGGCGGGCTTCGCGCACCCAGAGATTCATGATGCCGCCCTCGTTCACCAGGTCGTCGGCGACCGATTGGATGAAGCAGGCGTGCGGCTGCGGGTGTTCGTAGGCGTTCGACGAGGTCTTGAGCTTGCCACTCTCCGGGTCGGCGAACCAGTGGCCCTGGGCGGGGCCGGTGATGCCGTAGGCCCAGTGGAGTCCGGTGTTGAACCACTGCGGAGAGTTGGGCGCCGCAAACTGCGCTGCCAGCATGTAGCGGAGTTCGTCGTGGAAGGCCTCGGCGTCGCCGTCGGTGTCGAAGTAGCCGTGCTCTTTGCCCCAGTGCGTCCAACAGCCGGCGAGCCGGTCAAAGACCTGGCGAGCATCGCGCTCGGGGCCGGTGAGCGGTTCGCCGCTCTCCGACATCTCGGGGCTGCCGTCGTCGTCGAGTTGCGGTACTCCTGCCTTGCGGAAGTACTTCTGAACGAGGACGTCGACCGCTACCTGGGACCACGTCTTTGGCGCTTTGACGCCGTCCATGGCGAACACCACGCCACCGTCGGGATTGCGGATCTCCGACGACCTCTCGATAAATTCGATGGACTCGTACGGGTCGTGCTCGGCGCGTGTAAAACGACGCGTAACCTTCATATGCTGCCCTCGACCTCCCCTGCGGTGGCCGCTTTCCGGCGCAAAACTCCCCCTATAGACACGTTTTGGATCACCGGTTCGCGGATTCTAAGACTCGACTTGACCCACTATATATTGGGCCCCCGAACCTTGTCAACACTACATCTTGCGGTTCTAGGAGGTATTTTCTGGACCCGGAAGTGTCCAGGAATGAGGCGTTTCGCGGGGAGGCCTTCGACCAGGACAGCGGAGCGGGCGGTCGTCTCGACTCCAGGGCCTGAGCAGAGAAGGTCTCGCCGAGCCATGGTTACCGAGGCAGGCGGGATATCGGGGCGAAGCGGCCGCATCAGCGGTCGGCGGCGCCGTATCGTTCGCGGATCCGTGGAATCAGGAACTCGGAAAAACCGTGTTCGAGATCGTACCGGGGGGCCAGACCCCAGTCTGCGCGTGCGGCGTTGTCGTCCACATCGGCGGGCCAGCTGTCGACAATTGCCTGCCGTTTGAGGTCGGGCATGAAGGTGATCTGCGCGTCCGGGAAGCCGGCCAACACGAGTTCGCGGACCTCGGCCGCAGAGGGGTTGAAGGCGGTGATGTTGTAGACGGTTTTCCTCAGGTTGGCGGCATCTGCCTGCGCCAGCTTGACCAGGGCATCCACGGCATCCGGCATCACCATGAAGGGAATCCGGGTATCCGGGCGCACGAAACAAGCGTAGGCCTCGCCGCGAGCCGCGGCGTGGATCATCTCGGGCGCGTAGTCCGAGGTGCCGCCCGACGGCACGGTGACGGCCGAAATCAGACCGGGGAAACGAATGGCGCGGAAGTCGACCTTGCCGGAGAGGGTCTCCGCGGCGAGCTGTTTGTAATACAGGGCGTAGTAGCGGCCGAGGTGCTCACAGTAGAGCTTGTTGCAGCCATACATGGTGGTTGGGTTGTTCCACTCGTGCTCGCGCACCGCACCCGCGCTCGCCTTGGTCTCGAGGTCGGGCAGCCCGTAGGCAGCGATGGACGATGGATAAAGGAAAGCCACCGGCCGGCCGTGCGACTCACCCTGGGCCTGGGCGAAATCGAGCAGCTTGAGGGTTCCCTCGACGTTGATCTCGTGACCGGTCACCGGTGTGAACTCCGTCCGGGTGGAGAGGATCGCCGCCAGGTGGTAGATCGTGTCGACCAGGTACTCGGAGAGGATTCGCTCGAGCAGGTGGGTCTCGAGGATCGATCCCATGTACTCCTGCTCGACGAGCTCACGAATTCCGGGATCGAGCGGTTTGAGGTCGATGGTGATGATCGGGCTGTCGCCGTCGGCCGAGAGGCGCTCGATCAACCCGTGGCCGATCTCGCCGCCCGCGCCGGTGATCAGTGTGACGTGCCTCCGCATGACGGTCCCTCCCCGCCCGCCAGATTCCCCGACACCAGAGAACCTGTCAAGCTGATCCGCGGGCTACCCGAGCTGGTGGACGGTGTCCCCCTCTCCGTTTCTCCCTTTCTCCCCTTCCCCCCTGCTCCATTTCTCTTTTTCCGGTCCCCGCGTCCGCCGCGGACGCGGGGACCGGAAAAAGCCGAGGAGGGCGTCATCGCCCTCCGAGGTGCTAGCATCGTCGGCGAGGGTCCCAACGGTGGTGGGCGATGTTCCGTAAACCGTACTGGGGAGACGATATTGAGGGAGAACCTGTGCACGCTGCCGGCTCAAAGGCCAAACCTGCGCGAGGTGGTCATGGATGACCGCTCGTGGGTGGAGTCGGCGCGTCAGGGCGACGAGGAGGCCTTTGCTCACATCGTGCGCCGCCACTCGGGTGGTTTGCACAGGGCGGTCGCCCGGATCCTCGGCGACGAGACGGAGGCGTGGGACGTGGTACAGATGGCCTTCCTGAAGGCCTGGCAGCAGCTCAACCGCTACGACTCGCGCTACAGGTTCTCGACTTGGCTCTATCGGATCGGGACCAATGTCGCGATCGATCTGCTGCGTTCCCGCGGCAGCCGCGAGCGCGTCCACAAGGCCGGCTTCGAGCACCGCCTGCACCTGGTGGGAGAAGGCGAGACCGCCGGCGCCCGCGCCGATCGTCACGAGGCGGACCGCATTCTTGAGCAGCTCGTCGGGGTGCTGACGCCGCAGCAGCGGGGCGCGTTCGTGCTGCGCGAGATGCAGGGCCTCGAAACCGCCGAGGTCGGAGAGATCCTCGGGTGCTCGGCAACGACGGTGCGCAATCATGTGTTTCAAGCCCGAAAGGCGCTCCGGAAAGCGATGCAAGAGCAATTTCCGGAGTACCTGCCTGCTTCCGAGAGGGGATGAAATGGACTGTACCGAATTCCGAGAACTACTGGACGCCTACCTCGAGGAGACGATGGAGGAGGACCGACGGACGGATTTCCGCCACCACCTCTGTGAGTGCTCCTCGTGTGGAGTGTGGGCGCGGTCCGTGGAACCGAGCCTGCTCTTCGCCATGGCGGAACCCAAGCCCGTCGATCTGGCCCGGATCGAAGGCTGTGCCGCAGCTGTCACCGGGCAGATCCGCCAACGGCGTCTGGACGGCCGCCTGCGGGGACGCCGCAGATCGTGGCTGGCGGCAGCGGCCGCCGTCGTGGTGGCGATTGTCGGCGCAGGCGCCTGGCGGTTGCTGCCCCTGGCAGGCGACCCGGTGCCGATCCTGTCGTTCGATGCCTGGGCCGGCGCTGAGATCGAATCCGCTGCCGCCGACGGTGGAGGTGGAGATGCCGGGTGACGACGTGAGGGTCTACCAGTTCGCGGATGACGAGGACGCCGACACGGCAGTTTATTTCATCGTCAATCCGGCGCTGGAGCTGTGACGCCGTGGATCGCCAACGCATCTCTGCGGTGATCGTTCTGGTGCTGGTGGCGTCGACGGTGGCGGCGGCCGTCGAAACGGTTTCCCGCGTATTCACCCTGCGGTACCTTTCGGTCGCGGAGGCGACCACGGCCGTTCAACCTCTGCTTTCGGGCGAGGGGAGCCTGACCTTGCAGCCGAGTCGGGCGCGGATCACCGTGCAGGACTTCCCTGAGGTTATCGACCGGGTCGTGAAGGTCATCGACCAGCTCGATCAGACCGCCGAATCGCTACCGGGTCCGGATCGAGCTCCTCGAGGGTGGCGCCGAACGGCCGTTCGGGGCCGCCAATGAAGTGGAGGCCACCGACAGGTTGCGCAAGATGTTCAAGTTCCCTTCCTATCGAAGTCTCGGCAGCGCGGTGTTGGAGGGCGAGCTTGGCGGCGACACCCAGGCGTCTCTCGGCGTCGGTTTCCAGATTTCGTTTGTCGCTCAACTGCCGCCCCATTCGTCGGAATCGCCGTGGGGGGCGCCCGACCCGGGTGATCGGATCCAGCTTCGCAGCCTGACCCTGGAACGGCTGCGGGCGGGGGCCGACGGTGCGCAGTTGAGCCAGCAGTATCTTCGCACCAACGTTCTCCTGTCTCCGAATCAGAAGGTCTATATCGGCGCCGGTAGTTCTGAAGATCCTGAAACCGGTCTGGTGTTGATCGTCCAGGTTCAGGAGCCGGGAGGCAACTGAGTGCCGGAGTTTGTCTGCCGGTTGGGGGCCCCGGATGGCTCGGTGGTGGAACAGCGCCGGGTGGCGGCGTCTCGTGATTCGTTGCGCCGCGAGGTCGAAGCCGAGGGGTTTCACATCTTCAGTCTTGCGACCGCGCGCTCACGTTTTCGGGTGCCGTTCCTTTCGCGGTCGGAAAAGGTCAGCGGCCAGGACTTCATGCTCTTCAACACCCAGCTCATGACCCTGCTCCATGCCGGAATGCCGCTGGCCCAGTCGCTTGACCTGCTCAAGGACCAGCAGTCGAACCCCCACTTTCGGGCCCTGCTCGAAAAGGTCCACCAACAGGTGACCACCGGCATCGCGTTGTCGGATGCGTTCCTCGCCCTCGGCGACACCTTTCCGCGGTTGTACTCCAACTCGCTGCGGGCGGGTGAGCGCACGGGTGAGTTGGAGCAGGTGATCGGCCGCTTTGTGGATTATCAGAGGTTGGTGGAGAAGGTCCGCAAGAAGATCATCGGTGCGATGACCTATCCGGCGGTTCTGGTGACCCTCGCCGTGGGTCTGGTCATCCTCCTCATGACCTACGTGATTCCGAGCTTCTCGGAATTTTACGTCCAGTTTGAATCCGAGCTGCCGTTGCCGACGCGGCTGGTGATCGGACTTGCGAATACCATGCGCGACAACCTCATCCTCATCATTGCGGGCGCGGTGGTGGGGTGGTACGCGCTGCGGGTGTGGCGGTCATCGCCGAGCGGGCGCTTGATCACCGACCGGTGGCGCTTGCGGGTGCCGCTGATCGGCCACCTGTCGCACCTTTTCTCGTTGTCGCAATTCAGCCGTTCGTTGGCCATCCTGCTCGGCGGTGGGACGCCGATGGTACCGGCTCTCGAAACCGCGGCGACCTCGGTGAGCAATTCATATATCTCCGAACTCTTCCTCGGTTGCGTGCAGGAGGTACAGGAGGGCCGGCCGCTGTCGGATGCCCTGTCAGACACCGGCCGGGTGCCGGACCTCGCACTGGCCATGGTGCGGGTTGGCGAGTCGACGGGAGCGCTGCCGGAGATGCTGAACCACACTTCGGATTTCTTTGATGAGTCGATCGAGTTTACTCTAGGGCGGGTGGTGACGTTGATCGAGCCCATGATTCTGGTGGTCATGGGTGTGATCGTTGCAGCCTTGCTGCTGGCCGTCTACTATCCCCTGCTCACGATCGTCACCAAGATTGCGTGAGGATTTATGGCGACGGACCCTGACATCGAAGAACAACTCGTGATCCTCGATCAGGCGCGGGAGGGCAACGAGGAGGAGCAGAAGGCCAGGGAACTGGCGACACGGTTGCAGCTCCCGTTCGATCCTCTGGACGAGTTCCACGTCGACGCCGAGCTTTTCCGCACCATCCCGGTCGAGGTGATGCTGCGCTACCAGTTTCTGCCCCAACGCGCCGAAGGAGAGATCCTGTTCGTGGTGATGGCGGACCCATCCAATATCGTCAACGTCAACGAGATCGAGCTCGCACTGGCCCGCCCCCTCGAGGTGGTCGTCGGCCCGGCGAATCGAATCGCGGACATTCTCGAAAAGTCCGAGTCCACTCAACGCGTTCTCGACGAGGCCACCGAGGGATTCAGCCTGCAGCTGGTCCAGGAGGCGGAGGACGGTGGCGAGGTTCTCTCCATCGATCGCATCACCGCCGATTCCTCGCCAATCATCCGGTTGGTCGATTCGATCCTGTTCAACGCCATCCAGCGCCGGGCCTCCGACATCCACATCGAGACCCAGGACCGCGAGGTGGTGGTGAAGTACCGCATCGACGGAGTCCTTTACCAGGCGATGAAATCGATCGACAAGCGGCACCACTCGACCATCGTCAGCCGGATCAAGGTCATGTCGGAGCTCGACATCGCGGAAAAGAGAATCCCGCAGGACGGCCGCTTCAAGGTCAAGTTTTCGGGGCGCACGATCGACTTTCGTGTTTCGATCATGCCGACGGTGCACGGCGAGGACGCGGTGATCCGGATCCTGGACAAGGAATCGACCAGCGCCGAGTTCAAGTCTCTGGACCTCAACGTGCTCGGTTTCGAGGACGACACCAAGCGCCAGCTGCGTAAGTTCATCAACGAACCCTACGGCATGGTGCTGGTGACCGGCCCCACCGGTTCGGGGAAGACCACCTCGCTGTACGCCTGTTTGTCCGAGATCCGGTCGACCGAGGACAAGATCGTCACCATCGAGGACCCGGTGGAGTATCAGCTCCAGGGCATCACCCAGATTCCGGTCAACGAGAAGAAGGGCCTCACCTTCGCCCGCGGTCTGCGGTCGATCCTGCGCCACGATCCCGACAAGATCATGGTGGGTGAGATCCGCGACGAGGAGACCGCGCAGATCGCCGTCCAATCGGCCCTCACCGGCCACCTCGTCTTCACGACCGTCCACGCCAACAACGTGGTCGACGTGATCGGGCGTTTCCTCAACATGAACGTCGATCTCCACAACTTCGTGTCGGCCCTCAACTGCGTGCTCGCGCAAAGGCTGGTTCGCCGCATCTGTGTCCACTGCAAGCGGCCGGCCCGGGTGTCGGACACCCTGCTCGACGACTCGGGGCTGGACGCCGATCGCTACCGGGACTTCACCTTTTATGAGGGTGGCGGATGCATCGAGTGTAACGGCACCGGCTATCGCGGGCGTTTGGCCATCGCAGAACTCCTGAACCTCTCCGACAACATCCGCCAGCTCATCATCGATCGTCGTTCGGCGGCGGAGATCAAGCGGGCTGCGAAGGCGGAAGGCATGCGGTTTCTCCGAGAGTCAGCCCTGCAAAAAGTCTTTGCCGGAGAGACCTCGCTGTATGACATCAACAAGGTGACGTTCGTCGAATGAACTGGGAACGCTTCCTCACCAGCCCGCCACCGGCCACCGCATGGGACCTCGGTGCGAATGAAGTTGCGATCATCCACCGTACCGGCCCGGGTGAGTTTCACTGCGCCATCGAAGATGTGCCGCCGGGGGCGTTCGAAGTCGGGCCGGTGGGTCTGCAAGCGGTTGACCGGGAGGCCATCGCTCCGGTCCTCACCCGGCTCAAGGGAGCCGCAGAGGGCACCTCCACCGCAGCGGTGATCGTACCGACGGGTTGGATGCGTGCCTTTCTCCTCGAGGCCGACAAACTGCCTCGCAAGGAGAGCGAGGTGCACGACGTCATCCGCTGGCGCCTCAAAAAACTGCTTCCCGTTGCGCCCACCGAGCTCCGGCTCTCGGTCGTGCGTCTTCCGGAGGCGGGGGGCCGCCGCCAGGTCCTGGTCCTGGCCGGTATCGAACGTGCGGTGGCCTCCATCGAGACCACCTTCAACACCATCGGTATCCAACCCGGTTTGATCACGACCAGACTCTTTGCCCTGGTCCCACGATCATCCCTCAGCGATCGCCCGTTGCTCCTGATCCAGTTGGAGCCGGCTTTCCTGTCGTTGATTCTGCTGGTCGGCGGGACGCCGCGCCTGCTGCGGACCAAACCGCTTTCGCCGATGGCGGCCGTGGGCCAATCGATCGAGCGTGAAGTGCGGCTCAATCTGGAGTTCATCCGTGACAAGATCGGGCTCGGGGGTGAGATCGAAGTGAAACTGGTGTGCGACGACGCGGCCCTGGACACCGAGCTGCGCCGGTGGATGGCGGAGCTGCCCCAGTTGGCCCCGTTCGTGGGGCCGCCGACGCCGCCGTGCGGACCGTCAACGGTTGCCGGTCGACTCGGGGCCGCTCGGCTGGCGCCGGCCCTCGCCGTCGTCACCGGGGAGGTTCGATGATAACCCCCAGCCTCGCCTCCCGCCCCTTCCTCAACACCCGTCCGGTGTGGGTGATGACGATCGCCGCAGGAGTCATCGCGCTGATTTTGATCGCCTTGAATCTCCGGTTCTTTCTGATCACCAATCGCGCCGTTGAAGACGAAATCGCGACCCGGGACGCCCTCGAAGAGAGCTACATCGAGCTCGGGTCTGCGGCGCGGCAGGAGATCGCGATGTTGAACAGGGTGCCGTGGCGGTCGCTCGAGGCGCGGGTCAACGCCACCAACCTGGTGCTCCGGGAGCACGCTTTTTCGTGGCTGCGGATGCTCGATGACATCGAGCACGTGATGCCGTACGACGTCCGTTTGACACGCATCATGCCCTCGGTGAGCCCTGAAGGGGTGATGCTTGCTTTCGAAGTGGTGGCGCGAAACCGCGATGCCATGCTCAACTTTATCGACAACCTGGTCGAGGACCCCCGGTTCGACGACCCGGTGCTGGCGAGTGAGAAGACGCCCGAAGATTCGAACACCGGCACCTATGTGTTGAACATGCGGGTGCAATACCTCGCCACCGAGGGGGCCTTATGACGGTGGATCTCCGGCCCTGGAAGAGGCTCTTGCCGGTGTGGCTGCCGGCGGTGGTTTTGTGCCTCGGGACCGCCGTCCTGTTCGTGTGGCAGACCTCGGAGTCCGGCGGACGGCGGGCGCAGGTCGGGGACCGGGTCCTGGATCTCGAGGCGGAACTCGCGAGGGTCGAGGGCCTCATGCGAGCCACCGGTGGAGACCGCGAATGGGTGGAAGAAACCGAGCGACAGTTCACGAATCTGCACAACGAGGTGTTCGGGACCCTCGACGGCCGTCTGACCAATATTCTGCGGGCCGTCGGTTCGGCGACCCGCAACGCGGGCCTGCTTCCGGGGAGCTACTCCTACGCCGCCAAGGAGGACCGCGACACCGGCTTTGTCCGCTTCAGTATTCAATTCGGAGTTGAGGGAGAGTATCGCCAGATTCGCGAGATGTTGGCGGAGCTGCAGTCGAGCCCCGAGTTCCTGCTGGTGGAGGGTCTCAGCCTGACCGGCGACGAGGACCCCGTATCGCAGGAGCTCAGGATCTCGGTGCGGATCGCCACCTTCCTGGCGAAGGCCGACCCGCAACAGCTACGGCGCCTGACCGACGGGATCTCCAGTGCTGCGGAGGGCAGCGATGGCTGACGCCAAAACGTCGAACGAGCACACCCGCCTGGTGGTGCTCCTCACCGTGCTGGCGATTGCCGCCGCGGTCGCGGCTGTGCGGTTTCTCGGTGGTGGTGGAATGACCGGAGGCGAGACCGGCTCGTCGGGGCTGGAGTATACGGCGAAGAACTTGCCCCCGCTGGAGATCGGCGAGGGCGGTCAGCAGGAAGTTGCGCGTGCGGAGTCCGCCGGCAACCCGTTTGCCTTTCGCGCACCCCCCACCGCGACGCCGAATCTGACGCCGCCGCCGACCGCGATTCCACGACCGACGCTGCCGCCGCGGCCGACGCCGACGCCGCGGATCGCATATGGCCTCGACGGGCAGCCCAAACCGCCACCACCGCCCTTCAACCGGGACTACATCGGCTATCTTGGGCCACAGCCCCGGTTGGTCGCGGCCTTCCGCAAGGGAGGCGAGGATTCCTCGGATATCGAGGTGGCGATCGTGGGCGACATTATCGACGACATTTTTATCGTGCGTGCCATCCGCCTCGAGTCGGTCACCATCGGCTTTGTGGGCTACGATGTTTCGGAGGACACCAGTGTACCGTTGTCGGACAAATAGGACTGCAATTCTCGCCGCCATCTTCGCAGCGACCGTGTCGCTGGGGCTGATGGGATGCTCGACGGCCGCCAAGACCGGTAATGCAGGTGACGAAGCATTTGACAGCCAGAACTGGGATGCTGCCGTCTACCACTATCTGCAGGCACTGGCGGAAGAGCCGGACAACGTCGAGTACAAGATGCAGCTTGCATTCGCGCGCCAGAAGGCGGCCCAGAAACACTTCCAGAACGGCGTTGCCATGCGCAAGCTGGGACGGCTGTTGGCAGCCCGCAACGAGCTCCAGATGGCGGTCCAATTGGACCCGAGCAACCAGTACGCGGAACAACTGCTCGCCGAGGTCAACGAGGAAATGACGATTCTGGCGGCGCCGGATGGTATCCGACAACTCGAGGAGATGAAGCGCCAGGCGCGGGAGGCCAAGGTCAAACCGCCGATGCTCAACCCGAGATCCCGGGAACCCATCACTCTCAACTTCCCCAAACCGAAACCGGTCAAGGAAATCTACGAAGCCATCGGCAAGGCCTACGGGTTCAACGTTTTGTTCGACCCCAAGCTGAAGGATGACCGGCTCGCGATCGAACTCAACGAGCTCACGGCCGAGCAGTCGCTGGAGATGGTGATGCAGGCGTCGGGGCACTTTTACAAAGTGCTGGACGAACACTCCATCATCATTGCCGAGGATTCGCCGCAGAACCGCCGCGAGTACGAGGACCTGGTCATCAAGACCTTCTTTCTCTCCAACGCCGATGTCAAGGAGATCGACAAGCTGTTGCGGTCGTTGATCGAGGCGCGGCGGCTCTCCACCAACGAGCAACTCAACGCCATCACCCTGCGCGACACCGCCGACAAGGTGGCGATCGCCGAGAAGCTCATCCGGGTCAACGACAAGGCCAAGGCCGAGGTGCTGATAGACGTCGAGATCCTCATCATGGCGTCGACCAAGAACTCGGACATCGGAACCGCCCTCTCGACCTACAACTTCAACCTCGGCCTCGACACCGGGGCCATCAATCCGCTCGCGCCCGCGGGATCACTGAGCCTCGACGATTTCAAGAACATCACCAGCGGCAACTGGTTCATCAACGTCCCCAGCATCCTGATCAGCCTCGCCAAGAGCGCGGGTGAGGCGCAGGTTCTGGCGCAGCCGCAGCTGCGGGTCACCGAGGGAGAAAAGGCCAATCTCCTGATCGGTGACCAGGTGCCGATCCCGGTCACCAGCTTCAACACCTCGAACACGATCGGCGGCAGCGTGGTGCCGATCACCTCCTTCCAGTACAAGGACATCGGCATCCAGATCGAGGTCGAACCGAGGGTGCACCACAATCTCGAAATCACCCTCAAACTCAAGGTGGAGATCTCGAACCTCGGCGAAACCGTGCCCGTGGGACCGGACCAGGAAGCCATCACGATCGGCACCCGCACCATCTCCTCGACCATTCGTTTGAAGAGCGGTGAGTCGAGTCTGCTTGCCGGGCTGATCCGCCGCGACAAGACCAAGGGCGTGACCAAGACGCCGATCCTCGGCGACATCCCGCTGATCGGTCGGCTGTTCCGGATGGAGAGCACCACCGACAAGGACACCGACCTGGTGCTCACCTTGACTCCGCAGATCATCCGTTTCCCCGATATCGACGCGGAGGATCTGGCGCCGATCTGGGTCGGCACCGAAAGCAGAATCTCCTACTTCGGCGCCTCGCCGAGGGTGCAGTCCGGTCGCGCCGACCGTGGGCCTTTCGACGACAACCAGCCTGAGGAAACCGACGAACCCGACCAACCCGACGAATCCGAGGACGACCAGCAGACCCCATATGGTTCTCCGGCGTCCCGACGGCCGACGGCGCCGCGACGGGTGACGCCGCCACCCGCCGAAAACGAGGGTGTGGACCTGGTGCCGTCGGGCGGCGAAAAGAGCACCTCCAGCTCCGACGTGGCGGGCGACGTCGGTTGGGGCGACGTGCCCGAATTCGAGCCGGGGGTGTCCGGTCTCGACAGCTCCATGCCGCCGCTGATCGTCGGTCTGGAACCGTCGGTCGTGTCGCTCGTGCCAGGCCAGGAGACGATGCTGCAGTTGGTGGTCCGCGGCGGCTCGGGCTCCTACAGGCTCCCGCTGGCCCTCTCCTTCGACCCCAGACGGGTGTGGGTGGCCGACATTCTGCCGGCTCCGGGCGTGAACTTCCTGCGCGGCGAAGTGCACGCTGCCGACGGTTGGATCGATCTCGATGTGGTGGTGGCCGACGGCATCGAAAGCGGCCAGGCGGTGGCGGCGCTCCGGGTCCAGGCCCTCGATGGCGGCCCGGCGCCGTTGGTCTTCACCTCAGCCGGTGCGGTGACCGCGGACGGTGTGGCGATTCCGGTGGCGGCCAACGACGGCGCCCTGTTCATCAATGCCAACGGACAGGTTCGAGAACAGCCATGATGCGTGTTCGCAGGGGTCAACGGGGCTTTTCCCTCGCCGAGCTGGTGATGGTGGTGGCCCTGATCGCCGTGTTGTCGACGATGGTGCTGCCGGTGGCCAAGTTCACGGTCAAGCGCCGCAAGGAGGCCGAACTGCGCCTCGCGCTGCGGCAGATCCGCACCTCCGTCGACGAGTACAAACGGCTCTCCGACCAGGGGCTGATCCCTGTGAAGATCGGTGGCGAGGGCTACCCGGAGACCCTGGAAGAGCTTGTCGAGGGGGTGGAAATCGTCGGTCAGGAGAGCAAGAGGAAGTTCCTGCGCAGGATCCCGATCGATCCCATGACTCACGAGGACTGGGAACTGCGGTCCTATCAGGACGACGCCGACGCGACCAGCTGGGGAGGCGAGAACATCTACGACGTCCGCACCAGCTCCGACGGCGTCGCCCTCGACGGCACGAAGTATGCGGATTGGTGACCTGATGGAATTAGGAATGAGGAATGAGGAATTAGGAATGTCGCTCCCGGCCGGCAACCGTTCGGATAATCAGGTTCGAAAAATTCAAAATTCAAAATTCAAAATTCAAAATTCCGTTGCGGGTTTCACCCTCATCGAGCTCATCGTCGTGATGGCGATCATCGGCATCCTTGCCACCATCGCCCTGCCGGCGATGAAGAACGCACCGATCCGGGCCCGCGAAGCGGTGATCCGCGCCGATCTCTACCAGATGCGCTCGTGCATCGACCAGCACCTCGCCGACAAGGGCTACTATCCCGACAGCATCGAGGCACTGGTCGATACCGGGTATCTCCGCTATCTCCCGATCGACCCATTCTCGGGCATCGGCTGACGGCGCGTGGGAAGAATTGTACGCCGAGCCGGACGAACTTGAGGAACTCGAACCGCTCGAGGACGAGTTCGGCAGTGGAACCCAGGTCATCGACGTCCGCTATGCCGATAAAGAGCGGGTCGCCCTCGACGGGACCCTGATTTCGGAATGGTGATGAATGAATTCGGAATTCGGAATTCGGAATTCGGAATTTCGCGCTGACTCACCGTCCATTGACACGGGGGATGGGTGTGTGGCAAATTCGAAATTCGAAATTCGAAATTCGAAATTGCGCCGAGGGCGGCTACACCCTCGTGGCCGTGGTCATGGTGGTCGCCATCATGGCCATCATGATGGCGGTCGCAGTGCAGACCGTGAGCTTCCAGATGCAACGGGAACGGGAAGCCGAACTCATCTTCCGCGGTCAGCAGTACGTCGAGGGCATCCGCCTCTACCGTCAGAAGTACGGCCGCTACCCGATGCGGATGAAGGAGTTGTGGGAGGCCGATCCGAGAGTGCTGCGTCAGGCATTGGACCGATCCCATCACCGGGTCCGACGAGTGGGGGGTGGTCTTTCTCGGCCAGGAGGGTCAACGGGTGGGTGGTCCGGGCGGGGGAACGGCGCCCGGACAGCCGCGGCCCCAGACCACGCCCACCAGGACCCCGGTGTTCGGCGATCGCGGGCTCGGAGGAAGGGGCGAAAAGGTCGGCCCCATCATCGGCGTGCACTCGCTGTCAACCGACACCAGCATCAAGATCTACGAGGGACGAACCCAGTACAACGAGTGGAAATTCGTTTTCC
>CAVQQV010000044.1:0-69753 GCA_963714885.1 Candidatus Sulfomarinibacteraceae bacterium | reverse complement strand
CTCCGGCAACAGCTCGCGGAAGGGGCGGGTGAGGAAGGCGGTCTCCATGGGAATGAGTTCGTTGTTGACGAATTCACGAATCAGCCCGAGGGCTGCTTCAGTCTTTTCCGAGAGCTCGAAATCCATGATCACTCCTCGCGTGTTCCCCGTCATCATAGACGGTTTGCGCAAGGGGGAGCGTCGAACACAATCCCCGCGTAGAATGGCGCAATGAAACAGAAGACGATCGGTGTGCTCGGAGGCATGGGCCCGGAGGCCACGGCCGAACTCCTGGTGTGGATCACCCGCTGCACCCCAGCCGCGAGGGAGCAGGACCACCTCCGGGTGCTGATCGATTCCAACCCCAAGATCCCCAACCGGACGGATGCCCTGCTGTCGGGGAATCTCGATCCGGTGATCGAAGTTTTGGTGGAAACTGCGCGTTCCCTTGAACGGGCGGGCGCAGAACTTATCGGCATCCCCTGCAACGCTGCGCATGCTTTTCTGACCGATGTGCGGAGGGCGATCGGGATTCCGGTGGTCGACATGGTGGACGAGACGGCTCGTCGGGCGAGCGAGCTCTTCGAGGCGGACGCCGCGGTCGGGTTGTTGGCGACCGACGGCACGTTGCGGTCCCGGCTCTACCACGAGGCGCTGGAGCGTCACGGTCTGACCGGGGTCGGACCGCCGACTCCCGGGGTTCAAAACGCGGTGATGGATGCCCTTGACGCAGTGAAATTGCACGGGGTCTCCGAGGATGTCTACCTGGCGTTGGCGATCGGTGTCCGCGACCTCGTCGGCCACGGTGTGGCGGGGTTGATCGCGGGCTGTTCCGAGGCTTCCCTGGTGCTCCGGCGCCACCAACCGGAGCTGCCGTGGCTCGATTCTCTCCAGATCCTCGCCGAGGCACTGGTGAGGGAGGCAATGGAAGGTGCCTGATCTTCGGACCCTGCGTCGTGTTGTCATAACGGGGTTTATGGCCGCGGCTCTGTCACCAGTCGCAGGATCGGAGGATCGCCCACGGGCCAGAGACCTCGGTCTCGAACCGGGCGTGCTCCAGCCGGGCCCCCTCAATGCCATCACCGATGTTGCCGGCGTTCGGGTTGGCCAGCGGACTCTGATCGAGGGCACGGGCGTGCGCACCGGCGTGACGGCCGTCGTACCGCACGATGGCAATATCTTCCAGTCCAAGGTGCCTGCGGCTGTGTGGCCGGCGAACGCGTTCGGCAAGGCGGCGGGTTTTCTTCAGGTGCAGGAACTGGGCAACCTCGAGACTCCGATCGTGCTGACCAACACCCTGTGCGTCGGGACGGCGGTTCAGACGGTGGTTGACTGGACCCTCCAGCAGCCTGGCAACGAAGAGGTGCGGTCGGTCAACGCGGTGGTCGGCGAGACCAACGACGGCTGGTTGAACGACATCAGGACGTGCGCAATCCGCCCCCTGGACGTCATCCTCGCCATCGAAGAAGCGCAGCCGGGGCCGGTGGCCGAAGGCTCGGTCGGTGCCGGCGCCGGAACTTCGCTCTTCGGGTGGAAGGGCGGGATCGGCACCTCCTCGAGGGTGCTGCCGGAGAGCGTGGGCGGCTACACCGTCGGCGCGCTGGTTCAGTCGAATTTCGGCGGCGTATTGGTGATCGACGGGTTACCGGTGGGAGAGGAGATGGGTCGCGTGCCCTTTCGCGAGTCGGTTCGAGGGGAGCGGTGGTTCGTGCATGATCGTGCTTGCCACCGATGCTCCGTTATCGGCGCGCAACCTCGAGCGGGTGGCCAAGAGGGCGGCGCTCGGGCTGGCCCGCACCGGCTCGTACCTCGACAACGGGTCGGGCGACTTCGTCATCGCATTTTCGACCGCGAGACGGGTGCCGTACGACCCACCGCAGGCGACCAGAGACGAAACGACGCTCGGCAATGATGCCGTGAGCCCGCTGTTTCTCGCCACTGTCGAGGTGGTGGAAGAAGCGGTTTTGAACTCGTTGTTCCGGGCCACCACGGTGACCGGGCGGGACGGCCACACCCGCGAGGCGTTTCCGATCGAGATCGTCGAGAACATGATCGAGGGTCGGGAGGGGACGCATGGGGCAGGAAGAACACGATAGGAGAATCGACTACATCGAGCTGCCGACGACTGACCTCGTGGCGGCCAAGGCCTTCTACACCGGCGTTTTCGGGTGGAAGACCCAGGACTGGGGACCGGACTACTCGAGCTTCGAGGATGGAAGGCTCAACGGTGGTTTCCGGAAAGAAGCCGACGTGGTGCCAGGCGGACCGCTCGTGGTGTTGTATGCGGTGGATCTCGAGGATGTTGAAGCCGCGGTGCGCAGCCACGGCGGGACCGTCGTCAAGGAGATCTTCAGCTTCCCGGGTGGACGACGTTTCCACTTCACCGATCCCAGCGGCAACGAGCTCGCCGTGTGGTCGGACAAATAAGAGGACCGTTTCTGAAATCCATTTGAACCATCCGTGGGCGCGCTGTGACCTTGTCACCCATCGGTGGTCTTTCCTGGGTCCGCACTCACCGCGGGTCGAACGCAGGAGGATGTCGTCACGCAGAGGCAGTTTCAGCCGCCTCGCGCCCGTGAGGTTGGCTGTAGTCGATTTCGGGCCCCACCGGTACGACCCCGCTGGGGTTGATTGTCGGGTGGCTGCGGTAGTAGTGGGACTTGATGTGGTTCATGTTGACGGTTTCGGCAACCCCGGGAAACTGGTACAACTCACGGGTGTAGGCCCACAGGTTGGGGTAGTCGACGATGCGGCGGATGTTGCATTTGAAGTGGCCGACATACACCGGGTCGAAGCGCAGCAGGGTGGTGAACAGCCGCCAGTCCGCCTCGGACAGGGTGTCGCCGACCAGATATCTGAACGACGACAGCATCAATTCGATCTGATCAAGGGCCGAGAACAAAGAGCGTACGGCCTCCTCGTAGGCCTCCTGGGTGGTGGCGAAACCCGCCTTGTAGACCCCGTTGTTGATCGCGTCGTAGACAAACGCATTGATGTCATCGATTCCGGGCTGAAGCTCCGGCGGGCAGAATAACGGGCCGCTCGCTCCGACTGCGTCGAACTCGGTGTCGAACATCCTGATGATCTCGGACGACTCGTTGCTGACGATGGTGCCGGTCTTTTTGTCCCACAGGATCGGCACGGTCACCCTACCGCTGTAGTCGGGTCTGGCCCGGGTGTAGATCTCGTAAAGATACCGCGCATCGCCGATGGTGTCGGGGACCACCCCCGGGAAATCGTCAAAAGTCCAGCCGTTCTCGAGCATCAGAGGATTGACCACGGAAACCGAGATGTGGTCATCAAGCCCCTTCAACCGACGATATATCAGTGTTCGGTGGGCCCACGGACAGGCGAGGCTCACATAGAGGTGGTAACGGCCTGACTCAGCCTTGAACCCCGACGAGCCGTCGGCGGTCACGCGGTCCCGGAATTGCGACTCTTGACGGACAAAGCGTCCGCCCGTCTGTTTCGTGTCATACCACCTGTCGTGCCAGGTGCCGTCGATCAAGAGTCCCATTCGACCTCCGGCAACAGCTCGCGGAAGGGGCGGGTGAGGAAGGCGGTCTCCATGGGAATGAGTTCGTTGTTGACGAATTCACGAATCAGCCCGAGGGCTGCTTCAGTCTTTTCCGAGAGCTCGAAATCCATGATCACTCCTCGCGTGTTCCCCGCCATCATAGACGGTTTGCGCAAGGGGGGGCGTCGAACACAATCCCCGCGTAGAATGGCTCAATGAAACAGAAGACGATAGGTGTGCTCGGAGGCATGGGCCCGGAGGCCACGGCCGAACTCCTGGTGTGGATCACCCGCTGCACCCCAGCCGCGAGGGAGCAGGACCACCTCCGGGTGCTGATCGATTCCAACCCCAAGATCCCCAACCGGACGGATGCCCTGCTGTCGGGGAATCTCGATCCGGTGATCGAAGTTTTGGTGGGAACTGCGCGTTCCCTTGAACGGGCGGGCGCAGAACTTATCGGCATCCCCTGCAATGCTGCGCATGCTTTTCTAGGCGATGTGCGGAGGGCGATCGGAATTCCAGTGGTCGACATGGTGGACGAGACGGCTCGTCGGGCGAGCGAGCTCTTCGAGGCGGACGCCGCGGTCGGGTTGTTGGCGACCGACGGCACCTTGCGGTCGCGGCTCTACCACGAGGCGCTGGAGCATTACGGTCTGACCGGAGTCGGACCGCCGACCCCCGGGGTTCAGAACGCGGTGATGGATGCCCTTGACGCAGTCAAGCTGCACGGGGTCTCCGAGGATGTCTACCTGGCTTTGGCGATCGGTGTCCGGGACCTCGTCGGCCACGGTGTGACGGGGTTGATCGCGGGCTGTTCCGAGGCTTCCCTGGTGCTCCGGCGCCACCAACCGGAACTGCCGTGGCTCGATTCTCTCCAGATCCTCGCCGAGGCACTGGTGAGGGAGGCGATGGACGGTGCCTGATCTTCGGACCCTGCGCCGTGTTTTCATAATGGGGTTGATGGCCGCGGCTCTGTCACCGGTCGCAGGATCGGAGGATCGCCCACGGGCCAGAGACCTCGGTCTCGAACCGGGCGTGCTCCAGCCGGGCCCCCTCAATGCCATCACCGATGTTGCCGGCGTTCGGGTCGGCCAGCGGACTCTGATCGAGGGCACGGGCGTGCGCACCGGCGTGACGGCCGTCGTACCGCACGATGGCAATATCTTCCAGTCCAAGGTGCCTGCGGCTGTGTGGCCGGCGAACGCGTTCGGCAAGGCGGCGGGTTTTCTTCAGGTGCAGGAACTGGGCAACCTCGAGACTCCGATCGTGCTGACCAACACCCTGTGCGTCGGGACGGCGGTTCAGACGGTGGTCGACTGGACCCTCCAGCAGCCTGGCAACGAAGAGGTGCGGTCGGTCAACGCCGTGGTCGGCGAGACCAACGACGGCTGGTTGAACGACATCAGGACCTGCGCGATCCGCCCCCTGGACGTCATCCTCGCCATCGAAGAAGCGCAGCCGGGGCCGGTGGCCGAAGGCTCGGTCGGTGCCGGCACCGGAACTTCGCTCTTCGGGTGGAAGGGCGGGATCGGCACCTCGTCGCGGGTGCTGCCGGAGAGCGTCGGCGGCTACACCGTCGGTGCGCTGGTACAGTCGAATTTCGGTGGCGTCCTGGTGATCGACGGTTTGCCGGTCGGAGAGGAGATGGGTCGCGTGCCCTTTCGCGACCCGGAAGAGGGGAGCGGTGGTTCGTGCATGATCGTGCTCGCCACCGATGCGCCATTGTCGGCGCGCAACCTCGAGCGGGTGGCGAAGAGGGCGGCGCTCGGGCTGGCCCGAACCGGCTCGTACCTCGACAATGGGTCGGGCGACTTCGTCATCGCGTTTTCGACCGCGAGTCGGGTGCCGTACGACCCACCGCAGGCGACGAGAGACGAAACGACGCTCGACAACGAGGCTGTGAGCCCGCTGTTTCTCGCCACCGTCGAGGCGGTGGAGGAAGCGGTCTTGAACTCGTTGTTCCGGGCCACCACGGTGACCGGGCGGGACGGCCACACCCGCGAGGCGTTTCCAATCGAGATCGTCGAGGAGATGATCCGCGCCAGGGAGGGGACCATGGGGCAGGAAGAGCACGACAAAAGAATCGACTACATCGAACTGCCGACCACCGACATCGAAGCGGCCAAGGCGTTCTACTCCGGCGTTTTCGGGTGGACGACCCAGGACTGGGGACCGGACTACTCGAGCTTCGCGGATGGGCGCCTCAACGGCGGGTTCCGCAAAGAAGCCGACGTGGTGTCAGGCGGACCGCTCGTTGTGTTGTACGCGGTGGACCTCGAAGCCGTCGAGGCCGCGGTTCGCAGCCACGGCGGGACCGTCGTCAAGGAGATCTTCAGCTTCCCCGGAGGACGCCGCTTCCATTTCACCGATCCCAGCGGCAACGAACTGGCGGTGTGGTCGGACGAATAAGGGGTCCGTTTCTGAAATCCGTTTGAACCATCCGTGGGCGCGCCGTGATCTTGTCACCCATCCGTGGTCTTTCCTGGGTCCGCACTCACCGCGGGTCGAACGCAGGAGGATGTCGTCACGCAGCGACAGTTTCAGCCGCCTCGCGCCCGTGAGGTTGGCTGTAGTTGATTTCGGGCCCCACCGGTACGACCCCACTGGGGTTGATCGTCGGGTGGCTGCGGTAGTAGTGGGACTTGATGTGGTTCATGTTGACGGTTTCGGCAACCCCGGGATACTGGTACAACTCACGGGTGTAGGCCCACAGGTTGGGGTAGTCGGCGATGCGCCGGATGTTGCATTTGAAGTGCCCGAAATACACCGGGTCGAAGCGCAAGAGGGTGGTGAACAGCCGCCAGTCCGCCTCGGACATCGTGTCGCCCACCAGATATCTGAACGACGACAGCATCAATTCGATCTGATCAAGGGCCGAGAACAACGAACGTACGGCCTCTTCGTAGGCCTCCTGGGTGGTGGCGAAACCCGCCTTGTAGACCCCGTTGTTGATCGCGTCGTAGACAAACGCATTGATGTCGTCGATTCCGAGCTGGAGTTCCGGCGGGCAGAATACCGGGCCGCTCGCTCCGACTGCGTCGAACTCGGTGTCGAACATCCTGATGATCTCGGACGACTCGTTGCTGACGATCGTGCCGGTCTCCTTGTCCCACAGGACGGGCACGGTCACCCTTCCGCTGTAGTCGGGTCTGGCCCGGGTGTAGATCTCGTGAAGATACCGCGCATCGCCGATGGTGTCGGGGACCACCCCCGGAAAATCGTCGAAAGTCCAGCCGTGCTCGAGCATCAGAGGATTGACCACGGAAACCGAGATGTGGTCATCAAGCCCCTTCAACCGACGATATATCAGTGTGCGGTGGGCCCACGGACAGGCGAGGCTCACATAGAGGTGGTAACGGCCTGACTCAGCCTTGAACCCCGACGAGCCGTCGGCGGTCACGCGGTCCCGGAATTGCGCCTCTTGACGGACAAAGCGTCCGCCGGATTTTTTCGTGTCATACCACCTGTCGTGCCAGGCGCCGTCGATCAAGAGTCCCATGTGCCCTCCGATTCAGCGAACGTGAGCGATGGACAAACAATTCCTGTCATTGGAGTGCTACGATGCGTCCGCTCTCAAAAAACCACCGGCAGGTGCAATATGCGTGTCAGTCTTGGTCTGTGCTTTGATCTGTGTGCTCTTCGGTTGCGGGATTGGCGGCTGCAGGTGACGAAAGATGACTACGCGATCAGAGAAAAGAAGGTCGTACGGCCGGAGGTGCTTCCGGACAAGGCTTCGGTCTATATCGTGCGGCCGGCCAAGATGGGGATGGCGATCCGGATGTGGGCGTTCGCCGACGACACTGCGCTCGGCCTGACAAGGGCGACACCTACGCTCACGCCTATCTCGAATCCGGGGAGTACACCTTCTGGTCACAGCGGCGAAACTATGCCCACGCTACTCGGCCGTCAAGCAGACAGTCGAAGCCGGGAACGCCTACTGTCGGTCTATCAAAGCGAGACCGTCGGAGCGCCGGTAAGACCTACTACTTCAAACAGAAGGTCAAGATGGGCGGTTTGAAGGCCCGGCGTTTCGGTCGAGTTCCTGAGTGACACAGAGGGCGAGGAGGAGCTCGACAAGTGTGCGAGCTTCTCGATCCTGACCGATGTGGGCAAAGTGCGGGCCGCCGAGATCGCAGCCGAAAAACGCGACACGGCTGATGAGAAGGCTGCCGGGGAATAAGGCCGGTATGTCACGGCACCTCCGCCGCACGAGGCACGTTTCAGTAGGTCCTTCCCGAGAGGTGCCCCCCTATGCATTGTTTGCCCCGATCAGCAGACCGAAGGTTGAAGCAATCCATCAAACAATGCAAAGGACGGCACCTCCGCCGCACGCGGCTCGTTTCCGTAGGCTGTTCTGAGCACTCGAGTGCTCATCGTCGGTGGGGTGTTGGGCTGGAATTCCGAATTCCGAATTCCTAATTCCTAATTCTCCGCGTACATCCCATCGATGAGGTCGGCGAAGCGCTCGATCGCGACGTTGCGCTTGACCTTGAAGGTCGGCGTCAGCATTCCGTTCTCGATCGAAAACTCGGGCAGCAGCCGGAAGTCCTTGATGGTCTCGAAGGACGCGAACTCGCGGTTCTTTTCATCGATGACTGAGCGGATGAGTTCGACCACCTTCGGGTTTGCGAGGAAGTCGTCGAGGTTGTCGCCGGGAATGCCATTCGCCGCTGCAAAAACCCTGACGTTGTCCTCATCGACGGTGACCAGGGCGGTCAGGTACTTTCTGCGGTCGCCGATGACGCACACCTGGGAGATGTACTTGGAGGTGGCGATGGTCCCCTCGATGGCAGACGGCGCCACGTTCTTGCCGCCGGCGGTGACGATGAGGTCCTTCTTGCGACCGGTGATGCGGAGGAAGCCCTCGTCGTCGATCTCGCCGAGGTCGCCGGTGTGCTGCCAACCATCCGGGGTGATGGTCTCGGCGGTTTCGGCGGGCATCTTGTAGTACTCACGCATGATGTTGCGGCCGCGGTAGAGGACCTCGCCGTCCTCGGCGGTCATCTGTTCGATCCCGGGCCCGGTCGGACCCACCCAGCCGAAGCGGTAGTTGTCGTAGCGGTTGAGGTTGGTAAAGGAGGTGTTCTCGGTCATCCCGATGCCCTCGACGATCAGCACCCCGGCGGCGTGGAAGAACCTGCCGATCTCGGGGTTCAAAGGCGCCGCGCCGGAGATGCACCAGCGGACGCGGCCGCCGAGTGCGGCCTGGACGTTGGAGAAAACGAGTTTGGTGGCAAGCGCGTACCGCAGGGCGAGAAAGGTAGGGATCGGCTTTTTCGCCACCTTGAGGTCGCTGACCTCGAGACCGATCTTGACCGCCCAATTGAAGATCTTCAGCGCCAGACCGCCCTTGGCCTGGGCAGTTGAGATGATCTTGGTGTGGACCTTTTCGTAGACGCGGGGCGCGCTCGGAAACCAATGCGGTCGCGCGATTTTGAAGTCCTCTGAAATGGTGTTGATCCCGCGGGCAAAGGAGGTGGCGGTGCCGGCGACCATGGCGGTGAAGACGCAGGTGCGGGCAAAGACGTGGGCCAACGGCAGAAACAACAGGGTCTCGTCGCCGTCCCGCCAGAAAACCGAGTCGCGCACCGATTGGGCGGTGAACGTGATGTTGTCGTGGGTGAGGACGGCGCCCTTGGGGACGCCGGTGGTGCCCGAGGTGTAGACGATCGCGGCCGCGTCGTCAGCTTCGACGCCGTCGATGCGAGCTTCGAGCGCCGAGTCATCGATGTCTTTTCCCAGTTCGAGAAACTCGTCATAGCCGATCACCCAGTCGTCCGCCGGCGGCGTTCCCTTGAACAGGATGACCTTGCGGATGGCGGGGACCTGGCCGCGGATCTCCATCAGCTTTTCAACCTGGCCCAGATCCTCCGCAAACACCAACACGCCGTCGGAGTGATTGACGATGTGCTGGACGTCCTTGGCCAGCAGCGAGTGATAGACCCCTACCGCGCACGAACCGATGCTCGCCAGCGCCACATCTGTCAGAACCCACCGGTAGTTGGAGTAACTGAGAATGTTGGCCTTATCGCCCTTGCCGACGCCCAGCGCGATCAGGCTTTTGGCGGCGCGCCGGACCTGGTTCTGAAACTCGTTCCACGTGACCGAGACCGTCTCACCGCCGTCCAGAATCGTTCGGTAGGCGGCGCGGTCGCCGCAGCGTTGAACTGTTTCGTCCAGCATCGTGTGGATGTTGCGGTAGTCCTTGAAACCCATTCGTTCCTCCCCCGGCGAGCGGCTGCCCCGCGTTCTCGACCCCGCACTGAGTAGCGGCGCCGAGTGTAACAAAAAGAGTTGGTGGAACGGCGGGCTATACTCCCCTGGCTGGAGCACGGCGTATCGTCGGCTGCGGCGGAGGGAGTGGTGATGAACTGGGACCAGATCGTGTCGGCATTGAGTTCCGACCCCAGGATGCGGCAGTTGGTCATTCTGGCGGCTGCCGTCCTCCTGGCGTTGATGGTGCGGTTGTTCTTTTCGCGGGTGGTAGAGCTGTTTACGAGCAAGACGGTGTCCGACGTCGATGACTTGATCGCACGCGAGCTTCGGAACCCGGCGATTTTCACCGTGATCCTCGTCGGCATCCTGATGGCTTTCAAAGAGTTCGACGCACCGGAAATTGCAGAGTCCTTTGTCAAAGGCACCACCGTGACCCTCATCGGAGCCATGTGGATGGTGGCTCTGCTCCGAGTTGGCAGGTTGGTACTCGGTGTGATCAGCAGAAATGTCGACACGCTCGCGTTTGTCGAACCGCGCACTCTGCCGCTGTTCGAGATGATCCTCAAGTTGGCCGGCGTGGGTGGGTTTCTCTATTTCGTCTGCATCGCCTGGAACATCCCGCTCACCTCCTGGCTGGCATCGGCTGGGGTCATCGGGATTGCGGTCGGCTTTGCCGCCAAGGACACCCTCTCCAATCTGTTTGCCGGCATCTTCATCGTCGCCGACGCGCCCTACAAAGTCGGGGATTTCGTGGTCCTCGACAACACCACCCGGGGCCAGGTGCTCGAGATCGGTATTCGATCGACCCGGCTCCTGACCCGCGACGATGTCGAGATCACGGTGCCCAACGCGGTGATCGCCAACTCTCAGATCGTCAACCAGACCGGCGGGCCGAGCGACAAGATGCGGGTGCGGGTCAAGGTCGAGGCGGCCTACGGGTCCGACGTTGATCAGGTCGAAAGCGTACTGCTCGAGAGCGTCGAGGGGGTCGAACACGTCTGCAGCGACCCGGCGCCGCGGGTTCGTTTCCGGGCCTTCGGCGCATCGGGTCTGGCCTTCGAGCTCCTGGCGTGGGTCGACGAGCCGATCTTCCGCGGGCGCGTGCTGCACGCCCTGAACTCGAATGTCTACAAGAATTTCAACGCGGCCGGGATCGAGATTCCTTACGCGAAACAGGACGTGTACGTCAAAGAGATGCCCAGAGGAGGAAACTGACATGAGATCGTCTGAACGTATGGCATTCACGGTTGCAGGCCTTGTGCTGCTGTTCTCGGGCTGCGGATATGTCGCCACCGCTCCGCAGCCTGCGACGATCGAACTGTTGGCGCCGACCCAACAGATGGAAGTGCGAGAGGGCTGGCTCGAAGAGCGCCACGCGACGCTCCTCGACATGATGCGCCGCCACGGCGTCGGCATGTGGATCATCGTCAACGAGGAGTTCCACGACGATCCTCTGACCGAGTTCGTGGCGCCGCCCGAGGTCTTCGTGGGTGGCCGCGATGCGTTCGTCTTCATCGATGGCGGTGAGGCCGGTCTGCGGCGGGTGGCGATCACGGGCTTCGCCAGCGAGAGGGTGCGGAAGTTTTTCGAAAGCCCGGAGGAACCGCGGCCGGCGAAGGAGGTTCTGCCCGAACTGCTGGAGGAGTACGACCCGCAGACCATCGCGCTGTCGATCGACGGCGGCCGCGGGGTGACTCGCAGCCTGACGAAGAGCTCGTACGAGTGGCTCTCCGAGATCATGGGTGAGGACGCCACCGGACGATTCGTCAGCGCGGCGCCGCTGATCGAGGAGTACCTCGACACCCGGATCCCGGCCGAGTTCGAGCACTACCTTCAGGCGGTCAAGCTGACGGAGGAGCTGGGACGGCGCGCCTTCTCCAACGAGGTCGTCGAGCCCGGGGTCACGACAGTCGGCGATGTCCGGAACTGGTTGATGGACCAGTACTGGCTGCACGGCGTGCAGCCCTGGTTCCCGCCCGATGTCCGGGTGCAGCGGGCGGGTGTCGAGATGCCCACGTCGCGGGGATTTCTCGCGGTGGCGCCCGACGGGATGGTGATCGAGCGCGGCGACCTTCTCCACCTCGATATTGGTTTCACCTACATGGGGCTCAACACGGACTGGCAGAAAATGGCCTACGTCCTCCGCGAGGGCGAGACCGGCGCGCCGGCGGGGTTGCAGGCGGGGCTCGACAACGCCACCGCCCTGTGGGAGTTCATGAGCAGAGTCTCTCGGCCTGGCAAACCGGCGGGCGAGGTCTACACCGAGACCATGGCCGAGATGGAAGCGCTCGGGATCGAGGCCATGATTTACAGTCACCCCCTGGGCAACCAGGGGCACGGTCTCGGCGCGAGCATCGACTTCCGCTCCGCCAACCGGGAGAACGCCGAGGAGCGGCAGGCCAAGCTCCTGCGCGACGGCTCCTACATCGCCATCGAGTTCAACGTCGCGGCGGAGATCCCGGAGTGGGACGGCCACAAGGTCTGGATCATGCAGGAGGACCCGGCGTATCTGACCCCCGAAGGCTGGAAGCACTTCGTGCCGCGGCAGGCGTCGCTGTACCTGATCGAGTAGTTCTTATCGGGGGAAGTTCGTGATCTCTTCGTAGCCGTCTTCGGTGACGATATAGCTGTCCTCGATGCGGACGCCGAGGTCCCAGTAGGCGGGATCGATGTCCGAACCTCTTGAAATGTAGATCCCCGGTTCGATGGTGATGACCATGCCGGGTTCGAGGGTGGCGACCACCCGGGTCGTGGACGTCGAGCCCCACGTGGTGGCCGAGACCGTGGAGGAAGAACGGGCCGAATCCGGCGTCTTCGATGACCTGACGTGCGGCGCTGTCGAGCTCGCGTGTGGTGGCGCCGGCACGGAGCAGGGAGCGCGCCGCATCGCCGGCCGCATTGACGGTGTCCACCAGTTCCTGCTGCTCGGCGTTCAGGGTGCCGTCGACCGCAAAGGTCCGCGTCATGTCGCTGGCATAACCGTCGACGCTGCAGCCGATGTCGATGACCACCAGGCCGTCGGTCATGGTGGCGTTGTTCTTCGCGTAGTGCGGAAGGGTCGCGTTCGAACCCGAACCGACGATCGAATCAAAGGCGATGCCGGTGGCTCCGTTGCGGCGGAAACTCTCGGTGATGGCGGCCGCGATCTCGCCCTCGTTGACGCCGGGCCGGATCTTCGGTGCGATGTCGACAAACGCTCTGGAAGTGATCGCGGCGGCCCGGCGCATCTTCGCCAGCTCATCCGCGTCCTTGACCGCGCGCAGCCGGTGGATGGCCTGTGGTCGCATTGCGTCCAACCAGAGGCAGGGCGAGTCGGCTCAGCAATCCGGGGTTCGGGGCTGCGATAGCGATGAGCGTCGCCCGGCCCGAGAGGTAGAGGTTGTCACCGCGCGACACCACCAGGGCGGGGCGCGTCAAAGATCCGTTTTCGACCAGCGTTGCAACGCGCTGAGGGTGAGGGCTCGAGGCAGGACCGTACTGCGGCGCCAGCACGACGACGGCGGCCACGAGCGCGACGAGGGCGGCGGTGGTGTTGCGAACCGCCAGCCCGAATATTCTCGGCGTGCGCCTCTCCTGGGCGGGCCACGACGGGATGTCTTCGAATGGCGACTGCCGCACCCGATCCAGCACCGCGAGCTGCCACAACAGTGAGACACGAGGCGACGCCGAGGACCGACCACAGGGTGGGATTCCAGGGGAGGCCAAGAAACACCAGAACGGTGCCGAGGGCGGCGGCCAGGAGGGCGGCCCCGCCCCGGGGCCACAGCGCGCCCAGCACCGCCCCGGCGACTGCCAAGTCCGATCGCGAGGGGCATGCTGCGCTCGAAGGAACCGGAAAAATAGAGGTGAACGGCGTACACCGCGGGGAGCGGCCACAGACAGGCGATGGCCGTGGCCAGTCGCCTGGTCCACGCGACCATTGCCGCAGCCGTCACGATGACCGCCAAGGTCGCGCCGATCGACAGCAGGTAGCTCTTGCCGCCCAGCGTGGGGAGGGTGATGGCGAGACCGAGGGCCGCATAGAACGTCATCAATGCGGCAACCGGCCGTCGAATGCCGTTGACCAGAAGGACAGTCCCCCAGGCGACGGCGGCAACGCGGAGAGCGAGTGTGAGCAGAGAGGATTCTCCGACAATGCCGACAGGGAGTGGGTCGGCGGCCGAGACATCGAAGGACGCCAGAAGGGCCGCCACGCAGAAAAGAACCCGGGTGGTCAGCCGGTTTCGCTGAATTGCGGTCATCTCGCCCCCCTCTGAACATTGTAGCGACTCCCGGTGACGTCACTCGTTGCGTGAGTCGCCGTCAGATGCGGGAACGATAGCGTGAAGGTGGGCCAAGGCCCACCCTACCGCCCACCTTCGGGTCTGTGTATCCTTGGGTGGCATCAAGGAGGGATCATGGGAGATATGGAAAGCGGTTTCGATCGGCGGCGGTTCACGGCCTTCTTTGCGGCGTTCGGGCTTGCCGGGACCGCGCTGCCGCGGCTGGTGTGGGCCCAGGTCGAAGAGCAGGGAACGGTGAGCCTGGAGGCCCTGAAGGGGGCGGAGACTCTCGCCGGTCTCGACTTCACCGACGACGAGCGGGAGCTGATGCTCAAGGGGCTCGAAGACCTGCGCAAGGACTATGAGGCCTTGCGGGAGGTCCCGATCGACAACTCGGTGCCGCCGGCGCTTCAGTTTCAACCGGTGCTGCCCGGAATGTCCCTGCCGAACTGGCCAAAGGTTGCCCGCACCAGCCGGCCGCGGCTGACCCGGCGTCCCGCCGCCGACGCGGAGCTCGCCTTTCTGCCGGTATCAGAGCTCGGCAATCTGGTGCGCACGCGGGCCATCACCTCCGAGGAGCTGACCGTTCTCTACCTCGATCGCCTCAAGACCTATGACCCGCAGCTGCACTGCGTGATCACCCTCACCGAGGAACGCGCCCTGGAACAGGCACGCCGCGCTGACCGCGAACTGGCAGAGGGCATCTGGAGGGGGCCGTTGCACGGGATCCCGTGGGGCGCCAAGGACCTCCTGGCGGTTCGTGGCTATCCCACGACCTGGGGCGCCAAACCGTTCGCAGACCAGGTGATCGACGAGGATGCCACGGTGGTGCGCAAACTCGACGACGCGGGCGCCGTGCTGGTCGCGAAGCTGACCCTGGGCGCGCTGGCCTGGGGCGATGTCTGGTACGGCGAGATGACCCGCAACCCGTGGAACACCGAGCAGGGCTCGAGCGGCTCGTCGGCCGGTCCGGGCTCGGCGACCGCCGCCGGTCTGGTGGGCTTCAGCATCGGGTCGGAGACCTGGGGTTCGATCGTTTCGCCATCGACGAGGTGCGGCGTGACCGGTCTGCGTCCCTCCTTCGGCAGAGTCAGCCGGCACGGCGCCATGGCCCTGTCGTGGAGCATGGACAAGCTCGGCCCCATGTGCCGGAGCGTCGAGGACTGCGCGCTGGTCTTTGCCGCGATCCAGGGCGCCGACGGTCTCGATCTTTCGGCCGTCGAACGGCCCTTTGTGTGGGATGCGGAGTTCGACGTGCGGCAGCTGCGGGTCGGCTACCTGGCCTCCGCCTTCGATCGTGAGCTCGAATTCGGCGACGACGACAGCGAGGAGGATCGGGCGCGGGCGCGCGAGTGGAAGGCCGCCGATCTTCAGACCCTCGAGGTCTTGCGGTCGTTGGGGATCGAATTGGTGCCTATCGAACTGCCGGACCTCCCGGTCAGCGCCTTGTCGTTCATCCTCTCCGCCGAGGCCGGTGCGGCCTTCGACGACCTCACCCGATCGGGCCGGGACGACCTCCTGGTGCGCCAGATCGAAGATGCCTGGCCCAACGTCTTTCGCCAGGCACGGACCATCCCGGCGGTAGAGTACATCCAGGCCAACCGGGTACGGACCCTTGTGATGCGGGAGATGGAACGGATCCTCGAAGGTGTGGATTGTTGGATGGCCCCGTCGTTCGGCGGCGACAATCTACTGCTCACCAACCTCACCGGTCACCCGGCAGTGGTGGTGCCGAATGGATTCGCCACCGACGGCACGCCGACCAGCGTGACCTTCAACGGGCACCTCTTCGGTGAATCGGAAATCCTGGCCCTTGCCAGGGCCTACCAGGAAGCAACGGGTTTCCACATGAGGCACCCCGGCGCCTTCTGATCTCTGGACCAGATCGAATACGCAGGCCGGTCTTCTGCGGTTGAAGCGCACTGATCGCCAATTCCACACGTTTCGAGGCAAGGAGAAGGGGTCGGTGCGACCCCTTTGCCCAGATCTCTTGGCGATTCAGTTCTGCTGTTTCGCTTTCTCGGACTCCTGCTTCAGGAATGCATCATGCTCCTTCTTGAGGTCCTTCCAATTCTTCTTGAAGTACTTTTCCTCATCCTTGGTCATGATCCTGAACGGTGTCTGGACCTGACTGCCGGCAAAATCGACATAGAGCCAGTACTGCCCGGGCACGATTTCCTCGTCCCTCGGGGAGCTTGAAAAACAGACGTCCGAGGCAGGCACGACGGAAGCTGAGTTCGAACTGGTCGTAAGAAATCGACCGCGCCGCCGACGTGGGATCGGAGAAGAAACCGAGGGCGCAGGGCTGGTTCGCTTCTACGGGAAAGTAGTTGATGGAGTCGCGGATCGTATTGGCCCTGGTGTTCATTGCCCGCAGGTACCCGGCCGCGCCGTACTCCTTCTGGGTAGCCAGGGGCACCGTCGATCCATCGGGCATTTTGACGAGTGAAATTGCCTCGCGTCAGGGTCTGGTTTTCTGCCGGACTGCGGAGTGTCAATCCCACATCGAGCATCAACCAGTCCTGGCCCTGCGAGTCGTTGGCCACGCGATAGCCGAGAGTGACCCAGCCTTCGCTGTTGTAGGCGATTCTGGTGTACTGGCCTTCGATGGTGAAGATACCCGGAACGGTCGGCACCGGCGCCTTGACATCGGGTTCCTGGGCCGTGACTGCAGGCGTCCCGATCCCCACTAAAACCATTGCGATAACGCAAATGAGTGACATTTTCATCAATTTCATTGGGTCTCCTCTCTGTTCGTTCTGTTTCTGGTCCAAGGGTGAGTAGAACCCATTCTTATTGTTGATGTCAACGTCGCGATTCCGGCGCCAGAATACGCAGGCCCCTTGAGCGGACGGTCGTGACGATGGAGATGAAACGGACCCTCGACGTCGTGAATTGCTGGATAATCCCCTCGTTGGTCGATCGATCGTGTCACTGCAAGGATCGTCACGCAGTGTGATCTGTATCACATCGAGACGGTGTCCCGGAAAGAACCGTCTGGGGCTCCTTCGTCCATTGATTCCGCGTCTCCAAACCCGGCATGGATCTTGCCAATAGTCTCGGTGACCCCGCGCACGCCAGGAACGGCGGCACGCGCGGGAGCGAGGAGACGCCTGTGGAAGCGGTCAAATTCACCATCGTCGGAAACCCCAACGAGCTTAAGGTCAGCCAGTGCACCTTCTGCGCCCACCGCAGCCCCGACGGCACCGCCTGCAAGGCCTTTCCGAACGGCATCCCGGTCGAGTTGCTCTACAACGAGCACGATCATCGGTTGGAGTTTCCCGGCGACAATGGAGTCCGGTATCAACCCATCATCCTCGGCCGCGCGGGTCTTTCCCCCGCAAATATCCGGTCCAACGCCGAGTTCGAGCTGGACAAGGCGGCAATTCTCTGACGGTTTCAACGCCGGACAATTGAATCTCTGTTGCTGACCACTCCTGCTAGGGTAGTCACGTGGACGATTTCGCTTCGTTGGCGTTGGCGGTATATGGCGGGTTGGCTTTCCTTGCTTTCGTTGTTTTCGGGCTGATTTCCGTGCGCGAACAGGAGCCGCGAGCCGCCAGAATTTCTCTTGCGCTCGCGGTGGTCATCCTTCTGAACTGTGGTCTTGTTGTTCTCTTCCCGTCGCCGGTGCCGCTTATTTTCGTTCTCGCCATTTCCGGTGGATTGATCGCCGCGGCAGCTGCATTTGTGGTCCCTCAAAGGGCGGAACCGGTTGGCGGCGGCCGACCGTCGCGCAGAGTCGACGAGCGGGACATCATGTTTGCGCGGGGACGACTGGTTCCTGGGAGCCCGGAACACGAGGCCTATTACGCCCTGCGCCCGCAGCATCTTCTGGGCGACGATCTCACCAGATCGCTGCCGGGGCTGCTGTCGCCGGACGCCGAGCTTGCTGACGAGATAGTCTTTGCCGCCGCCGAGGCCAGCTTCGACCTCACCGAGGCGGTTCGGCACTCGGTCGACGGCGAGGTCGCTCCCGATCGTGTCGAGCGCTCGCCGGGGCAGTGGACCGCCATCCTCAAGGAATACGCTCGATCCTACGGCGCAGTCGACGTCGGCGTGACTGAGGTGAAGCCCTACCACGTCTACAGTCATGTCGGTCGCGGCACCGGCACCTATGGCGCGCCGGTCGAGCTCGATCACCGGTGGGCGCTGGTCTTTTCAGTCGAGATGGACCACGGCCGAATCGGCCGCGCACCGGCCGCTCCGGTGGTGGAAGAGTCCGCCCGCCAGTACGTCGAAGGCGCCAAGATCGCCCTCATTCTGGCCGCCATGATCCGCCGTCTCGGCTATCCGGCGCGGGCCCATATCGACGGTAATTACCGGGTCATCGCACCGCTGGTGGCGCGCGACGCCGGACTCGGGGAGATCGGTCGAATGGGCCTCTTGATGACACCGCGGCTGGGCCCACGGGTCCGTCTCGGGGTGGTGACGACCGACCTGCCGCTGGTCGCCGATGCCGCCGGGGACGACACGTCGGTGCTCGATTTCTGCACCATCTGCCGCAAGTGCGCCGCCAACTGCCCGGTGGCAGCCATCCCGTCGGGTGAGCGGGCGCCCATCGATGACGGACTGCGCTGGGCCATCGATTCCGAGAGCTGCTTCCGCTACTGGAACCTCGTCGGGACCGACTGTGCGACCTGTGTCAGGGTCTGTCCGTACTCGCATCCGGACACCGCGGCTCACAACCTCGTGCGGTGGGCGATCGGCCGTTCTCCGGCCGCGCGGAGGGCGATGTTGTGGATGGATGATGTCTTTTATGGGAAAAAGGTCCGATCCATTGATACCATCAAGAGGTGATATCCCTTCGGGGGGGAGGCCGACCATGAAGAGGCTGGCAATTGCCGTGTCGATCGTGAGTGGACTGCTGGTGGCGGTGCCGGTTCCGGCGCAGCAGAAGCTCGGTGACGTTGCCGGTACGATCAAACTGAAAAAGAGCGGCGAGCAGAACGTCGTGATCGACGGTTCGGATGTCGGTCAGACCTCGAGACGCTCCACTTCGTCGTCGGGTTCCGACCTGTTGTACGAAGTTCTGACGGACTGCCTGGATGTTTCCCGCGCGCTGTCGTCGATGATTGCCGACGCTCCCCGCATCAAGACGATCCGCTATTCTGACGGCTGGCGCACCGAACTCGATGAAATCGGAGCGAGGTTGGAGAGTCTTGGTTTGGAGCTGAATATGCTGCCCGATGCCGGGCCCTACGAAGCCGCCTATCTCAAAGCCGTGGGTGGCTTCGATCAGGTGCGGCAGGGTTATGACGCAGTTGTGACGGCGACCAACAACAGGATGTTGGTGACTTCCCAGCTGAAAAGAACGGTTTCGGACGGAGCAGACACCATCGAAAAAGCGATGACCGAGATGCGAGCCGTCGGTCGAACCCAGGCCGCCAACGCTCCACCGCCGGCCATTGATCCTATCGCGGCTGCCAATTCCATCCGCAGCGTCTGCGGTAGGCTCGGCGCCGAGGGATCTCCGGCCTATCGCGACTGTGTAGAAGACCAGGATGCGGCCAAGAATGCGCTGGTGGGACGGACCCCTCCATCGGTTGGACTGGACACCGCCGCGTTCAACAAGATCCGCAACGATTGCCTTTACGAGTGGCCCGACAACTATGTCAATCGCAATGCCTGCGAAACTCGTCGTGCCGCCGCCGTTTCCGGCAGCTGAGGACACCGAACCCTCGTCTGTAGAAACTGAAGGTGGGCCTTGGCCCACCTTCAGAGTTGTTCTCGTGTTGGTAGTGATTCGGGACGGATAGCCAGCAAAAGGCGTGTAACCACAGCCCGACGGTGGGCATAGAGGGGTCGAACGCGGAAGCTCCTCCTTCACCGCCGGCCCTCCGGCCCCCCCCCCGGAGGGCCTCGTTTTTTGAGCCTCATCAATACGTGTCGAGGATCTCTCGCAGCGTGCGCTGGAGGCTGTCGTCGGCGATCAGGTCCACGAGTCGTGGGTTCGTGCGGCATACACGGCTGAGGTGCGCCACGGCCTCGTTTCTGCGTCCCTGGGCGTTCAGGCTCAAACCAAGGTAAAACTCGGCGTCCTCGTGCGGCCAGCCAGCGAAGGAGGTTCTGAACGCGGACTCGGCGCTCGCGGCATCCCGGCGCAGGAGTCGGGCTCGGCCGAGGGTTCGCCACAGTGCCGGGCCGTCAACGCCCAGCCGCCCGAGTCGCGGCAAGATCTGGGACTCGACGGCAGTTCCCATCCGCGCCCGTGTTTCCGGGTCCTGGTTCTGGACCATTGACAGGCGCAATTCGAGCCCTCCCATCCATACATCGACTGCGACTCTTCGCAGCTGCCAGAAGGCGCCTGCTGCGGCGAGAACGACAGCGGCGATCGCAACCGGAACGCGGGCGCGGTGCCAATCAAACGATTGCGGGAGTTGGTCAGACGCGATGGTGTGGGCAAGGCAGAGGCCGATCGGAATCAGACCCACGGCGACGTGAGTTGGGTAGTGAAGCAACAGAAAGGGCGCCGCAGCGGCCGCGGTCAGAGGCAGAATCGGCCCTGCACGCGGCCCTGCCGCGATCACCGCCCAACCGAAGAGCACCATCCACAGGACTCCTGGAATCCCGAGTTCTGCGATTATCTGCAGCGGGTCGCAGTGGGCCCACTGAAAATGAGAGGCCACCTCGTCCCTTCCTCCGGTGCTGCCGTTTTTGGTGAGCCAGGCAAGGCGGCTCGGATAGTACTGATGGGTGTAGGCGGCCGCCCCTACACCGAGTGCGCCGTGGTCGTGGATCATCTGCTGCGCCGCGGTCCACCCGTCGCCGCGGGCCGAGAACAACCGGTACCAGTTGCCGGTCCGGACTCGACCAGCCTCGCGCTGCAGGCGATCACCGAGTCCCGCGGCAAGCCCGATGGCGATCACGAGCGCCCCGAGAGCGGCGACCGTGGTCCACAACCGGCGGGAACGTCGTTGCACGAGCCACACCAGCATCACCAGACCCAGTGCCGCGATACCGGTCAGAGTCTGGCTGATCAAGGTGGCGAGGGCGAAGAGGATTGCCAGAGCGCGAAAGAACCACCGGCGCGATGACGCCTCGCCCCACGTCAGGAGAAAGGGCACGAGAAGGACCGACGCCATGGCGAGATCCGCTGGGTTGCCGGTCAGGCCCGTCAGGCTTAAACGGGCGTTGGTGAACGGCGCCGCGAAATCGAAAACCGCCACGCCTGCCAACTGCAGGAGCATCACCAACACTGAACAGGCGGCGCCAATCGCCGCTGCAACAAAAAGGCGGTGCCGCCCGCCTGCGCCGAGAGTGGCCAACCACAGGATGCCTGCCACCCAGATGAGGGCGAGCAAGGCCGAATCCACCGAGCGGAGCGGGCTCGCGCTCCAGAGTGCGGACACCAGTTGGAGAACCGGCAACGCCATCAACACCAGGGCCAGCCTGCCGCCGGGAAGCACGATCGTGCGCCGCTGGGCTGCCAATAGCACTGCGAGTGCGACTGCACCACACAGCGCAGTCAGTGCCACCGCCTCCTTTGGCAGGCGAAACGGGCTGGCTGCGCCGGCAAGGACCGCCACCTCGGCGAGGAAGAACCCACCGGCGGCGATCCGGATCGGCCATCGCGAGGCGGGCAGGCGGTTGCGGTTGCTTGCGTGCCACGGCCGCATCGTAACCCAGTCTGAAGCCCAACCGCCCCTCCTGGGCCGCTCCTATGGCGTCGACCAGCCTGGTCGTCTGTAAGCGTAGTGGCGCGTTTTGTCATTGACCTGAGGGCTGAAACCTGTACCCTGTCGCCTTGTTTCGGTCTCTGCCAGAGCGGCCGGGGACGGATTTCGGGGGCGAACCGGCCCACGGGGAGGCCTGATGCGACGTAGTGTGATCATCGGTACCGGCAGCTATCTCCCACCGCGGAAGGTGGCGAACGCCGAGTTCTTGAACAACCGTTTCTTTACGGACTATGACCAGCCGCTCGATCCTGCCGACAACCAGAAGACCATCGGTAAGTTTGAGGAAATAACCGAGATAGCCGAGCGTTGCTATGCCGCAGACGATCAGGTCGCGTCGGATCTCGGCACGCTGGCGGCTGAAAAGGCCCTCGAGGCATCGGGAATCGACCGCGAGAGCCTCGACTACATCATCTTTGCCCACAACTTCGGCGATGTGCTTCATGACAATCGTCATAGTGATTTCTGCCCAAGTCTGGCCGCTCGGGCCAAGCAGAACCTCGGGATCGAAAACCCTGAGTGCATCGCCTACGACCTGCCGTTCGGGTGCCCGGGTTGGGTTCAGGGAGTGATCCAGGCCGACTACTACCTGCGGTCGGGGGACGCGTCGCGGGTGATGGTAATCGGTGGTGAGACCCTGTCGAGGATCTCGGACCCGCACGATCGCGACAGCATGATCTACTCCGACGGCGCCGGCGCGACCATCTTCGAGGCGCGCGAGACCGATGAGGAGATCGGGATCCTCTCCCACTCGGCACGGTCGGACACCATCGATCATGCGCGGTTGTTGTGGATGGGGGAGTCGTTCGACCGGTCGAACGGCGACACGATGCTGTATCTCAAGATGTACGGTCGCAAGTTGTACAACTACGCCTTGACGAATGTTCCGGGAGTGGTGAAGAAGAGTCTTGACAAGGCCGGGCTCGGCCTTGGAGACGTGAAAAAGGTCTTTCTCCACCAGGCCAACGCCAAGATGGACGACGCCATCCTCAAGCGGCTGTTCAAGCTCTACGAGGTCGAGGAGATCCCCGAGGGGATCATGCCCATGACCATCTCGTGGCTCGGCAACTCGTCGGTCGCGACCGTGCCGACCCTGGTCGATCTGGTGGCCCGCGGCGAGATGAACGGCCAGCGGGTCGAACCCGGCGATATCGTGATCCTCGCTTCAGTGGGCGCGGGTATGAACATCAACTCGGTTGTCTATCGGTGGGTCTGATGGCCCGAATTTTGAATTCTCAATTCTCAATTTTGAATTCAGGTCGAATCACGTCCTTGATGCGCGTTCGGCCGTGATTTCAGACGTCCAGAATCAGAAACCGATTTCGAGACCAAACTGGAGCATACGCCCCGGCATCGGGTAGCCGATCCGGTACTCGTAGTCCTCGTCAGTGAGGTTCTCGCCGAACACGAAGATCGAACCGTCGGTGCGGATTCCCAGCCACCGCAGGGGGATTCCGAGCTTGGCGTTGGCCAGGAAGTAGGCGCTCACCTCGATCTCACCGGCTGCGAAACGCGGATTGAGGATGAAGCGGTCGTCGATCCACTGGATATCGAGGTTGAGCCGCAGGCCCCGTGCGGAGTTCCATGTCATGCCGCCGACGGCGGTCGTTTTCGGCAGGTTGGGCACGGTAGCGGGGTCGGTGTCCGACACGGTGCCGCCCACGAACAGGGCGACGTGGCTGGAGGCCTCGGCGTTCACCGAGACTTCGAGACCGTTGACCGTGTAGGCACCGATGTTCGCGAACTCTGGCGGCGGCGGAGGAGGCGGGACAAAACGGATGGCGTTGTCGACCTGGTCGCGAAACAGCGATGCCGAAACTCTGACCGAGGAACTGAGGGACCCCACCCAACCGACCTCCATGTGATCGAGAGTCTCGGCCTCGAGATCCTGCCAGGTGTCGCCCCGCCCCCAGCCGCCGTACTGCACCGCCGAATAGACTCCGGGGAGGTTGAACGCGTGGGCCCAGTTGGCGTAGATCGAGTGGTTGCCGATCCCGAGGGTGATGCCGGCCTGACCGCCCCATTGGTTTCCGAAGTACCGGGTGTTGTTGAAGCGCACTCCAACAGATGGCGTCACGGTCACGTCTCCGGCGAAGGTGTGGCTCACCATCAGGTATGGCGCCGTCGTGCGGAAGGTCTCGCCGGTGGCAAGGTGGTCGTCGTCGGGGTGGCGCTCGACGAATGTGCCGCCGTAAAGGTCGTGGTCGAGTCCGAAAACCAGCTCGCCGTCCGCCCATGGTGAAACCGTCTCGCGCCACCTGAATCCGTAGTTCGAGGAGTCGGTGACGCTGCGAAAGGCGTGCTGCTCGGAGCCGCTCCACTGTAGCCAATCGAAGGTGCCGTCGTCGAGGTACAGCTTCATGGTGCCGGTCCACGCGCCGTGGGCGTGGCCCAGGGTGGTCAGCACGAAGTTGTTGCCGATGTCGTAGTTGGGAGTGATTGGGTCGGCCGGGGCACCCAGAATGCCCGGATCGTTGACCGAGCTCGACGTGTGCTCGTAAAGGAGCGAGAGTGTCCACGAGTCGCCGAAGCGATAGCCGAGCCGACCGGTGAAGGTGTTGACGTCGCCGTCGGCGTCATCGCGGTGGCCGTCGCTCTGACGGTGACCCGCCGTCAGGTAGTAATCGAAATTCTCGGTCAATCCGCCGTATTCGAGAGAGCCGATGATGGTGTCGTAGGTGCCGTACGAACCGACAAAACGGCCGCCAGAGCCCGACATCGTGCGACGCTTGCTGGCCATATCCACGGCTCCGAAGGCCATATTGCCGAGTAGTACGGGTTGCGCGCTGCGATAGATTTCGACCTGATGGACGGTGTCCATGGTGCCGAGGTCGATGAGCGGGTGGGTCCAAATTCCGACGAATCTGGGGATCCCGTCGGTCAACATCATGATCTCCCCGCCGGGACGGCCCGAGCCGTGGCCGCGGATGAAGAAGGCCCCGCCGTCACCGCCGCCGAAGGACCCGATCGGGTTGTAGCGCGAGATCACCACGCCCGGAACACGTCGAAGGACTGCTGTGAGGTCCTGGGCGTAAAGGTCGTCGATCTGCTGATCGCTGACCGTGGTGACGAGGCTGCCGAACGTGTCGGTCTTCGAACCTTCCACGATCGGCGAGTCGTTGACCGTGATCGCCCCACGGAAGACCTGGGGTTCTTCAGTGCTCTCCGTCTCCGGGGTGGGGGCCGGGGTTTCCGGCTGGGCTGGGGGTGTTTCCTGCCCCCACGCGAGCAGCGAAGAGACCGTCAGCGCCAACACCAGGGTTGAGGTCGAAAGTCCGCGACGCCATCGAAGCGTTGTGCTGTCTCTCATCGTTCCGCCAACCCGCCCGGCGGGTTCGCTGAAGCCACTTCGAAAAGGTCACAGCGGTGCCAGCCCTGCCAGATGTCGAGTCCGAGCTCGCGCACTCCCAGCCAGTAACCGTCGTCCTCGAGGGTGAATCGGGCGAGCAGGTCTTGGATCGCTGCGACGATCTTCGCCCGGTAGCTGTCCTTCAACCGCATGACGATCGTCCGCCCGTTGTAGCTGAAGGATGCCTCGACCGTGCCCGGCGGTCCCGGCAGGTGGGTAAACAACCCTCGCCCCGGCGTCGAGCCGGTTGACACCAGCAGACCGTCGTTGAGGCAGCTCACGGGTTGGCTCGGCGGCGCCGACGACACGATCGTCATGGCGTGCTGGGGGGCGTTGAGCAGTTCGGCCGCCCGCAGCCCCATCTTGACTCCGATGATGGAGTAGGCGCCGAGGTGTTCGTGGAGCTCGTTCAGCAGGAGTTGCGCGAACCACTCGTCGGAACCGTTGCTGGCCAGAATGGCCTCGCGTCGGGCCAGGACATCGGGTCGCAGGATCTCGCCTGGGAGCGGTCCGTCGACGAACACGACCCGGTCCTTGTGCTGCCGTCCTCGTCTCAGCAGTTCAGCGATGGTTCCGGATGCATCGGCGGATGCTCTCGGTTGGACAATTCCGGGTGAGATCTCTTCAAATAAACCAGGGGCTTCGAGGTAGAGCACGACAAGCTCGTCGTGGAAACTGGACAGATCTTCGAGGTAGTGGTTGCGGGCGTCGGGCGGCTCCAGCATCCGTTCCACCAACGTGGCTCCAAGGGAGGTGGTGGCGGCAGCCGAGGGATGTGTCGGGGACCATCCGCTGGGCTTTGCACCATGAGGTCCGGGCCGCACGAAGACGACCGGAATACCTGATTTGCGAACTCGGACGACCGCATCTGGGTCCCATGCCAGGTTCCAGCTGTCGTTGCGTTCGGGATCGCCGGCGACAATGATGCGGCTGATGCCCCCGGCGGTCTCCGGTTCCGCCTCCAGGGCGGCGGTGAGCTGCGTCAGGGGACCGAGCGCGAGCACGGTGCTGCGTTGGCCGTCGATCGTATACGCCCGCGGAGTGAACGCCATTGGATCTGCTGTTGCCGTATCGGGCAGGGCGCCACCGATAATAGCTTGTGCTCGCAGCCGGCACTCGGGTGCCGCAGCAGTCGATTCTTCCATCGCCCGATACAGGGGCACGTCACCGCGGTTGAAGAAGTTCAGAAGCCCGCCAAGCTGTTCGGTCGCGGTCATCGGAGCCGCGCCGCCCTCGTTAGCGATCACCGCCGCCACCTCAAGGCTCGAACTCTGGAGCACCATTGCGAGACTCACCACGTCGTCGAGACCAAGATCGGTCTCGATGATGATCGGAGTCCGCATCTCCTCGTCGTGGGATGCACAGGGAATGGCTGTCGCCAGAAGCACAGCCGCGAGCACGGCCAGTCGACGGACACATCTGGCGGCTGTGAAATGTCGACCTCGGGTCATATTTTCCTCCTTCGACGGCAGTGCGGATGTCTGGTGACGCTGCGAAGCCGTACGACCAGTTCAACCGGACTCAGATGTCGGACGAGCATTTCGACGCCCGTTGGAATGTGCGGGAGCCGTGCAGCACGCCGGGCCCGGCGGGCTGGCGATAGCGGCGCAACTTCGCACGAGGTCCTCGGGCGGATTGAGCTGGTCTGTAACTTGTGATGCGAAGAGGATAATCAGGCTGGCGGGCCGCGGGGGTCAGCTGTGCGATACCGCCAGGACATCCGCGGTAGGAGCACGGCTATCGAGACCGCCCCCCGGGGTGACGCTGCCTGAGCCTCGATCGTCGGCGCAGCGTCGGTCAAGTTTTTCACGGCATGGGGAACGGTCAGCACCGCGTGGCTCTTGCGGCTGTCTTCGGCCGGCGCCGGGTGGTCGTCTTCTGGAACCTCATGGTCGGAATGACGGGCGCCAGTGTTGGTATCAATTGGATTGATGGCTGCCGAGTCGTGGTCGGGGTGGTTCTGGTGGGTGTGACCGGCGTGGGAATGTTCGAGATCGGGATGGTCGTGGTCGCCGATGTGAAAATGGAGGTGAAAGAAACCGGCGCCCATCTCGCCGTGGTGGTGCCAGCCGTCGGCCGCATGCAGAGCGAAACCAGCGGCACATACTGCGCCCACCAGCAACAGGCCTGGGCCCGCCGCCGTCAATAGTCGGTATACGGCCTGGCGGAATCGTCGCACTTCGCGGCTCCGGGGAAATTGTACAGGAGCCTTCAGACGGGTATGGAGTGGTTGGAGTTTTCGGGAACTCGCTTCATCGAGTTTCCCACCAAACCATTCGTTTCGCCGAACGGGCTCTGCCGAGACTCGTCGTTTGCGTCCAGGACTGACCGAATCGGCAACCCCACGAGAACAACTCTGAAGGTGAGCCTTGGCCCACCTTCAGATTGGCCCCCTGACGACTAACCGCCGATGGTCTCCAGCGATCCGGCGTTGGCCTCCATGACGGTCATGTAATCGCCCGATTCGGGCATATTCGCACACGGGTCGAAGAGGAGGCTGCCGACTCCCAGTTCGTGGAGACCCGCGATCGAGTCCTCGACCGGCTCACCTTCCCACAGCATCCACTTTGCGGGGTGAGACGCCAAAATCTCCTCGAGGTGGTCCCACGCTGATCCGTCGGGTGCCTCGTCGGGCTCCCAGTGGACCTCGACGCCGTTGAGCTCATAGCGTCGCATCAGGTACTGATAGACGGGGTGGGAGAAGAGGAGCGGAGTGTCGCCGATGGCGTCGGCCGCTGCCGAAAGGCGCTGATCGAGATCGCGCAGGTCGCTCTCGAGGGCGACGAAATGCGCGTTAAATTCACCTTCCCGCTCGCGACGGAGGTGGATGAGGGCCCGGGTGACGGCCTGCGCCTGCTCGATCGCAAGCTGCGGGTCGAGCCAGGTGGTGAAGGCCCACCCGGTGTGTTCGTGCGCGCCCTCGGGCCCGTGGCTGTGGGTGGTGGTGCCTGCCAACGGAATGAGCCGATCGGCGAACCCGGCCGAAGTGTCCACCATTTTCGAGCTCGGGAGCGTCGCCCGCGCGACCCACTTGGCGTAGTCGGCGCCGTTGAGCAGGATCAGGTCTGCACCTTGATACGCGGCGATCGTTTCTGCGTCCGGCGACCAGTATGCGGGGTCCTCATCCCCCGGCGCCGGAAACCGGACCTCCACGAGATCGCCGCCCACCCGCTCGGCGAAATAGGCGAGCGGGTAGTTCACGGTGTAGACGACGAGCTTGGCGGTGATGTCCGGGGCTGGCGAGGAAACCTTATCCGTTGGACCAGCCCCACAACCTGTCAGGGCAATGATCAGAACGACGGCGAGCGCATTGGTGCGGAGCATTCGTTGCCTCCTTGCTGACGAGTACCGACAGGCGATATCTCATTTCGCCCTTCGGTGCGACAGTTTACGTTACCACTGTACGTACTCGGACGGCGCCACAGTAAACTGTCCTCAACGATGGACCTCAGACGCTTCACCGGTGTGAACTGCAGGCGACCCTGTTGACCCCTGAATGGAGACCGGAGAAGCTCTGTACACTCTGCGAAAAGGACGGGAGCCTTGATGGAGCGACGGATTTTCGCGATCGGATCGATCTTGACGGGATTGGGCGTCGTGTTTGGAGCCTTTGGCGCCCATGCGCTCAAGGCGAGTCTGAGCCCGTAGCTCCTGACCACCTTCGAAACCGGTGTCCGCTACCAGATGTATCACGGGCTTGGGCTGCTCGCCCTGGCGTGGGCGGTCGGCCGCTGGCCTGAGCGGCGGCTGGCGCCGGCGGCATGGCTGCTGTTGGCGGGGACGATCGTGTTCTCGGGAAGCCTGTACCTCCTGGTCCTGACCGGCGCGCGGTGGTTCGGCGCCGTCACGCCGTTTGGTGGAGTCGCTCTGATCGCGGGGTGGGGCCTTGTAGCGTGGCGGTTGCTCGCCGCCGGTGAACGACCCACGGGCGGGCCGTAAACGACCCGCCTACGCCTGTCAGGGAGGTCAATGTCTTGTAGGCAGGTCCTTTCTCTCGGCCTACGGCCGCGGTGACGCACCTCGATGAGCGGGCGACCGATGGCCGGCCCCATCCACCCTTTCAATCCGGCCGCGGTCGCAAACCGCTCCTCGAGGCGGGTTCAGGGCCTGCCACCACCGGGTTGGATGAAAGCGCGCAACGTGATCTTCTCGCGGGCGGCGTATATCCCCGCCCGCTCGGTCGCGATGAGAGGCTGGACCGACTACTTCTGCTCTTTGGCAGCCTGCTTCGCGGCCTTCTTCGCAGCCTTCTGCTCTTTCTCCCACTCCTTGACCATGGCCTTGGCTTCCTTGAGATCTTCCTTGGTCATGATCTTGAACGGGACCTTCATGACCTGATCCGGAAGCTGAATATTGAGGAAGTGCCGGCCGTACTTGATGCCGTCGGGAATGATCCAGTAGAGCCGGCCGCCGCATGCGCTGTCGGGGTTCATGCTGAACTGGGTGTAGGTGAGACCGCGCGCGGGCGTTGAGGCGTCAGAAAAGAAACCGATGCGGCAGGGGATGTTGGCCTGTTTGGGGAGGTAGTTCAAAGAGTCGCGGCTGATATTGGCACGGGCGTCCAGAGCGCGCACCGCCCCCGAACCCTTGTTGAACTCCTCCTGGGTGGCGAGGTCGACCCTGCTTCCGTCGGGCGTCGTCAGCCAGAAATCGTCGCGCTTGAGGGTCATATTGTGGCCGGGGAGCACAGTCATCGAGATCTCGACCATCAGCCATTCCTGGCCGATGGAAGCGTTCGCCGTGCGGTAGCCGAGGACGGTGACCGCCTGGTCGTTCTGGACGCGACGGACGTACTCGCCGGGGAAGGACAAGTGGGCCTTGCCTTCGGCGTTTTCCTGCGCGGTTGAGTTGGTTCCCGAAATCAAGATGGTCGCGGCGCAGGCCGCAACGAGAAGAGCTGTTGACACCGATTTTTGATGGGTCTTCATGGTTGTTGTCTCCTTTGCCATGTATCGTCACATCCTAATCGACCAACTCCGATTTATGTTGGAATATTGCTGAGACAGTCTGATGAGTTGGTGCGGCACCGGGAATGCGGTATTGCGGCGCCCTGAATTACGCGTTCGGATGCTGTTTCGATGACTGCAACGCCGGCGGAAATGCTGCATTGGTCAAGGTGGCGAGGGAAATGATGTGACGAACACCGAGGCCGATGTAGAATCGATCTGTGCCGTCGCCGTTTCAGCGTCTCAGAAGGTGTCCGCTGCGACGGAGCGAAATCGATCCTCCCGAGGGCGCCCCTCCTGTTTCGAGATTCCTCTCCGCGGTCGAGAGGGTCGGCAACGCGCTTCCGCATCCGGCGACCCTGTTTGCGATCTTCGCCCTGGGGATCGTCCTGCTCTCCTGGCTGTTCAGCGAGCTGAAGCTCACGGCGGTCAACCCGATGGACGACGTCCTAGTCCGGCCGATCAACCTGATCTCCCGCGACGGGCTGCACTGGATTCTCGAAAACACGATCGTCAACTTCACCGGCTTCGCTCCCCTGGGCACGGTCCTCGTGGCCATGCTGGGTATCGGCGTGGCCGAGAAGAGCGGCCTGATTGGCACGGGTCTCAGACTGGCTGTGCACGCGGCCCCGCGCCGGCTGCTGACCTTCGTGATCGTCATGGCCGGCGTGATGTCCAACATGGCCAGCGACGTGGGCTACGTCCTGCTCGTGCCCCTGGGCGCGATCATCTTCATGTCGGTGGGGCGCCACCCGATCGCCGGGCTGGCGGCGGCATTCGCCGGCGTCTCGGGGGGCTTCAGCGCCAACCTGATGCTGGGCACGATCGACCCGCTCCTGGCCGGAATCAGCCAGGAGGCGGCGCGCATCATCGACCCGGCTTACAGCATCACTCCGGCCTGCAACTACTACTTCATGGTGGTGTCGACCTTCCTCATCGCCGGAGTCGGCACCTGGGTCACCGAGAAGATCGTCGTCCCGCGTCTCGGCGCGTATGAGGGCGCGGTGGAGGCCGGGGCGGAGGAACTACGGCGGTCTGAGCGTGGCGGAGAAGCGCGGGCTGCTGTGGGCCCTGATCGTCAGCCTGTTCCTGCTGGCGATCGTTCTGATCGGGCTCGTGCCCCAGGGGGGCTTCCTGCGGCACGCGGAGACCGGCAGCGTCCTGCACTCTCCGTTCATGCACGGGATCGTCACCTTCATCTTCCTGGGCGGCCTCCTGGCCGGGCTGGCCTACGGCATCGCCGCCGGCACGTTCAAGAGCGACGCCGACGTCGTGACCGGCATGAAGGAGTCGATGCAGTCCATGGGCCTGTTCGTGGTGCTCGTCTTCTTTGCCGCCCAGTTCGTGGCCTACTTCAAGTACACCAACCTGGGGATGATCTTCGCCATCAACGGCGCCGACTTCCTGAAGGCGTCGGGCCTGGGCCCGATACCGCTGATGCTCGCCTTCCTTCTTCTGGCGGCGGTTCTCAACCTCTGCATGGGCAGCGCCTCGGCCAAGTGGGCGTTCATGGCGCCGGTGTTCATCCCCATGTTCATGTTGCTGGGCTACACGCCGGAACTGGTGCAGGGCGTCTATCGCATCGGCGACAGCTCGACGAACCTGATTTCTCCGATGATGTCCTTCTTCGCCCTGATCGTGGCGTTCGTGCAGAGGTACGACCCAAAGGCCGGTCTGGGCACGGTCATCGCCACGATGCTGCCCTACTCGATCGCGTTCCTGCTGTCGTGGATGGTGCTGCTGGTGATCTGGCTCCTGCTGGGACTGCCCCTCGGGCCCGGTGCTGGGCTCTATCTGGCGAGTTGATGGACTCCCGATCCGTTTGGTGGCGTTCAGGGATACGGTACGATGCCGCTACCGCGACCCGAGGGTGGTTCGTGGACCCATCACTTCAAGGGAGAATGAACTATATGGCGATTGGACACCCGAAGGGCCTGAAGGCGCTTTTCTTCACCGAGATGTGGGAACGTCTGGGTTTCTACATGATGGTCGGCATCTTGTACCTCTACATCATCGATACCGAGCGTGGGGGACTGGCACTGTCCAACGCCACCGCGGGCGAGATCTACGGAACCTATCTCGCGTTCGTCTATTTCACGCCGTTTCTGGGTGGCATGATCGCTGATCGATATCTCGGTTTTCGTAAGTCGGTGTTCATCGGTGGTCTCTTGATGGCAGTAGGGTATTTTTCCCTTGGGGTCCGGAGCATGCCGACCTTTTACGCGGGCCTGGTGCTCCTGTGTCTCGGCAACGGTCTGTTCAAACCGAATATCTCGGCAATGGTGGGAAACCTGTACGAACCGGGAGATCCGAGACGCGATGCGGGATTCAACATCTTTTATATGGGTATCAATATCGGAGCGTCCGCAGCAGCTCTGTTGGCCGCCCCACTGCGAAACCTGTGGAGCTTCAACCTGGCCTTTACCGCAGCCGGAGTCGGGCTTCTGATTTCGGTCGCGATCCTCACTGTCAAATGGAAGGGGCTGGCGGTCGCCGATCCGCCCATTTCGGAGCCCGGGCCGGACGATGTCACGATGAAACAGATCGTCATGACGATTCTGGTACCCGCTGCCGTCTTTGGCGTCGCGGGGTACTTTATCGGTGAGTACCTCCCATTCGTCGTCAATACCATCGGAACCGTGACCTTCGCATTCCTCGTGGGCATGCTGCCCATCATGGCGTATTTCGTGATGTTGGCGAAACGCGCGACGCCGGAGGAAAAGCCGGGGTTGGCGGCCCTGATTCCCGTTTTTGTGGCGGGCGGCGCATTTTTCATGGTCTTGCACCTCAGCGGCGGTCTGATGACCGTTTTCGCCGAAAACAACACAAATCGGAAGGCGGAATGGATTCCGAACCAGACCGACTTCTACGCGCAAAAGGCCATGCCTTCATACTTTTCGAACGCGAGCAACAAGCTCCCGCGACCTGATCAAAGAACCCTGGTCATTGTGGATGCGGACACAGAATCCATGTTCGGAGCGCGTATTCTGACCCAGTCGTTGATTCAGAGCTATGAGCAAATTCCCGGACACAACGTCAAGGTTCTCGATCCGTCCGAGTTTCCCGATAGTGAACGGTCTCTGGCCTGTGGGGTGTATGCCGACAGCAACGTCAGGCTCGTGACTTCGAAGGATGCTCACGGCGTGACCACAACCAGCGTCATTCTTGAGCCGGAAAACGCCAAGGCTTCGAGAGAGGTGATCCTCGGACGGACCCTGGAGGGCAGGACGGTTCCCGTTCTGCTGGTGACGCAGGCCACCTTTGACGCCGTCTACGCCAACACGGACGAGGCAACGCCAATACTCGAGCCGGGCAAATACGTACGACTGGTAAATGCCGAGATGATCACGGCACTTCTCAACCCCGTATTCGTGGTGGCCTTGACACCGGTGGTGGTGTGGTTCTTTGCGATGTTGGCTCGCCGCGGACGTGCGGTCTCAACCGCACGCAAGATCTTCTACGGAATGGTCATTACCACGGTCTCGATTCTCGTCATGGCCCTTGCGTCTTTCGTGGGTCATGACGGCGCGATCAAGACAGCGATGATGTGGCTGGTGGTTTACTACATCATCATCACTTTCGGCGAACTCTGCCTGTCACCGATGGGACTCTCGTTGGTGACCAAACTGGCGCCGAAGAGGCTGGTCGGTCTGATGATGGGTGGGTGGTTCCTCGCCACAGCCATCGGAAACAAGCTCTCGGGCTTTATCAGTGGGCTTGAACCTTCGACCATGATGTTCGTCATCGTGGCCGTGGCGATCCTCGGGGTTGCCGGCTTTATCTACGTTCTGCTGCCGCGACTCGACGCGGCGATCAAGCAGTACGGAGCCTGATTGAATTAGGAATTCGGAATTCGGAATTCGGAATTGCCCCCGCCCATCCGGGCGGGGGTTTTTCGCGATCGGTCGATCGCGAACATCGCAAGGGCCCCTGGCGACCAGCTGAGCTTCTTGCAAATTCGAAATATTGCGCCGATATCGGACTTATAGCGCCTGATCGAGGCCGGGCGGCACAGGTGCCGCCCCTACCCACAAAGTACATTCCCTTGGAGTGGCGGGGCCTGCCCCGCCTCTGAATGTGAATTTTACAAGAGGCTCAGCTAACAGCTAAAAGCAAATGGCTCAGCGCTATCCGCGTCCGCGGAGGCGCTCCAGGGCGCGGTGGAGCTTCCACGCCTTGGTGGCTTCCATCTGCTTGATGAGGCCGTTGAGGCGCTCGATCTCGGCGTGGAGTTGTTCCGCGTTTTCGGACTGCTCGGTGAGAGCGACCCGGTGTTTGTCGAGTGCTTCATTGAGGACGGCGCATTCCCGGTTGAACCGATGGCGCTCCGTCTCGAGCTCGGCCGCGCGGAAATCCGCCGAGTCCTTTGCGACGATCGTCTCCGCCCGCAAACGGTCGACCACCCGGGCGGTGATCTCCGGGCGGTGCCGCTCCCGGTGCTTTTTGATGATTCTGGCCTTCATGGTGAGGAAGTCTGCCCTCTCGGTGGGCCGTTCGCCGAGGATGTGGTCGCCACCGCGAAAGTGACGGTACTCGGCGGTGACCTGCGGGTAGTGGTGGAACGGCGCCGCCGCGGCGAGCCGGATGAGCATGTCCCAGTCTTCAAAAAACTCGAGCCCGGTGTCGAAGGGGCCGATCTCCTCGAACAGTCTGCGTTCGATCAACAGCGTGTTGAACGGGATGTAATTGTCGAACAGAAGGAGCTCGGGGTCGAAGTCGCGGCTGTAGGGCAATCGGCGCGCGACCTCGCGCCACCCGCTCTGCGGGTCCAACTCGTAGACCCCGACCGCGGCGTCGGTGTAGACCACCGGCGTCCCGGCGGCGGCACTCAAACCCGCCAGAGTGGCCAGGTGTTCGGGTTCAGCGAGGTCGTCGTCGTCGAGGAAGGCGACCCATTCTCCGGTCGCCTTGTCGACCCCGGCGTTGGCCGCTGCGGCGCGACCGAGGTTGTTTGGCAGGTTGACCAGCACCACCGGAAAGGGGAAACCGTCACGAACCGACGGTGGCTTGCCGCCGTCGTTGACCAGCACCACCTCGACACGGCGGTAGGTTCCGGCGGCCAGACTCTCCAGGGCCTGGGCGAGCAGCTGCGGACGATCTTTGGTGCGGACTACGACGCTGATCGTTGGTCCATCGTCCACGTCGTGAAGTTCGGGCACGCCGCCGAGACGGCGGATCATGCCGGCGCGGCTGGAGGTCACGAAATCCTGGACTGTCAGCCTGCGATAGCCCTCGGCAGCCGTGACCACGGGAGAAAGCGACGCCGTGCGCAGCGAGCGCAAACCGAGCGTCACCTCCCGGTAGTTGTGGAGCTCGAGCTGGCTGGCGTGGGCCTCGATGGCGCTCCGGACAAGGTCGACCTTGTCGCTGACGTCCACTAAGACATCCGGAAACGCCGGGTGGTTGGCCTCGTAGAGGAGGATCTCGAGCCCATCGACCGCGGCGTCGAGGTCGGTGCCGCCTCGCAGCCCCGACAGGACGGCATGGGTGGCGGCGAATGCCGCCCGGTGGTCGGCGCTGATCTCCAACGGGGAGACGGCGAGTAGAAGGTCCGGCCGGCGGGCCACCAGGGCGCGGCGGACGGCTTCGGCGGCTTCGTCCACGTGTGCGCTCAGAGAACCGTCGGGCAGATCCAGGAATTCGATATCGGTGACACCGAGGATCTTCAGCCCGCGGGCAGCCTCTTTGTGCCGGCGTTGGGCGTACGCGTCGCGGTCGGCGATCTCTTCGACCCCGCCAGAGCCGTCGGCGAGAAAGAGGACGCCCACCTTGGCGCCGGCGGCGGTCAACTGGGCAATCAGACCGCCGCACCCGAGCACGTCGTCGTCGAAATGGGGGGCGATGACCAGCGCCGAATTGGCGGACACCTGCGTGGTAACGCCCGGTGGTGCGAGATCCATGCGCAAGATTTCTCCCTCTTCTGAGGATAGTATCACCGTGCTGGTACCATATCAGCCGTGAAAGCACTGTCAGCATTCAGCCCGAAAACACCAGGCCCTGTTCGATGAGCCGAGCGTTTCTTATCTGTCCGGAACCGGTGCGGGCCGTCACGGCAGGTGTCGGCTCCCGTTTCATGACCCTTGCGACGGTCCTCGCCGACGCGGGGCACGAGGTGACGGTCGCCATCCCCAACGAGCCCGCCGAGGCCGGACTCCTCCACGAGCGACTGCGAGTTGTGCAGGCGGAACCGGAGAGGCTGGGAGAACAGGCCGAAAGCCACGACTGGGTGCTGCTGCACGCCCACCTCGGCAACCACTATCTCTCGCAACGCGACGACCTCCCGGTGGTGGTCGATCTCTACGACCCGTTTCTGGTGGAGAACATGCACTACCACCGCGACCTGGGTCTGGAGCCCTTTCGCACCGATCACGCCACCTGGCGTCTGCAGATGGCCCGGGGAGACTTCTTTTTGTGTTCGTCGGAGGAGCAGCGGCTCTACTACCTCGGTTGGTTGACCGCCCTCGGGCGGGTGAACCCGATGGCACTCGAGGCCGACCCGACCCTGGCCCGCCTCATCGTCGAACTACCGTTCGGGACGCCGGGTGAAGCACCTCCAGAACCGCCGCAACGCGACGGGGTCTTGCCGGGCGTCGATGCCGACGCACCGGTGCTGTACTTCGGGGGCATCTACGACTGGTATGACCCCGACGTGGTTCTCGACGCGCTACCGGCGGTGCTCGGACGCCATCCCGGCGCGGTCATCGTGTTTGTCGAGCACCCGCACCCGGAGCTGACACCGCTCTCGGTTGCCCAGCGCGTCAGAAAACGGGCAAAGAAGCAGGGTTGGCTCGGCACTACGGTGCGCTTCGAGCCGTGGCGGCCGTTCGACCGCCGTTTCGAGTTGCCGCAGGTCAGCGATTTGGCGGTCGTCACTCACCGTCCCGGTCTCGAGACCGACCTCAGCCTGCGCACCCGGCTGGTCGACTTGATGTGGCTCGGACTGCCGGCGGTGGTGACCGCCGGCGGTACCATGGCCCGCGTCGTCGAGGAAGAGGGGGCAGGGGTGGTGGTGCCCGCTGGGAACGCCGAAGCGCTCGCTGCGGCGATCTGTTCCCTGCTCGCTGACGAGACCGCCCGGTCGAGAGCGCGAGCGGCCGCCCGCCGGTGGGCGGCGGACCGCAGCTGGCAGCAGGTGGCTGCGCCGCTTTTGCGGTTCGCCGAGAGCCCATGGCGCGACCCCGACCGCGAGCGATTCGACGCGCTCGCACCCGGCGAGGTGTCGGCCGAAGAATCTCTGTTGCGGCGTATTCAGCGCCGGCTGCGGCGGCAGGCGGGAAGCCGGTGAAGGCCTCCGTCATCGTCGTGGTCCATGCCGGCGCCCATCATCTCGATGATAGCCTCGGTTCGCTGACCCGGTATTCACATCGCAGCGACGTCGAGGTGGTCCTGGTGGACAACGGTTCGGCGGATGGCTGTGGAGACGTGGTCGAACGCCGTTTCCCGTGGGTGCGGGTCGTCCGGTCGGACACCAACACCGGGTTCGCGGGCGGCGTCCACCTCGGAGCCGCGGCGGCGACCGGCGAGGTGCTGGTTCTTCTCAACGACGATGCGGCGGCGGACGAAGGCATTGTCGAAGGACACCTCGAGAGCCTGGCCGCTCACCCGAATGCGGCGGCGAGCGCCGGCCGGCTCTTGACCTGGGACGGGAAGCGCCACGATTTCGTGCGCGGCGTGGTGACCTTCGACTGCCACGCATTTCAGGTCGGTCAGGGCTTCCCGACAGCGGAGGTTGATCTCCCGGCGGCAGGGGAGGCCATGCCCTTTGCCTGCGGCGGCAACATGGCCATCCGCCGAGAGGACTGGGTGCGCAGCGGCGGTTTTGACCGCGAGCTCTTTGCCTATTTCGAGGACGTTGATCTCGGTTGGCGCCTGTGGGCGACGGGCCGGGAAGTGGTGGCCTGTCCGGACGCGGCCGCCCGCCACCGTGGTGCGGCCACTTCTGCCGGGCTCGGCGATTTTCGCCGCGGCGTGTTGTACGAGCGCAACGCCTTGCGCACCTTTCACGCCTGCGCGGATGACGAATGCCGGGCGGCCTTCGGGTCGGTGGTGTATGCGACCTTCCTGCACCGTCTGGCGGCCTTCGCCAGCGAACGTCCTGATCTCGAGCGGGCGGTGTCGGATCCCTTCAGCGAGGGTGGCGACTCCGCCTCGCTGCAGGGCCGCTGGGCCCGAAGGGTGCGCGAGACCGGCTGGGTCGCCAGCGCACGTCACCTGCTGGCGCGCATCGCTCTCGGCCCACGGGCCGGAAGCCCAGCCCTCGAGGACGGTTTTCTGCTGATGCAACTGCGGGCGGCGAAGGGTTTCTTTGCGGGTCTCGAGGGCACGGAAAAACGCCGAGTCGAACTCGAGGCGAAACGCACAGTGCCCGATCGCGAAATCCTGGCGCGATTCCAGCGAGTAGTGGTCCCCACCTACGCCGGCGACGAGGAGTGGTTCGGCTCCGACTCCTTCTCGAGCCTCCTGCCGGAGGGTGGCCGCTGGAGTTCCGACAGCTCGACCAGGTGATGAAGCGGTAGCCGCTGCCGACGGGCGGGCCGTGAACGACCCGCCTACACCCTTCAGGGTCATCCATGGTCGCCAATCAAAGTCGTAGGCAGGTCCTTCAGGGCCTGCCCGCGGGACGCTTGGAACGCGAGTGGTGGCGGCGTGAACGACCCGCCTACGCCTCTCAGAAACTCCGCACCGGCATGTCTTTGCGGACGCCCTTCCCGTGAGGAGCCACCTTCATCATTGTCTGGCCCGAAACATCCTGCCGGCGGGATTGTCCGAGCGTCCGACAATATTGAAAATGGCACCTCCGCCGCACGCGGCTCGCATCGAGCAGTCTTTTCCGGATCCAGCATCGAGCATCGAGCATCGAGCATCCGGGCGGGCGGGTGCATTCTGTCACCTGAGCGTAAAACCTTGGGAAATAAGCACAAAGTTCGTGAATTCTTCTCTAAGATCCGGTGATTCGCGGCGCCTCGACGGCCCCGTAGACCAGTCTCCAGGGAGTCCTCATGATGGTGAGAACCATTTTTCAGAGTCTGATGTGTGGTGTGTTGATATCGACGGCGGCGCCCGGTCTTGCCCAGGAAGCCGAGCCCGAGAAACCGGCTGCTGTGGAGAACGAACAGACAGAGGAGGAAAAGGCCGCTGCCGAACAGGGGTTGCTGTTCAAGGATGAACTGGTGGTCACCGCGGGCCGCCAGGAGCAGCTGTCCGGCGAGACCCCGGTGCCGATCTCGGTTCTGACCCGCGAGCAGATCGAGAGACAGCAACCGGAGAAGATGGCCGACCTCTTCAAGCAGATCCCGGGTGTGGAGGTTCAGGGCGAGGGTCCGTTCCGCGGCATTCCCGTGATCCGCGGTCTGACTTCGAACCGGGTCCTCATCTTGGTTGACGGTCAGCGGCTCAACAATGCCCGTGAATCTACCGACTTTGCGGGCATCCAGCCGGCGCTGGTCAACCTCGCCGATGTGGAGAGGATCGAGGTTCTTCGCGGGCCGGCGTCAGTTCAGTACGGTTCGGACGCCATCGGGGGCGTGGTCAACATCATTACCCGCAAACCCGATCTCGGGGGTCAAGGCTTCAAGATTACCGGTGATGCGGCTTACGAATACGCCAGCACCTCCGATAGCCAGCAGTTCCGCGCATCGGTTTCAGGGACTGGCGAGGGCTTTTCATTCTTTGTCGGTGGGACCGTCGAAGACGTCGGCAACTACACGGCTGCGGACGGAGCTTCCGAAGACCCGCGCTACGAAAACTTCGTGCTGTCGGACAACGTCGTCCCCAACAGTGGCATGGAGCAGACCAGCTTCAACGGCAACTTCCGCTTTCTCACCGGCGACCAGGGCGTGTTGCGGGTCAATGCCGAGGTGGTGCGGACGAAGAACGTCGGCTTTCCGGGCTACGATCCCGAAACCTCTGGGATTGACATTTCGTTCCCGAATTTCAACCGCGACAAGGTTTCGCTGGCGTGGGAGTCGGGCCCGGTGTGGGGGCTCAACGACATCGTTCTCAGCACCTGGTATCAGGAGATCGACAAGGAGAGCATCCGCAACTTCGACTTCGGCTTTTTCAAATCCAACCAGTACACCCAGTCCCTGATCAAGACTTTCGGTTTCAACGCCCAGTCGATCGCCGACCTGGGGGAGCACCACCTCACCTTCGGTCTCGATTTCTACCAGGACAAGCTCCACGACAATGCGTTGTCTGAATCAACGTTCACGCCGCCGAGCGACGAGGTCACGGTCCCCAACAGCCACCAGCGTGGGATGGGGCTCTATGTCGAGGACCAGATCACCCTCAGCGAGCGCTTCACGCTCAACGCCGGTCTCAGGGGCGACGACTTCAGCTTTGTCACTGACGACGACCCGCGCTACACCGGCGAGCAGTTCGACATCAACCAGACGGCGCTGGCCGGAAACCTCGGTCTCGTCTGGGCAGTGGCGCAGCATGTCAACGTAACGGGGTTGATCGCCCGCGGCTTCCGCGCCCCCAACCTGCAGGAGCGGTCATTCATCGGTCTCGCGAGCACCGGCGACACCTTTATCCTGCAGAATCCCTTCCTCGACTCCGAGACCTCGTGGAACTACGAGGTCGGCTTCAAAGTGCGGTACGACCGCTATTCGGGCGGTCTGAACGTCTATTACAACGACCTCAACAACTTCATTGCCCTCGAGTTCCTCGATCCCTCCGAAAGCCCGATCCCGGGGCTTGACGCCGCCCAATTGCAGAACGTCGAAAAGGCGACCATCAAGGGCATCGAGCTTGACCTTGAAGCCATCTTCGCCAGGTGGTGGACGGCCTTCGGGTCGTTTGCCCTGATCGAGGGCGACAACAACATCACCAACGAGCCCCTGCCGTCGATCCCGCCGATGAAGGTGATCCTCGGCGTGCGCTACCAACGCGCTCGCTGGTGGACCGAGGCCAACATGCGCTGGCTCGACAGCCAGACCCGGCTGCCAACCGATGACCCACGCTTCGAGACCGGGACCCCGAGCTTCACCGTGTTCGCCCTCCGGGGAGGCTACGACTTTGACTTCGGGCTCGGCGTGATGCTCGCTCTCGAAAACCTCACCGACAAGCTCTACAACGAGCCCTACAACAATCGACCGGAGCCGGGACGGAATCTGCGGATGACGGTGCTGTATCGGTTCTAGCAGAATTAGGAATTAGGAATTAGGAATTAGGAATTTCGGATTTCGGATTTCGGATTTCGGATTTTCCCCTGCTCGAAAGGGCGGGGGATTTTTTCCAGAACTCGATGCTCGATACGTTCGAGTGCTCATGCCGGCAGAGCGCGCTGCACACGAGTCGCGTGCGGCGGAGGTGCTTCTTGTGCGGACACGCGTCTCGCGTGCCGGGCGATCGGGCACGCAGCGGCAAGGTGGCTCCTCACGGGAAGGGCGCGCAAGGACATGCTGGTGCGAGTTTCTGAACGGCGTAGGCGGGTCGTTTACGGCCCGCCCGACGGAGGCATTCGGAATGACCGACAGTGGTGGCGGGCCCTGAAGGACCCGCCTACGCCTTTTTGAACGGTCAGGCGAACCTGGGCATGCGCCTCCTACCCCTTCGGCCTTCTCCTCCGACCTCTTGCCGGTGATCGGACTCGATGTCGATCCGCCACACCCTCGTGGTGGCCGTCCGGTGCTCCGGGATGTCCCACTCGCGCCCCGAATAGTGGAGCATGATCTGGTTGAGGCCGTGGTTCTTGTCCTCGGGTGCGACCAGCTCGGTCACCGTTCCGTAGCCGATGACGGACTCGAAACTGAAGGTCCAGGCGCAGGCGTCGTCGGGGTTCTGCACCAGGGCGACGTTGGCTCTCGAACTCGAAACAGACGCGACTGTTCGCCTTCGATGAAATCGATCTTGCGTCCTTTGGGGCGGTGTGGAAGTAGACGCTCTCACCGTCGTAACCGAATGAAACCGGCACGAGGTAGGGCTCGTTGTCTCGGGCGAGGGCCAGACGGCAGACATCGGCGCCCTGGATGACGGCGTCGATCTCGGCCCGCGAATTGATCTCCTTGTCGTGTCGCCGCATCGTCACAGCTTGAGCGCGCGGGTCGCGGCAAAAGACGGGATGTGTCTGGAAAGCTTGTCCTCATCCGGCGGATACAGGTCTTCATAGAAGCCCGCCAGCACGAAGCCTGCCTTCGAGCTGCCCGCCGATCTGGTCTTCCAGAGTGTGTCCGAACTCGAAGGGCTCTCCTTCAGCCATATAGCGGTCCTTCTGCTCGTCGGTGAGCTGTTCCTGGTCCGAGTAGGGGACGGTGTTGACCACGTACAGGAGGTCGGAGCTGTATTCGATGTCCTCGTTGAACAGATAGCGAACGGGGTTGGTAAAGCCCGCGAGCAGGGCGCCCCCGGTTCGCAGCACACGATAGGCTTCGCTCCACACCGGTACGAGGTCGGGGACAAAACAGTTCGAGATCGGATGCACGATCAGATCGAAGATCCGGTCGGCGAAGACGCCGAGGTCGGCCATGTCGCCCTCGACGGTCTCGATCGTGAGGCCCTCTCTCGAAGCGACCATCCGGTCCTGATCGAGTTGCCGGGGGGAGTTGTCGAAGACCACGACCTCGGCACCGGCGGCGGCGAGGATCGGTCCCTGCTGACCACCACCCGAGGCGAGGCAGAGGACCCGGGCGCCCTCGAGGTCGGGAAACCACTCCGGCGGGACCGGGCGGGTCGGCGTCAACACGATCTCCCACCGGCCGCTGCGGGCGGCTGCGATCTCTTCCGGCCCCGCCGGGACCGTCCAGCGGTTGCCCTTTTCGACCAGCGCGTTCCAGGCGCGTCGGTTGAGATCGAGAATGTCGTCCGCCACGGGCACCCCTCAACCGATGTTCAAGAAACCGCGGGCGTACAACACCGCCCGGCCGGCGATGTGGACCCGGTCATCGACCAAACGGCAGGCGAGCTCGCCGCCGCGTTCGGAGACCTGTCGTGCCGCGAGATCGGTCGTTCCCAGGATGGCAGCCCAGTACGGTGTCAGCGTGCAGTGTGCCGATCCCGTCACCGGGTCTTCGGGGACTCCAGCCCCTGGCGCAAAAAACCGGGACACGAAGTCCACGTCCTCGCCCGGGGCGGTGACGATGATTCCGGTGCAATCCAGCTGTTCGAGTTCGGCCATATCCGGGCGCAGCTCGCGAACGGTTTTCTCGGAGTCGAAAACGACCATATAATCGCGTGATTTAAAGACGTCTTCGAGAGGTAAATCAAACGCGTTCTTGAGATGGAGAGGTGGCTCAATACGCTTTGCGGGTCGCGATGGAAAATCCATGACGAAAGCCGACCCTTGTTTCCACACTCTCAACGTACCGCTCTGGGTATTGAAATGGATGCTTTCGCCCTCATACCCGAGGTGATCGAAGAGCACGTAAGCGCTGGCCAGTGTGGCGTGGCCGCAGAGGTCTACCTCCATCGACGGCGTAAACCACCGGAGATCGAATCCGCCATCTCCAGGCACAAAAAATGCAGTTTCTGAGAGACCATTTTCCTTGGCTATTTTCTGCATCATCTCGTCGTCGATCCATTCGTCGAGAGGGCAGACCCCAGCGGGGTTTCCATGAAACACTTCATCGGTAAATGAGTGGACTTCAAAATACAAAAGCATTGAATCATTCCTCCGGAATTTTCAAGGAGATTCCGCTTCAAGAAATCGATCTTGAGGCGGTGAAAGTGGGGCGCGAATCTGGAGCGGCGAATTCCGTGCCGCGTCCGCGGGTAGATCATGAATTCGAAGACCTTATCAGCGGCGGCGAGCTTGCCGATGAGTTGCAGGGTGTTTTGCAGGTGGACGTTGTTGTCCATCGCGCCGTGCGCCAACAGGAGCGCCCCAGAGAGGTTGTCGGTGTACTCCAGTGGCGCCGACACCTTGTACCCCTCCGGATTGTCCTGCGGGGTGTCCATGTAGCGCTCGGTATAGATGGTGTCGTAGAGACGCCAATCGGTGACCGGGGCGTAGGCGATACCGGCGCGAAAGACCTCCGGCGCCTGGAGCATCAGCAACAGCGTCATGTAGCCGCCATAGCTCCCGCCATAGACGGCGATCCGGTCGGGGTCGACCCACGGCTGTGATTTGAGCCATCGGGCTGCTTCCAGGTTGTCGGCGACCTCGTACTCACCGAGACGCCGGTGGACGATGGCCTCGAAGGCGTGGCCCCGGCCCCAGGTGCCCCGATTGTCCACCAGAAACGTCGCGATGCCCGATTCGGCGAAGAGTCGATAGGTGTTGTGGATGGCCGAGTTCCAGCGGTCGGCGGTGCCCTGAGAATTGGGGCCGCCGTATACATAGAGCACCACCGGGTAGCGTTGTGCCGGGTCGAAATTTCGTGGCCGGACGAGCAGCGTGGAGAGCTCGGTACCGTCGGCGCTCTTGATCGATCCCGCCTCCACGGGCAGCAGGTCCCAGCCGGTCAGCTCGGCGCCAGACTCCCAGAGCCGCCTGAGGACCTTTCCGTCGGCCGCGACCAGATCGGCCCTCGGCGGTGTGTCGAGGGTCGACCAGAGATCGACCAGCAGCGCTCCGTCGGGCGACAACGAGCCCGCGTGGGTTCCACGGGGTTGGTTGCCGAGGAGCATGACTTTGCCGCCGTCAAGATCGATCCGGTAGAGGTGGCGGTGTCGGTGATCACTGAGGTTGGCCTGGAAGAAGGCGGCGGACTGTGAAGCGTCGACTCCGTAGCACTTGTCGATCTGCCACTCGCCGGAGGTCAGGCGTCTCTCGAGCGTGCCGTCCGGACCGTAGAGATAGAGGTGGCGCCAGCCGTCGCGCTCCGACGTCCACAGGAAACGTCCGTCGTCGAGGAAAACCAGGTCGTCGCGCACGTTGATCCACGCAGGGTCGGTGTCGGTGACGAGAGTCCGGGTCGCCCCGGTCGTGGGATCGGCGACCATCAGGTCGAGCACATTCTGATCCCGGTTGAGCTTCTGCACCCAGACCTCACCTGCGGGGGTCCAGCCGGCCCGCGGCAGGTAGAAGTCGCCCTCTCCGGTATCGATCCACCGCGGCTCGCCGCCGTTAAGCCCGACCATTCCGAGCCGCACTACCGGGTTGGCGGAGCCGGCCTTCGGATACCACTGCTGCTCGAGGTCCGGGTAGGGCATGGCATCGCCGGTGATGGGGACGATGCCGACCGGGGTCTCGTCGAACTGGAGGAATGCGATGCGGGCGCCATCGGGCGACCACCAGTAGCTGCGTTCGACGTCGAGTTCTTCCTGGTAGACCCAGTCGGCGACGCCGTTGAGGAGGAACTTCTTGCCGCCGCGATCGGTCACCCGGTGAACCACGCCGGAGGCCAGGTCCAGCCAGAAGGTGTCGCCGCTCCTGTTGAATCCGATCTTTGTACCGTCCGGACTGAAGGCGGGGAAGATCTCCTGTTCGGCGTCCCCGGTCAGGAATCGCGCCTCGCCGTTGGCGAGCTCGAAGAGATAAAGATCACCCGCATGGCCGCCGGCCAGGGTCAAACCGTCGGGCGACAGCACCGGGGTCGTGCGACCGGACGCCGAGCTGTTGACGTCGCCCGGGTTGGGCTTCTTCCACTCCGGTCGCTGTGCTGAGAGTTGCTCGAGTACGGCAGTCCAATCGGCGAGTCGAGTCTTCTCGCCGGTTGTGACGGATTGCCGCCAGAGCACGCTCGCTTCGCCCTTCGAGGTCCAGTAGATGACGTGCCTGCCGTCGGGCAGCCACATCAGGTTGTCGAGTTCCTCCAGTTCGAGCGCGTTTTCATCGAAGACAGCCTCGATGGTGGGCCGTTTGAGCTGCCCGTCGTCGGCCATCGCGACCACTCCGGGGACAACCAACACGAGTGCCAAGAAAACTGCCGGCAGACGACGCATGGCTACCTCCATCCTGGATGGGAGTGTAACGCCGCCGCTCACGAGTCGGGGCTGTCGGTCTCCTCGAGCTCGACCAGGAGCTCGCGCGTCACGTCCGCGTACTCCGAGGGCACGAGGAAGGCGACGACGCCGGCGCGCGGGTTGAAACGGAAGGGCGACAGGCTGCCGCGGAAGGCGTCGAAGCGCTCCTCGCCAACCACGACGTGGGGGATGCCCTGGGCATCGAGGAAGGACCGCACGACCGGGACCTCGGTGGGGTCCGAGGTCTCGAAGACCGGTTCGAGGTCGGCGTGGGCATCGTCGGCCGACATCGGCTCAGCGCCACGACAGCATCCCTGGGGCTCCGTGATCTCGTCGGCGACGTCATCAGCCTGAACCGCAACCGCCGCCGGGTCCTCTACCACCAGCTGTTCGCCGCAGTACGGACACTGAGTGATGCCCTCCCGGTATTCACCGTGGCGGCCGTTCATTTCGAAGTCGGGACACTGGCGGTTGGCACAGAACATGAGTAGTTGCTCCCCGCAGTGATTATCACCCGATTCGCCGGTCTGTGGTTCAATCGTTTCCATGAGTGGTGAACCGGTCTTGAACCTCTACCTGTCCGAAGGGCCTCCCGTGGCCGACCTGGCACGCGAGGCTCAGTTGATCGAACGCGCGGCCGACGGCGAGATCAGCCTCTTCCTGACCTCGTGGAGAGGGCCGGTAGTGGTCCTCGGTTACGGCCAGGCCGCCACCGACGTGGATCTCGAGTGGTGCCGGTCGCGGGGGATGCCCGTCCTGCGACGGCTCACGGGCGGCACCGGCGTGGTCCACAAGGGCGATCTCGGTGTGGGGCTGGCGTTGCCGCAGTCCCACCTCTGGGCGCAGGGGATCATCAGTCTTTACGATCGTTTTCTGAACGTGCTCGAGCCCGCTCTGCGGTCGGTCGGCGCCGACGTCTCGCGGGTCGCCGAGCCGCGGCGCGCGAGCCGGGTGCGGTCGCCGATCTGCTTCCTCGACCAACTCGCCGACACCCTTGTGGTCGACGGCAAGAAGGCGGTCGGTTGCGCCCAGACTCGACGGCAGCGGCGCGGTGTTGATTCACGCGGCGGTTCTCCTCGGGCTCGATGCCGAGATGTACTCCAAGGTGTTTGGCGTTCCGGTGGACGATGTGGCATGCGGGTCTCGCACCGGCCCTTTCCGGACGGCGACTGGGGGGTGGTGGGGGAGGCGATTGCCGCGCACCTCGCGAGATGCTCTTGGGTCTCGAGGTCCGGCGTCGGAACTCGAGCCGGTCCCCGAGAGATTTCTCGCGCCGTACGGGACCGAGAAGTGGGCTCCGGTTTCTGTTTAAGGAGCGTTCTCGAGGATTGGCTTTCCCTGCGCACTTCCCGTGAGGTGCCACCTTCAACACTGTGTGCCCGGATCTTCCGGTCGACGTGGAATTTCGTGTGTCCCACAATATTGAAAATGGCACCTCCGCCGCACGCGGGCCGTTTCCGCAGCGTGAGGATGCATCGCCGTATGCACGCGACTCCGAACTTTCGTAATCGACGGAGGGCGTGAGTGGAAAATCCGAAATCCGAAATCCGAAATCCGAAATTCCCCTCCGAAATACCCTGCTACCCTTGGTTGTTGCCTTAGAGCGGACAGCATGACGGCAGGGGGAGAGACTATGCCTCGGACGCGGGTGTATGAAGCGGTGACGGAAAGGCTGGAGATCCTCGATACGGAAGGCCGGGTCGATGGCGACCTGATGCCGGCACTCGACCCTACCCAGATCCGCGGTCTCTATCGTGACATGGTCCTGATGCGGACCTTTGACGGCAAGGCCCTCAATCTCCAGCGCCAGGGCCGGATGGGGACCTGGCCGCCGATCAAGGGGCAGGAGGCGGTCCAGGCCGGTGTCGCCCTCGCCATGGCGGAGAACGACTGGCTGATACCGGCCTTTCGCGAGCACGGGATCATGGTCATGCGGGGTGTGCCCTTGCACCTGGTCTACGCCTACTGGGCGGGGGACGAGCGCGGTTCGTGCTACCCCGAAGGTGTGCGGTGTTTTCCGGTTGCGGTGCCGGTCGGCAGCCAGTGGCAGCACGGCGCCGGTGTCGGGCTGTCGCTCAAACTTCGTGGCGAGGACGCGGTGGCGGTGACCCTCGGTGGCGACGGCTCGACCTCGGAAGGCGACTTCCACGAGGCGATCAACTGCGCCGGTGTGTTCGATGCCAAAACAGTGTTCGTGATCCAGAACAACCAGTGGGCGATCTCGGTGCCGCTCCACAAACAGACGGCGGCCGAGACCCTGGCCCAGAAGGCCCACGCCTACGGGGTGCCCGGCATCCAGGTCGACGGCAACGACATCTTCGCGGTTTACGTGGCGGCGCACGAAGCCATCGAACGCGCGCGCAGTGGCGGCGGACCGAGCCTCATCGAGGCCGTCACCTATCGTCTCGGCGATCACACGACGGCCGACGACGCGACCAGGTACCGCGCAGATGACGAGCTCAAGATGTGGGAGGGTCGCGACCCGATCCTCAGGCTCCGTCGCTATCTCGAACAACAGGGCCTGTGGGACGACGACCAGGAGGCGGTGCTTCTGGAAGAGGCACAGGCCTGGGTCGAAGCGCAGGTCACGATATTGGAGGAGATGACTCCGCAGGAACCGGAGGCGATCTTCAAATTCATGTACCACGAGATGCCGCCCCACCTGGTTGAACAGATGGCAGCAATGGCCGAGGAGTTGCGGTCATGACCTCGTCGAAGGCTGATCGCCAACTTCGCGCGGTGCCCGAGGTGGCGACCGAAAAGCTGACGATCGCCCAGGCGGTTCGCGACGCCATGCTCGAGGAGATGGATCGCGACGAGCGAGTCATCGTGCTGGGTGAGGACGTCGGGGTGGACGGCGGCGTCTTCCGCGCCACTGACGGCTTGATCGAGCGCTTCGGTGCCGAACGCGTGATCGATACGCCGCTGGCAGAGAGCGCGATCATCGGGATGTCAGTGGGTCTTGCGGCAACCGGCTTCCGGCCGATCGCCGAGATCCAGTTCATGGGCTTCGTCTATCCGGCGATCAACCAGCTCTTCGCCCATGCGGCGAGGATGCGCAACCGGACCCGGGGCAGGTTGACCTGCCCGATGGTGGTGCGGATGCCGTTCGGCGGCGGGATCCACCCGCCCGAACACCACTCCGAGAGCTACGAGGCGCTGTTCCTCAACACCCCGGTTTCAAGGTGGTGGTTCCTTCGAACCCCTACGATGCCAAGGGGCTGCTGGTCTCCGCCATCCGCGACGAGGACCCGGTCCTCTTCATGGAGCCGAAACGCATCTACCGGGCCTTCCGCGAGGCGGTGCCGGCGGAGAGCTACACCGTGCCCATCGGGAAGGCGGCCATCGCCCGGGAAGGGACCGATGTCACGCTGATCTCGTGGGGCGCCATGGTCCGCGTCTGTCTCGACGCATCCGAGGTCCTGGCGCGACAAAACGTCAGCGCCGAGGTGGTCGATCTGCGGACCCTCAACCCACTCGATCGCGAGACCATGATGACAAGCGTGGTCAAGACCGGGCGCGCGGTGGTGGTGCACGAGGCGCCCAGGACCGGCGGCTTCGGCGCCGAGATCTCGGCCCAGATTCACGAACACGCGCTGTTGCAGCTGATGGCGCCGGTACAAAGAGTTGCGGGTTTTGACGTGGTGTTCCCGCTGGCCCACAGCGAGAAGCTCTATCTGCCGTCTCGAGAGCGGATCGTCAAGGCGGTGGAGAAGACCCTAGCCTTCTGAGCGCGCCGTGCTGCGACCCGCTATCATGTGTCCGCACAAATGAGAGATCCGAACCAAGAGGAGCAGGAGTATGGCGTTCGTCTTCAACTTCCCCGATGTGGGTGAAGGGATTCACGAGGGGCGGGTCGTGGAGTGGCTGGTCGCCGAGGGCGAGGTGGTCGTCGTCGATCAACCGCTGCTGAAGGTGGAGACCGACAAGGCGGTCGTGGAGCTCCCGTCCCCCAATGCCGGGACCGTGTTGCGGCTGCACGTCGCTGCGGACTCTGCGATCTTTGTCGGCGATTCGCTGGTGACCATCGGCGAGCCGGGTGAGGACGCCGGCGGCGAACCCGCCGCAGCGGCCGAACCGCAGCCCGATGGGCGCGCGGCTGCACCGGCGCAGGCCGAGGCCCCGGTCGCGACCGCGGCTGCCAAGAGACCGTTGGCAACGCCGCGCACCCGCGCGATGGCGCGCAAGCTGGGTGTCGATCTCGCTCACGTGCGGGGCTCCGGGTCAGGCGGGCGCATCACGGATGAGGATGTTCAACGCGCCTCCGAGGGCGGTGGCCGGGCGCCTGCGCCAGCGGCGACAGCGTCTGTTCCCGCAGGGGTGAGCGCCGCCACGGTCGACGGCGAGGTGGAGCGGGTGCCCATCACCCACCTGCGCAAGGTCATCGCCAACGCCATGCGCTACTCGAAACAGCACTCGGCCCACGTGACCCACGTCGACGAGGCCGATGTCACCGATCTCATGGACCACTACCGCCGCGCCAAACCGGTGATCGAGGAGCGCACCGGCGTCCGCTTCACCGTGCTGCCCTTCTTCATCAAGGCGCTGGTGGCGACGCTCAAGAAGTACCCGATCTTCAACGCCTCGGTCGACGAGGAACGCCAGGAGATCCTCTTCAAGAAGTACTACAACATCGGGATCGCGGTGGACACGCCACAGGGGCTCATCGTGCCGGTGATCCGCAACGCCGACCGCAAGGACATGGTGGACATCGCGGCCGAGGTCGCCGACAAGGCCCAACGCGCCCGCGATCGGCAGCTCACCCTCGATGAGCTCAAGGGCGGCACCTGCACGATCACCAATATCGGCCCGTTGGGCGGAGTGTTCGCGACACCGATCATCAACCAGCCGGAGCTGGCCATCGTCGGGCTGCACGCCATCAAGGAGCGGCCCGAGGTGGTGGATGGCGAGATCGCGATCCGCAAGATGATGTATCTCAGTCTTTCGTTCGATCACCGGTATGTCGACGGCGCGGAGGCCGCGAGGTTCATGAGCGACCTCGTGCGTCTGGTATCGCAACCGATGTTGCTGATGGCGAGGTTGTAATGGTTGTCGGATCTGTTTCCCGCGGGTGTCAGGTGGTTGTGATCGGCGCAGGCCCGGGCGGTTACGTGGCCGCCATCCGGCTCGCCCAACTCGGCAAGGACGTCATTCTGGTGGAGAAGAACCCCACCCTGGGCGGCGTCTGCCTCAATGTCGGCTGCATTCCTTCGAAGGCCTTGATCCACGCCGCGGATCTCGCCCACGAGATCCGCCACGCTGGCAACATGGGTCTCACGGTCGAGGGTCTGGCCGTTGATCTGGCGAAGATGGTCGAGTGGAAGGACGGCATCGTCACCCGTCTCACCACCGGCGTCGAGTTCCTGTGCAAGGGCAACGGGGTCGACGTCGTGAGCGGTGCGGCCGAGTTTCTGAGCGACCGGTCGCTGGCGGTGTCCACCGACGACGGCCGCATCGAGATCGAGTTCGAGCAGGCGGTGATCGCCACCGGTTCGCGGCCGATGCAGCTCGAGGCGTTTCCGCACGACGGCGTCAAGATCATCGGTTCGACCGAGGCTCTGTCGTTACAGCAGGTGCCCGAACGCCTGGTGATCATCGGTGCCGGCTACATCGGCCTCGAGCTCGGAACCGTCTACGCCAAGCTCGGCTCCAAGGTGGCGGTGGTGGAGTTCCTGCCGAAGGTGATGCCGAACCTCGACCCCGAGGTCGGCAAGGCAATGACCCGGCAGCTCAAGAAACTGGGCGTCGCTCTCCACCTCAGCCACCGCGCCGAGGCCTTCGAAGCCGGCGATCCTTCGATTGTCATGGCCCGCGGACCCAAGGACGAGGAGCTGCGGCTCGAAGCGGACGTGGTGATGATGACGGTGGGCCGGGTCCCCAACACCGAGAACATCGGGCTCGAGGCGGCGGGTGTCGCCACCGACGCCAAGGGCTTCATCACGGTCAACGATCGGATGCAGACCTCGGCCGCGGGCATCTACGCCATCGGTGACGTGGTCGGTGGCGCCCTGCTCGCCCACAAGGCGTACCAGGAGGCCAAGGTCGCAGCCGATGTCATCGCCGGGGAACCGGCGGCCTTCGACAGCTTCGTGCCGGCCGTGATCTACACCGACCCCGAGGTGGCGTGGGTCGGTCTCGGCGAGGAAGAGGCGAAGGAAAAGGGCTACGACGTCGTCACCGGCGCCTTCCAGTTCAAGGCGTCGGGCCGGGCCATGTCTCTCGACGCAACCGACGGTTTCGTCAAGGCCATCGCCGACGCCGGCACCAAACAGCTGCTGGGGATCGTTGCCGTCGGCCGCGGGGTCAGTGAGTTCATCGGTGAGGCCACCCTGGCCCTCGAGATGGGTGCCTTCCTCGAGGATGTGGCCCTCACCATCCACGCCCACCCGACGATGTCCGAGGCCCTGCAGGAGGCCATCGAAGGAGCGCTCGGGCAGGCGGTGCATATGGTGAATAAATAGATTTCGGATTTCGGATTTCGAATTTCGGATTTGCCTTCGGCCACCGTTCACGGGCGGAGGTCGGGTGGGTGGAAATCCGAAATCCGAAATCCGAAATCCGAAATTCAATCCCTGCTAATCTGTTCCCTCGAAGGGAGCGCTTTGATGAACCCAACCCGTCCTGGTGCAGGCTGGATCGAGGTCATTGCCGGGCCCATGTTTTCGGGCAAGTCGGAGGAGCTGATCCGGCTCCTCAAGCGGGCGATGATCGCCCGCCAGACGGGTCCAGGTCTTCAAACCGAGGCTGGACAACCGCTACTCAGAGGGTGATGTGGTCTCCCACTCGCAGATGCGGGTGCCGTGCGAGTTGGTGGAGCGCGCGGACGAGATCAGACCGCGGCTCGATCCGCGGACGGAGGTCGTCGGCATCGACGAGGCGCAGTTCTTCGACGATGTGTTGCCCAGCGTGTGCGGGCACCTGGCCAACCTCGGCAAGCGGGTCATCGTCGCCGGTCTCGACATGGACTACCGCGGGGTGCCCTTCGGACCCATGCCGGAGTTGTTGGCGGTGGCGGAACAGGTCCACAAGATCCACGCCATCTGCACCAGCTGCGGGTCGCCGGCGGCCTACACCCAACGTCTGATCGAGTCCGACGAACTGGTGGTGGTCGGCGCTACCGGTGCCTACGAGGCCCGCTGCCGGCGCTGCCACGAGCCTGAGGGCGCGCCACCGGCCTCCGAACCGTGGCTGTTCCAGACGAGCGACAACGTGGAAAGGGAGCCCGAAGGTTGAGGGTTCGCGGGCGCTGGTGGTGGCTCGCCGGCGCGGTCATCATCGTGACCGCCGCGGCCGCCCTGGGCATCGCCCCGGAATCTCAGTTCGCTGAAGTCGTGTTTGTCCTGTCGCTCCTGTGGGCGATCGGCAGCTGCTGGGCTGGGTGGTGTGGAGACTGTGGCGGTGGATGACCTACCGGGTCGGCGTGCGCCTCTTCGTCACCTATCTGAGGGTCGGGGTGCTGCCGGTGCTCTTTGCCATCACCTTCGGGATGGTGGGTCTCTACATCCTGATGGGCCAGTACACCTCGGTGCGATCTGGGTTCGGAACTCCGCCGGGTGCGCTGGGAGCTCGCACACCAGTGCGACACGGTCCTGCAGCGGGCGGAGCTTCAGGGCGCCGACTCCGCGGTGGGGCTGCTCGAAGAGTTCGCGGCAGCCATCCCACGAACCGTTGCCGCGGGTTGTGTGGCAGGCGCGGTTCGGTGATCGGATCGTCGGTCTCGAAGGCGGCGAAGACCTGCCGGAGATAGACTGGCTCACGGGAAGCGAGCGCGCAACTGACGGCTCGATACGGCGATCGAGACTTTCGGCGTTGTCTCCTCGGCTTCCGCCACCGGAGATCGCGTCACGGCGCTCATCCCCTTGGACGAGGTGTCCTCTCGTGCCATCAGCGGCGCGTGGTGGTTCGATGTCGCGTTTCTCGTCGAGAACGGTGGCGGCGAGGGCGGAGATGCCGAAGACGCCGGGAACGATATCGAGATTTCGACCGCCCGGCGAGGGACCATGAATTTCTCCGTGAGCGGTCGCGAGGTTTCTGGGAGCGACCTCTGGCCGCAGTGGTCAGAGGAGGGCTCGTCCCTCCTCGCCCGACCGTGGGTGGTGTGGTTTCGAGTTGAGCCCGACCTGGTCGATCTGGCGACCGGCGAACCGCTCGAGGACGCCAATCTGCTGGCGCTGCTGCGGACCTCTCCGGCCAACGTCTGGGACGATTTCACCCTCTCACGCTACGAGCTCGGACGCGAACTGTGGGGCGTTCTCGCCGGTCTCGCGGCGTTCTTTCTGATCGGTTACGGGCTCGCGCTGGCGGCCGCGGCGGCGGTGGTCTTCTCCATCGCCCGATCGACGTCGAGACTGACACAGGGTGCGCGGCAGGTCGAACGCGGCAACCTCGACCACAGGGTGCCGGTCAAACGGCGGGACCAGCTCGGCGACCTCGCGCGGTCGTTCAACCTCATGACCGACTCGGTGCAGTCGATGCTGGTGGACGTTGCCGAAAAGGAGCGGCTGGCCCGCGAGCTCGAGCTGGCCCGTGAGATCCAACAGAGTCTGCTGCCGGCCCGCCGCCTCGAGTTGGGGCCGCTGAGCGTGCGCGCCACCTTTCAACCGGCGGCCGAGGTCGGCGGCGATTACTTCGACGTTTTCTCGCTGGCGGACGACCGCCTCGTGGTGACCGTCGGCGACGTCGCAGGCCACGGCCTTTCCACCGGGCTCCTGATGGCGAGCCTCAAGTCGTCGGTTGCCGCGTTGGTGCACGAGGGTTACGCGGGGACGGAGTTGATCGACAAGACCAACCGGCTGTTGATGGAGCACGGTCAGGCGCGGACGATGGTCACCATGGTGGTCGTCGATGTCGACCCGGTGCGGGGCCGCCTCCGCCTCGCCAACGCAGGCCATCCGCCACCATTCCTGATCGGCGGCGACGGCGGTCCCCGAGAGCTCCTCGCGGGCGCCCTCCCGATGGGTAACCGTTTGTGCCGTCCGGCTTCGACGGAGTGCGAGTTCCCCAACGGTGCACGACTGCTTCTCTACTCGGACGGGTTGGTGGAGGCGACCGCGGCGGATGGCGAGCCGTTCGGCTACGACCGCCTCAGTCGACTGCTCGAAGAAAACACCACCCTCGACGGCGACGCCTTGATTGCCCGCGTCCTCGAGGCCCTCGCCGACTACACCGCCGATGTGCCTCTGGCCGACGACCTGACTCTGCTGGTGATCGAACGCCGCGATTAGAGAGCGTCGTATCATGGGAGGGTCATGATCAAGGAGTTGCGCCCCGGGATGAAGATCTGGAGGTTCAGCCTCCAGCGGCGACTGGCTCGCGGTGGCATGGGCACGGTGTGGGCGGCGTGGGACGAGCGCCTGGACCGGGAGGTGGCCCTCAAACTGCTGCCGCGGGTGCTGGTGACCGAACCGTCCGCCGAGGCCCGGTTCGAACGCGAGGCGCAGGCGATGGCCAGGCTTCAGCACCCCAACGTGGTCTCCATCTTCGACGTCGGAACTTTTGACCCCGGGGTCGGCGAAGAACTGCCGTACCTCGTGATGGAGTTGATCCACGGCAGCCTCGCTCAACGAGATGCTGAGCGACGGCGCGCTTCCGGCGCGTCTGGCGGCGCGGATCGTCGAGCAGGTGGGGCTGGCGCTGTCTGCCGCCCACAAGGTCGGGGTCATTCACCGCGACCTCAAGCCCTCCAACATCATGGTCGGAGACGGGGGCCACGTCACCGTTCTCGACTTCGGTCTCGCGCGGCTTGCGGACCGGGAGGGTGAGACCCCGGTCGAGTCCTTGACATCACCGGGAATGGTCCTCGGCAGTTGCCCCTACATGGCGCCGGAACAGGCCCTCGGTCAGGGCGTGACCCAAGCGTCAGATATTTTTTCCTGCGGGGCGGTGCTGTACGAGTGCCTGTCGGGCACCCGTGCCTTTGACGGTCCGACTCCGATGAAGGTCCTGCAGGCGGTGGTGAGGACCGAGTACCCGCCGCTGCAGGATGTCGCTCCATACGTGCCCTCTGAACTGGTGGCGGTGGTTGAACGCTGTCTGGAGAAGGAACCGGGGCGGCGCTACAGGACCTGCGCCGACCTTGCACACGACCTTGCGGTATTTCAGGGCACCGACCCGGTGAGCCTCGCGGAAGCGCCCACCATGGCCATCAGCTCGGGCAAGCTGGAGGCCGTTGTCACGAAACGCCGGAGGCTCGCGATCCGCGGCGCGGCGATCGCGGGTGTCACGCTGGCGGTCGGGCTGCTGGGGGGCGTGTTGGGCGGCCGCTTCGGGACCGAACCGCGGCGCCCGGATCCCGGGCGATGGGAGGCGCGGGCGCTGATGGACACGGTCGGCACGTTGGTCGACCCATCGTGGCGCCCGGACGGATCCGAAATCGTGGTGGCTCGAAACCAGGTCGGCGCCAGTGAGATTCTTGCGGTCGATCCGTCGACCGGGAACGCCCGCACTCTCCTCGCGGTGGGGCCGCCGGAGATCCTCAGCTCGCCGCGAGTGTCGCCGGACGGCAAGGCCATGTTGGTGGAGGTTGTGGTTGCCGGCGAACCGTCGATCCGGGTGTTTCCGGCCGTCGGCGGGCAGGCGACGACCGAGGTCATCAACGCCGGCGGGGCGACCTGGTTTGACGCCGGCTCGTTTCTGTTTTCCCGTGAGGAAGCGGACGGCTTCGGTCTGTACCGCTACTCGCTGAGCCGGCGGGAAACTACGAGGTTGCGCTCAGCCGAGGGCGCCCTGTCGTGGTTGAACGCCCAGCCTCGACCGGGAGGCGGTTTCGCCCTGTTGTCAGGGTCCTCGGGAATTCCCAACGGCCTGTTCGTCGTCAAAGAAATCGACTCCCCACCGCAAACCTGGCAACCTCCCGACAAGCAGATCTTCGGTACTTCGTGGGCGCCCTCCGGCCGCTCGCTGGTGGCATCGATCGAAGGCCGGTTGGTGCGGATCACGGCCGAGGGGTCGCTGCCGTTGATCCCGAGAATCGACCGTCTGTGGCACCCGGCCTTTTCGCCGTCGGCACAGAGCCTGGCGGTTGTCCGCAGGAGTTCCACCAACGATCTGGTGGCGGTCGACCCCGACGGTGGTGGATGGAGATGTCTTCTGTGCGGGGTGGCGGACAGCGGGTGGGGGAGTGTGGATGTCAACGGAGTGGTCGTGTATCGGCGCTACATGGCGGGCAGCGCGACCCTGTTTTTACGAGAACAATCGGGAGTCGAGGCGGCCGTGAGCGATCCGGCTGAAGACGCGTCCTGCCCGGCGCTGTCGCCGGACGGGGGCCGGATCGCCTATCTGGCGCGGGTGCCCGAAAGCGGTACGGAACTGCGGGTCGTGGCGAGGTCCGGCGGCCAGCCGGTGACCCTGGCGATCAATGTCGAGTCGTCCGAGTACCCCAGCTGGTCGCCCGACGGGCGGTTCATCACCTTTGCCGCCGGTTCTCCGATCAAGGTGATGGTGGTCCCCGCATCGGGCGGGCAGCCCCGGGAGCTGACTCCGAACGGCGGCGACTATCCGCAGTGGAGCCCCGACGGCCGTTGGATCGCCTATTCGGTGTGGACCCAGGATTCCGACCCCGACCAGGGCGCCTGGGTGGTCGAGGTCGACGGTGGGACGCCGCTCAGGATCGGCCGCGAAGCGACGCGGATGGTGTGGAGCCTGGACGGCGCCTTTCTGTGGCAGCTGCGGCGCGCCGGAGACTCGATCGAGCTGTGGGAGACGGAAACCGGCGTCTGGAACTGGCGGCGGCGTTCGATCCTTGATCTCGGGCGGCCCGCCGTGTCGCACCTCGAGCACCTGCCGCTGACGGTCAACCCGGCGACCGGCGAGTTGGTCATGAACCGGCGCACGAATCTCGCCAGCCTCCTGGTTTTCGAGGGTGTCGACCCGGCACGCTGGTAAAGTCCGGTTCGATTTTTTCACATAAACCTACTTCCTTTGAGTAATTTAAAACTTGGTTTCAAAGTCGCTTCCGGGTTCGCAGTGCGGGTTGTGGAATATCGCCGCACCCGCTGGCGTAGTGTCACATGGGTGTCGTTCTTGAATACCTGTTGCGACGGTGGTAGATTCGGCTGGTCCCGGCGCACCCTCTCGGGGCGACACGGAGAAATGGAGGATCATCGATGAGAAGCAAGACTCTTTGGACGGCTTTCGCGCTGACTGTCATGGTATTGGTTACGTTCTCCGCACAGGCGGGTGACCACGAGTACGTTGGCGCCGACAAGTGCAAGATGTGCCACAAAGTGGAGTTCTCCTCGTGGGAGACCACGACCCACGCCAAAGCCACCGACTCGGCAAAGGCCTCGACCGAGCGCGCGTTCACCCCTGACTGCCTCAAGTGCCACGCCACCAACGCCAGCGAGGAACTTGCCGGTGTGCAGTGCGAGGCCTGCCACGGTGCGGGCGGCGACTACAAGAAGATGAGCATCATGAAGGACGTGGAAGCCGCCAAGGCCAACGGGCTGGTGATCCCGACCCAGGCGACCTGCGACGGTTGCCACACCGGTGCCGACCACGCCAAAAAGGTCGTGCTGGCCGACAACGTGAACAACAAGGCCGCAATCCACGAGTTCAAGAACCCGCCCGGCGAGTAAGCTCATCACGTCAGTGAATCGCAAAAGCGCGGCTTCGGCCGCGCTTTTTTGTTGAGGTTTGAGCTTGAGGCTTGAGCTTGGATGTTGGATAGCCTGTACCTGCGTTCGAAATGCGATCCAAGACGCTGCCGCAGTTCACAGCCACATACGGCTTCGCCCCCAGGCTACGCCGTGACAGGTCCATAGCCCATAGCCCATAGCCCACATCCGGAGTGCTGGGTGTTGGCATCCCACCGGGAGCCGTGTATCGTGCTCTATCGCTGATTCGAGCGGAGGACCATGCCGACCGAAGACAAACGCGCCGCCATATCCGTCGACGAGGCCCGGCACCGGGCCGGGGTGACGGCTTTCCCTGACCGGGGTGAAGTTCCGCGAATCGGCGGTGTCGGTCTCGAGCCGGAGCTTTTTCCGATTGTGCGCGACCGTGAGGGCCGTCCCGCGGGGCGGGCGTTGCTCACACAGCCGGGCGGTCACGGCGTGCTCGAGATCATCGACAAGTTGGCGGCTTCCGACGACTGTATCGAGCCCCGCGATCCTGATGCGCCGGGACCCATCGAATACCCCGTGAAAGGCGGTGGGCGACTCACCTTCGAACCCGGAGGGCAGGTCGAACACTCGACGGCGGTCTACTCCTGTGTTGCCTCGGCGGTCGCCGACGTCGCCCACGTATTGGGCCGGGTGCGGAGAGCATTCGACCGCTGGAACATGTCCCTCGCGGCCATCGGCATGGATATCTGGGACGACGTGGAAACGGTGCCGCAGCAGCTTCGGGCGGGCCGCTATACGGCCCAGGCCGCCTACTATCGGCAACGCGGACACTGGGGCGCAGTGATGATGCGCCACACGGCCAGCCTGCAGATCAATCTCGATCTCGGCCCGGACGACGTGTGGAAGGAGAGGTGGCTCCTCTCCAACCTGGCCAGCCCGTTGATGACGGCGACGTTTGCCAGCAGCCCGAGCGAGGGCGCGGTGTGTACCCGGGCGCGGGCGTGGCAGGAACTCGATCCGACGCGGAGCGGTTTCCCGTCCCTCCTCGTTCACGGCGAGGGCAATGATCCCCGTGGCGAGTGGGGTCAGGCGGCGCTCGACGCAGACGTCATGCTGTACCGCATTGATGACGGCCGTTACGAGCCCGGGTGCGTCGGCTGCACATTCGAAAAGTGGATCGTGGAGGGCCATCCCCGCTGGGGCTGGCCCACCGCCGCGGACCTCGACTACCACCTCACGACCCTGTTCTTCGAGGTCCGGCCGCGAGGCTATCTCGAGCTCCGCGCCGGCGAAGCGCTGCCGAATCAGTGGCGGCCGGTGCCGGTTGCGCTGATGGCTGCGCTCCTCTACGACGACCGGGCACGGGCGGCGGCGTTGGACCTTCTCGGCGGTCTGCGCAGCCGGCTTCCGGAAATCTGGCGCCGCGCGGCGCTCGACGGGGTCCGTGATCTGGAGCTGCGGGATCTCGCGTGCAAGCTGTGGGAAATCGGACTCGACGGCATGCAGGCGCTGCCGTCTGGTTATGTGGCGGAAGACCACATCGCGGCGACGCGCGCCTACCTCGATCACTTCACCGACCGTGGCCGCACGCCGGGAGACGATCTCCTCGAGCTGAATAACGAGGATCCCGCGGTGGCGTTGGAGTGGGCGAGTTCGTAAAGCCCGACGTATTTCGGATTTCGGATTTCGAATTTCGGAATTTTCGCACCCACCTCGACGGCTGGCACGCGAGGACGCGTGCCCCGACAACCGGAAGTTCGCTCGTGAACGGTTCTGTGGGGCAGCCGTCCCGGCTGCCGCGTGCGGTGGATTACTCTCAACTCGACGGGGTATTCTCGTTCAGGCCCTTGGAGGATGAGATGATTTTCGATTCTGAAATCGATCGCGAAGTTCGCGCCGGCACGCCATTGACGGAAACTGCGCCGTGGCAGGCGCTTGGCGACCACTACCGTGAGATCGCCGGTGTTCACATGCGCGATCTCTTTGCCCGCGATCCCGGCAGGGCCGACCGATTCTCGGTGGAACTCGACGATCTGGTATTCGACTATTCGAAAAACCGCATTACCGACGAGACCGTCCGCCTGCTGTGCGATCTGGCGCGGGCGAGTGGTGTGCGGGAAGCTGCTGCGGCGATGTTCGCCGGTGAGCGGATCAACTGGACCGAGGACCGTGCCGTGCTCCACGTGGCGCTGCGCAACCGGAGCAACACACCGATCATGGTCGATGGCCTCGACGTGATGCCGCAGGTCAACAACGTTCTCGAGAAGATGCGGCGGTTTTCGGAGGCCGTGCGAGGAGGCGAGTGGACCGGGTTCACCGGCGAGGCCATTACCGATGTGGTCAACATCGGAATCGGCGGTTCCGATCTCGGCCCGGCGATGATCTGCGAGGCCCTTGGTCCGTACTGCGACGGTCCGCAGGTCCGCTTCGTCTCCAACGTCGATGCCACCGACTTCGTCGAGAAGACCCGCAGCCTCGACCCCGCCAGGACCCTTTTCGTCGTCGCCTCGAAGACCTTCACGACCCAGGAGACGATGACCAACGCCCACACCGCCCGGCGCTGGCTGGTGGAAGCTCTCGGCGACGAGGCGGCGGTGGCCCGGCATTTCGTGGCCCTCTCCACCAACCGAGCGGCGGTCGAGGCGTTCGGGATCGACTCCGAGAGCATTTTTGAATTCTGGGATTGGGTCGGCGGCAGGTACTCGAGTTGGTCGGCGATCGGATTGACGGTGGCCCTCGCCGTCGGTTTCGACCGGTTCGTCGAGCTTCTCGAGGGGGCCCACGCGGCGGACCGTCACTTTGCGAACGAGCCCTTCGAAAACAACATCCCCGTCCTGATGGCGATGCTCGGGATCTGGTACCGGAATTTTTTCGGCGCCAGCGACCCGGGCGGTCCTGCCCTACGATCAGTATCTCCGCCGTTTCCCGGCCTATCTGCAGCAGGCGGATATGGAGTCCAACGGCAAGTCGGTGGACCGCGACGGCAAACGGGTCGCGTACCAGACGGGCGCTGTCGTGTGGGGCGAGCCCGGCACCAACGGTCAGCACGCCTTCTACCAGCTGATCCACCAGGGGACGGAACTGGTGCCGTGCGACTTCATCGGTGTGGTGAACTCGCACAACCCGATCGGCGACCACCACGAGAAACTGATGTCGAACTTCTTCGCCCAGACCGAAGCGCTGATGCTGGGTCGAACCGCGTCCGAGGTCGAGGCGGAGCTCAATTCGAAGGGGCTCGATCCGGAAGGGATCGCGGCCCTCGTTCCGCACAAGGTGTTCGAGGGCAACCGGCCGAGCAACTCATTTCTGCTCGATCGGTTGACGCCGCGTTCGTTGGGGACCCTGATCGCACGTTACGAACAGGCGATCTTCGTCGAGGGCGTGGTGTGGCGGATCAACAGCTTCGACCAGTGGGGGGTCGAACTCGGCAAGGTCCTCGCCGGCACCATCCTCGACGAAGAGCAACGCCTCCTCGCCGGCGAAGCCGTGGATCTGTCCCACCACGACAGCTCGACCCAGGCCCTGATCGAACGCTACGTCGCGCGCGACGAGATCCGGTAGCGGAGAGCAACCGCAGATAACGCAGATAACGCAGATCCATCGCACCGTCGCAACCACGAAGACACAAAGACACGAAGTCGTCACAAAGCTCTGGATTCGGAATCCAACGCAAAGGCGCAGAGACGCAAAGACGCAAAGGGGCGGTGCCTGCGTCGGCGAGGTTGCCTGGAGTGGCCGGCGGAAGGCCGGTGATCTCGCGATCACCGGCCCCCGGTGAGAAGCCCGACCGCTCCGAACGCGAGCGTTCGTCTCGGCCGGTCTTCACCCCGGCCGACGCGCAGGAAGCGCGTCGGTCCCGCCTGGGTTCCGCTCATGATGTCGATCCGTAGGGTGGGCTTCAGCCCACCATCAGAGCCGTTCAAGTACGTGGCAATCTCGAGGGAACCGCTGCGATCCTGAAGGTGGGCCAAGGCCCACCCTACTCGAACACTCAATCTCTGAAAGAGGCGAGGCCTGCGCCTCTGCGTCTCCGCGCCTCTGCGTTGATTTCCGAATCTGCGCGATCTGCGGGCAGATGCGATGGCGCGACACGGGTCTTCGTGCACTGGTGCGGCCGGGTTAGAATGCCGGTTCCCCGGAACGGGCTGGAGGATTCATGACCCTGATTCGCGTGGCGCACTCGCCGGACTCCGACGACGCCTTCATGTTCTACGCCCTGGCCAACGGCCTCATCGACACCGGCGACCTCATGTTTGAACACATGCTGTCCGACATCGAGACCCTCAACAAGGCGGCCTTCGAGGGAACCTACGAGGTGACCGCGGTCTCGATCCACGCCTACGCGCACCTCGACGAGAAATATGCCCTGCTCGGTTCGGGCGCCTCGATGGGTGACGGTTACGGTCCGGTGCTGGTGGCCCGTGAGCCCGTCGCGGGCGAACAGCTCGCGGCGATGAAGGTGGCCATCCCTGGCCGACTGACCTCGGCGGCGCTGGCGCTCAAGATGTGGAACCCGTCGTTGCAGACCGTGATTTACGGTTTTGACGAGATCATGCCGGCCGTCCAGTCAGGTGAGGTCGATGCCGGCGTCGTGATCCACGAGGGCCAGCTCACCTGGCAGGACGAGGGCTTTGCAAAGATCGTCGACCTCGGCGTGTGGTGGGCTGAAGAGACCGGCGGTCTGCCGTTGCCTCTCGGTGGCAACGTGATCCGCCGAGACCTTGGTGCCGAAACGTGTCGACGCGCCGCAGCGCTGCTCAGGGCCTCCATCGAGTACTCGCTCGCCAACCGCGAGAAGGCCCTCGACTACGCCCTCGACTACGGCCGCGGTCTCGACCGCGACAAGGCGGACCGGTTCGTGGGAATGTACGTCAACGAGTTGACCGTCGACTACGGCGAACGCGGGCGCACGGCGATGAAGACCTTCCTCGATCGCGCATTCGCCGAAGGCCTCATCCCGAAGGTGCCGCAGCTCGATTACCTCTGAGCTCGACCACCAGAGCGGCGATCGCCCCCAGGACCGCGCAGGCGGCGAGCAGCATCCAGACCAGGCTCCAGCTCCCGGTACGGTCGTGGATCGCTCCGGCAATCGCCGGCCCCGCCAGATTGCCGAGATTTGAAAACGCGGTGATGAAACCGAAGGCGAAACCGACCCGGGTGGCCGCAACCAGCGTCGCCGGCAGCGAGTAGGTGGCGGTGGCGACCGTGGCGAAGGTCGCACCGACGAGAAGCATGGCGGGCGCCGGCGGCAGGAATCGGAAGGCCATCCCCGCCAGGACAGCGGTCAGCAGCAGTTGTCCCGCCAGCAACCACCTTGGTGCGTGGCCGGTGCGATCGATCAGCATCCCGGTGATCGGACCGAGGAAGATCGCGACCCAGGGGATCAGGCTCACGGTCAGGAGGGCCCCGGCGCCGCCACCGGCCCACTCGGGCGCGAAGGTGAAGATCGAGGCGTAGGCGGCGAAGAAGAGCAGCCAGGAGAGGGCCAGAGCCACCAGAGGCGTCGACAACCACGGTTCCCGGCGCTGATCGTCGGTTGCGGCCTCGCCGCGAAGTTCGCGCGGCACGGCGAGATTGTGGAGGGGGATCGCGACGATCACCATCACCGCCAACGCCATCAGTTCGCCGCGCCAACCGAAAGTCGCGAGCAGCTTCGGGTGGAGGGTGAACATCACGATCATGCTCGCCGGGTAGACCGCGTTGAAGATCCCCATCGCCAGCGCCAGCTCGCGGCCGGCGAAGGCGGTCGAGACGAGGCGGGCGAGCAACAGGTTGATGGCCAGCCCGCCGACCCCGAACAGCAGTCGTCCCGCCACCAGCACGGCGTAGCTCGGTGCGAGGGCGAACAACCCCGCGCCGATGGCCATCAGTCCGAGCGCCACGTTGCCGGTGGCGCGCGCCGGCCAGCGGTCGATGGCGGCGCCGAGCGGGATCGAGAACAGGATCGCCGGCACCGAAATCGCCCCCATCAGCACCCCGATCGCGAGGTGTGTGAGCCCGAACCTGGACACCAGTTCGGGCACCAGCGGCGGGACGGCGAAGAAGGTCACGCCGACGGAGAAAAAGCTCACGACGGTCGAAGCGAGGATCAGCCAGCGGCGGGCGGAGAGGTCGTTGTGCATGGGGGGCATGATACAGGCAACGGAGGGGCAATGAGGCAGTGAGGCAACGGGGCAGTGGGGCACTGGGGCGATGGCCGGCCGCGTATGCGGCCTGGCAATGAGGCCATGGGGCCCGGCAACCCTTCACCTCCTCGACGCCCTACTGGTGAACGGCCTCACTGCCTCACTGCCTCATTGCCAGCCGACCCTGTCGGCGGCCACTGCTCCATTGCCTTCCTTGGAAGCCGCACGCGGTCCCCGACGTTCACCGGCAGTCGGGCGTTCGTTGACAGTTTGAAACGTCTGTTTAATACTTACGTTTGAAACAGGTGTTGGGAGTGCTGATGGAGACTGAAATGAACGTGGTGGCTGAGGTACACGAGGCGGAGGACACCCGGGACAGGATTCTCGAATCGTCGCGCAAGCTCTTTGCTGAGAAGGGTTTCGATCTGACCTCGGTGCGCGACATCACGACCGACGCCGGGTGCAACGTGGCGTCGGTGAACTACCACTTCGGCGGCAAGGACAATCTGTACCTCGAGACCTTCCGCTCGATGTTGGCCTTTCTCCGTGATCAGCGGCTGTCGGTCCTCGACGAACTCATGCAGCGCACGCCGCCACCGTCCCTCGAGGAGTTTCTGCGGTCGTTTGCGGAGGGTTTCATCGACCCCCTGACCGACGAGAGCCGCGGCCGGCTCTTCATGGCGCTGGTGTCGCGGGAGATGTGCGACGCCCGGCTCCCGCACGACGTGTTTTTTCAGGAGTTCATCCACCCGATCCTCGATCGGGCGATGGCGGCGATGGCCAAGTTCGGGCCGCAGCTCGAGCCCGCCGCCGCCCGCATGTGCATCATGTCGATGGTCGGACAGTTGCTGCACGCGCTGAGGGCGCACCACCTGTTTACCACGCAGAAGGCTTCGGATTTGATGCCCGAGCGGCTGTCGGACTACGTGTCCCACTTTGTCACATTCTCGGTTGGCGGGATCAACGCTTGCGCCGTCCCGACCTCAATCGACAGCAGCGCACCGGATGCCGGGGAGGCCGTTTCATGATGAACAGAAGAATTGCCCGGTGGGCCGCCGCAGGCGGTCGCCCTGGCCCTCGCGGCCGGGTGCACCCTCGGGCCGGAGCCCGAACGACCGACGACCGCAGCCGATGTCGGCGCGAGCTACGTCTATGCGCCGGAAGCCGAGGCAGAACCGTTACCGGATGTGACGCCGTGGTGGCGGGAGTTCGGTGATCAGACCACCACCGAGCTCGTCGAGCTCGCCCTCGCCCACAACACCGATCTGCGGGCGGCGGCGGCCAGGGTCCTGGAGGCAGAGGCAAACCTCGACCGCGCCGGAGGGGCGAGGTTGCCCCAGGTCGGCTACGGCGCTGCCGCCTCCAAACAGCGGAATTCCTTCGTACTGCCGAACATCGGTCGCCAGACGATCGATTCGACCACCTACTCCTACAACTTCAACGTCTCCTGGCAGGCCGATCTGTTCGGCCGCCTCAAGCGAACCCAGCAGTCGACCTGGGCGAGTCTTCTGGCCGAAGAGGCGGCGCGGGAAGCCGTGGTCCACTCGGTGGTCGCGGCGGTGGTGCGCGCACGGGTGCTGGTGGCAACAACTGCGTGGGCGCTGGATATCAACAAGCAGATCACCGCCAGTTGGGAATCGACGACGCGGACCGTTGATCGCCGCTACCGCGCTGGAATCGCCGGCGCCGTCGAGCTGCATCTGGCGCGTGAAAACCTGGCGTCGGCGCAGGCTTCCGAGGCGACTCTCGAGGGTCAGCTGCAACAGGCGCGGCTCGCCCTCGACGTGCTCGTCGGTCGGCGCCCCGGCAGCGCCGAGATGCTTCCGGCCACCATGCCGCAGCTCCCGTCGCTCGATCCCGTACCGCTCGGTCTGCCGGCAGCGCTCCTCGACCGCCGGCCCGATCTGCGGCGCGCCGAGATGCAGCTCTCGGCCGCAACCTACGGCGTCGGCGCAGCGATCGCCAATCTCTACCCGGATCTCAGCCTGACCGGTTCGGTGGGGGAGTCTGCAGATTCCGTCAATGAACTCGATCTGACGAACTTCGTCTACAACATCGTCGCCAACCTCACCGGTCCGCTTTTCAGCGGCGGTCAGCGCCGAGCGGATGTCGACGCCGCCAAGGCGCGGGCCGAACAGGCGGCGGCCGTGTACGCCGGGGTGGTGCTGAACGCCCTGCGCGAGGTCGAGGACGCTCTGGTGCTCGGCGACTCGTCGGTTCAGAATTTCAACCTGACGACCGACCGCGTAACCGAAGCCCGTGCGGCGGACAGTCTCGCGAAACAGCGTTATCAGCGCGGCGTGGAGACCCTGCTCACGGTCCTCGAGACCGAGCGCCGGCTGCGTCTCGCCGAACAGGCGATCGTCAACAGCACCATCAGCGTGTGGAACGCACGCATCGATCTCTTCCTCGCCCTCGGCGGCGACTGGGGCACCGATCCTTCGGACGTCGAACCGGTTGCAGCCGTTGTGGCGAATACTCCGGCCGATTCCGAAAATCCGAAATCCGAAATCCGAAATCCGAAATCTGAAGAGGTAAGCTGATGTCTTCCAAAACCCTCAAGCTCGTCATTCCCGTTCTCGTCTCATCGCCGGTATCGCAGCGGCGGCAGTCATCACCTCGGCACGCAAAGCGCCGCCCAGGGTCGACCGTCCGGCACTCGGCCCGCTGGTCGAGGTGATGCCGGTCGAGATCACCGATGTGCCGGTGGTCGTCTCCGGCCACGGCGAGGTTGTGGCGAGGGTGTCGGTGGATATCGTCCCGCAGGTCGCGGGCCAGGTGGTGGCGACGCACCGCTCGCTGGTGGCCGGTGGCTTCTTCAAGAGCGGCGAGGTGCTGGTGGAAATCGATCCCCGCGACTACGAGCTCGCGGTGGAGCGCGCCCAGGCGGCCGTGGCTCGGGCCAAGGTCACCCTCGAGCGCGAGCAGGCGGAAGCCGAGGTCGCGCGTGAGGAGTGGAAAGGGCTGCATCCGGACGAGGAGCCTACCGCCCTGGTGATCCGCGAGCCCCAGATCCGCCAGGCCGAGGCCGAGAACGCGGCGGCAGCAGCCGACCTCAGCGTTGCCAGGCTCAACCTCGAAAGGACGAGGCTGTCGCTGCCCTTTGACGGTGTCGTGGTGTCCGAGAGCGTCGATGTCGGCCAGTTCGTCGGCAACGGCAGCCGTCTCGCGACAGTGTACGGGACCGACGTGGTCGATGTCCGGGTCCCTTTGGACAACCGCGAGATGGCATGGTTCGACGTGCCCACCCGAGGCGGCGGCAAGGGCTCGGTCGCCGAGGTCAGCGCCAGCTTCGGCGGCACCCAGTCGGTGTGGAAGGGCCGCGTGACCCGCATGGAGGCGCAGGTCGACCAGATGTCGCGCATGGTGCACGTCGTGATCGAGGTGCCGAAACCCTACGACACTTCGACCGGCCACCCGGCGCTGCTGCCGGGGAGCTTTGTCGACGTCAGTATCTTCGGTCGCACGCTCGATGAAGTTGTTGCAGTGCCCAGATACGCGGTTCGCGAGGGCGACCGGGTGTGGGTGTTCGCCGACGGCGCCTTGCAGATCCGCGAGGTCGAGGTGCTGCGGGCCGACCGCCAGCAGACCCTGATCTCCTCCGGGCTCGAAGAGGGCGATCTGGTCATCGTCAGCTCGCTCGATGCCGTCACCGACGGCATGACCGTCCGCCAGACCGATGTCGAGACCGGAGGCGCGGTATGAAGGACAGCCGCAAGGGGCCTCTGGCCTGGTTCGCCGCCAATCACGTGGCGGCCAACATGCTGATGATCTTCATCCTGGTGTCGGGCGTCCTGTCGCTCACCTCGGTGGTCATCGAGGTCTTCCCCGAGATCGACACCGACACGGTCACGGTCAGGGTGCCCTACCGTGGCGCCTCGCCGGCCGAGGCCGAGGAGGGCGTGTGCATCCGCGTCGAGGAGGCCATCGCCTCCATCGAGGGCATCAAGCGCATCCGTTCCGTCGCCCAGGAGGGAATGGGCCAGGTGACCGTCGAGCTCGAGGAGGACGCCGACGACCGCAAGGTGCTCGACGACATCAAGGCGGCCGTCGACCGCATCGAGACCTTCCCGGTCGGAGACCGAGAAACCGGTCGTCGCCGAAGGTCGACACCCGGCGACGAGTCATCACCGTCGTCCTCTACGGCGATGCGACGCGAGAAGACCCTGAAGGCTCTGGCGGAGCGGGTCCGAGATGAGCTCACCGCGGTCGACGGGATCTCGCAGGTGGAGGTCGCCGGGGTCCGCAACTACGAGATCTCCATCGAGGTCTCGGAGGAGGCGCTGCGCCGCTATGGTCTGAGCTTCGATCAGGTCGCCTCGAGCGCCGTCGCGATGTCGTCGCTCGACCTGCCGGGGGGCGCCGTCAAGAGCCCGCGGTGGCGAGATCCTCTTCGCACCAAGGGGCAGATCTACCGAGGCGCGGAGTTCGAGGACATCGTCGTCGTCACCCGGCGCGACGGCACTCAGGTCTACCTGTCCGATGTGGCGGCGGTGATCGACTCCTTCGAGGACACCGACACGACGACCCGGTTCGACGGTCGGCCGGCGGCCCTGGTGCAGGTGTTTCGGGTCGGAACGGAAGGCGCGCTGGAGGTGGGCGACGGCACCAAGCAGTACCTCGAGAGCTCTCCGGGCGGACCTGCCGGCCGGCGTCTCGGTCGCCACCTGGGACGACGATTCCGATCATTCTCAGGCAGCGCATCGGGCTGCTGCTGCGCAACGCTCGGCTCGGTCTGGTGCTGGTGTTCATCTGCCTGAGCTCTTTTCTGAATCTCAGGCTCGCGATCTGGACCACTCTCGGGATGCTGATCTCGTTCCTTGGCGGCTTCTGGCTGATCCCTCAATCGATGTCACGGTCAACATGATCTCCCTGTTCGCGTTCATCGTGGTCCTCGGCATCGTGGTCGACGACGCCATCGTGGTCGGGGAGAACATCCACGAGTACCTCGAAAGGGGCATGAAGCCGATCGACGCCGCCGTTCGAGGAGTCCGCGAGATGGCCGTTCCGGTGACCTTCGCGATGCTGACGACGGTGGTTGCCTTCGCCCCGCTGCTCTTCGTCTCGGGGCGGATGGGCAAGGTCATGCGCCAGATTCCGATCGTCGTGATCGCGGTGCTGGTCATGTCCCTGGTGGAGGCGCTGCTGATCCTCCCGGCCCACCTGTCGGCGAAGGCCGGATTTTCAACCGAATCATGGGGCCGATTCTGGGTCCGATCGAGCGGGTGCAGAACGCTGTTCAGAACGGTCTTCAGCGCTGGATCAGGGGGCCGT
>CAVQQV010000043.1:0-84932 GCA_963714885.1 Candidatus Sulfomarinibacteraceae bacterium | reverse complement strand
GGAGCCAACGGTCGGAATTGAACCGACGACCTGCTGATTACGAATCAGCTGCTCTACCCCTGAGCTACGTTGGCGCGGTCGGAACTCTAGCATCGGCGTGACGGTGGCAAGAGAACTCCGCAATTCGCTCCCGGTGCCACCCGCGAGCGAATGCGTGATCCGGTAAATCTCCGATGGCGCGAACAGCCGCATCGGCGGGCCCCAACGGCCGGCGCCGCGGCACACGACCTGGGTCATGTCTCCGACCCGGCGGACTCCGGCCAGGTGCGGAAAGACGCGGCGAACCAAATAGTGGGCGGGCCAGATCTGGGCACCGTGGGTGTGGCCGTTGAGCATCAGACCGATGCCGGCGGCAGCGGCGGCATCTTCGTTGCCGGGCGTGTGCTGGAGCAGCACCACAGCGGCACCGGGCGGCACGTCAGTCAGCGCCGCATCGAGGTCGGCCACCTTCTCGCCGGTCTGCCGGCCGCCGCCGTGGTCGGCGACCCCGGCGACCCACAGACCCGGCGCCACCTCGATGGCGGCGTTGTCGAGCACGGTGAAACCGGCATCGCGCATGAGCTGCCGGGAGCGCTCCGCGCCTGCGTAGTACTCGTGGTTGCCGAGCACGGCGTACACGCCCCTCGGAGCGGTGAGTTTCCGGAGCAACGGCACGAGCTTCTCCACCGCTCCGGCGTCGGAATCGATGAGGTCGCCGGTGACCACCACGACGTCCGGCCGAAGGCTGTCGATCTGTTCGATCACCGACCGCAAGCGGCGGGCACCGATGAGGTTGCCGAGGTGGAGATCGGAGAGTTGAACGATGACGAGACCATCCAGCTTCGGACGGCAGGTTGGAAAGCTCGACGTCGAGATCCACCGTTCGCGGACGCAGCGTGGCCACCCACCCAGGCGACAACTGCCAGAATGACGGCGAGCCCGACCGCTGCGGTTCGCAGCCCCACCACCCACGGTTTGAGGACCAGCCCGAACACAGTCACCAGATCCACCAGACCGAGGGCGGAGATCAGGAGAATGAGGAACCCCATCCACACCGCGCCGGCGTACTCGACCACCGTTCCGAGTCTCGGCGCACCGTGGTTGAAGAGAATCCGTCCAAGAGGATAGGAGACGTACCCAACCGCCATCGCCACCACAAGGGCGCGGTGGCCCGCGGTGTTCGCGAACAGCGGCAGTGACCACAGCCGCCAGCCGACGTAGAGGTGAAAGAGCAGCCAGATGCCGAGGACCGTCGTGAAGAAAACCAGGAATCGCATGCGTTGCGTCGTCTCCAATTGATCCGTCACTGGCTCTTCTGCTGCAGGCCGCAAACCCGTCTCCAACGGTCGTCAGATCCAGCCAACCGCCAGGCAGCCGCTGGGCATGCCCAGGAGAAAGGCTGGAACATCTCTGGGTTCAGTCGATTGACAATCAATAGGTACCGCACCACCCGTGGGCTGCCGCGACCGAACCCTCGATGACGCGATAGGCGGGTCGGTAGGCCTGCTGGTATGCCTCACTGTGATGAACTGCCGGATAGCCCTGGCGTTCCATCTTTCGGCCGATTTCCTGCAGCCCGTGCGCAAGGTCATTCCTGCCATCAGATGGTAGCCATTGCACGACCAGATCGAGGGCGACACCCATCTGCTGCGGATTTCCGCGAACCGTGCTGGCAGTCGCGACGAACGCGTCGGCCAGCGGCTCGCTCTCGAATCCGTTCGCCACAAATGGCCGCAGGTTCACGCGCACCAGGAATGGATCGCCCCCGAGCGTGTCGCACCAGGTCTCATTCGTTCATCGGTGGGCCCAGGTCGGCAAGTTCACTCTGTAACGCATCCGCCGCCTGCGTCGCATCGGTGACGGCGTGACCCGGCCCGAACATGGCCTGGTGGAGGAACTTGTAAAGATCGACCGCTTCGACGCTGGGGTGGCTGGCGACGTCAAATGCGAGCGCTTGAACGGCGTTCGAGGTGCCGTTGGTAGCCTCAGGCTCCGACCCGAACATCGGTTGCGCAGCCAGAAATGTGATCGCCACCGCCACCACGAACCGGGCGAGACACCTCATACCTCGAGCCGTTTGACAAAGGGCTCGTAGGTCATGAAATCGGCGTGGTGGACCAGCCAGGCCTCGGTCGTCCGCGCCACCATGTTGCCCTCGCCCGCGTGGGTGGCGATGATGTGGCACACGGCATCAGGCAGACCGCACTCCATGGCCACCGCCACGCCGGTGAAGGGATGGCGTAGATACTTGCCGCGAGCACTTGCGCGGCTGCCCCCGTCACCGTCGCTTTCGTACTCCAGCAACTTGCCCACATCCGCGAGAATGGCGCCGGAGATCAGCACGTCCATGTTCACAGGCAGGGCATCGGCGAAAAAGTCACCGACGGTACGCGCCGCATCGCGAGCCACGTGCACCACCGCCCTCTTGTGGGCCATGAACGTCACCGGACAGTCGGGGACCTTGAGGGTGAATGGGATGCGTTCGAGGTCGGCCGGTGTCAGCGGCGAGTACTCGAACGCGCGCACCCAGCAGTCGGTGGTTTTGTCTCGCAGATCCTGATCCTCGATCCATTCCAGCTCCGGCCAGATTCGTTCGACTTCGTCTCGCAGCATTGTTTCCTCCGCGGGGGAAGGATAACCCGGTTAGTTGGACACCGGGCATTGGAATCAGCTTTCGCGTAGGCCCGCCTGTCCAAACGTCGCTTCCCGAGAGGAGCCACCCTCAACATTGTTGGCTCGGATCATCCTGGCGACGGGGATGGTCAAGCTTCCAACAATGTTGAAAGTGGCACCTCCGCCGCACGCGTCACGTATCCGAACGCGTTTCCCAGGACGCGAGGCGCGTGCCCCACAAAAAGGTCGTCGCCGGAGCGCTTGTGGGGCAGCCGTCCCGGCTGCCATACCGAGTGTGCTGGGTGGAAAATCTCGAAATCTCGAGACCCGAAATTCGAAATCCGAAATCCGAAATCCGAAATCGACGGACCGACGGCCCGTCAGAGCGACTCCCACGACACCACCCAGTCCACCTCTGCAAAGGTGTCCGAAAACGGCAGCTCCGGTCCGCAGACCCGCCGCACGGCGCCGCCGGTCTTATTGATCAGGTCGAGCAGCCACGATTGCTCGAGACCCCGCCAGTGGGGCTCGTTCCAGCCCGTGCCCGTGGCTGCGACGCAGAAGAGCACCTGCCCAAGATCCGGGCTCGTGTAGACACCGCCGACCACCGCGACGCCGCCGTCGGTGTTGGTCAGGGTCCCGGTCTTGACGGTCACCGCACCGGCCCGCTTCGGCGAGGCCAGCTTGGGAAATTTGCGGTCGGTCGCGCCGACATCGCAGCCGATGACCGGCAGCAGATCGCCCGGTTCGAGACCCAGCCGTCCGGTGGTCTCGACAAAGGCGCGCATGAGGAGGACGCCGGTCTTCGCGGTGATTCGGTTGCGTCGTTCACCCGATGCCGATTCCAGCTCCACCGCTGCCGGGGTCACACCGAGCCGCTGTTCGAGGAACGTCTCGAGACCCTGCGGCCCGCCGAGCCCGTCTGCGATCCTGACGATGTCGTTGTTCGAATAGACGTTGAACCGCCGCAGCAGGACCGGCAGCGGGTTCGAGCGGTGGACCGCCACCGGCACCCAGCCATTCGGCGCTCCGCTCCGGGTCGAACCGACGATCTCCACTCGCGGCGGGTCCGCGGGGTCCCACCCCCGGCGGGCGCAGACGGCCTCCCAGGCGGAGCGCGTGGTCTTATCCCATCGCTGCGGGTCGAGCACCATCCGCAGCCGGCGCCCCATCAGGTCTACCCGGTCGCGCGGATCGAGCACCCGTTTTTCGACCCCGTTCTCCCACCCGATCCAGAAATCACCATCGATCGCGAGCCAGCCTTCGACCCGGTTCAGCTGGAGTCTGTTGAGCATGCGCGCCACCAAGAAGACGTTTTCTGCCTGGAAGTCGGGGTCGCCCCAGCCCTGGACCACCAGCGAGCCCTCGAGCCGGCCTGTCTTTTTGTCCCACTCGCCGTCAACCCCGAATACCGTCCGGTATCGATGGTCGGGGCCGAGACGTTCGAGGGCCCACAGCGAGGTCCCGACCTTGATCAGCGACGCCGGGTTGAATGGGGTGTCCGCGTTCCCGGTCGCCAGCACCGCACCTTCGAAGGTCTCGGCGTGGTAGAGCAGCTGATCGCGGTCGGCGGGCTCGCACAATCGCACGACAGCCAGGAATGCGACCACCGCAGCGACGGCGAATCCCTGTGCCCTTCGCCGAACGATGAGCATCAGTTCCCGTACAACAGGCGGTCGGCCAGACCGGTTCGCAGGACATTGCCGGGGTCGAGCTCCGCCTTGAACTGGAGCAAACTGCTCGAGCTGCCCTTCGCGGAAGGTCTCACGATAGAGCTCCGCCGGCAGGGCCGCGTCCTTGGCGGGGTAGAAACGTCCTCCCGCATCGACCACCGGGCTCGCCAGCTCGCGCACCATGGACCACAGGTCGGCGCGCCGGTTGCGAGTCACCGGAAAGTCGAGGGCCAGAGAGAAACCGTCCACCGCGTGACTCATCAGAAAGGGGTCCGGGCGGTGGCGTTTGAGGACCGCGAGAAACGACGGCATCCCGTGCTCGAGACACACCTCGAGCTGGTTGCGGAAGACCTCCTCCGCCCGGTCGGTGGGAACAAAGCTCTGGTGCTGGATGAGACCGCCGGGTAGGTAGACCTTCTTCCAGTCCGGCACGTAGTCGAGGAGAAAGGAAAAGGCCGACAGCGACTGGCGGTAGGTGGTGTCATTGCCAAAGGTGCTGCCGGCGAGGTACTTGGCGGAGTTGATGCCGCGCATCCCGGGGCGGTTGGTCAGAGGTTTCAAAAACCGCCACATCAGCGATTTCGGCACGACCCCGAAAATGGTCGAGGGCAGGTCCTGCGCCGCGGTGCTGAGGTGCGCGCCCGGTTCTTTGTCCTCCCCCTCCTCGAGATGGCGGGCGAAGTGCAGCAGGCCGCGGCCCAGGTTCTTGCCGCGGGCAAATGCGTCGATCCAGCCGACCACGTACTCCCACCGATCCTTGGCCTCGTCGGTCAGGCGGAGCATGGTCTCGAGATCCGGCGCCGCAACCGCCCGTACCTCGAGCAGCCCCGAACGGACCTTTTTGAGCTGGAGCCTCGCCCGCGTGATGATCCCGAGCTGACCGAAGGAACCGACAACCGCGTAGAACAGGTCACGCTCGCGGTCCGGCGAGATGGTGCGGGCGCCGCCCCCCGGAATCGCCAGGTCGAACTCGATGCAGTGTTCGCCGAAGGTCCCGCGGCACCAGTTGTTTTTGCCGTGCACATTCATCGCCAACGCCCCGCCGACAGTCGGCTCCATGGTGCCGGTGACCACCGGCGGCCACCACCCGTGGGCAATGGCCATCCGCCACAACGCCCGCAGGTTGACACCCGGTTCGACATCGACCACCCCCGACTGGGGGTCCCACCGCAAGACCCTGTCGAGTCCCGACAGGTCGAGCACCACCGATTCCGCGCCGAGGGCGGCGTCACCGTAGGAACAGCCGGCCCCCCGCAGCGCCACCGGAATGCCCTCCGAACGGGAGAGCTCGAGCGCCTCGGCAACCCCCGTTGCGTCTCGAGGCCGGAAGACGTAACCGGGCGCGCCGACGGCCATGCCCCAGCCCTCGACCCACTCCAGCCGACGCGACAGGTTCACGCTCAAATCCCCAGCCTGGTGAAGATCATCGACGGGATCGCGCGAATGACGGTCATCACCATCCGCCACCGCGCCGGCACGTATGCGGTCACAACTCCTCGACGCGCTTTGGCGAGGATGATCTCGGCCGCACGGTCCGCGGAGATCACCCAGAAGAGTCCCTCCTTGCCGCGCGTCATGGCGGTGTCCACAAAACCCGGTTTGATGGTGACCACCCGCACGCCCTTGGTCGCCACCCGGTTCCTCAGCGCCTCGAGGTAGGTGTGGAACGCCGCTTTCGAGGCGCAGTAGCCGGGGTTGCCCGAACGACCGCGATCGCCGGCAACCGAGCCGATACCAATGATGGTCCCGCGACCGAGGCGGGCCATCCGTTCGGCGACCGGGTTGAGCCACGCCATCGCGCCGACGGCGTTGATCTCCATCATCTCGCGGTCCTTGCCGGTGTCGAACTCATCGGCGGCGACGGCCGGCATGACGCCTGCCGCATACACCACCAGGTCGAGGCCGCCGAGCCGGCGCGCGATCTCGCGAACCAGACCGGGCACGTCGTCGATCGCACGGACGTCGTGTGCCACCGCCAACGAGAGGTCTTTGCCGGCAGCGGCGTTGATCTCTTCGGCCACCCGCAGCAATTCCTTTTCGCGCCGGGCGACGATCGCCACCCGAGTGCCGTCGGCCGCCAACCGCCGGGCGACCGCCTCGCCGATCCCCGCGGAAGCGCCGATCACCAAGGCGTGTGAAAACTCACTGTCGCTCACGCGCATTACCCCCTGGGTCATTATCCCACGGGCTGGATCACGGCGAGCCGGAGCCGGTTTCTCTCCGCGGCCACCCGTTCTTCGTACGCCGTACCGCTCACCCTTTCCTTGAGTGCGGCGGACACCGCGAGCACCATCGGGTAGCCCTTCCACGTCAATCGAGCGCCGGTCGTCTCGTCGACCACCCGCCCATCGGCGATCAGGTTGCTGGCCTCGGGCAACGGCACGCCGTCAAAGAGAGCCTCCAGGCTCTGGATGAGGGCTTCATCCTCCGGTTCGAGGAAGCGGACGCGGCGCCGGCTCTGGATCGCAACGTGGTAGCTGGAAGGTACGTAGTAGATCCCGTCGAGCTCGAGAATCTCCGCCATCGCCACCAGCCACCCGAAGACCTCCTTGAGCAGACCGAGCCCGGGGTGTTTCTGTCCCGGCAGGGGCCGCCGGTAGGGACCGAAGTGGGCGCGGGGGTTCTGCAGCAGCAGCCACTCGACCACCAGAACCTGGCAACCCGGTACCACCCGCGACCCGCGGCTGACTCTCAGCTCCATCAGCATTTCGCCGTTGTCCGGTTCGGAGTAGATGCGCACGGTATCGCCGACAGTTCCCGAAAGGTCCACCACGACCGAAGGATGTCTGAATCCCCGCAGCCGCAGCTGGTCGAGCAGGCCGAGTCGTTCCAGCAACAGTTCGACCCCGTGTTGTGAGAAGTGGGACAACAGCCGGGTGCGCAGCGGCGCTTCCGGCATGACCCCGATGAGATCCTCTTCGGTCAGGCTCCAGTTGAAACCACTCGGTTCAGCCGTGAGGTCCGACGGGTCGAGCTCGCTGCGGAGCCGGCGAAACCGCCGCAACACCATTTCGGCATCGTCCGGCGTCTTTGCCACCTTGCCACTGATCAGCCACGAAAAGAAGCGTGCGCTGTAGCGCCAGCTCCCCGACCCGTAACCGCCGGCGAGCACCACCACCAGAGGTACCCGCCGTCGTGCCCGGCGCAGGAGATCCACCACCAGATGGTCGCGGCGAAACATCCCGTCGGCCGTTATCCGCCAGTTGCCAAGCGCGTCGTCCGCCGCGGGATCGGTCACCCGCCAGATAGATCACCAACCCCGGGCGGACGTTCATCATGACGTCCGGCAGGGTCTTCAGCAGCGTCCCGAGGTAGATTTCGTCGCCCACATCGGCGCCGAGGGCGATCGAGGTGGAAGCGACCGCCTCGATTTTGCCCCAGTTTTCGTTGTGGACCGAATAGGTGTGGACGGTCGTATCGTGGGCGAAGATCTCCCGGGTGCCGTTGCCGTCGTGGACGTCGAGATCGACGATCAGAACGGGCTCCTTGAAACCCTTGGAGCGGAGCCGCGCGACTGCGACGGCGACATCGTTGAAGATGCAGAACCCCATGCCCCGGTCCCGCGCCGCATGGTGATAGCCGCCCGCGAGGTTGATCGCGACCGAACGGCCCTGGAGAGCGAGGCGGGTGGCCTGGATGGTGCCGCCAACTGCCAGACGCTGCATCCCCAGCACCATCTGAACCTGGGCGTCGGAGACCCGCTCGCCGAAGATCCGCTCGGTCAATTCGGGGTCGCGGCCCACCGCGTCGATGTAGTCGAGATCGTGAACCCGCAACAGGCTGCGCACGGCCGGCAGACGCGGCACCGAGATGTCGTCGCGGTCAAGCAACCCCTCGTCGACCAAGAATCCGAGGATCTTCTCGCCCCGTGTGGGATCGACCGGAGCCGCGTCCAGGTGGCCAGCATAGGCGTCGTGGTAGATGAACCGCACCTGCGGAGCCAGCCACCGGCGTCGCCACCGCCGCCAGCGGCGGCGAATGTGGCGCCCTATTCGGACGACGACATTCGGTCGGTTGTCCGGCATCGGTTGGGACTCGGCCATGGAACGAGGATAACGGGGGAATGAGGAATTAGGAATGAGGAATTAGGAATGCCACCCATCCCAGAGCACCACAAGGGTTGAGTGTTGAGGGTGGGTGGGACCGCGCACGGCGGCGGTGCCTGGCATCCGGCCCGTCCGACGGGCCGCGTGCCTGGCTCCGCTCGGGAAACACGCGCTGATACGTGCCACGTGCGGCGGAGGTGCCTGGCATCCCGCCATGATGTTGTCCTCAACATCATGGCGGCGTGCCTGGCTCCTCTCGGGAAGCGCGTTCGGAAAGGCAGCCCTCGTCAGGGCACGCTTCAAAGTTGGGTGACGGTGTAGCCCTTCTGCCGCAGCATCTCGATGATCCCGTCCTCGCCCACCAGGTGCATGGCTCCGACCACGACCATGGCGTCTCGAGGGCCCGCCAACAACCCCTCGATGGCCGGCATCCAGTTCCGATTGCGGCCGCTGATCAGCTTCTCATAGAGATCGGGGTAGCCTTCGAACTCGTCTCCCATCATCGTCTGCACGTATCGGGCGTCGCCGACCAGCCACTTCGCTGCAAGCTCATCCAAGACTGGAATCATGGTGTCCAGATCGGCCAGGTGTACTCCAGAAATGCCAGGCTCTCCTCCGGCGTCAGATCCGCGAACAGACCGACCTGGAATTCCACCGTTTCGAGCGCCATCCTCTCTTTGCCGGCCGCTTTCGCACGGTTCGAGAAATGGGTATCGATTCCCGACGCCGCTGAGTAACCGGCCTTCTCCAACTCGAAAGCGAAGCCAGGCTCAACGCAGCCATCCACGGTTTCATGAACCGGAACATCGACGGCGGCATGCTCCGAGGCGTTCATCTTTTCGCTGAATTCAGACCACAGTTCCGGGCCGATGACCTCCTCGAGAGTCTGCCCGTCCGCCAGGCTCCCCATGGTCAGCATCTGCAGGGCCGCATCCGTCATCTCATCGAGGTCGACCTCGAAGACCACGACATCCGATCGATCGAAGGCCGCCTCGATCACCGCAGGCAGCGGGTAGGCGTCTTCCTTCAGGGCGTGCACAGAGCCCAGGAGATAGACGGCGGCGCCGTCCTTCTGAGCCTTCCACATGAAGACCGTACCGTCGTTCTCAACCGCTGCACCCAGTGAAAAGGTCAACACCAGAGTCAACGCAAAAATCGTAAACCGTCGAGTCATCGAGCCTCCAAACTCACCAAGTGTATCCAACTCGGAATTTCGGATTTCGAATTTCGGATTTCGAATTTGCCATCCCCCGCGCTGTTCCCGCGTTTGGGGCATCTTGCAAGATTGAATACCCTTGGTCACTGACTGCAATTTCGCCTCGCCGTGGAATGGTTTTTCGAGGGACCCGGCCTCGCATACGGTATCTGAACGAACAAATCCGAAATCCGAAATTCGAAATTCGAAATTCCTACACGTGATATCGTGTATCAACGGGCGCAAAGCCCCCCGAGAGGAGTCATCATGTCCAACCCGACCGCAGTCTTTGAAACATCCATGGGCACGTTCAAGGCCGAAATCTTCGTCGATGAAATGCCGATCACCGGCGGCAACTTCGTCAAGCTCGCAAAGGACGGCTTTCTACGACGGATTGCACTTTCACCGCGTGATCAAGAACTTCATGATCCAATTCGGCTGCCCCTACTCGAAAGACCCCGCGAGCTCGCGCGCCGGCACCGGCGGGCCGCCGCACGGCACCATCGCCGACGAACACCTCGAGAACGCCAAATTCACGAACGCGCCCGGCACGCTGTCGATGGCCAACACCGGCCGCCCCGACAGCGGTGGCTCGCAGTTCTTCATCAACACCGCCAACAACGCCTACCTCGACTGGTTCAGCCCCGGTGCGTCAAAGCACCCGGTCTTCGGAAGGATCACCGACGGCATGGACGTGGTGAAGGCCATTGGGACCACGAAGACCGCGGCCGGGGATCGTCCTGTGACGCCGATCATGGTGAAACACATCCTCATCGAGGAATAATAGCGCCCTGGCTCTGGAAATATCCCCGGGATCACCCGGTTATCCCGTAAGCACGTTGAACGCTTCGAAATAGGGGAAGTCAATATGAGGATCGTTCGAATCGCTGCGTTGACCCTGGCCGTCACCGCAGTCATGACCGCACAGACCACCGCTCACGCCGCGGGGAGCGTTCCGAGGAGCGCCCTACCCGGTGCAAAATCCATCGACACCATCCAGCGGATGGTGATGCCCGACGTCGATGTGGCCGAGCTTCTGGCTGAAGACGCGGCGAAGGAGAACTCCGGCGTTGCCGCACCGTCTCGATTTGCGACGGCGATACCCGTTTTGTTCGCCCCCAAGTCCGCCGGCAGCTGGGAAACACTGGACGATGGTTCGAAGTTGTGGCGGCTGCGCATCGCGTCGCCCGGCGCGCTCAGCCTGAACCTCGGCATCGAAAAATTCGATCTTCCAGCCGGCGCGACGTTCTGGATCCACGACGCTGATGGCGCCCAGGTCCAGGGGCCCTACACCGCGAAGAACCGAAACGCCGCCGGAGGATTGTGGACCGCGGTGGTTCTGGGCGACGAACTGGTGGCCGAGCTGCACCTGCCCGCCGGATCGGACGCGGATCTCGAGATTTCGTCGGTCAACCACGGTTATCGGTTCTTTGGTGAAGACACGGCGGAAGCGGCCGACAAACGCGGCACCTGCAACATCAACGTCGTGTGCCCCGACGGAGATCCCTGGAGCAATCAGATCCGCTCGGTGGCGCGGATCACGATTTCCGGGATGTATGTGTGCACTGGTCAGCTGATCAACAACACCGCCCAGGACGACACGCCCTACTTTCTGACCGCCCAGCACTGCATCGAAGTTTCCAACGAGGCGCCGTCGGTGGTCGCCTACTGGAACTTCCAGAGCCCCGAGTGCAACGATTTTGCCGGCGGCAACCTGAGCCAGAACCAGAGCGGCAGCACCTGGGTCGCCTCCAGCCCCCTCGAAGGAGGAACGGGAACCGATTTCACCCTCGTCGAACTGGACCAGAACCCCAACCCCTCGTGGAATCTCTTTTTCGTGGGCTGGGACGCGCGCGAACAGGTTCCGAACTCGACCACGACGATCCACCACCCGAGCGGGGATGAGAAGTCCATCAGCTTTGATTTCGACCCACCGACGATCACACAGTACCTGGAGAACTCTCCCTCTGCCGACGGCACCCACTGGCGGATCGCGGACTGGGACGAGGGCACCACCGAGGGTGGCTCGTCGGGCGGCTGCCTGTATGACGACTCCACCAAGCGCTGCGTCGGGACCCTCTCGGGCGGCTATGCGGCGTGCGGGAACGACGACTCCGATTGGTACGGCCGGACCGCGAAACAGTGGACCGGCGGCGGGACCGACGACACCCGCCTCTCCACCTGGCTCGACAAGGCCAACACCGGCGCCATGTTCCTGGATGGCAAGAACGCCGAGGGCGCCGCAGGTGACAGCTACACCTGGCTGATTCCCGCAGTGGCGTCGGCGCCGGGCGTCGATCCCACCTACTGGAGATCGCAGGTGGCGGTGGTCAACCCGACCACGGAGAGCCGATCGGTGTCGCTCTACTTCGTCGCCAAGAACCAGCCCTGGCCGGGGGTCCTGTTGAGCGGTCCCACCACGGTCGCGCCGAACAAGTCCCTCTACCTCAGCGACCCTCTGGCAACCCAGTGCCCCGGCGACAGGTCTGATCTACATCACCGTCGACGGATCCGGGACGGCGGTCTCTGCCCGCACGTCCACCCCGGCCGCCGGCGGCGGCAGCTACGGTCAGGGACAGCCCGGCATCCTTCTCAGTTCGAACTCCTCGGTAACGGAGCTGATTCTGCCGATGGTCCACTCCGCACCGGGCGTTTTCCGGACCAATGTCGGCTTTGCCCAGACTTCCTCCGGCACCATGCAGGTCAGGGTCCAGATCTACTCGAAGGCCGGCGCCTTGCTGGCGCAGAAGAACTACTCGCAGTCGGCTGCATGGCGGCAGATCAACGACGTCTTCGCAGACATGGGGATCGGCGGTCAGAGTGTCGAGGGCGGCTGGATCCGGGTCACCCTGATCAGCGGTTCACCGTCCTACTGGACCACCTACGCGACGGTCATCGACGCGTCCACGGACGACCCGACCTACGTGCTGCCGGTGGCACCCTGAGAGATTTTGAATTCTTAATTTTGAATTTTGAATTGCAGCCCACCCTCCTCCGTCGCGTGGGGGTCGGGCGGGTATTTCAACGAGACTGAAGGTGGGCCAAGGCCCACCCTACTTCGGACCAACAAACCGAGCGGACCCGTAGGGTGGGCTTCACCCCACCTTCAGAGTCGTGCAGAGCCAATCGCAACGCTCCCTCCGTCGAGATGACCGTCAGCGGGGATGGCCCTTGCGCTCGTCATGTCAGGTCGGTGCGGAGAGGGTTTGAAATTCAAAATTCAATATTTGCGAATGCATCGGTGCAAGGTCAGACGATTCGGGGAGGGGTACTCCCCTCCCCTGCCGAGTCAATCGGCAACCAGAACTCGATCCACTCTCGCGCTGAGCGACGTCCAGATTTCGTAGGGTATGGTGTCGCAGAGCTCGGCCAACTCCCAAGCCGAGATGGTGTCGGACCCCAACTCACCCTCCTGCGAGCCCAACAGAACAGCTTCGTCTCCGACCCGGATCCGATCATCGACGAGGACGGAGACCAGATCCATGCTCACCCTGCCGATCACCGGAAAGGACGTGCCGCGGATGAGGACCCTGCCGCGATTCCCCAGGCTCCGTCGGAAGCCGTCGGCATAGCCGACGGCCAGGACCGCCACCCGAACCGGGTGGTCGCCCTCGACCTTCCAGGTGGCCCCGTAGCCCACGGCCTCACCGGGAGCCATGGTCTTGATCTCGATCACCCGCGTCGTCCACCTTCCCACGGCGGTCAATCGGTCTCCGGCCGGCGTCTCATGCTGCCATCGTGAGGGAGCGGCACCATAGAGCATGACCCCCGGCCGGACGATGGTCGTGCCCGCACCGATTTCGGTGTGACCCAGCGCCCGCTGGAGGAGCGCGCCGCTGTTGCACGAGTGGATCGCGGCTGTCCGCACCACTTCATCCGGAAGCCCGGACAGCATCCTCCGAAAACAGATCTCCTGTTCCCGGGTCGGAGCGAGATCCTCCTCGTCGGACGAGGCGAAGTGAGTCATGATGCCGACAACCCGAAGGCTGCCGGAGGGGTCAATTAGTGCCGCCACATCCGGGAGATCCGTCTCCCGAATCCCCAACCTCCCCATTCCGGTGTCCAATTTGAGTTCCACCCGAAAAGGGCCTGTGTTTCCCAATCGATCCAACAGCAGACGGAGCTCATCCAGGGAGCTGATGGCGGGGACGAGATCGGCCCGGCGGACTGCATCAAGGTATTCGCCGTTGCCCCAGTCTTTCGCTCCGCTCACCAGAAAGACCGGCATCTCGCCAGGCAGGCGCGACCTGACGGCCAGCCCCTCGTCGATGGTGGCGACTCCCAGCTCGTCGGCGTGTTCGGCAAAGACCTCGATCAGTTCGCCCACACCGTGACCGTAGGCATTCGCCTTGACCATCGCCCTGACACGGGCTCCCGCCGGCGCCCACTGACGGGCGAGGGCGAGATTGCTCGCCATGGCTTGGCGGCTGAGAATGAACTGGCTCAGGGCTTCTCCTCCTGCGGCAGCGCGCTCTCGGCGGCGCTCACTCCTCCGCCTGTCTCGGCGAGGATCTCCCGCACGACAGCGCGGTCATCGAAGTGATGCAGTTCGGTACCGAGAATCTGCATCGTCTCGTGGCCTTTGCCCGCGACGAGCAGAATATCTCCCTCCTCGACGAGATCCAGAGCACGAGCGATCGCCTTCCGGCGATCCGGCACGATCTCGTGGCTCCCTCCGTCGGGGCTCATCCCGGCGGCGACCTCCTCGAGGATCCTGGTCGGGTCCTCGGTTCGGGGGTTGTCCGAGGTCAGAATGGCGAGATCGCTAAACTGCTGGGCGATCCCACCCATCACCGGCCTCTTCATCCGGTCCCGGTCCCCCCCACACCCGAAGACCGTGATGATCTTGCGATGCGGGAGGGCGCTCAGACTCTTGAGCACCTGGAACAGACCGTCGGGGGTGTGGGCGAAATCGACCAGGATCTGTGCGCCGCGCGAATTTTCGATCGATTCGAGCCTGCCGGGAGCGATCGCGTCCGCTTCCAGACCGTGGACGATGGCCTCCTCACCAAGCCCCAGCGCCAGCGCCATCCCCGCCGTGCCCAGCATGTTGCGGACATTGTGTTCGCCGACGAGGCGGGACCGCAGTTTTCGACTCCAGCTCGGGGTCGTGAGCTCGAAGTCGGTTCCCGACAGCTCGAGCCGGACGTGCTCTGCGGTGACGTCGACTCCCGGCTCGAGACCGAACGACAGCCTGCGGTCGCCCGGCAACCGCGCGAAGAGATTCCGCCCGAAGGCATCGTCCGTGTTGATGACCCCGATCGCGCCGTCTTCGAGATGGCTCTCGAAAAGAACCGCTTTGGCCTCTCCATAGTCTTCGAGGTCGCGGTGGAAGTCGAGGTGGTCGGGCGTGAGGTTGGTGAAGGCCGCAGCCGCAAAGCGCAGACCGTCCACCCGGTGGAGCCGCAGGGCGTGGGAGGAAACCTCCATCGCCACGTGGCGCACGCCATCCTGCCGGATCTGGGCGAACAGCTCGTGCAGATCGAGCGCGAGGGGCGTGGTGTTCGTGGCTTTGAGGGCTCGATCCTTCCACCGGTACTGGATCGTTCCCAACACCGCCGAGGAGACACCGGCCGCGGCCCAGATCGCCTCCAGGAGATAGGTTGAACTGGTCTTCCCGTTGGTGCCGGTGAAGCCCGCCAGGGTCATGTCGCGAGCCGGATGTCCGAAAAATTCTGCCGCCAGCAGAGGCATCGTCGCCAGGGTGTCCCGTACCCGCAAGCAGGGCAGGGACGGGGCTCCAGGGAACTCTTCGACCACCGCCATCAAGGCCCCAGCGCTGTCGGCTGCCTCCAGGAATCGATGACCATCCGTGCGGGTACCGCGCAGCGCGACGAAACACGTGCCCGGCCCCACCTTTCTGGAATCGTAGGCGAGGGCCTCGACCCGGGCAGGGAGCTCGCCCCGGGTCTCGATGACCTCAACCCGGTCCAGAAGCCGTTTCGTCTCGATCATCGCACTCCCTTCTGCTACCGGGCCTTCGCCTACCAGGTGCGGGTCACCTTGAGCAGCCCTCGCGGCGTCTCCGTATCGTAGCCCTTGGCCCGTGCGAGGTGGTAGCAGAAGAGCTGTGCCGGCACGATGCTCACCAACGGGCTCAGCCACTCGGGCAGTTCAGTGGGCAGTGGGAGCGGGGTCTTTGCCAGGCCGAGAGCAGTGGCGTCGTTCGAGACGACCACGAGCTCCGCGCCGTGCTCTTCGACCAGGCTCGCGAGCAACCTGTAAGCATCCTCGAAGACCGCACCTTGGGGGATCACGGCCAGGATGGGAAAACCGTGGGAGACGATGGCGATGGGACCATGCTGAAAATCCGCAGACGAATAGGACTCGGCCACGACGTAGGTCAGCTCCTTGAGTTTCAGGGCCCACTCGTTGGCGGTCGAATAGTTGAAACCACGGCCGATGACCACACACTGGCTCATGTAGCGATAGCGCTGAGCTGCCCGCTCGATGGCGCTGTCGAGGGCCAGGGTCTCCTCCATCAGGCGAGGCACACGCTCGAGGGCTTCGAACATCCGCGCTTCACCCTTCATCGCGGACGACACGAGGGCGATGGCAAAAAGCTGCGTGGTGTAGGTCTTGGTGGCGGCAATGGCCCGTTCGGGACCGGCACAGGTTTCGAGGACCAAGTCGGCCTGTTCCGCCAGCGGAGAGGACGGATCGTTGGTGATAGCCAGCGCCAAGGCGCCCTGTCGACGGCCCTCGGTCAACACGGCAACAATGTCCGGCGATTGGCCCGACTGCGAAATGCCCACCACGAGGCAGTTTTCGAGATTCGGAGGTGTCTCGTAGATCGTGAACAACGATGGAGCAGCCAAAGCTACCGGGAGCCGATTCATCGAGCCCCACAAATACTTCGCATAAAGGGCCGCGTGGTCTGACGTACCACGGGCGGCGAGAAAAACGGACGTGACCCCCCGTTCCAGAATCGCCCGGGCCATCTCGCCGGCACGCTCCTTCTGCTGCTGGAAAAGGTTCTCGAGAACCGCAGGCTGTTCGAAGATCTCTGATTTCAGGCTCATCGGGTCCGGCGTCCTCCAACTTTCCTCCGGGGAAGCACCCCCGGTTAAGGACTCGTTCACGATCCGGGTCAACGCGGAGACAAGTGTACTGCTTCAAACCTAATTGTCGCGCCGTGCGCCGTGACGGCGGCCACGACGCACGGTTGGAATATCCTCAGAGTCTGTGCCATTCTGCAAGACAAGGCGGACACCATGTTGAAATCCTCGATCCTAGCCTTCCTCCTGGTCACGGCCTGCGCGACAGGCACGAATCCGAACTCCTCCGATCCGGGTACGCAGGTGATGAACCGCAACGCCGTGATCTACGAAGGACCCGAGATGGTGGCGGCGGTGGCGTATCGTCAGGGTAAGAAAAGCGTGGCCGAGGAGTGGCTGATCCTGGCCGTTGAGCTGACGAGCCCTCGGGGCAGCGGACCAACCATCGTCGACCGAGACGATATCTCGGTCTACACCCCCGATGGCCGTCGTCTCCCGCTCGCCAGCCAGGACGAATTCGTCAGGAACTTCACCAGACTCCGCATTCCGACCGAGCAGACCCTTCAATTCCTGCCCCTCCTCTACCGGGTCGAACCCAGCAGGATGCCCGGCGATCGCTGGTTCTATGCGGTCAGCGCAGAAAACATCGGCTATGACGAGATCCCCATGAATTCCTCGCAGAAATTCTGGGGCCCTCTCATCTTCAGCGTGCCGGGAGGAGTGCAGCCGGGACGCTGGCGTCTTCTGATCGAACTCGAAGAGAGCCGGCCGGATATCCCATTTACCATTGAGGCCAATAAGAAATAGGGCAGGCTACTCCGTGGTGAGGATCCTCGCTTCAACCGGAAGATCGGCGCACCGCCGACTCTGAGCACTGAAAGCAGTCAAACGACCCCAGACGGCAGGCATCGAGGTGCGGATGGACGCCATGACGCTCGTGCCAAGGTTCTCGCTGTTCATCGGCACTCGCTTGACATATTCCAGGTCCAACTCACCCGGCAACCGACCATATTTGTAGTCATGGGTAAAGGATCGGCCGTCGGGCCGCAGCACAACCCCCGGGCAGTCAGAATTCGGCACCGAGATGTAGAACTCGTCAGCGGTCGTCGACACTCCGTCTTCATCGTCGAGGAGAAGTTCATTCCCGGCCAGCGCTTCGTAGAGTTGGACCGCGGTCAACTCGGCAGGGTCGATGAAGACGACGTCTTCGGCGATCAGGTCCTTGTAGGGAACCTCGCCCTCGGCGTTCTGTATCTCACGGAGTCTGTCGAAATCTGCTTCGATGGCGTCCTGGTGGAAAGGAAAGTGGGTGCAGCCCAGGATGACCGTGGTGATCGGCTCGGTCGATCCACTCCGCTTGTGGTGTTCGACGAGGGAGGTCGTGTCGTAGCGGATGTAGTTGTCGACGGAGTTCAAGCGCCACGTCGCGGGGTCGTCCGGATCACCGAGGAGCCCGTCTGGACTGAAGGCATATTGCTGGATCAAGGTCAGGTCAATACTGGCTTCAGGATTGTCGACCGCAGGCCCACGATAGGTCGCGGAGGCGGAGGAATCCGCCGGGACGATGTACTCCGGGTTTCCTTCAATCGCGCCGGCAAGCCCGAGGCTACCCTGTTGGATGATCTCGGGAGTTTCAATCCCGGCCATTTCGGATGATCGCATGATCTCGCGGACGTAGCCTTCACTCTGGCAGGTGCCGACGGTGGCCATGACCGCCACCGCGCCGGGCGTATTCATTTCGCCCAGCGACTCGATGGCGCCATCGGCGCCGGCTGCGACAACCCCCACGGTGAAAATAGGGATGCCCCACCGTTTCAGGGCATCGTGGATATCTTCGAGGCCATAGGAGGTCGCCGTATTACAGGCGATGACGATCGCTTTGACGGGGGGCTTGTCGCGGCTCGGAGAGGTGGCGGCTTTCGAGGCCCAATACCGGTTGCCGAGGAGAAACACCGCGTCCTTGAGGACGAGTTCCTTGAGGAAGGCGGTCTTTTCCTCCGACGGGTAGTTCCCGTAAGGCATGTTGGCCTGGTCGCCGAGATAGATGAACGACTCGCCTTCGAAATCGGCCCGCCCGTCCGGGCCGGGCTCGTGGGTCAGATTGTCGAAGCGGTCGATGGTCAGGATCTCGTTCAAGACGGTGAGGCCCCCGATTCCCGAATCAAAGACGCCGATGGGGAGATCCGCGTCCGCTGTCTGATACTGCGTGAAATCGATGGAAAAGAGATCCGACTCGCCGGCCTGGACCACATCGACGATCGAGGGCCGGTTCGACTCACCGAGTTCAGCGCCGGTGCAGCCGCAGCACAAGACGGCTCCGATCCCGACGATGATCCACTGGAAATTCCCCCGCCGGTGTTTCATGTCTTCCCCTCCAGAATTTCGTTCGCCGCCGGTCGTCCGTACACGGCCTCAGATCTTGATGAAGATCTGCTTGCGATACAGCAGCCAGGTGATAACCAGAATCACCACGACGTGGATCGACGCCCAGGCCAACGATGCCCAGTACTCCGGTATCCACGAGGCAAAGAAATGGGTATAGAGCCACGAATTCAGCGAGATCGTCGACCCTTCGACGGATGTCCACCGGACCTTGAACAGGGTCTTCGCGACGAGGCCGCTCAAGACATAGGCCACGATGGAATTGGTGCCAAAGACCAGGAACGGTTTCGCCCACCCATCTCTCCCTCGAGCGTCCACGAAGTAGAGGGTCACGGCAAGCGTGAGCAGAGCCAGACCCGCGGTGAGCACCACATAACTGCTCGTCCAGAGATTCTTGTTGACGGGGAAGAACCAGCCGAAAACGGCTCCCGCCGTCGCGGCGATGCTCCCGGCGACGAAGAGCCCGATGAGCTTCTCGTTCTGGCTCTTCTGCGTGCGGAGCCACTCGCCGGTGAAGATCCCCGCCAGAGCGGTCGCGATGGCCGGCAAGGTACTGAGGATGCCTTCCGGATCCGCCGGTCCGGGAGCGTACCGCCAGACGTGGGTACCGAGCACGAGGTGATCGACGAAGCCCGCCAGGTTCCCTTCGGGGCTCAGATCACCAGCCCCGAACCCCGGCACCGGCACCCGGGTCATCGCGAGCCAATAGCCCAGGAGCAGCCCACCGGTCAGCCAAGCCCGTCCGCGGGTGTCGAGGTGAAGATAGGCCAGGGAAGCAAAGAAATAGACCAGGGCGATGCGCTGGAGGACGCCCGGAATCCTCACCGTCGACCAGTTGATGCCCATGAACGGAAACCAGGTCAGGAAGAGGCCGAGTGCGAACAGGATGATGGTCCTCCGCACGATCTGCCGGTAGAGCGGACCGAGATCTCCGCCGGACTTCTCGAGTCGCTTTGCGAATGCCAGGGGTATGGCGACACCGACCATGAACAGAAAGAACGGAAAGACCAGGTCGGTCGGCGTCCACCCGTTCCATTCGGCGTGCAGCAGGGGGGCGAATGTGTGGCCCCAGTCGCCGGCATTGTTCACCAACAGCATGCCCGCAATCGTGGCGCCCCGCATGACGTCCAGCGATTTCAGCCGTTTCTTCGGCTCGACGGTCATGGCGAACAGCCGGTCCGCGGGGAGTCGCACCGACACGGTCCCTGGAGCATCCGGGGTCCGGCCGCATCGGTCTCAGGCTGGAGTCTTCCGACTGATTTCATTCTGCCGTCTCCTCGTCAAGGATTCTGCCGCCAGTGCGAGGCCTCACCGATCGTACCCCAGCCGAACCCGAGTGGCGCGCTCCTGTGCCAGGACCTCGAGTCGCTGATTCGCCGCTGCGATCTCGGTTCTGAGGTCGTCTGACGCCGCCTCGAAAATGAAGGGCACGGGATCGACCGACCGGCCGTCGAGCTTGATCTCGAAGTGAAGTTGCGCTTCGATGGCGTTGCCGGACGGACCGTCGATGACGGCGATGCGTCGACCCCCGGCGATCCGATCGCCGGTTCGAACGCGCACTTCCGCGATGTGGACATAGACGGTTTCGACCCCGTTCCCGTGGTCGATCTTGACCCACCCGCCGGCCTTGTCTCCGTCCCCCGCTCCCACGACCTTCCCCTCGGCGACCGCCCGCACAACCACCCCGTCTCCATAGATGTCCAGACCCTTGTGACTCCGCGGTGCACCGAGCCAGTCATCCCGCGTGGCGCCGAAGTTCGGCAGGCCGTCCCTCACCATATCGCGGGGAACATACCCGAGGGACCGGTCAATCAGACCCTCTGCGTCAACGCCCTCGACCGGGCTCGTGAATCGGATTCCCCGGACGATCGCGATGTCGGGATCGAGCCGGGGGATCTCGGGCGCGCCCATCACGGGGGGACCGCTGCAGGTCACCAGGAGGCCCCGTGATGCGGGTTCGTGACGGCAGGACCACCCAACGGCCGCCTCCACGACGAACCTGGTGATCAGAGGATCCCGAGAGAGTTGCGAGTAACGGTATTCGACAACCCCGGGTCCGGCGGGACGAATCCGGCGCGACGGCCCATCCCAGGCCACCCCGGCGAGGTCGAAGACGAATCGTCCGTCTCCGAGGTTCATGGTTTCAACCACATCGACCCGGCCGCCAATCTCGAGCTCGATCCGGATGCTCCCGGGGGTGGTTTCCACCAGGTCCACGCCAGTGAGAGCCGCCGGAGGCGGTTGGGTCGCGAAGGAAAATACCGCGACAGCCGTGACCAGCGAGACCGCAACCAGTCGACCGGCGCTGTGCGGAAAATTCAACGGAAGGTTCAGGGGCCCCACCTCGTGCGAAAAAACGACACTATCCTTGGACGGCGACCGCGTTCGCCGTCCATAATAGGCCAACGGCACCCGGGGCGGAGAGCCGGTCGTCGACTCAATTTCTGCCACGTGCTCGAAGAATGATTTAAAGGACTACGTGCATGCACCTTCTCATCACGGACTCGGGCGTCGGCGGGTTGTCGGTGTGCGCCTATGCCGAGGAGTTCCTGCGGACGCACGACATCGGAGAGCCGGTCAGGCTGACCTACGTCAACGCGTCCCCGGAGAACGATTTCGGTTACAACTCGATGGCTTCGAGAACTGAGAAACTGGAGAACTTCGACCGGTTTCTTCATATCGTCGCCGATAAATACGCTCCCGATCTGATCTATGTCGCCTGCAACACGCTTTCGGTGCTGATGGCCGACACGGAGTTTGCGAAGAACACGAGTTCTTCCCATTCGCGGAATCGTGGAGACCGGAGTCAACCGCCTCGTTCGCGATCTCGGGAATGACCCCGACTCCATCGTGGCGATATTCGGCACCCAGACGACGATCGACGAACAGACCTACTCGAATCGTCTGATGGAGAACGGGATCGACGGAAGCAGAATCGTCGCTCAGGCGTGCCCCTCACTCGCCGACACCATCTCAGAGGATCTGCGCGGTTTGGATGCGCAGGCCAAGATCACGGAATACGTCGGTGAGGCAATGAGAAAGACCCTCCTTCCACCGACCCGGCACCTGACCTATCTCGCCTGCACCCACTACGGCTACCGGAAGGATTTTTTTGCTGCCGCGTTCGCAGAACATGGTATTCCACACCCGAGATCGTCAACCCCAACGAAATCGTGGTCGAGGACCTGTTCGTGTCCTCGGGCCGATCCGAAATCATCTCCGGCCGGGAGAGCCCCGTCGAGGTGGAATTCGTCGCCCGCTATCGAATTCCGGAGATCGGCGCTCGAGACGATCAGCTTCTTTCTGGGAGGTATCGCGCCCAAGACGATCCGGGCATTCACAGAATTACACCTATCTCCCGGACCTCTTTTGAGCATCACGCCAATTGAACTACCGACAGGGAGGGGATAAAACCCTCCCTCCTTCACTACAACCCGGCGACGAGGGACAACAGCCAGGCGCACACCAGGGCCCCGTAGATTCCGATCAGATATCCCGAGACGCCCATCAGGACGCCCACCGGAGCCAGTGAGGCCCGGTAGACCGACGCCACGATCGGCGCCGAAACCACCCCGCCCACATTCGCCATGCTGCCGGTGGCGACGAAGAACAAAGGCGCGCGCACGAGACGGGCGACAACCAACAGCACGGTGATGTGGACGGCGAGCCAGATCACCCCCACCGCCAGATAGAGCGGCGCCTCGACAACCATCTTGAGGTCGGCCTGGGCGCCGATGGCGGTCAACATCAAATAGAGCGCCAGATAGCCGGTACGCGATGCCCCCACCTGCTCGAGTCGCCGCGCCGGGGTGAAGGACAACGCCAGACCCAACGTGGTCACCAGGACGACCGTCCAGGTCGTGTGGCTGATGATGGTGGGATCACCCAGCGGCGGCAGGAGGTCTCCGAACCAGACGCAGACGGCCGCGGCCCCGAACCCCAGCCCCAGAATCATCGCCATGTCCCGGACCTCCATCGGCCGTCGCTCGCCATCGACTTCCGTGAGGCGTCCGTCCAGCGCATCGAGTTCCCCGGTATCGGCATGCAACCAGGCATCGAATCTCTTCTGCATGCTGCTCAAGAAGAGCAGCACTCCCATCCAGCCGTAGGCCACCACTGTATCGACCACGATGATGGGCCCCATCAGGGAGTCCGGAGTCCCCACACTTTCCTTGATCGCTATCATGTTGGGTGCGCCGCCGATCCAACTGCCCCCCAGAGCCGCCAGACCCATCCAGGCATCCTCCGGCAGGAACGGCCCCAGCAGAGCCAGGGCCACGGGCCCGCCGATGATGATCCCCAGCGAGCCCGCGAGCATCATGATCAGTGCCTTGCCGCCGAGGCGCACGATGGCACGAAGGTCAACCGTCACCATCAACAGCAGAAGACTGACCGGCAGCAGATAGCGCACCATCCAGTCGTAGGCCGCAGAGCTCTGCGGAGTGATGCCCAGGCTGGTGCTCAAAGCCGGCAGAAAATAGGCGTAGATGACCGCCGGCGTCACCTTGAACAGAGGCTGAAACCGCCTCAGTCCGGTGAGCCAGAAGACCCCGCCGACGAGACCCGCGAGGTAGATGAATACGGCCGTTGGATCTGTGAGCACTCTGGCTCCTCAGGGAGGGCCTTCGAGCCCCAGATCGGCGACGGCAGCCCGGACGGCGGACATGAAACGATCGCCGGGGTCGATCTTCTCGGTCCTGTAGCTCGGGTCGATTTCCAACCACAGGGGATCGCCCTCGAACTCCAGGTACTCCATGTGACCGATGAGGTATTGGATGGTGGGGTACTTCCCTACCAGATAGCGGACGAGTCGGATGTTGGCCTCGATCTGCGCGTCGGTGAGGTTGTCGATGCCGGCGCCGCCACCCACGTTCTCCACACCGATCGCCGAGTAGTTGAGACCGATGCAATGCCGTGCCATCCACGTCTCGGGCATCAGCCGGTAGACCGTCCCGTCCCGGTCGACCAGAAACTGGATCGAAACGTTGACGTCTCCGGCGGCGACGAGACCCGGCCGGGACCCGCCCAGCTTCTCCGGGTCGAAAGCGGCGAAGCTCTCCTCGAAGCCGTCGATGGCCGTCCAGTGCAGCACAACGATTCGGGGCACGATTGAGATGTCTTCGGGGCGTCTCGCCGTAGTGGTCCGCGATGTACTGCAGGGTGCCACTCACGCGTTCTTCAGAGAACTGGATCGGGCGGTCGTGGATCTTGAGTTCGTCGCTACAGCCGGCAAGCGCCAGAAATGAAGCGAAGCACACAATGGGCAGACGATTCATGGACCGACCTCTCGCCGGGGAGTCTACTGCAAATCGTCCGACTCACCCGAGCAGCTTGACGATCCGCCGGACCGCGACCTCCACGGTGTCGGTCGGCTGCCCGGCGTAGCAGAGCCGGAAGAACCCGGGCTCGCCGACGTGGCACGCGGCGCCGGGGGTGAGGTTGACCCGGGCCTGCTCGAGGATCCGGATCCAGAGCGAGTGCTCGGCCTCCCAGGTCGGCGCCGCCAGATGCGAGCGCAGATCGAGCAGGACAAAGACGCCGGCCTCGGCGGGGTGATGCCGAATCCTGCCGGCATCCAACGCGGCCGCGAGGCGGGCGTGCGCGCCACGCAGCAGCCCTCTCATGGAACCGATGTACGAGTCGACCCAGGTCTCGTCGGAGATCATGTCGCCGAGCACGTGCTGCGTGTGGCCGGAGCAACACGCCCAGTAGGCGAACGCGTCGATGGCGGCGTGAATGGCCAGGTTCTCGCTGACCAGCACGCCGCAACGCAGACCCGAGGCGCCGAAGTCCTTGGAGAAGGCCCACACAATGTGGACCCGCTCGCCGAGCGACTGCCGCAGCTCGGAGCAACTGGTGAATGAGCGCTCGCCGAAGACCGACAGGGCGTAAATCTCGTCGAAGACCACGTGCACGTCCCGGTCGTCCGCCCACGCCAGCACCCGGCCGATCTCCTCGGGCGACGTGACCGTGCCGAGAGGGTTGTCGGGCGATGTGAAGAGCAGAGCCTTGACCGGTCTTCCGGCGTCGGCAACGGCGCGGTCGAGCAACTCGGGGGTCAAGCGGAAGTCGTCGTCGATCGAACGGTGAACCGGGACGATCGAGACGCCGGCGCGAAGCTCGAGGTCCAACCAGAAACCGTTATAGCTCGGCGTCGGGACGAGCACGCCGTCGCCCGGATCGCCCAGGGCGTAGAAGAGGTTTTCGAGGACGCTGCCGGCACCGGCGAGGACGGAAATCTGGTCCGGCCCGAACTCGCGACCGAGAAAGGTCCGTCCCATGAAGCGCCCTAGCTGCTCGCGGAACCGGACCGACCCCGTCATGGCGTCATAGCCGAGCGCTGCGGCCGGCACCCCCGGCGCCCGATCCAGGCGTTCGGCAACCATCTCCGCGACCAGTCGATTTTCGGCCTCGCAAAGGCCGATGTAGCCGCCGGGGTTGGCGGCCGGGTCAAAGGGCTCGTTCAAACCCTCGGAGTGCCGCTGCAGGTACTCAGGGATAGCCTCGCCGGCCAACAACCCCTGCGCTCGAAGGGAAAGACGACGGGTATCGCAGCTCATGGCGGGCTATTGTAACCCCTCGGGACGGTACCGCCGGTCACGACCCACAACACCGTGTTACGCTCGAGGCGAGAACGACGAAACCGAGGTTTTTTGCCCGCGTTATCTCTTGCCCCGTATGGCCGGCACTCATTGGGGGGCCTCGCGCCCGATCGGATGGTGGTTCGATTGCGAGCCTTGACGGCAACGGTTCTCCTGGCCGCTTCGATGACGGCGGTTGGAGGCTGCGCGGAAGAACCTATGCCCGCAGAGTTCGTCGACGCGGCGGGGGTCGTCCCCGGTCTGGTTGTCGACATGCGGTATGCAGGCTCCTCGAATTTCATCGGCCGGCCGATCGAGGGCTACGAGGAGCCGGTCTGCATCCTGACCCTGCAGGCGGCGGAAGCCCTCGCCTCGGCCCAGGCAGAGTTGAAAGCCTACGGTCTGGGCCTCAAGGTGTTCGACTGCTACCGGCCGACACGCGCAGTTGCCGATTTCGTCCGCTGGGCGAAGGACGAGGCCGACACCAAGATGAAATCTGAGTTCTATCCCGACCTCGACAAGTCCGAGCTCTTTGCCAGAGGATATATCGCCGAGCGTTCCGGCCATTCGCGCGGCTCTACCGTTGACCTGACCCTGGTCTACCTACCCTACGAATCGGATGTGCCGATGGGGACCGGTTTCGACTTCTTTTCGACGCGTTCCTGGCCGACCGATGCCGCCCAACCGTCCGAGGTCCGCGCCCACCGGCTGCTTTTATCGACCATCATGCAGAAGCACGGATTCAAGCCCTACACGAACGAGTGGTGGCACTTCACTCTCGTCGACGAGCCTCATCCGGACACCTATTTCGACTTTCCAGTGAAGTAAACGGATAGCATTGATCGCGGGTACCGCACGTCCCTTCGCGGCACTCAGGGTGTGGGCGCCACCCGGCGCGAAGGCCGGAGCACCGGCGAACCAACGTTCACCTCTTTGGCAACGGTGTCGTCGCCGGAGGCGTTGCTGACCACGAGCGCCACGGTCTTGCTTCCTGCGGTTGCGAAGGTGTGGATTGGATTCTGTTCCTGGCTGGTCTCACCATCTCCGAAGTTCCACTGCCATGTCGTCGGATCACCAGTCGAATCGTCGCTGAGCTGCGTTTCATTGCCCATTACCGGTATGATCTTCGGTGACCGACCGCGAGGTTTTTTATGACTGGACGAGAGCTTGTGTTGGCGGCCATCAGGTGCGAACAAGTCGAGCGCGAACCGTGGGTGCCGTTCGTCGGTTGCCATGCCGCCCACCTGCTCGGCATCACCGCCGAAGAGTTTTTCAAGTCGGAGTCCGAGATTGTGGCCGGCGTTCAGAAGGGCATTGATCTCTACAAGCCGGACGGGGTTCCCGTCATCTTCGATCTCCAGATCGAAGCGGAGATTTTGGGGTGCTCCATGATGTGGTCTGCGGACAACCCGCCCGCGGTGGCCTCACACCCCCTGGCGGACGGCGTGACCCTCGATCAGCTTTCGATACCGGGTCCCGAAGACGGCCGGTTGAAGATCGCTCTGGCGGCGACCCGTCGACTCCGCAAGGCCAACCCCGACATCGCACTCTACGGACTCATCACCGGGCCGTTCACCCTCGCGCTCCACCTCCAAGGTACCGATATTTTCCTGCAGATGTTCGACGATCCCGATCGGGTGCAGAAACTCGTGGATTTCTGTCGGCGCGTCGGTCAATCAATGGCCGACTACTACCTCGACGCCGGGGTCGACGTCGTTGCCGTCGTCGATCCGATGACCAGCCAGATCGGCCCCCACCAATTCGAGCAGTTCGTGACCCCTCATTTGAAGCCGATCTTCGATCACATTCGCGCCCGGCAGGGTCTCAGCTCGCTGTTCGTCTGCGGTCACGCGCAGAAGAACATCGAGGTCATGTGCAACACCAATCCGGACAACATCTCGATCGACGAAAATATCGCGCTCGACTATGTCCGGGACATCTGCCTGCCGCGAAACAATCAGCTTCGGCGGCAACCTCCAACTCACGACCGTCCTGCTCCTGGGTACGCCACGCGACGCGCAGCGTCACGCCCTCGAGTGCCTCAAGATCGGCGGCAAGAGAGGCTTCATCCTGTCGCCGGGTTGTGATCTGCCGTACGCGACGCCGCCGGCGAACCTCGAGGCCGTGACGAAATTGGTGCACGACCCCTACGAACGAGAAGTCGTCGAAACGCTGGTCAAGACCGAGGTCCCGGCCGACATGCTGGACATGAGCGACTACGGGAACGCCGACAAGGTGATCGTCGACATCATCACTCTGGATTCCGAAGGATGCGCACCCTGTCAGTACATGGTCGAGGCCGTGAAGTCGATTGCCCCCCAGTTCGAGGGAATCGTCGAATGGCGCGAACACAAGATCAAGACCCCCGAGGCTTTGACCTTCATGGGCGCCTTCTTCGTGAAGAACATCCCGACGATCTGCATCGACGGCCGCATCGCCTTCGTTTCACAGATCCCCGCAAGGAACGAATTGATCGCGGCTATCCAGAATCGGATCTTCGAGAAGCTGCGGAAGAAGATCAAACAGCACAAAGGCGTGATCTACCTGCTCGGCGACGAGGAGGACGAGGCCTATCAACGCCTGAGGGACAACACCCTCCAGGCCATGGTGGAGCTGGGCGCCGATATCGATGTCGATCTTCGTGAGGTCACCGATCCTGCGCTCTTCGGAGGATTCGGCGTCCTTGCGGAACAGACCCCGGTGACCATCACCGCCAGGTTCAGCATCAAGTCCGCCGGCAAAGACGTGCCGGCCCCCATCATCAAGGAATGGCTCAAGGGCCTCACCTGATGACGAACAGCCGCCAGGCATCGATCCCGATGGTCCTGATCACCGGCGGTCTCGGCGCCGGCAAGACCACGTTGCTGAATCAGCTCCTTCAGCACACGAACCTGCGCGACCGAAAGCTGTGCCTCATCATCAACGAGTTCGGCCAACTGGGGGTCGACGGCCGCCTCGTCGAGGCCGGCGAGCACCCGATGTTCGAGCTCAACAGGGGCAGCCTGTTCTGCATCTGCATCAAAACAGATTTCATCACCACACTCAGGGAGATCGCGGATCGGGTGCGTCCGGAGCTGCTCGTCGTCGAGGCAACCGGGATGGCCGAGCCTCGCGACATCCAGGACTTCATCGACGAACCGACCCTGGCTGCGCAGTTTCACATCCAGACAAACCTCTGCCTCATCGACGCCTCGAACTTCATCCGCCTCGCGCCGATGCTGCGGGCCGTTCGCCAGCAGGCGATGTGGGCGGATGCTCTGATCCTCAACAAGACCGACCTGGTGATCGAGTCCGAACTGCAGCAGCTCTCCGCCGTGCTCGAGGGAATGAACCCCGACGCGCCACAGATTCCTACAACCTTCGGCGCGATCCCTTCAGATCTTCTCGAGAACCTCAAACATACAGTTCGTCGGGGTGACCCGTTGTCAGATCCTCCAGACCCGGTTTTCGCCCTGTCGTTCTGCCACGACACGCTTGTCAACCGAGAACGTTTCCAGCGGGTGATATCGGAGCTCGGAGAGGATCTCCTGCGTTTGAAGGGACAGGTGGATTTCGGCGAGGGACCGGAGTTTGTCGAGGTCGCTGGAGGACGTTTCACCATCGGTGGTGACACGTCGATTGCGCTTCGCGCCGAATCTGCGACAGCCTTCGTCGCCATCGGTTGGCGGATGTCGCGGGAAGAATTCCAGGGGGCCATCGAGTCAATCTGGGCTTGAGTACGCGACATAGGTGCGTTGGCGGTGGCGAGCTTCAGCCCGCTGATCTCACCGGGTTGCTACCGCGGGCGGCGGATCACTTCGCTCCAGTTCCCACCGCGCAGCGAGACCTTTTTCAACTCGCCGCCGGTGTGTCGGCGGGAAGCTCAAGGAATGTGTGTTCTTGCGCCGCCCGAAGGTCGCACAATCTCGAAATTTGCCATACGGGTGTTCCGTGCTCCAAGCCGGGTTGTCCCGGGTGTCACCCTTCCATCTCTGCGTCGTTCAGGCTCGATCGAGTTGCCATCTCGAGCGAAGACCGCCGTAAGATGGATAGGTGGATACTGTCTCGGCGGACGGACAACTACCGGCAGAGGAGGCCCTTCGATGTGGATAGGAATTCTCGTCATTCTGGTGGGCGGGCTTTACCTCGCGTGGTGTCTGGTGAAGGGCAGGATCGTTGCAACCCTGGGGACGGATCTTCACAAGAAGACCAGCCTCGTTGACAGGGACACCAACCCGACGACCTTCTGGATCGCCTGGGTGGCTTCTGCAGGAGCGTTGATCCTGTTCGCCGCCTTTTTCATCCGCATGGCCTTGAAATGATCGACCCCGTGTCAGCCCCCTGATGGGTGCCGTGGGTGCCTCACCTCGCAGTGCCGGACTGTTGCTCCATCTGAGCAAAAGTTTCGGGTAGACCCGTGGCATCGATGAGATACCTGGTGCTGCCCGGAATTCTCGTTGGTGTTCTTTCGGCAATCGTTGCTGCAGATCGATATGAAACCAAGCTCGAAATATCCTCCGCCGCGCCGGAGGCTCGAGGTCCCCAGGGCCAGCGCTGGACCAACAGCATCGGGATGGACTTCGTGGAAATTCCTCCCGGGAACTTCACGATGGGTTCGAGTTCGAGCGAGACCACCCCGCACGAAAAACCACCCCACACGGTGACCATCAGCCGGCCATTCTTGATGACTGCGACGGAGGTGACCCAGGCCCAGTGGAAGGTCGTGTTCGGGAGCAACCCCGCGGCGATCGAAGGGGATGATCTGCCCGTCGAGCAGGTGAGCTGGAACGATGCGCAGGAATTCATTCGGGAACTGAACGCGAAGGAAGACGGGGCCCACTACCGCCTTCCCACCGAAGCCGAGTGGGAGTACGCCTGCCGCGCGGGAGACAATGGGGGATCACTACGGCGACCTGGATTCCATCGCGTGGTTTGATCCGAACAGCGGGGGCGCGACCCACCCGGTAGGCCAGAAGCAGCCCAACGCCTGGGGCCTGTACGACATGCTGGGAAACGTTTACGAATGGTGCGAAGACTGGAAAGCCCCCTATCCGGATGAGAGCGTTACGGACCCCGGAGGACCGTCGACGGGCTCCTTCCGGGTGATCCGGGGTGGGTCCTGGATCGGTCCACGCGAACCGCACAAAGGCTCACTTCCGCGATTTCTTCCCTCCGGAGCAACACCGAACCGATATCGGATTCAGAGTTGTGGCCGTTGCGGAGAATCCGTGATGTGACATCGATGACCACTGAAACATCGTCCCAACCACAACCAAATCGTGGTGACGAATGTAAGATGATGATACAGCACCGCACGCGCCCGGGTTTGCGGACCTGCCGCGACTGACGACTGTGCCGGCCAGGACTCGAAAATCTGGGTGGTGCACAGAACACGTTGGAGGCCTCCGATGAGCCATCGGTTGACCGAAAACACCATCGCAACTCTCAATACCATCGCAGGCATCCTCCTGAGGTGCTTTATCATCACTGTCGGAGCGATGCTTTTCACGTGGTTGGTGTTCCTGCTATTGGGCGATCAGGTTTACTGCTTACAAAGCCGGATGATCGACATCACGAGAGGCGAATTCGACCTGTATTTCCTCTATGTGATGACCTTCATGAAGGGCCTCAACCTCATCTTCTTTCTGTTTCCCTTCATCGCCATCAAGTGGTATCTGAGGGGACAGCGCTGAGGCCCCGTTGCCACATAGCTGAATGAACTCACTCCCTTTACGACGACCGTCAGACACCGTGCTAGCCTGTCGCCTGCGGACGGGTATTCTGTCTGCGGATTCGCGGAGGTTCTGAGAATCATGAAGAACAGCAGACGTTTCTATCTGGTGGGATCGATGGCGTTGGTCGTAGTGATCGGCGGCTGCACAGGCGGTGACCAGACCAACGAGGAGAAAAACATGACGACTGGGGAGAACCCATTTCTTGTCGAGTGGGACGGTCCATTTGGAACACCGCCCTTCGACCAGATTGTACCGGCCCACTACATTCCGGCCTATGAAAAGGGCATGGCTGACCACAAGGCCGAGATCGAAGCGATCGTGACCAACCCCGAGCCGCCTACCTTCGGAAACACCATCGAGGCGTATGAGCGATCCGGCGAATGGCTCGGCCGAGTCAGCATGTACGTCAGCAATCAGAACGAAGCCCACACCAATGACGAGACCCAGGCCGTGGTCAAGGAGATGGCGCCGGTGTTGAGCGCTCACTTCACCGACATCTCCCTCAACCCCGGGTTGTTCGCGCGCGTCTCCGCGGTGTGGGGACAACGGGACGACCTCGACCTCACCGCCGAACAGGCCATACTGCTCAGAGATACCTACAGGGGCTTCGTCCGCAACGGAGCCAACTTGAAGGGCGGGGACAGGGACCGCCTGCGCGCGATCAACGAGGAACTCTCAAACCTCGGGGTGCGTTTCAGCGACAACCAGCTCGCCGAGATGAACGCACCCGCCCTGGTGATCGAGGACGAGGCCGATCTGGTAGGTCTTCCCGAGGACGTCATTTCTGCGGCCGCGGGCGTCTCAACCGCCAACGGGCTGGACGGCGCCTGGGCCTTCAACCTCCAACGCACCAGCTGGACGCCCTTCCTCACCTATTCCGACCGCCGGGATCTCCGTGAAGAACTCTACCGGGCTTACATGAATCTGGGCAGCAACGGCAACGAGTACGACAATCGGGAGATCGCCTCCAGGTTCGCGGCGCTCCGGGTCGAACGCGCCCAACTGCTGGGCTACGACACTCACGCCGACTACGTTCTCGAGGAGCGTATGGCCCAGACCCCCGACCGGGTCTTCGACCTGCTCGAACGCGTCTGGACGCCGGCTCTGGCGAGAGCCACCGAGGAGGCCGCGGACCTGCAAGCCATGATCGATAGCGAAGGCGGCGGTTTCACTCTCGAACCCTGGGATTGGTGGTACTACGCCGACAAGGTTCAGGCGGAGAGGTACGGCTTCGACGTGGCGAGTGTCAAACCCTATTTCGAACTGAACAACGTGTTGGCTGGAACTCTGGATGTCGCCACCCGGCTCTTCGGCATCACGTTCGAAGAACGCACCGATATTCCGGTCTACCAGGAGGACGTCAAGGTTTACGAGGTCAAAGATGCAGACGGCAGCCACCTGGCGGTGTTCTACACGGACTACTTCACGAGGGCGAGCAAGCAGGGCGGCGCATGGATGAACACCTACCGCGAGCAGTACAAGGTCGACGGCCGGGATGTGCGACCTCTCATCGCCAACCACGCCAACTTCACCAAGCCGGTCGGCGATGATCCGGCGCTGCTCACACTCGACGAGGTGAAGACGCTGTTCCACGAATTCGGCCATGCCCTCCACGGAATCCTTGCTGACGGGACCTACGAGAGCCTTTCGGGGACCAACGTTTACTGGGATTTCGTGGAACTGCCGTCGCAGATGATGGAGAACTGGGCGATGCACCCCGATGTGCTGCCGACCTACGCCAAACACTATGAAACCGGCGAGCCGATTCCGCAGGAGATGATCGACAAGCTGGAGGCATCGAACAAATTCAACCAGGGCTTTGCAACCACCGAATACGTGGCTGCCTCGTTGCTCGACATGAATTGGCACACATTGGGAGATACCGAGGAGCGGGACGCGCTCGCCTTCGAGGCCGAGGTCATGGGCGAGATCGGTCTCATCCCGGCCATCATCCCCCGCTATCGGACACCGTACTTCAGCCACATCTGGGGCGGTGGATATGCATCCGGCTATTACAGCTATATGTGGGCCGAGGTGCTCGACGCCGACGCCTTCGAGTATCTTCAAGGAAAAGGGGATCTTCAACCCCGAGGTGGCGCGCTCCTACCGCGAGAACATCCTCGAGCCCGGCGGCAGCGAACACCCGATGGAGCTCTATCTCCGCTTCCGCGGCCAAGAGCCGACCGTCGAACCGCTGTTGAAGCGGCGTGGGCTTCAGTAGTGGCGACTCTCTTGTCGAGAGTCAGGCTCGTTCAGTCGTGAAAGGACGCTGGGCGAAACATGAAAATCGATGAAACCCAGGCTGTCGAGGGCGGGTGTACCTGTGGCAGCGTGCGCTACCGCATGCACGCACTCCCGATGTTCGTCCATTGTTGTCACTGCACCTGGTGCCAGCGAGAGACAGGATCTGCATTTGTCGTCAATGCCCTGATCGAAGCCGACCGGATCAATTTGCTGAGCGGCCGGATGGAGGTCATCGACACTCCTTCGGAGAGCGGACGGGGCCAGAAGATCCACCGATGCGCCGAATGCAAGGTCGCGGTCTGGAGCAACTACGCGGGTGCCGGCGACGCCATTCGCTTCCTGCGGGTGGGAACGCTCGACCAACCGGGCCGGTTTCCTCCGGACATCCACATCTTCACCTCTTCAAAACAGCCGTGGGTAAGACTTCCGGACGGGGTCGCGGCAGTACCCGAATTCTACCGGTTCAGAGACCACTGGTCGGAAGAGAACATCGACCGTTACAGAGCCGCGCAGAAGAATCTCGAATCGTAGTTTTGCACCAGGTCGACGCTCCCCTTGACAAAGCCTGTTGTGTGACATACCGTATATATCGTATATGAACAGTAATGCACTTCCATTGTTCCTCCATCTGGCCCCCGGGGACCCCGAGCCGGTGCGCGAACAGATCGCACGGCAACTCCGCGACCGCATTGTTCGCGGCGAGTTGGCGGCCGGCGCTGTGCTGCCCGGCCACCGGCAGCTGGCACGCCAGTACCGGGTCGCACCATCCACTGTCGAGACGGCTTACGAGCTCCTGGTGGCAGAGGGCCTGGTCACAGTTGCGGCAGAAGACGAGATCGTAGTCGCCAAGCTCGAACCCGACCGGAGGCGCGACATGGTGGAGCGCCTCCAGCTCGAGCAGCTGGTCGCCCAGGAACTCGGCCGACGCGAGCTGGAAATGGCCCGCGACGTCCAGCGGCGCCTGCTGCCTCCGTCCGAGATGACCGGTCCCGGTTGGGAAGTGGCCGCACGGTGTGTGCCGGCTCGGGTTGTGGCGGGCGATTTCTACGACATTCTCCGCCACGCCGACGGAAGCGTCGATCTCGTCGTGGCTGACGTTGCTGGCAAGGGCTTTGCCGCCAGCCTCATCATGGCCTCGGTGAAGGCGATGTTGCCCTTCGTCACCGCCGAGGGCAGCGTGGCCGAGGCGTTGGCCGACCTCAACCGCCGGCTGGCGCTCGAATTGGGTCGCGGCGAATTCGTAGCCCTCACCCTGGCGCGCTACCGCCCCATCGATCGGGTAGTGGAGCTCTCCAATGCCGGTGCACCCGATCCCTACCTCGTGCGACCCGGCCAACCTCCCCTGCCCCTTTCGGTGCCCGGGCCACGCTTGCCGCTGGGAGTTCGCGGCGAGGTTGCCTACGCCTCCCGGGCAATTGAGGTCGCCGGCGGTGACCGTCTCCTGATGCTCACCGACGGCCTCCCCGAAGCGCGGGACGCCGATGGCGAACCTCTGGGCTACCAGGCTCTGGAGTCGATGCTCTCGGAAGAGCCCTCGACCGGATCCCCGTCCTCCTGGATTTCCGGACTCTTCGATCGAGTCCAACGGCGAACCGGTCGGGCTCCCGAGGATGACTGGACGGCGGCGATGCTGGTGCCGCACGAGACCGGAGCGAAGCCATGATCCTGAACCTGTCGGACCTTTCCGACGAGCCGCTGCACGCCCAGATCTCCCGTCAGATCCGGGCGAAGATCCTCACCGGAGACCTGGACGGTGGCGAGGCGTTGCCGTCGATCCGCGGTCTGGCCAAGGGGCAGCGAGTGAGCGTGATCACGGTGCAACGGTCGTACGACGATCTCGAACGCGAGGGTTTGGTGCAGTCGCGGCGCGGCAAGGGGTTCTGGGTGGCGCCGATAGCAAACGGAAGGAAGAACACGATGGCCGAAGAACGCTTCGCCGACGCATTGACGAAACTGGTGGAACACGCCGCCGCAGAGGGGCTTGGTGAGGCCGATATGCGGCGCATCCTGGACCAACTCCTCAAGAAAGGTGCTCGGAGATGAGTGAACCCCGGACTGAGAATCTCGCAGCCGCGCGGCTGACCGGACTCACCAAACGATTTCCGGGGTTTCAGCTGGGACCGGTCGACCTGACTCTGGAGCCCGGCACCGTGCTCGCTCTGGTGGGACCCAACGGCGCCGGTAAGACGACGACCTTGAATTGCATGGCTGGGCTGATGGTGCCCGATGCGGGTAGAACCGAGGTGTTCGGCTCACCCGTCCACCCGACCAAGACGGCGTACCGTCGAGACGTGGGTTATGTCGGGGAGGAGAACGGTTTCTTCCAGCGCTGGACCGCTCGCCGCAATCTGGAATTCCTGTCCGGGTACATTCCAGGATGGTCAAGCGACCGCGCGCGCCAACTCTCAGAGCGCATCGCACTGCCGCTCGACAAGCCGGTGAGCAAGCTGTCACGCGGCAATAAGACAAAGCTTGCCCTGGTCGCCTCCATGGCGCACCGGCCCCGTCTGCTCCTGCTGGACGAACCGACCTCCGGTCTCGACCCGGTCGTCAGAGCGGAGGTATTGGACGTGCTGTGGGAGATCATCGAGGACGGAGAGCACGCGGTCCTCTATTCAACCCACATTCTCTCCGACATCAATCGGTTGGCCGACGAGTTGGTCTTCATGCGTGACGGTCAATTCGTGCTGCGGACCGGACGTGACGAACTCGGCGAAAACTGGCGACGGGTCTCCTTTCGGCTGCAAAACGAAAAGGTCACACTGTCCGGTATCGTCGAGCACCGTCATGTCCGTGCCGAACACCAGATCATCACCCGTGACGCCGAAGCCACGCTGCAACAACTCGCCGAACTCGGGGCGGAAGCGGTAGAGGTCTCGCGCATGAGCGTCGACGAGATCGCAGTCCAGATCCTCAAGGAGGGGCACCATGTTGCGCGCACTGAAGACTGAGCTCGAGTATTTCCTGCCGTGGCTCCTCGGCGGTCTGGGCATCGCTGCCTTCGTCGTGATCCTGCTCAGCGTGTTGATTCGGTTTGTGGAAGATGGAGACGGTCCGCCGATTTTCGTCGTCGCGATGTTTCCGATCATCGCAGGCATGGTCGTGGCGTTTATCGCCCAGAGCTATCGGGTCGAGGAACGACGCGCCCGGTTACTGCTCGCGGGGCCCCTCACGCCTCGTCAACTCGCAGGGGTGACCGTTCTCCTGCCCGCGTGTTTCGTCGGCCTCGGCGCACTCGCGACCGCTCCCATGATGGCACTGGCCGCGCTCATCGCCGGGAAGTTCGAGTCCTCCGCCTTCAGCGTCGTCGCCGGCTTCGGGGGCCAGTTTCTGGCCTACGCGCAGTTGGGGCCGTTGGCCGGGGAATCGAGCGCGGCTCGACGCCAAAAGCGGTCCGCCGCGGCCGCCGCCGGATGGGCGGTATTCGGTTCGGTGATTCTGGTGTTGGCGGCGAGCCAGTTCTTCATGCACTCGTTCATCGGATATATCGGGGTCGCGGTGGCCGTCCTGGCGGCCATGGGAGCCGCCGCGACGCTCTACCAACGTCGGACGGACTTCACGCGCTGAAGGGCGGCTCGATTCGATCGGAATCGGCCGACCCGTTACAATCTCCTCTCAGGAGGCGTCATGAAATCTGGCAACGTCCCGGTGTTGAGCGTATCCGGCGCAAACATTCCCCTCGCCTACGAGCAGGCCATCAAGGAGGTCTGGGAAAAGGGGGTCAGCGTCCGCACCGAGTACGACCGCCCGGAGGACCCGCCGAGCCGTGACGCCACGGTGATGATCACCGTCGAAGACCCGTTCGCCCAGCCGCGATTTCACCGCGCCTTTGCGGATGGGCTCGGTGGTCTTTCCGAGTACGTCATGGAGGTGGTCTACGGCGCACACGACTACTGGGTCAAACCCAAAGAGGAGATCTTGAAGGGCGTGGAGAGCGAGGACACGCGGTGGACCTATACATATCACCGGCGTCTCTTCGAGTACGAGATCGAAGATCAGATCGTCGATCAGGTGGGCTACATGGTCGACAGACTCTCGAAGACCCCCTTCACCCGACGCGCCCAGGGCATCACCTGGAACACCAAGCTGGACCCGCCGACCGACGACCCGCCGTGTCTGCAGCGGATTTGGGGCCGGTTGATCGAAGACGACGACGGCGTGTTGGTTTTCAACATGAACACCCACTGGCGGAGCCGCGACCTCTACAAGGCCTGGTTTGAAAACGTCATCGCCCTGACCACTCTCATGCGCAAGATCGCGGAACGGGTTTCCGAACGGGCGTCACGGCCGGTTCGGGTCGGGCGCTACGTCGACATCAGCGACTCCCTCCACATCTACGGTTCGTACTTCAGAGAGTTGGAGGGCGACCCCGAAAAGGGAATCAAGAGCTTCTTCGATCTGTTGGCGAGCCGATCCTTCGAGGACCGCACATGGACCTCGGACTTCGTTCGCCCCTACTTCATCGACGACGGCGTGGGTAAAGGTCTCCGACCCATGCTTTCGAGAGAACCCGACATGCCGGTCGATGTCCGCGAAGCGATCGCACGGGAACTCGAAGCAATGGAAAAGGACGGCTTTCTGGTCTGATCCTCGGCGGCAAAAAAGACGCCACCCCCGGGTGGGGGTAGCGTCTTCAGATTCGCAACCGTGTTTACGGCACTTCGTGCACGATATTCCAGATGTAGTCCTGGTGGGACCCACAGATTTCGCCGAACTCGTCGCTGGCCGCCTTGGCCTTCTCGTTGACTTCCGCCATGATGGCGTTGCGGGTGGCGAGAAGGGTTTTCACATCGGTGGCCGTGGTCGTGGCGACGCGGCGCCACTTGCCGCCGACATAGTGCTTGAGCCAACCCCACGAGGTGAGGCCGCCGTCGGCGACGTGCTTGTTGTAGATCGGGGCCAGGGACTGTTCAATGATCTCGTCAGCACGATCTTCCTTGCCCATGTCGCAGTAGAAGTAGACCGACATGCCCACTTTGCCGCGTTCAGTGGCGATCACACCCATCCCCTTCGAACCAGACCCGACCTCCCAGATGTAATCGTCGTGGGAGTTGCAGATCTCGTCGAAGAAAAGGTGTGCTGAGGGGCTGGTTTTATCGATCGTGGCATTGATGCTCTCAGGTGCGTCAACGAGCGCGTCGAGACCCTTCGCGGAGTAGTAGAGGACGCGCCGCCACTTGCCGCCGGTCTGGTGGGCCATCCATCCCCACGACGAGATGGTGCCAGCCTCGACAGCGGCGTCGTAGGCCGGGGCGTAGGAACTCTTGACAATATCGTCCACCCGCTCCTGCTGGCTGACGTCACACTCGAAGTAGGTGGCGTAGACGAAGGTCGACGGCTCCTTTTCCTGGGCGGTCGCGACGATGGGAACCAGAAAAATGAGAACGGAAAACACCTTGAACAACAAACTCGAACGACGCATCAACAACCTCCTGCTATTGCTTTGGGCGGGGGCTCGTCGGGTCGGAAACGACCGGGAGCGACAGGCCCTCGCGGGTTTTCGGAGGCGCGCGTTCGGTATCCCCTATCCCCCCGCGGCCGCGGTCTCACACCTGTTTTTTTCGATTCAGTGGTGTCAACCTACCCGACTTCTAGGATATTTGTCAAGAGACTCAGTCTCGAATATTTCCGTGTTCGATTCAAGGCGCCGCGGGGAATGGCCGACGCGTCGAGATGGTTTTCGGCTCAGCCTCTTGCAGAATTCGAAATCAATCGGGCGGAACATGTCCCGCCCCTACAGCCGCTCAGCAATTTCCGGGTAAGGGCGGCATGCATGCCGCCCGTGATGAGCACGTGCGTCACGGACTCTTGAACTCGATCGTGCCATTGAGCACGTCGATCAATACCGGTGTGTGCCGTTCCTTGAGATCGTAGAGCGATGCGGCTTCGAACTCATAGGTGACCAGGTTCAGCGTGTGCTCCCGGGCCCACGAGCCGAAAGATCCCGGCGTCGGATAGGTCACTGGTTCCAGGGGCAATCCGGTTCGTTGAGAAAGCTGCCTCCCCAGATAGGATTCGTCGGCATCATCAATACACGCCAGCGCCGCATGCAGTGTAATGACGGCGCGCGGTTTGATCCGATCGAGAAGAGCAAGCAGCGCCTGCGTCTCCGGTTCCGACGCCGGGTGCGTTCCAGTACTGAGTGTGATGTCCCGCGGCCCGCTCTCCCGGCTCTTGTACGAGACGGGCTCGGGCGACCAGTTGTCCGTCGGAAAATTCCGATTCAGATCCACCCCTCTGGCGTTGCCCCGGGTTCCCCGTACAATTCCATCCGGGTTGCCGCACAGAATGACTGCATTCTTCAGGCTCTCTGGCCGAAGCGATCGAAGAGCATCCGACAAGACCACAGTGGTCTCGGATTCGTCGCCGTGCATCGATGCCAGCACCAGAATTGCCGGCGTCCCGCCCTCGGGAAGCCACACGGTGAGGGGAAGCCCATCAAGGGACGTCCCGTAGACCGTACTGGCGTGCCGTATAACCCCCCGGTCAGATCGTTCCACGAGCATCGTCATGCCTCCCGTCTTGGGTACCACGATCCGTATATTTGCACGCCGGCAGTATTCCTGACCAACTGTGGAGGAGTTCCGTTCGTTGTGGCCCTACAAAGTGTCCACGTCCAGGTCGTAGTCCACACCCGGCATTTCGAACCCGTGATGGCGCAGAAACTCGCTGCGGAACTCTTCGATCTCGGTGACCTTGCGGAACGGGGCCTCGACTGTCTGGCGCCACAAGTCTGCGACCTCGCCTTGCACGTCTTCCCGCATTTCCCAGTCGTCCAAGCGGATCCTGCCGTCGGCGTCCAGTGGTTTCGGTTCGGCGGCAAAGAGATAGTCACGATAGAGGCGATACATCTGCTGGATACAGCCCTCGTGCAGGCCTTTGCGTTTCATCACTGCGTACAAGAGCGAGATATAGAGCGTCACCGATGGGATCACCGCGCTCGCCCGGGTGACCAGCGCTTTGTTGACCGACACGATGGCCCGGAGGTTTTGATCCGCGAACCGTCGCTGGACCTTCGCTGCGGTCGCCTCCAGGTGCTCCTTGGCGCGGCCGATGGTGCCGTCTCGGTAAATCGGGGCGGTCATCGCAGGACCGATATACGAGAGCGCCACCGTCACCGCGCCGCGGGCGAGCATCTGCCGCTCATGCAACGCCGCGATCCAGTCCATCCAGTCCTCACCACCCATTACCTTGACGGTCTCGGCGATTTCTTCCTCGGTAGCCGGTTCGGCAACCACATCCGACAGGGCGCCGGTCTTGATGTCGACGGTCTTGCCGCTGAAGTCTTGCCCGATCGGCTTGACCACGGATGAGTAAATCTCGCCGGTTTCCGCGTCGATGCGACGGGGGGCCGCAATGCTGTAAATCACACAGTCGACAGGGCCCATTTCAATTTTGATGTGTTCGATCATCTCGGATTTGACTTCGGATGAGAAGGCATCTCCGTTGACGCTGACGGCTGTCAAACCGGCCTCGCGGGCCTCCCGTTCGAACGCGACATTGTTGTACCAGCCGACTGTTGCTGTCCGAGTTTCCGTGCCGGGTCGTTCATAAAAGACGCCGGCAGTCGACGCACCGCAAGAAAACGCCGACGTGATGCGTGCAGCCAGCCCGTATCCATTGGACGAACCAACCACCAATACCCGCGCCGGCCCTTTGACACGCGGCTGGCCCTGGATGAATGCGATCTGCTCCCGCACCTGCTCCCGGCAACCTTCGGGATGCGCCGTCAGACAGATGTTCTGCCGTATTTTCGGTTCGATTTTCATGAGCGTGGCGCCGATCCTACGGCGCCAAGACCCTCAATTGCGTTCACACCGCCCTCCACTTGCGCATCCCACGGTGAAACTGTCACGCCAATCCTCCATCGGTACTCAAATACCGTTGTCTCTGCGCCGTCCAACAATCTCAAAGGCGTACTGATTTCACTCCATGGGCGTGTGTACCCGGATGTTCTCCGAGTACACCTTCCGCCGGCGCGCGAATACAATTGTTACAGTCACCCATCTCCAGGTCGTTCACATCTCATCAAGGACCCAACGTACGAATCTCAAGTGAATTCGACTCGATCCCCTCACTGAGTGGACCATTTGGCGCCCACTGATTCGCAGATAGACAGTTGTGTGCGTCCGTAACCCAAAGGGAGGGTATATAAACTATCCCCATCCCTCGATCGCGATTGTTGCGCGAGCCTGAAATCGAATCAACGATCCGACCGGCCGAAACCGGTAGCGATCGCCACCACCGTCACCAGCAACAAGGCCCACGAGTGGAAATTGACGAGGCCGATCTGCAGCGGGGCGAGGTGTGGGAGACCGGCCTCGGCTCCGGAGGTTGTCGTGCTCGACGCGAGCACGGTGGGGATGCAGTACGGGAGGATGAAGGGATAGATACAAACGGTCAGATCGAGGAGGTTGGCCCGTCGGTACATCCCGAGGCCAAAGCGCTCCCCGATGCGTTTGGCGTAGCCACCGACCGTCAGCAACGCGACGACGGAGTGGGTCGTCAACACCACCGCCGCCGAGGTCGTTGTGAACATCCAGGTCTCGGCGCCCCGGCTCGTGGAGATCCGCCTGCTGCTGACATCGACGATCCGGCCCAGAATGCCCGAGGCCTCGATACCTGCCACCAGACCCGACAGCAGGATGGTGAAGATCGAGATCCCGATCCCGCGCTCCATGCCGTCGATGATCAGTCCCCGTGCCGAATAGCCGGCGGCGTCGATGGAGAGGATCTGATCAACGCTGATCAGACCCAACGTCAGCCCGAGGCCGGCTGCCACCAGAATCCCGGTCAGCAGGCCTTCCAGGAGTGGTCGGCGTGCGATCAGCAATGCGATCACCACAACCGGCGCGATCGCCATCGCCAGCGCGCGAAGATTGCCGGTCGAAACCAGCTCGCCGCTCGAGACGGCGACTCCCCCACCCATCGCGCCATAGGCGACAACGGCGACGAGCGCGGCAGGAATCGCATACTTGAGCCGGCTGCGGACCACGCCCCCGATGTCGGCGCCCTGCGTCGATGCCGAAGCGATGGTGGTGTCCGAGACCGGCGAGATGTTGTCGCCGAACGTCGCACCACCGATGACCGCACCCATCAGGATGACCGGATCGGTCCCGAGCCCGGCAGCCGCCGGATACAGCAGGGGCGCGCAGAGGATCATCGTGCCCAGGCTGGTCCCGGTGGCGGTCGAGACCAGACAGCAGATGAGAAACGAGGCGACCGCGAAACCGCCGCCATGGACTCCCAGCTCCCGTGCAGCCCAGACAACGGCATCGACAAAACCGCTGGCGTTGATCAGGCTCGCCAACACGCCCGCCGACAGCCAGGCGAGGATCATCAAGAGGACGATCGGTTGGCTCATCCCACGGATGACGGTGTCGGCCCACTGCGACCGGTCTCTGGCCAGCAGCATCGCCAACGTCAGGGCGGCCAACAGCACCGGCCAGAACCCTCTCTCGTCGGGCGCTCCGGAGAGCCCGAGCCAGGCGACTCCGGTGAGAAAGAGCGCGAACGGGGCGAGCGTGCCGGGGACACCACCGCGGAATTGCAGAATGCCGGATTGCCGGTCAGGATCATTCAAGGCGATTCACGATACCAGAGCCCTCGGAACCTCATAGAATGGTCGCCGAACAGGAGGACGCATGGCCGAGTCAACCGACGAGTTCACGCTCTGGGATCTACGGGTGGAAGTGATCGCTGGGGACAAGGAGATGGTGTGCAACCACGACGTCGGCGATTACTTTGAACTTTCGGGCGAGAACCTCTCGTTGCCGCCCGGGCAAACCTTTCCGATCTACCCGCTCGCCGCGTTGCTGCCGTTGCTGCCGGCCAAACAACGGGACACCGCCGCCAACGACTGGATGACGACCGACACCGTCATCGCCTGCCCCGACCCGAATTGCGGCGGCCGGTTCCGGATCGTTCGCACCGGCCGCACCACCTTTCGCCACGGGGAGGTGACCCGAGTGCCCTTGGGCGGGAACGGAGACGACTCGTGACCGAGCGGTTCGACCTGGCTCCCGGCTATTCGGTATGCCGGGTCATCAACGGGCTCTGGCAGCTGTCTCGCGGACACCACGCTCGAGGCGGTCCAGTCGGTCGATGCCGTGGCGAACCTCCTGCGAATGGTCGATGCAGGATTCACGACCTTCGACTGCGCCGACATCTATCTGGGCGTGGAAGAGCTTCTCGGTTCTCTGCTGCGGGATCTGAAAAACTCTCACCGGGACCCGGCGATTGTTCAGATCCACACCAAGTACGTGCCCGATCGCTCGGCCCTGGCAACGCTCGGGCGGGCCGACGTCGCTGGTGCCATCGAAGGATCGCTGGCACGTCTCGGGGTCGAACGCCTGGATCTCGTCCAACTCCACTGGTGGGATTACGACCACGCCAATTACGTTGAGGTGGCGGGTTGGCTGTCGGAGCTTCGCAACGAGGGCAAGATCCGATGTCTGGGCACCACGAACTTCGATACCGCCCATCTCGAGGAACTGCTCGCGGCGGGGATCCCGATCGTCAGCAACCAGACCCAATACTCCCTACTCGACCGCCGAGTCGAAAAGAACATGACCGGCCTCTGCCGGAAGAACGGAATTGGGCTGCTCTGTTACGGCGCCCTCGCCGGCGGCTTTCTCACCGACACATACTTCAGAGTTCCCGAGCCTCGACCCCCATTCGAAAACCGCTCGCTGACCAAGTACCGACTGATCATCGACGAGTTTGGTGGATGGGATCTCTTTCAGGAACTGCTCGAGGTGTTGCACGAAATCGCCGGACGACACGGCACCACGATTGCGGCGGTCGCCACACGTTGGGTGCTCGACCGGGACCCGGTGGCCGCGGTGATGATCGGCGGGCGGTCCGACGCTCATCTCGACGACAACCTCAGGGTCTTCGACCTCCGCCTCGACGACGAAGACTGCGCCAGGATCGAAAGCGTGGTGGCGCGAGCCGAGGGGCCGCACGGCGATCCGTTCGATCTCGAGCGACGACCCGACAGCCCCCATACAGCGATCATGTGGACCGATCTCAACCGTCAGAGGGACTCCGGATCGTCCGCATAATTCGCCACTTCCCGGTGTCCACGCCCTTTCAACGCCATCGCGAAACCCAAACGAGAATTCCCGCGTAGATATTTTCTCGAGGACGGCGCTTCAAATGAGATACTGCCTCTGGAGGTTGACTGTGGGACAACGCCTGGTTTCCGTTGGTCTGATTCTATGTGCTGTGACGATTTCTTCCGGCTGCCAGAGCCCGGTGAACGAGGTTTCTCGAATCGCAGAGGTCGAGCATGGTCTCCTGCCGTTTACCGCCATCAGCGGCGAGCCCGGCATGGACCTCCTTGAACGGATGCAGAAGTACCAGGTGCCGGGGGTCAGCATCGCGGTCATCGACGGTGGAGAGATCCAGTGGATCAAACACTACGGCGTGACCGACGTTCGCCAACCCCTGCCCGTCGACGACACCACGCTGTTCAACGTCGGCTCGATGAGCAAGGCCGTGACATCGGCAATCATCCTCTCACTGGTTCGCGACGGTCTCATCGACCTGAACGCTCCGGTCAACCAACAGCTCCGCTCGTGGCAACTGCCCGAGAACGATCTGATGCTGGACGAGCCGGTCACTCCCCTCCGGCTGATGAACCACAGCGGCGGAGTCGTCTTCAGCCCGGGCTTTCCCTACCGTACCGAGAATCTCCCAACCTTTCAGCAGCTCCTGGAGGGCGAGCCGCCCGCGCGGTCGGGCCCGGTGCGGGTCGATCGCATTCCAGGGAGTGGATTTCAATATTCCAACCCCGGATATTCGATCCTGCGGAAACTTGCCGAGGACGTCACCGGCAAGCCGTTCGCCGAGATCGCGGCGGAACGGGTTTTCGAGCCTCTCGGCATGTCGAGAAGCACATTCGTGGTTCCGTTACCTCCCGACCTGCTCACCTCCGCAGCCATGGGGCACCGCCTGGACGGCTCGCCTGACGCCGATGTCCATCGCTGGTGCGGCCACGTGGCGGCGGGCGGGCTGTGGACCACCACCGCCGATTATGCGGCCTTCGTAGTCGAGCTCCAGGGGGCTCTCCGCGGTGATTCGACCCGCCTACTGAATCGCGAGCTCGCCGAGCTCATGGTCGAGCCCCACGACGCACGGGAGTACGGGCTCGGCCTCTTTCTGCGCGAGAGCCTGGGCGAGCGGAAGTACGTCGGCCACATCGGAGACGGGCCCGGTTTTGTCGGCGGCTTCACCACCGACACCCGCGGCGATTTCGGTGTCGTGGTGCTGACCAACGGCCAGGGTGGGATCGACCTCGTGCGGGAGGTCCGGCGCGCCGTCGCCAACGTCTATGAATGGCCGGACAACCTCCCGCCGGCGCGCCTCGTGATCGCACCGGATTCGACGATTCTCGAGTCTGCGGCGGGCCGCTACAGAGTCGGTTTCGATGATGTGGCGACCATCGAGCGGTCCGGGGAATCTCTGCGGCTGACAATGGAAGGGCTGCCCGACGTCGAGATGCTCCCCGTCGGCGATGCCACCTTCGTATGCCGCGAGCGTGTCGGCGAGATCAGTTTCGAACGCGCCGGCGACGGCGAGATCACCCGGATGGTCTTTCACCTCTCCGACGAACACGGCCGTCTCGGCGACGAGGGCATATCGCTGCCCCGAATGGCGGCTGACGAACTCACGCCGCTGGAACTCCTGCTCGCCGGCCGGACTTCCGCGGCAACCGATCTGTATCTCGAACTCCTCGAAAGCGACCCGTCGTCGCCGGCCGTCTCGGAGAATCGCCTCAACCGGCTCGGTTACCAGTACCTGGCGCAGGATCGACAAGAGGACGCGGTGGCCGTGTTTCTGCTCTACGTGGGGCTCCACCCGGGCAGCGCCAACGCCCACGACAGCCTCGGCGAGGCGCTGATGAAGACGGGTCGCCTCGAAGCGGCGGTGGCGAGCTATCGCAGGTCGCTCGAGCTCAACCCCGCCAACGACAATGCAGTTGCCATGATTGAAAAGATCGAGAGCATGACCGACCCGGAATGATCTCTCGCAATGGTGTATTGTGGTGCCCAGTTCAATCGAACACCCTTGCGAAAGGTGCGGCGCCATGACGATGTCGGATTTCTTCAAGCTGTACGCGGTGGCCTTCACCGCCTTTCTGATCATCGATCTGATCTGGCTCGGTGTGGTGGCGCGTTCGTTCTACCAGGCGCAGATGGGACACCTGATGCGGGCCAACGTCAACTGGGCTGCCGCGATCCTCTTCTACCTGATCTTCGTCTCCGGCATCGTGGTGTTGGTGGTGTGGCCGGCGATCGAACGCCAGAACCTCGTGCTCGCAATGGTCCTCGGCGCTGTCCTCGGTCTCGTCACCTACGCCGCCTATGACCTGACCAACCTCGCGACCCTCGAGGGCTTTCCCGTCACGGTGGCCATCGTCGACCTGGTCTGGGGCGCGGTCCTGTGTTCGACGGTCAGCGCGGTCACCTACCTCGCTTCTGCGAAATTGTTGTAGCTTCGCCGCCCCGTTGTTCGGCGTCCAGGAATCGCTCCGCTGAGTGATCGACAAAGGGACCACAGCGAAGCCAAATCGATGCGTTGAGCCCTCCACAAATTGTTGATAATGAAACTCAACATGTTACCGTTGTCCCGGCCACCACCTACAGATATTTCAGCGAGCGCAACGGAGGCACCCATGACCCTCGGCACCCTTTACAGCAATGGAACTCTTTGCCCCTTCAACCACCGCGTCCAGATCGCGGCCGCCGAGTTGGGACTGGACATTGATGTCGAGTACCACCCGAACATTCCTGCGGCGGTGGTCGAGGCAAACTCCAGCGGCGAGTGGCCGGTGTTTGCCCCGGCAGACGGCGGACCCCTGCTGGAGGACTCACGAGTCATTGTCGACTATCTGATTGACAACGCGGGTGATGCCGGCGACGCCTTTCGCAGCGACCCCGAGATCCTGAACGACCTCGACTCCCTCTTCCGCTCGATGTCCAAGGTGATCCTGGCGGGCAAGCCGCCCATCCAAAAAGAGTTCCGGGAGAAGCTGGACCGCGCCCTGGAAAAAGTCGAGTTCAGGCGGGCCGCGACCGGTGGACCGTACCTTGGAGGCGACGTATTTTCGCAGGCCGACGGACACATCGCCCCCTTCCTCTACCGCCTCCCCTTCCTGGTGGAGATCCGCGACCACGTGCCGGCGATTGTTCTCGAGAACGAGGAGTTCAACGCGTGGGTGGATCGCATCGTCAACCGGCCGTCGTTTCGGAACATCGCACCACAACGGCACATCCTTCGCCAGTTCTATGCCAAGAAGGCGACCTACGGCAAGCCGATGAAGGTCGGACGTCTCCACCACTCGGGATTTCGCGCAATGTGGGACGACGTCGTCAGCCGCACTGCAGCACTCGCGGAAGCTGACGATCGGGACAACGCCTCGCTCCAGGAAGCGCGAGACCTCTGCTATCTGCTGTTCCGCGCGGTGGCCCTCCACGCCACGCTCGAAAACTCGGTGTTGTTTCCCGCGCTCGATGCCGCCAAAGAGGACCCCAACTTCACCATCGAAGCGATCGGCCAACACGACCACGAAGAGGGCGAGATGAACACCCTTCTCGAACACTTCGACCGCGTCCTCGGCCAGAAGCCGGGGGCGAGGGCGGGAAGCCTCAGGGACCTCGCCGCGGCGTGCGCCACCCTGCGCGACGGTCAGTTCGCCCACTTCGACTACGAAGAGGCCAACTTCCTGCCGGTGCTCGCCGACCTCGAGCTCGATCAACACCTCGAAATGCTCCGCGAGGCCTACGAGATGTGCATCCTCGAGCGCCCGCACCTGATCGGTGTGCTCGCGTCCTACATGCCGATCGAGGACACCCTTTCCCTGCTGGACTCACTGCTCCACGCAGTCGAGCCCGACTCCGAACCCTGGCGATCTCTGCTGGTCGAGATCCACCGTTCGCTGACCCCCGAGCAGTGGCTCCGGGTTGTCCGCCGGTTCGAGGACGCCCTGCCGACTTCTCTCATGGTAGTCCCCTGCGGCCACCACCGCCGCAGCATCGGAGAGACCGCCCAGGCCCTTCACGCCGCCGCGCCGGTGAACCGCCTCGAAATCCCAAGCTCGTCCACGGCCAACCGAGTATGACCGGCTGAGGCGCTCGCGGAAGCTGCGCCCTTTTTCGACAGATCCCGCGTCTCTTCATGAAGAACGAGGTTTGAGACCTCTGCCGCGTGGCCCCAGATCAGGGTCCTCGGCCCGGGTCATCTAAGGGAGCTGCCTTGAAGAACGCGGTCGTCGCCATCCTTCAGGTCGTCGGTTATCTCTTTGCGTTGCTGGCCATCACGATAGCCCTGGCGGGTTTCACCAAGATGTTTGTTGGCGACTGGGAAGCCGGAGGCCCATTGCTCGATCTTCTTGGGGAGGGTGTTCTGACAACCCTCGGTATTGCCATCACCAACCTCCTGATATTCCTCGCAGCCGGGTCTTCGGGCGTGACTGACGGATGGCCCGCGACAAGGGTTGGGTTGGGCGGGTTTGCGGGGGGAGCAATGGCCGGCCTCGTCATGGCGGGTTCGATGCTGCTTCTCACCCTCGCTCTCGGCGGCGGGAAGCTCGTCCTCGACGCAGACGCAGCCGGCGCCTATCTCCCCTATGTTGTCCAACTTGGGGTCATTCTCCTCGTCGCTTCCCTTGCCGAGGAGTGGCTCTTTCGCGGCTACCCGTTGACCAGACTCGCCGACGGTCTCGGTCGTGGATGGGCCAATCTATTGATGGCCATTCTCTTTGCCGCGGCCCATTACGGGTCTAACGGATTCAATCCTATCGTGATGCTCAACATCGCCCTCGGTTCACTCGTACTCGGCGCCCTGCGCTTCACCCCCGGTGGCATCCCCATCGCCTGGGGTTTTCACTATGCCTGGAACTTCACTCAGGTGCTGTGCGGCGCCAACCTCTCACTCAAGGAAATCAATGTCCCGGGAATCACCTTTGTCTCGTCCGGCGCCCCCATCGTCTCCGGTGGAGAGTTCGGACCTGAAGCCGGCATCGGGGCGACGATCGCGACTTGTGTTGTTCTCATTCTGCTCGTCGTCTTCTTCCGTCGTCAGGGAGCCAACGACCTGCCGATCCCCCTCGGAAAACCCAGAGCGACCGGTGCGGACCAGTGACCAAGGATTAGCCGGCCCCCGGCGCGCCACATCCTGGATATCGGTCTCGCAAACATCACCAATTTTGATCTGATTTGGCTGAATACCGCCCCAATCTGCGAAATTCGTAACAAACTGACCCAAATCGACTTTTCTGCTACACTGAAGCCTGTCCCGGGTGCGCTGTTTCTTCGTGAATTCACACCAGCTACCCTTCCACTGACCCCGTCACGGTGTGAACGCGCCCGCGACCGAACCCCAGGAAAGAACCTGATGCATGAAATCTCCTTTGCGGAGGTCCCCGCGGGCCTCGGCGCCGTTCTCGCCGCTCGCGGCTTCAGCGAGCTGACACCTATCCAGACTGCCGTCCTGAATCCCGAGGCTGCGGGCCGCGACCTGCGCATCTCGTCGCAGACCGGTTCCGGCAAGACCGTTGCCCTGGGGATGGTGGTGGCCGACGAGGTGGCCGCGGCGGTGACGCTGGAAAACTGCGGACCGGTGCGGGCGCGGCCCTCGGTGCTGTTGGTCGCACCCACCCGGGAACTGGCGGTCCAGCTCACCGAGGAACTTATCGTGGTTGTTCAAACCGCTCGGTGCCACGGTCGTGTCACTCACCGGCGGCACGTCGCTCGGCATCGATTTCCGCGAACTGAAGCGCAATCCACAGGTTCTGGTGGGCACACCCGGCCGGGTGCGCGACCACCTCGAACGCGGCAGCCTGGAGCTCGACCGGGTGCAGGTCGTCGCCCTCGACGAGGCCGACGAAATGCTGGCGATGGGTTTCGAGGAAGAGATCACGGCGATCCTCGAGGCGACCCCTGAAGAACCGCCGCACTCACCTCGTGTCGGCGACTTTCCCACAGTCCGTGCGAGCGGTGGCGGCGCGCCACCAGCGCAATCCTTTGATGATCGCCGGTACTGAGCCCGGCACCTCCAACTCCGACATTTCCTACACCACCATGGTGGTGGCACCGGATCAGAGGCTGCCGGCGCTGGTCAACGTTCTCCTCATGGAGCCCGATGCCAAGACCCTGATCTTTGTCCGCACCCGAGTGGACACCGCCGGTCTGGCCGACGCTCTCGCCGATCGCGGCTTTGCGGTGCGCCAGCTGTCGGGAGACCTCAACCAACGCGAACGCACAGCGACGCTGAACGCCTTCCGACGGGGTCAGACGCCGATCCTCGTGGCAACTGACGTGGCGGCGCGCGGTCTCGATGTCCAGGACATCGCCCAGGTCATCAACGTCGACCTGCCGATCAACGCCGACATGCTGACCCACCGCAGCGGCCGCACCGGCCGCGCCGGGCGCAAGGGACGCAGCCTGATCTTCGTGCCGCCCCGCGCCGCCCGCCGGGTGGACGCGATGCTGCGCCACGCCGGGATCAGGGCAGTTCGAGAAGAAATCCCCAATCGCGACGCCATCCAGCGCGCCGCGGACCGACGTCTGATCGAAAAAGTCTCCGGGCTCGAAGCCGGCGAAGCAGGAGATATGGATCGGCTCCGCGGCGTGGCAGCCGAACTCCTGGAGGACCGCGATCCCGTGGCTGTGGTGGCGGCCCTCCTCGGTGAGGCCGGACACGACGGTCCGTGCGTCGCGAATGACATCGTTCCCGTGGCCACCGAGGACCGATGGGATTCCCGCCCCTCCCACTCCAGGGGACAACGCCCCGGCCCGTCCAACTGGGCCCGTTTCCAGGTCAGCTGGGGCAGGACCCACGGCGCCGATCCGCGGCGGCTGCTGGCCGTCGTCTGTCGCCGTGGCGGTATCAAAAGCTCGGACGTGGGCGCCATCACCATCGGTGGGCAATCCTCGATGGTCGAGGTCAACCCGACGCTTGCCCAGGCCTTCGCCCGGTCCGCTGCCCGCCCCGATCCACGCGACCCCAGGATCAAGTTTCGCGAGTGGCGCGAACCCAAGCCCAAGCAGGGGCGGCGCTGACAGCTGCCCCAGCGGCACCTGATCGTCCCCCACCACCTGACCTGCATATGTCAGCGAAACGCGACGCCCTGAGTTCCGTATAGTCATCTGTCCGATCCTTATGGAGGAACCCATGCGCGAGTCGTCTGCAACCACGTTCGTAGCTGCCTTCATGACTCTCGTTCTCGGAGTATCCGGAGTCGCCATTGCCGGCGAGGGCCCCGGCACGTCGGACCTCGCGGCAGATCTGAAAGCCACCGAAGAGGCCTTTGCCCAGACCATGGACGACCGCGACCACGCGGCGTTTGCGTCGTTCCTCGCCGAGGAAACCGTCTTCTTCGGAGGTCGCGGGGAGATCCGCGGCAAAGCAGCGGTGGCTAAGGCCTGGGCGCCGTTTTTTGACGGGCCCGAGGCGCCCTTCTCGTGGCAACCCGACACCGCCGCCGTGCTCGACTCGGGCACGTTGGGTCTCACCTCGGGACCGGTCTTCGCCCCCGACGGCAAGCGGATCGGCACCTTCAACTCGGTGTGGCGGCGCGGGCCCGACGGCTCCTGGCAGGTGGTCTTCGACCGCGGCTGCCCGGACTGCGAGTGTCCGCCTTCAAGCGATCCACCGAACTGACCCTTATCAGAGCATCGAGTTCGTGCAGCCGGGACGGCTGCATTCGTGCAGCCGGGACGGCTGCACCACAACGCCGGAATCTATCTCTCGTGATTTGCTGCCGACACCGGACCCAGACCCTTGTGGCGCAGGCGTCCCGCCTGCACAAATCAGCTCTCGCATATCTGATCGCAGGCTTGTGGCGCAGCGTCCGCCTGCACAATCAGCTCTCGCATATCTGATCGCAGCTAGCGAGCGCCCGCTTCGGAGAGACGCTGCAGCTCGCCGAACCAACCGAGCACGACCTTGGCCTCGGTCGCGAGCGCGCCCTCGGTCGTGCCCTGGAACATGACAAAACGCTTGCCGTCAGCCGAAACGTCGTAGTCGGGGAAGTTGTAGCCCGGCAGCAGCACGCCGCGCAGCCCGCCGAGGAAGTTGCCTTCGAAGACGACCTCCGGACGGCTGGCCCGGAAGGACCCGCCTTCAGCCGCAACCCGCACCGACATGATGCCCGCGTCGGTGCGGAAGAAAAGCTCGCGGCCGTCCCCTGACCACTGGGCTTGAGTGCCGCCGCCATCCGACACCTGCCACTTGCCGCCGCCGGGCGGGAACGAGGCGACAAAGACCTCGGGGCGGCCGGTCTCGGAGGAGTTGTAGGCGAGCCAGCGGCCGTCGGGGGAAAAGCTCGGGCTGTTTTCCTCGAACTGCGTCCTTGCGAAGGCCTCGGGCTCCCCGGCGCTCCCGTCCTCGCCGATGGGCAGGATCCAGATGTCGGTCTGTCCGCCGTCGCCGGCGCTCTGGATCGCGAGGTGCCGCCCGTCAGGTGACCAGGATTGGGGAGCGGGGAAGGTCTGTTTGCCCGGCTCCATCAGCATCTCGGGGTCGCCAGTGCCGTCGGTGCGTTTGCGGAAGATGCCGTCGACACCTTCGATCTCTCCCTCGTATGCGATCCAGCGGCCGTCCGGCGACCATACTGGATCGGCGTCATAGGCCTCGCCGAACGTGATGCGGGTGGCGACATCCCGCTCCAGGTCGTAGACCCAGACGTCCCAGTTCGTGCCGCGCTGCACCGAAACTGCGAGCTTGCTGCCGTCGGGTGAGAGTCGAGGGGTTCCGTAGATCCCAGGCTCACCCCACAACGTTTCGCTGCGCCCGTCGCGGTCGGCCCACACGATCGGAAAGGGCTCGAGTTCGTTGGCGCCTTCGAGATAGACCAGCAGCCCGTTGTCCGACACCGCGTACTGTGCCGAACCCTGCCCCGCATTGGTCTCGAGCCCCTCGAGAACCGGCATCTGCGACCCGGTGGCTTCGAGCTTCTTGGCGTCGAACGGTAGGGCGAACAGGGTACCCTCGTGGACGTAGAGGATGTGCCCGGTCGGCACGTACCGCGGGTAGTAACCGCCCCGGTGTATGACCTTGCGTTCGCCGGTTTCGACGACGACCACTTCGATGGCAGCGTCCTCGAAAACGAACTGTCCACCCTCGACCAGCGAGCTGAAGAGCACGGCCTTGCCGCCGGGCAACCACTGCGGCCAGCGGTGGGACTGCTCGCCGGCCGCCTCGTCGAGCTCGGTCAGCGGTTGCGGATCACCACCTGAGGCTGAGATCCGTGACAACCCGGTGTAGATCGAGCGAGAGTACACGATGGTACCGTCGGGTCCCCAGGTCGCGCCGCGGCTGCGTTCAACCTGGGCGAGAGTGATCGGCGCGCCGCCGCTGGTCGAGATCTTTTTGAGCTCTCCCGGGGTCACGAAGCCCAGCCAGTCCCCCTTGGGCGAGAAAAACGGGTGGTAGGGACCGCTGCTGCCCTCGCCGGTGGCCAGAACGGTCTCCTGAAAACGATCGAGGGGCCGCAGGATCAACGACTGCGTCTGCCCTTCCTGTCCCGTCGTGTAGGCGATCATGCTGCCGTCCAGCGAGACGACGATGCCGGAGCCCAGACGGGAGAACAGACCCTGCTCCGAAACGTTGATCTCGAACTTTCGCAGCAGTTCGGGTTCGCTGCGAGACCCGAGGAACGCCGCCCCGAGCAGCAGACCGAGCACCAGCCCCGCAGCGACCCCAGCGCCAATCAGCCACGGCGAGCGGCGAGACGATTCGGTCGTCACGACCTCGTCGGCATCCGGGTTCTCCAACCACTCCTGGAGCGCAATCCGCGCATCGCCGATCGACTGCAGACGACGGTTGGCGTCCTTCTGCAAACAGCGCTCGAGCAGTCGCCGGATCTGCGCTGGCACCTTCGCCGACAGCTCGTCGAGGTCGGGCTCCTTGTGGACGACCGCGCCGATAACGTCGGTCGCCGTCTCGCCGGTGAACAACCGCTGCCCGGTGAGCATCTCATAGAGGATGCAGCCGAAGGCCCAGATGTCCGCACGCCGGTCCACCGGTTTGCCTCGCGCCTGCTCCGGACTCATGTAGCCCGCCGTTCCGAGCAACACTCCCAGACCCGTCATCGCCTGGGTCAGGGTCGGCGACAGCGACAGGTCCTGGTTCGGACTGTCTCCGGACATCGGATCGCCGATCAGCGCCTTGGCCAGACCGAAGTCCAGCACCTTCACGTTTCCGTCCGGCGTGATGTTGACGTTGGCCGGTTTGAGGTCGCGGTGGACGACGCCCTTCTCGTGCGCCGACTCGACCGCCTCGGCGATCTGCTTCGCGATCCGAACCACCTCCTCGATCGGCATCGGCCTCTGCTGGATACGCTCCGCGAGCGTCTGGCCTTCCACCAGTTCCATGACCAGGAAGCGCTTGCCGTCGACCTCTTCGAGACCAAAGATCCCGGCGATGTTGGGGTGGGACAGCGACGCCAGAACCCGGGCCTCGCGCTCGAAACGCGCGAGCCGCTCAGGGTCCTGGGCGAAACCGTCCGGGAGCATCTTGAGGGCCACGTCGCGGCCGAGCTTGGTGTCTTCCGCGCGCCACACCTCCCCCATCCCGCCCTCGCCCAGTTTCGAAGTCACCTTGTAGTGCGAAACATTGCTGCCGATCATCCCCACTCCTTCAATATCCCGCCGATCGCGGGTAACGCCACCTGTTTTTATTGATAGCGATCCAACCCTCTATGAAAAACCCGGGGGACCCCGAATATTCCTCGACAGTACGGCGTGCACTATCCGGACGCCGGGTCCCGAGGACCCGGGCAGGTTTTTGGATGTTCCAACGTTTCCGGTTTCGACCTCAGTCGTCGCCCGGATCGCGGCGCAGAAGCCTCGCCACCAGGCCGAGCAATATGACGAGAACCAGCACCAGCGCGCCCCAGAACACGAACGTGCCGATTCGCCCTCTGGTGATGGTGGGCAGCTCCTCTGTTACCTCGGAGAGCCCGACCTCAGGCACCCGTGCCCCGAGCACCCGCGGCGCCAGCAGCGCCAGGTCGTAGCGGGGCGCCGCGAGCCCATCCCGACCGTACATCAGCCACAGTTCGTCGTCGCTGCGCCGGATGAAGCGCAACCGATAGGTCGGGAGATACAGCTTCGGGCTTGCGATCTGGAGGGGACTGTTGTCACCCTCGTCGATGACCAGCATGAGATCTGAACCCGCGTGCGCCGGAACCCTCAGACTCAGCGGAGGCGCCTCGCGCCCGGCGTCAAGGTTTTTCCAGATCTGCTCGTCGAGCGTCACCATAACCGGTGGGTCGCGTTGGTTGCGTTTCTCCTCGCGCACCAGGCGAACCCTCCGCTCGAAGACCCCGGCAGTGGTGTCGATCGTCAGTACCGCGGCGGGCAGGGTCGCGAAGGGCAGAGTCAGCCCGTACACCGACTGTTGGTGTCCTCCTTCGTCGGTGATCGGTGCCGGTCCGTCAAGCTCGACAATCGTCGGTTCGCCCAGCGTTTCCAGGATGTAGGGCACCTGGACCGCCGAGTCGTCGACAATCCGCAGATCACCGAGGTTTCCACTGCCCGCGAGCACGGCCGGATCGAGCCTGAGAGCGTTGAGACCGAGCGGACCGGGCTCCACGCCCCGCCGGGTCTGAAAACCATCCAGATCGATCTTCGCGCCGCCGCCGACGGCATCCGCAATGGCAAGCTCCTCGGGCGGCGCCGTCACCACCAGTTCCCGCCCTGCCCCGAACCGTGCGGCGTGAACGTCTCGAGCGAGCATCTCGGAACCGAGCGCCTGCCGCAGCGCCTCGAGATCGTAGTGCGGCGCCCGGAGACCCACCGCACCGTACCGGGCTGTCAGCTCTCCCCCATCCACGCTCTCAAAGTAGATCCAGGGTTGAGGCTCAAACCTCGCAGTGATCTTCTTCAACTCGAGCGGAGGGTTGTCACCATCGTCGATCTCGATCTCCAGCTCGTCCTCGACCGGCGGCGAGATCACGATCTCCATCTGCGATGCCACGAGGTCGTCGTGAACCACCCGCCGCAGCGTCGTCTCGCCCAGTCCGTGGGGCCGGATCTCACTGCCTACGAGCCGCGCCTCGGTGACTCGCGCCCGCCGCAACACTCTCGAGTCGCCGACCTCGAGCTCGAGGCCTGCGATCGGCAGACCGGGCGCGGGAAGGATCACCCGGTAGCGGCTGCGGCCGGGCTCGCTGGCCCGTTTTTCGAACCCGAGATCAGCGATCAGTGGGGGCGGCGGCTGGGGCCCCGGGAGCAGTCGTGCCTCGACCCGACGCGGCAACGGCAGGCGCCCGCTCGAGCGATCGCTCCACGTCACCCGCAGATAGCGGAACTCGCCCGGCTCGAAATCAAGCTCGAGCAGACTCAGACTCTCGTCCGGCAGATCGAAGAGGGTTGCCTCATCGTGCAACAGGGTCCACCGCGACCGGTCGCCACCGGCCTCGAGACGGACCCTTTTGAGAAAGGGCGCCGGCAACCCCTCGATCCTGATCCGATCGACCATCGCCGGCTCGCCGAGATCCACCTCGAACCCGCTCGTTGACCGGGTCCGGCTCAACGGCAGGATCCGGCCAACCGTCCATTTCCGCTCTCCCCGCGGCTGCTCGAGCAGCAGGTACGGGACCTCATCACCGGTGATGGAAAAGAAGCGGAGATCACGGAGCCCGTCCGCGGCGCCGGCCAACAACTCAACATCGACCTCGAGCCGATTTCCGCCGGGCCCACCCGGTTCGACACCGCGTTCGATCGATGCTTCGGTCTGGCTGCAGAGACCGACGGCCGGCGCGAAAAGAAGACAGATCAGACCGACAGTCAATCCCTGGTTCTTCATTGTTCTCCATCCTCCGGCCGCTTGAGCACGAACTTCTGCAGGGCCACCGCCACGACCGCCAGCGAGAGCGCCAACAGGGCGAAGGACGCCACCCGGTAGAGACCCCCGAGGCTCGGCAGGTCGTGGAGAAATGCCTTCAAAACGGTCACTGCCAACAACGCGATCGAGGTGATGCGGGCCGCGCGGCTGGCCAGAGCGACCCCCGCCGCCAGCAGGGCGATGGAGAAGACGGCCCACCCCAGGGTGTAACTGAGGTCCTGGGCGAGCGAGGCGCCCGAGAATCTGAAGGTCAGGGCCGGCCCGGTCGCAAAGAAGTCGGCGATCTCGATGTTGAGCAGCAGGAACAGCAGGACGGTGCCGTAGGAGGAAAGCAGCCGCACGGGCTTCAGCCACTCGACGTCGAAGAGTTTGTCCTCGTGTCGCAGCAAGTAGGCGGCCGCAAAGCACGCCGCAGCCGCCACCAGATACGTGTAGAGATACCAGTTGAAGATCGGGACCTCGGATCGCGCGTGGTAGGTGAAGACCGCCGGGTTGAGGGTGAGCCGTATGAGCACCACCGTCAGCAGACCCACCGAGCAGGCGAGCAGACCGCGGTGGCGCACGCGAAGGTAAAGCCACGCCAGGGCGCAGCCCTCCAACGCCCACCCGATGGTGATCCACTGCTTTTCGAGCTGGAGCGGAATGGCGAGGGTGATAAAGCCGAGCACCGCCGCCGCCACCAGGGCCAGCCGTCCGAGATCGCGGTCTTCGAGCGGTTCCAGCTTGATCAGCCGAATCAGAACCATCGCCAGCACGATCGCCTGCACGACGGGGAGCACTCCGATGATGTGGCCGAGGCCGCCCTCGATCATCGCCTGGCGGGCGAGAAAGAAGAACGGAACGCTGGCCAGCACCGGCGCGACCCACGGCCAACGGTCGGAGAGCGCGCGCCTTCCGAGAAGCAGCGGCAAGAGGACGAACGGCGCCCACGCCAGAACGTCGAAGAGGAGCACCTGTTTCCAACCCGCGTGGTTGGCAAGTTCGCAGGAGACCGCGATAAAGGTCGGAATGACGGCCACCGCCGCGAGCACGAACCACCGCCGCAGACAGGCCACCACCAGCAGGGTGATCACCAGCACCAGGTGGCAACACACCACCATCGCAAATGACGGCGCTCCGGGGGTCATCGCAGCGGCGATGGCAACCCCCTGCGCCACCAGCAGACTCCCGGCGGCGCCACCGGCAAAGATCGCCAGCGCCGGGTGGTCCGGTCCAAGACGACGACGGGCCAGCGGCCACCAGACGACGGCCAGCGCTGCCACACACCATGGCGGCGAACACGGCCACCGCGGGCCAGGGGGACTGATTCGCCGTGTTTTCAAAGACCAGCAGAACCGCCATCGAGGCGCCAAGGGCGGACACGAACAGTTCGGCGCGGCGGGTCACCAGGGACGCCACTCCCGCCGCCAGGTCAAGCACCAGGAGAACACCGAGCAACGGCCACGGCGGCACCGCGAGCTCCGGTCGCGACGCCACGAAGAGCAGGAAGGCGTGGCCCACCAGCAGCAGGTACACCCCTCCGTCAATGACACCGGCCTCGGCGGAGGTTGCGACGTTCGCGCGGCTGCCGAGGAACGCGGCGCCGGCAACCGAAAACACCGCGAAGCCCGCCACCACCACCAAGGCAGGCACCAACCCCGCCGTCACATCAGCCGTCGCCCACCACGCCAGGAGTACGAGCCACGACAGCGCCGTTCCCGCGATCGAAAGTGCGGGAAGCCGCCCCGCAGCCCCCTCGAAGAAGAGCCCGGCGTTGAGCACCACCAGCAGCAGGGCCAACCCCCAGAGCGCCGCCTGCGCCGCCGTACCGAGGGCGAGGAAGAACAGCAACGCCAGACTGACCAGCAACAGGGCCGCGGCGCCTCCGACCGGCTCCAGAGCCCGGCCCTGGCGGCGAGCCAGCATCGGCACACCGAGGTAGAAGAGCGCGAAGACACCGTACACGGCGAGACCCGCCAGCAGGGTTTCCTCGTTGAGGTAGCGAACCGACCACACGGCCTCGGCGATCACCGCGAAGAACGCCGCAACGAGATACAGAGCGCCCTCACGCCGGGCAACTGCAAAGCCGGCGATGACCGCCATCAGGACGAACAGCGCGCCGAAGACCGGCAGCGGGGCGCTGCACCTCGGTTCGACGGCAATCAGGGCCGGGAACAGAAACAGCAGCGCGGGCGCAGCCAGAACTGAATGCTCGACGGTGCGTTCCAGCGGCCGGCCGGCGCGGTCCGCAACCACCGGAACGACCAGAAAGAACAGCACGAAGAGGGTCAGATACGCCAGGATACCCGGCCATGCGCCGAGGTAGGACTGCGTCATCCACACCGCAAAAACCACCACCGTCGAGACGGCGCCGATCAGGTGGATCTGTTCCGGCCCGCGCCAGATCGCCACCGCCGCAAGTCCAGCAACCACCAGAAACAAGAAACTGAACAGCAGTCCGTAGCGAGCTCCGAACTCGGGGATGACGGCCATATAGGCGGCAAAGAGCAGGGGCAGCACCGCGGCGACCAGGGCGGTGTGTTGGAACTGGCGATCGTGTGCTGTTTCGTGGACCCGGCTGAAAACGAGCCCGGCAAAAGCCAGAACCGGAAAGACCAGGAACACGGCCAGCGCCACTCCGATGTTCGAAGCGGTGAGAAACCGCGCCACCCAGACCCACTGGTGAATGGTGGTGAAGGCCAGACTCAGGGCAGTCAGCACCGGCCAGCCGCGGCGATAGGCGACCCAGGCCAACCCGGCGTTGAGGATGACGAGATAGCCGAAGAGCGACAGCGGCCGGTCGAGCGCGGAGGACAGCATGAAGGGCGTGGCAAAACCGCCCACCAGCCCGAGCAAGGCGATGAACAACGAGTCCCTGCGGATCGCCAGCACGACCGCGGTTGCGGCCACCAGGGCCATCGCCATGAAGGTCGGCACGACCGGCATCAGTTGCCACAGGACGTGGGCCGAGAAGAAGGTCGCAAAGAGCACGGCGACGCCGGCACCATCGAGGGCGTTGGCGGTGACCGGATACTTCCGTGCCGCCTTGAGCTCGCACACCACCAGCAGGGCGACACCCGCCAGCAGACCGATCGCCATCCGCACCGGCGGACTCAACCAACCGTGGTCGATGGAGTAGCGCAGAAAGGAAACCGCGGCGATCACCAGCGCGATGCCGGCGATCCAGGAGAAGAGCTTGACCCCGACCAGGTTTTCCCAATCGAAGGGCGGTTTGGGCGGTTTCGCTTTGGTCGGCGCGGCGGGCGGCAGGGACGACCGAGCCACTTCGAGGATGGACTCGGCAGTCACGTCCGGGACGGGAGCTTCGGGTTCCAGCGGAGGGACGTCAATTGCTGCCACCGGCGGCTCGACGGGCGGCGAGGGCGGCTCCGGTTTTGGCGGCGGAGGTGGCTCGGCAGCAGCGTCGGGTTGCTGCCCGTCGATCGGCAATTCCTCAGCGGATTCAGGCGGTGGTGTGTGTGCGGACGGCGGCCGCGGCATCTGCATCCGCGCCACCGCCTGAGGAACGATTGCCGGACCAGGCTCCTGTTCCACCTTCCCGGGCTGTACGGGCTCGACCGCGGCCTCCCCCACCGTTCCCGATGTGGCCACATCCCGCACCCTCGCCGCGAGCCGTGTGGCATCGGCCTCGAGAGCCTCCAGACGCGCCTCGAACCGCCGTCCTTTCAGAAATGCCACCACGGCGACGATCAGGCCAATCGGCGCCAGCAGCAGATAGGCCAATGCCACCAGGATGAGGAGACCCTGCACGTCAAGCACCTGACCGCACGCGCAGTTCGCGCGCGCTGTGGGGTACTTCAACTGTAGCACCGGAGGGCGCTTGTTCCGGGCGGAGGGGCGCCGGAACCTCTTCGCCTGCTGGTCTCTTTCCTACCGGCCGCCGACCGCCGTCAGCCGCCGCAAATCGTCGAACCAGTTGGTGACCAGACGCACCGAGGTCGGGCGGCTGGTTTCCTCGCGCCCCGCAAACATCACGAAGTGCTCGCCATCGCCGGTGATGGTGTAGTCGGGAAAGACAAATCCGCCCACGGCGATACCGTTGATTCCGCCCAGGAAGGGACCGGTAAACAAGGTGCGCGGTGTGCCGACCTCGAAATTCGTACCGCTGCCGTTGACATCAACCGCCACGACGCCATCATCGGTGCGATAGAAGAGCTCGCTACCGTCCTCTGACCAGCGCGCCAACGCACCTCCGCCATCGGATACCTGCCACTTGCCGCCGCCGGCTGGGAATGCCCGGACGTAGATCTCGAGCCGGCCCGATTCGTTGGAGTCGTAGGCGACCCAGCGGCCATCGGGAGAAAAGCTCGGGTTGAACTCCCCAAATTCACTCGTCTGATACGGCTCCAACTCTCCGCTCTCAACCTCGAGAACGTAAATGTCGGAACTGCCGCTCCAGACCGTGATCCACCGACCGTCGGTGGACCACGAGGTCGGATACAACCCCGAGAGTTGTTCACTCGAGCCGATCAGTTCCTCTTCGCCTGACCCGTCCGCGGCCTTTCGGTAGACTGCCTGGTTGCCCTCCCGATTCGAACTGAAGGCGATGTATCGGCCATCGGGGGACCAGACCTGATCGGCGTCGTAGCCCTCATCGAAGGTAAGACGAGTGGCCACCTTGCGGTCCAGATCGTAAATCCAAATGTCCCAGTTGTTGCCGCGCAGAATTGACAGTGCAAGCTTGCGACCGTCGGGAGAAAGCTCGGGGTTGGCATAGAGGGCGGGCTCTGACCACAAGGGCTCCGTTCGGCCGGTGCGGTCGACCAACACCACGGGGAAGGGATCGCCTTCTCGGGATGTCTGCGCGTAGACGAGCACCCCGTCGGTCGACACATCGAACTGCGCCGCCCCCTGGACAACGCTGGCGCCCACCCCTTCGAGCACCGGCATCTGAGAGCCGCGAGCCTCCAGCTTCCCGGCGTCGAACGGCAGGGCAAAGAGCGTGTCTTCGTGGATATAGAGGATGTGCCCTGTCGCGACGTAGCGGCCGTGGTAGCCGCCACGGTGCACCACCTTGCGTTCGCCGGTCGCCACAGTCACGACCTCGAGGCTGGCGGCCTCGAAGTTGCCGGCTTCTTCTGTAAGCGTCGTGAAGAGCACCGACTTTCCGTCAGCCATCCACTGCGGCCAACGGTGGCTGATCTCACCTTCTTCGAGGGTTGTCAGAGCCTGGGCCTCGCCACCCGCGGAGGACATTCGCATGAGACCGCTCCTCGGCGAGGGCGAATAGACGATGGTCTCGTCGATGCCCCAGGTCGCGCCCCGGCTGAGATCGACTTTGCACAGGGTGATCGGCGCACCACCGGCAGTTGAGACCTTTTTGAGCTCACCCGGAGTGACGTAGCCCATCCAATCGCCGTGGGGCGAGAAAAACGGCTGGTAGGGAGCCACACCGGCGCCTCCACTGGCGATGGTGGTGGGCTCGAATCGGTCGAGAGAACGCAGCTTGATTTCTCCTCCCTCGTTGCCGGAGCCAAGAACATAGGCCAGAAACTTCGCATCTGGGGAAAGCACGGCGCTGGTTCCGAACCCCGAGAAGAGGCCTTCGGAACCCACTTCGATGGACGACCGGCGCACCGGTTCGGGCGCGGCTGTACGACCGAGGAACATGGAGCCGATCATCAACCCGACCGCCAGAGCGCCAGCTGCAGCCGCCCACGGCGCCCACCGCCGCCACCCCTGCGGCGCCTCCGCGGCGATCGCCGATTCGGCTTCGGGGTTTTCCATCCACTCCTGGAGGGCGATCCGTGCGTCGCCGATCGACTGCAGGCGGCGGTTGGCGTCTTTCTGCAGACAGCGCTCGAGCAGACGTCGGATCTGCGCCGGCACCTTCGACGGCAACTCGTCGAGGTCGGGTTCCTTGTGAACCACCGCTCCGATCACGTCGGTCGCGGTCTCGCCGGTGAACAACCGCTGGCCGGTCAGCATCTCGTAGACGATGCAGCCAAAGGCCCAGATGTCGGCCCGCCGGTCGACCGGTTTGCCGCGCGCCTGCTCCGGGCTCATGTAACCCGCAGTACCCAGCAACACACCCAACCCCGTCATCGCCTGGGTCAGGGTCGGCGACAGCGACAGGTCCTGGTTGGGGCCGTCGCCGGACATCGGGTCTCCGACCAGCGCCTTCGCGAGACCGAAATCCAGCACCTTCACCGTGCCGTCAGGCGTGATGTTCACATTCGCCGGCTTGAGGTCGCGATGGACGACGCCCTTCTCGTGCGCCGACTCCACCGCCTCGGCGATCTGTTTGGCGATGCGAACCACCTCTTCGATCGGCATCGGTCCCTGCTGGATGCGCTCCGCCAGGGTCTGGCCTTCCACCAGTTCCATGACCAGGAAGCGCTTCCCGTCGACCTCCTCGAGACCGTGGATGCCGGCGATGTTCGGGTGGGAAAGCGACGCCAGCACGCGCGCCTCGCGCTCGAATCGCGCCAGCCGTTCAGGATCCTGAGCGAACAGATCGGGCAACATTTTGAGTGCCACCTGGCGGCCGAGCTTGGTGTCTTCGGCGCGCCACACCTCACCCATTCCACCCTCGCCGAGTTTGGAGGTCACCTTGTAGTGCGAAACATTGCTGCCGATCATCCCCACTCCTTCAATGTCCCGCCGCTTGCGGGAACCGCGATGTCAATTTTCTGAACGCAATCCAACCTGAGTATTGAAAACCCGCGAGATCACCGAGAATTCCTTGAGACCCGAGGGACACGATGCTGCTTCCACCTACTTGCCGGTCGCCGTCGTCAGACGCTTGAGCTCCGAGAACCACCCGGTGACGAGTTTGGCGGTCGTCACGCCTTCGGGCAGTTCGTCGCCGGCAAAGAGCACGAAGCTGCCGTCGGGGGCGACGTCGTAGTCAGGGAAGAAATAGTTGCCCGCCTGCACCCCGTTCAGACCACCGACGTAGCTGCCGGTGATGGCAGGACGCGGCTTGCCGACCCGAAAGCTCTCACCACTGCCGTCGACCTCGACCACCATGACGCCCTCTTCCGTTCGATAGTAGAGACGCCGGCCGTCGCGCGCCCACACCGCCTGTGAACCGCTCTCGTCAGAGATCTGCCATTTGCCGCCGCCGGCCGGAAATGAGCCGACGTAAACCTCACGACGACCGGACTCGTCGGACTCGTACGCGATCCACCGGCCGTCGGGAGAGAACGTGGCGAACACCTCGGAGTAAGGGGTCGCCATCAGTGCTTCGCCTTCGCCCTGACCGTCCGCCGGCACCACCCACAGATCGTTCCCCCCTGGTCCCGTCGGGCTCACCGCCAGCCAGCGGCCGTCGGGTGACCACGAGTTTGGAAAAGGGCCGGGCAGCAATTCCGGGTCGAGCAGGCGTTCGGCCTGACCCGAGCCGTCGGCCCGCTTGCGGAACACCGTCATGCCACCGTCCCGATCGGAAGCGAAGGCGAGCCAGCGGCCGTCGGGCGACCACACCGGATCGGCGTCGTAACCCGCGCCGAAGGTGATCCGCGTCGCGACTCCCCGTTCGAGTTCGTAGACCCAGAGATCCCAGTTGCCGTCGCGCAGCACCGAAAGGGCCAGCCGGCCCCCGTCGGGAGACAGTCTCGGCGTGCCGAACACCCCGGGTTCCTGCCAGAGGATTTCACTGCGTTGGGCCGCGTCGACTCGCACGATGGAGAACGGGTGGAGGTCGGCAACCCCCGGCAGATAACCGAGCAGTCCGGTCAGGGCCACGTCGTACTGCGCCGAACCGTGCGCCGGGTCCGCCTCGATCCCCTCGAGGACCGGAAACTGGGAACCCGTCGCTTCCAGCCGTTCGATATCGAAGGGAAGGGCGAAGACCGTGCCGTCGTTGACGTAGAGGACGTGCCCGGTGGGGACGTAACGTGCATAAAAACCGCCGCGGTGGATCACGGTGCGTTCGCCGCTCTCGACATCGAGGACCATCAGGCTGGCGCCCGAGAAGTCGGTCAAATCGGTGCCAGCTGTGAACAGGATCTTCTTGCCGCCCGGCAACCACTGCGGCCAGCGGTGGCTGACCTCACCACTGGCTTCATCCAGAGTGGTGAGCGGCTTGGGTTCGCCTCCGGTCGCCGGCACTATCGACAGCCCGGTGTTCGACGACGAAGTGAAAACGATGGTGCCGTCCGGCCCCCAGCTCGCGCCACGGCTGCGATCAAGCTGACAGAGGGTGATCGGCGCCCCACCCGTCACCGAGACCTTTTTGAGCGCCTGCGGTGTGACGTACCCCACCCACTGCCCGTCGGGCGAGAAAAACGGATGGTACGAGGCTTCGGTCCCGGTGCCGCCCGCCACCCGGTGGCCCTCGAACTGGTCCAGCGGGCGTAGGAAGAGGGTGGAATCGTTCCCGCCGCCCTCGACATAGGCGAGGTATTTGCTGTCGGGGGACAGCACGACGCCCGAACCCAGCGACCAGTCGAGCACCGAGTCGGCGATCTGCACTTCGAAACGGCGCACCGGTTCGCTCGCCGGTTCGCTGCCGCCGGTAAATAACGCAACCACAACCCCGCCGACCAGAAGACCAGCAGCGGCGGTCAGCCAGGGTGCCCAACGACGCCACCCCTGCGGAGCGGCGTCCGCCGCCACGATCTCGGCCTCGGGGTTCTCCATCCACTCCTGGAGCGCGATCCGCGCGTCGCCGATCGACTGCAGGCGGCGGTTGGCGTCCTTCTGCAGACACCGCTCGAGGAGACGCCGGATCTGCGTCGGCACCTTCGACGACAGTTCGTCGAGGTCGGGCTCCTTGTGAACCACCGCGCCGATCACGTCGGTCGCGGTCTCGCCGGTGAACAACCGCTGCCCGGTCAGCATCTCGTAGAGGATGCAGCCGAAGGCCCAGATGTCGGCGCGCCGGTCGACCGGTTTGCCGCGCGCCTGCTCCGGGCTCATATAGCCCGCCGTCCCCAGCAATACCCCCAACCCCGTCATCGCCTGGGTCAGGGTCGGCGACAGCGACAGGTCCTGATTGGGGCCGTCGCCGGACATCGGATCTCCGATCAGCGCCTTGGCGAGACCGAAGTCCAGCACCTTCACGGTGCCGTCCGGTGTGATGTTCACGTTTGCCGGTTTGAGGTCGCGGTGGACGACGCCCTTCTCGTGCGCCGACTCCACCGCCTCGGCGATCTGTTTGGCGATGCGGACCACCTCTTCGATCGGCATCGGTCCCTGCTGGATACGCTCCGCCAGGGTCTGGCCCTCCACCAGCTCCATGACCAGGAAGCGCTTCCCGTCGACCTCCTCGAGACCGTGGATGCCGGCGATGTTGGGGTGGGACAGCGATGCCAGAACCCGCGCCTCGCGCTCGAAACGCGCCAGCCGTTCAGGGTCCTGGGCGAACACGTCCGGCAACATCTTGAGCGCCACGTCCGGCCGAGCTTGGTGTCCTCGGCGCGCCACACCTCACCCATCCCGCCTTCACCCAGTTTGGACGTCACCTTGTAGTGCGAAACATTGCTGCCGATCATTCTTACTCCCCCCGAGCCCGCCGATCACGAATACATCATACGATGGTATTGAGACCTATTCTAATATTGAGAACCGTGAGATCGGAAAAGAATTCCTCGGCGAAGCCACTACGTTTCTGAAGACCCGGTCAGCAGGGCGCCTCACCATCCCACCAGGAAAAGAAACGGCGCGAAATGGCTGCAGCGATTCGCACACTGAATAGGTAACGGTGTAAAGTAACGCGACAAGGCGACAGTCGGCCGAGGCGGCCGAATAGAGATCGCCGATCATGGAGGTCCGAAATGGCAAAGGGTCAAGTCAAAAAAGAGAAGTCCAACAAGCCGAAGCTTTCACCCAAAGAGAAGAAGGCCGCCAAGGCCACGAAAAAGGCGACCAAGGCCGCCAAATAAGCGCGCAGCCGGCATATAGCCCAGCCTCGTGAAAAAAATCGCGTCCGATCGGGCGGATAAACCCCGCCCCTACGGTTTTCAGAGACGGGTGTGGTGGTTGGGATCGCGGATAGATGCCGTATCTCAAAGCCGCAGGGGAAGGGTTCATCCCTCCGCTACGACTTTCAGAAACAACGTGTTGTCATGGCCTGATGGCTGCAATCCACTCCGGGGGTTCGGGCTCGCCTTCGAACACCGAGCGGTCGACGCCTTCGGTGATCGCCCACCGGTGCAGCCAGGTGATGCCGCCCATCCCCGTCCAACCGTCGATGGGTCGTTGGTAGACCGGGTCGTCCAGCGCCTTTTCGAGAGAGACCCAGCCGTAGCCCCTGTGTTCGAGTTCGATCAGCAGTTCTTCCAGCCAATCGGCATTCAGGGCATAGGCGTGGACCAACAGGACGTGGGGAAAGGCGCGGCCGACGATGGCCTCGCTCTGGCCTTCATAGAAATCAACGACCTCGAGCATATAGCGGATGTAGTCGCGCCCGATGCGTTGTTGCAGCTCTTCGTCGCCGTCGTTGTAGGCCTTTGCGTAGGCGCGGCCATAGACCCACTCGCTGTTGTCGATGGTCACCGGCGCCACGGTGTAGCCGTGCGATCTGAGGAAGTCGTAGGTATCGGTCTGGACCTCGACACTCAAGCCGGTGTGAAGAAAGGGGTGGCGAAAGTAGCGGAGTTTCCCGCCGGATGCTTCAACCAGCTTTCGGGTCTGCGTCTCGCCGAGCACGACATCCGCCTTCCATTCTTCCGGTGGCACTTTGTGCAGATCAAGGTGGGCGTAGCCGTGGTTGCCGAGTTCGAACCCCGCCTCCAACCAGCGCGCGAGGAGCCCGAGACGGAAGGCGTTGACCTCTCCATTGGTTTCCAGTTTTCCTTCGTTGACGAACCCCACCGCGGGCACCCGGTGTTTGGTAAGGGTCGCCAGCAGGTCGGTTGTAATCCGGTTCATCTGTTCATCGCTGTGCCAGCTCGTCTGGGCCACCGGAAGGTCATCGATGGTGACCGCCATCAGACGCTCGGGTTGCGAGGGTTGGCCGTCGGTTCGTTCACCGGCCATCGACGCGATCGCGACTCCGCAGACCAGGCAGGAGCAGATCCAGATCTTCATCCCGCCAATCCTCTCATGTTCTTCCGAACGGAACCGCCGCTGGTATAGTCCCGCTGATGCTTTCGTTCGTTCAAAAGACATTCGTTGTGCTGTTGCTCGCAGCAGGCATCGCCGCGTGCAACCGAGCCCAACCCGCCGAAAACACACCACAACTGCCGAGCCCGGAGGCCCCGCTCACCATGCAAGGATTCTCGTGGATCGTGGAAGGCGAACTGGCCGCCATGCCGCTGCCCGGCCGCAACCGGTCACTCACCGAGGATGTGGAATTCCTCAACCACGAGGGTGTCCGAACCGTAATTTCTTTGACCGAGATTCCCCCGCCGCTCGAAACGACGTCAATCCGCCAGACCCACATCCCGATCGCGGATTTCACAGCGCCAACTCTCGAACAGATGATCGAGTTTGTGGACGTGGCCACCGAATCGACCGGACGTGGAGAACCGGTTGCGGTCCACTGCGCGGCGGGGTTGGGGCGTTCCGGCACCATGGCGGCCGTCTACCTGGTCGCCAATGGAGCCTCGGCGGATGAGGCGATCGCCAGGGTTCGAGAGCTTCGACCCGGGTCGATCGAGACCGAGGCCCAGGTCGAAGCCGTACAACGCGCCGAAGCTCATTATTCGCTCGACCGATGACCTTCGGATCTTCGGTCACAGGACACGTCCGACCGCTTCCCGCAAATTGACAGCTCTCTCGATTTCGCTATATTCTTGTCTGGTTAATTGAGATGGCATCCCAAACAAAAGAACCTGATGTCGCGATCGACACGATGACCGAGCCCTCTCAAGGGGTCGTCGACTACCTGCGTCGACCGCTCGACATTTTCAAGGGCTACGAGAAACACAATCTGTCTCCTGACATCGTGGCCGGCATCACCGTCGCCGCCGTCGCCATACCCCAGTCGATCGCCTACGCCTCGATCGCCGAGCTGCCGCCGCAGTACGGACTGTACGCAGCAGTCGTCGCCGCGATCGTCGGTTCGTTGTGGGGATCGTCGCGCCACCTCGCCACCGGCCCTGTCAATGCCGTGTCGATGCTGGTCCTACCGGTCCTGCTCGGGGTGGCTGCAGTCGGTACCCCGGAGTTTCTGATCGCCGCCAGCACGCTCGCTGTGATGGTCGGAGTGCTCAACATCGGCCTCGCAGTTCTCCGCTTCGGGGCGTTGGTCACGCTCGCCTCGAGGTCCGTCCTCATCGGCTTTACGGCCGGGGCTGCGATCCACATTGCGGTGGGCCAGCTCAAAAACCTGCTGCAAATCAACGAGCCGACGGAACCGGAGCTCTACCACCAACTGGCGGCGGTCGTCGCGAATATCCATCAAACCCACCTCGTCAGCCTCGGGCTCGGTGTCGGCACGCTCATTCTGCTGGTCGCCCTGCGGCGGCTCGGGCCGAGAGTCCCTGCGGCCCTGGTGGCGATTTCGGTGGCGGCGGTCGCGGTGGTGGTGTTCAAGCTCGAAAGCCACGGGGTCAGAGTTGTCGGCGCCATTCCGCGCAGCCTGCCGCCCCTGACCTGGACCTCGCTCGACAGCCTTCCCGACCTCGACATGATCCGCAAGATGGGGATGGGCGCACTCGCGGTCGCTGCCCTCGGTCTGGTGGAGGCGGTCGCGTCGGGCCAGGCGCTGGCGAGGCGCAGCAACGATCGGATCGACAGCAACCAGGAATTCTTCGGCCAGGGCGTCGCCAACCTCGCGTCCGGTCTGTTTTCGGGCTACCCCTGCTCGGGCTCGTTTACCCGCTCGGCGGTCGCACAACAAGTCGGTGGCCGCACCGCCCTCACCGGCATTGTCACCGGTGTGACTGTGCTGCTCGGGATGCTGATGTTCGCGCCCTACGCACGCTACATCCCGCGGGCGGCGATTGCGGCCGTGTTGTTGGCGATCGCCTGGGGAATGTTGGAGCGCCACCAGATCCTCAGGGTCTTCAAGACATCACGCACCGAGGGCGCGATCATGGGCGTGACCTTCCTGGCGACCCTGGTCCAGCCACTCGACTTCGCGATCCTCGCCGGGATCCTCTTTTCGCTCGCGTTCTTCGTCATCCGTTCGAGCCTTCCCCGGGTCTACCAGGTCGTTCCCGACCGGCTCTTTCGTCATCTCGTCCACTCTGCCCAAGGCGCCGGTGTGCCCGCAGCTCGCGGTCATGAATATTCGCGGGCCGTTGTTCTTCGGTGCGGTCCACCACATCGAGGAGGAGCTGCGCCACAATCTGGAGGACAACCCGGGCCAGCACCTCCTGATGCTGCGGATGCACGGTGTCGACATCATCGACCTCAGCGGCATCGAGATGCTGGAGTCGACGGTCAACACCTACCGTTCATTTGGTGGAGATGTCTACCTCGTACGGCTGCGCGAACCGGTCGAACAGGTGATGCGCGATTCCGGATTCCTCGATTTCATCGGGCTCGACCACGTCCTGCCGCAGGAAGGGCGCCATCGAACACCTCTTCGAAGAGGTATTGGATCCGGCCGTGTGCACCTACGAGTGCGAGCTCCGCGTCTTCGCCGAGTGCCAGGCGCTCAAAAAACACGCATACCGGGCGCAGGTGCCCCCGATCGAGCGCGTCTCGCTCGACCCCACCCACATCCTCGGCGTCGAGGACTTCCGGATCATGGCAGACAACCCCAACGCCCTCGTCCTCGATATCCGCGAGCCCGACGAGTTCGCCCGGGGCCACATCCCCGGCGCCCGCCTCATGCCGCTGCGCACCGTCCTCGATGTCGGCCCGGATCTGGCGCGGGATCGCCGCCTGCTTGCTTGCATGCCGCTCCGGCCGCCGCACCCAACGCGCGATGCAGATGCTCCACACGATGGGTTTCGACGACGTCTACGGGCTGCGCGGCGGCATCCTGGCGTGGCGAGCCGAGGGTCTGCCGGTGGCAGTTGGAAGAGGCCCCGCAAACTCAGTTGAGCAGGCTCTCGAGCAGCCGGCCCGCGCCGTGGCGCACGGGGTCGTCGCACGGCAGACCCAGCTCCTGCTCGATCGCGTCGGCTGCACTCCGGGCCTCCTCGTCTCGATGACAGGTGGGCGGTGATGAGCGACACGCACGGCACCAGCGGCCGCGGGAACGCGCCGCAGGCCGCGGCAAGGTCCTGGTAGAGCCCGATCACCTGCCCAAGCGGCGGAATCGTGACGCTGGGAGCGCGCGCGAGGTGCGTCTGCCCGGCCCGGTGACACAGGACCAGGTGGGTCGGCATGGTGCCGCGCAGGAGCGGAAGCGTGGCACTGCTGGCCGGGTGCAGCAGCGATCCCTGGCCTTCGACGAAGATGATGTCGGAATCGCCGGCCGCCACGACCTCGCGTTCGATCGCGCCACTCGCGAAATCGATGCGGACGGCATCGAGAGCCACGCCGCCCCCGGAGATCACGATGCCGATCTGTCCGGTCGCGACGAAGTGAGATCGCAGGCCGCGGGCCTGCGCTGCGGCGTGCAGCTCCAGACCGGCCGTCATCTTGCCGATCGACATGTCGGTTCCGACCAACAGCACGCGGCGTGCGGCACAGTGTGCAGCGGCACCGGTCCCGATCCCGAGACCGGGTGGTTCGACGCGCACGTCCCACACCCACTGCCCGGGGGCGAGGTTCGGATACCTCGGCCCCAGCACATCGTGGAGCCCATTGACGAGTGAGAACCCGCAGGCGACGGCCTCGTCGAGCGCGGCGAGCCACGCCTCCGGGATCCGTCCGCCCGGCGGCGCGATGCCGAGCACCAACACCTCGGCGCCGAGCGCGCGCGCCTCGGCGACCGTGGCGACGATCGGGCAGTGGCGCGGACTCCCCGTCACATCGGCGGCGTCCCGGCCGGCGGCGTGCGAGTCGATGACGCACGCGATGGGGTTCGGTGAGTTCCGCAGCACTCCTCTGCCCATCTTCCCCGCCAGGTCGGCGGAGTGCGCTTCCATGTAGATCGCGAGGACCTGGTCGCGCTCAAACATCCAGGTGCCCTCCGTGCCCGGGGTCGTCGGTGGGAGTGACCACGCCGTCGACCAGCAGAGCCCCGCGCGCCGGGTCCGGGTCCAGGTTGAGGTGCGAGTCGAGGTCGATCTCGTCGAAGAGCGCTCCGAGCGCGGCGCCCGCGGAGATCGAGATGCTGGTCTCCGCCATGCACCCGATCATCGTCGAAAGCCCGTGAGCGCGCGCTGTCGCCACGATGCGCAACGCCTCGGTGATGCCGCCGCACTTCATCAGCTTGAGGTTGACGCCGTCCACGGTCGGGGCGAGCGCCGGCACGTCCGACGAGAAGTGACAGCTCTCGTCGACAAAGATCGGCAGGGTGCGCTCGGCGAAGACCCGCGGCAGGTCGGCCTCGCTCCCGCGCGGCAGCGGCTGTTCGATGAACTCCACGCCTCGCGCAGCGAGCCAGCGGTCCATGGCGATCGCCTCGTCCACCGTCCACCCACCGTTGGCATCCACCCGCAGCCGGACCCCGAAAGGCGCCGCGGCCTCGGCGGCGGCGGAGAAGTGTTCCTTGTCGTGATCGCGACCGGCCGGCGAGCCGAGCTTGATCTTCAGGAACTTCGCACCGGTGCGCCGCAGAATCTCCGGCACGCGCTCGCGCGTCACCTCCGGCGGGTTGATCCCGATCGTCAGGCTCGTCGGCACGGTGCCCTTCGGAAAGCCGAGCAACCGGTGGAGCGGGAGGCCCGCCTGCTTGGCCAGAAGATCCCACAGTGCCTCGTCGAGCGCGGCCATCGCCCCCGGGTTGATGTCGGCGGCACGCATCGCGGCCCACGTCGCGATGCGGGCTGGAGAGGTCGTGCCCGCCGACGAGGAACGCTTCCAGCTCGGCGCGCCCGGCCGCGGCATCGAACCCGGAAGCGATCGAAGGCGAAAACTCGCCGACGCCTGAGTGCACGCCGTCGTGCAGAAAGACGAAGAGGTTGTCGGCAGACGCCTGGGTGCCGCGGCTGATCGTCAGCGGGTAGCGCCGCGGCACGTGAAGAATGCGGAATTCGGTCGTGATCGGTTCAGTCATCTCGAGACTCCTTGCGGTCGCTTCCCGGCGATCAGCCGCCGCAAGAGGATCGACTACGCGGGGCCAGAAGTAAAGCTCGCGATTGCCGCGTCTCAGGTCCCGTACAACCGGTCGCCGAAATCGCCGAGACCGGGCACGATGTACTTGCGGCCGTTGAGGCCGCGGTCGAGGGCGGCGGTGAAGATCTCGGTGCCCGGCGCGCGCTGGGAGAGCAACTCGACGCCTTCCGGGGCTGCCACGATCACCACCAGCCGCACGTCCTTCGCGCCTCTCGCCATGCAGGCCTTCGACCGCCATCGCAGCCGAGCCGCCGGTCGCGAGCATCGGGTCGAGCAGGTAGACCACCGCCTCGCCGAGATCGGCGGGGACCTTTTCGTAGTAGCAGCGGGCCTGCGCGGTCTCCTCGTCGCGCTGGAGACCGAAATAGCCGACCTCGGTCCCGGGCACGAGATCGACAAAGGCCTGCAGCATGCCGATGCCGGCGCGCAGGACGGGCACCGCCACCACCCGTGACGCGAGCCTCCGCACCGTGGTCTTCTCCAGCGGTGTTTCGATCTCGACCTCGCGGGTCGGCAGATTCCGGGTCGCCTCGGCGACCAGAAAGGTCGAGATCCGGTAGGTCAGGGCTCGGTAGTCTTCCGAGGACGTGTGGTGGTCGCGCAAGCGCGCCATGATGTCGTGCAACAGCGGGTGATCCACGATGTGAAGTGTCATGGCATGCTTTTAGCACGAATTCCGGACCGGAATCCATGCATGAGACCGTGCGAGTTGTTTGCCGACTTCGCTCCGGCTGGTGTAGCGTAGGAACCCGCAGCACACCTCTCGAACGACCGGGAGGGACATGACGACCGACGCAGCGGCGAACCAGCCTGCCCCTCGATTCGGAACCTTCCTCGGGGTCTTCACGCCGAGCGTGCTGACGATCCTCGGCCTCATCATGTACCTCCGCTTCGGCTGGGTGGTCGGCAACCTCGGCCTCCCGGTAACAATCTTGGTGGTACTCCTCGCGAGCTCGATCACCTTCATCACCGCGTTGTCGGCATCGGCGGTGGCGACCAACATGACGGTCGGGCGTCGGCGGCGAGTACTACATGATCTCGCGCAGCCTCGGGCTCGAGCTCGGCGGCGCCATCGGCATTCCGCTCTTCCTCTGCCGGACGCTGAGCATCACCTTCTACAGCTTCGGTCTGGTAGAGGCGATCCTCGCCCTGTGGCCCGCTGCGTGGGGTGAGATTCCCGCCGCCGCTCCGCAGCTGATGGCGGCGGCGATCATCATCATCATCACCCTGGTCTCGGGTAAGAGCGCGTCGCTCGCGCTCAAGCTCCAGATCCCGATCATGGTGGCGGTGGGTGCGTCTCTCGTGGCTTTGGCGATCGGTGCTTTGGCCGACGGGACCCGTACCCCGGAGTTCGGTATCACGTTGCGGACCGCCCCGCAGGGATTCTGGTACGTCTTCGCCGTATTCTTCCCGGCGGTGACCGGTTTCACCGCCGGCATCGGCATGAGCGGAGACCTCAAGGATGCCCGCCACTCCATCCCACGCGGCACCCTTGCGGCGGTGGCCACCGGCACCGCGGTCTATCTGGTGGTGCCGCTCCTGATGGCCTTCACCACCCGGGTCTCGCCTGAAGAGCTGGCGGTGCCTGGCGTGGTGTGGACCGGCATCGCGATCTTCGGTCCGTGGCTGGTCTTCCCTGGTCTGTGGGGCGCCATCCTGTCGTCTGCCTTCGGCAGTGTGCTCGGCGGACCGCGGGTGCTCCAGGCGCTGGCCGCCGATGGGCTCGCACCGTCCTTTCTCGCCCGTCTCTCCAAGACCGGTCAGCCCACCATCGCCACCTGGGTGTCGGGAGCCATCGCCGTCACCGCGGTCGCTCTCGGCGGGCTCAACGCGGTGGCGCAGTTCGTCACCATCCTCTTTCTCACTCTGTACGTGACGATCAACCTCGCCTCGGCGCTCGAGAGCCTGGTCGGCGACCCCTCCTACCGGCCGACGATCCGGGTGCCCTGGTACGTCTCGCTGCTCGGTTCGATCGGGGCAATCGTTGTGATGTTCCTGATCAATCCGTGGGCCTGTCTGGCGGCGGTCGTGCTCGAGAGCGCGCTGTATGCCTATCTCCGGCGGCGTTCGATGCGCAAGCGTTGGGGCGATGTCCGGGCCGGCGCCTGGGTGGCCCTGGCGCGGTGGGCGCTGCTCAAGCTTCGTCACCACGATCTCGACTCGCGCAACTGGCGCCCGCAGATCCTGCTCTTTGGCGGCGATCCGGGGAAGCGCGCCGGGCTGGTAAGGCTCGCCTCGTGGTTCAACCAGGATCGTGGAATCGTGACGGTGTGCCGGCTGGTTGTCGGCGAACTCGAAAAGCTCCGCGAAGCGGAGGCCATTCGCGCCGAGATGGACCGTGAGCTGGAGGAGGCCGGCGTCGTCGCCTTTTCCGAAGTCGATGTGGTCCCGGACTTCGAACAGGGGGTCCTCGCGGTGGCTCAGGCCAACGGCATCGCCGGGCTCCACTCCAATACCGTGATGTTCGGGTGGTCGCGGAACAAGGCAAGGCTCGAGTCGCAGCTGCGGGTGATGCGCGCCATGTCGTATGCGGGCAAGAACACCATCATCACCAGACTCAATTGGTCGCACGAGCCGGGCAGTGAGAAGCGCATCGACATCTGGTGGGGCGGTCTGCAGAACAACGGCGACCTGATGCTGCTGCTGGCCTACCTCCTGCGGCTCAACCCGGAGTGGCAGGGAGCGCGGCTCTTCGTGCGTTCGGTGGCCCGCGACGAGAAGGAACGCCAGCTCCAACTCGACGGGCTCGCCAAACTGCTGCCCGAGGCCCGCATCGGCGCCGAGACCGAGGTCATCGTCAAACCCTCCGAGAGACTCCACCATCACCGAGATCATCCACCGCACCAGCGCCAACGCCGATGTCGTGTTTCTCGGGCTCCAGGAACCCGAGATGGATGGTGAGGGGGCCTACGCCGAACGCATCATCGAGCTCGCCGGCGGCCTCAACACCTGCATCTTCGTGCGTTCGGCGGGCGAGTTCGCCGGGCTGCTGCTTTAACCCGTTCGGGAGCATCTGGCAGGGCGCCGCGGCGGGCCAGCCTGCATCTCTACCAGATTTCGCCACGAGCGCATGGCCGGGAGGATGCATCGTCGGCCCAGTCGACATCTGGTGGAAATGCAGGCTACGATATCCCCTGATCTCGAAGGAGGTGCCTCGCCGTGAAACGTCATATTCCGGATCGCAGCCGCCGTGTTCCTGTTCGCCTCTCCCCTGCTCCACGCAGACCAACCGCCCATCCTGCAGCCCGAAGACGAACTCGAACTGGTGACGGTGGGTACACCCGCGGTTTCGCCGGATGGCGAGTGGGTCGCCTATTCGGTGAGCCATTACTCCTCGGCGCAAAAGGAAAAGGTGGGCGATCTTTTTCTGGTCCCGTTGGCCGGGGGCGAGCCGCGACAACTGACGAGCGCCGCCGGCGTCGAGACCGGCTACAGCTGGAGCCCGGACAGCTCGACCGTCGTCTTTTCCGCCAAACGGGGAGACGACGAAAAGAGCCAGATCTACGCGATCAAAATCGACGGCGGTGAAGCACGCAGAATCACCACGATCGAAAGCGGTGCCGCAGACCCCCGGTGGTCGCCGGACGGAAAGCTGATCGCCTTCACCTCGGCGGTGGGCGATTTCTACACCGACGAACAACGCGCCGCATTCGGTGACGTGCGGTACGCCACCCACCCGCGTTTTTATCACCTCGGCCGCGGGTGGGACGACGGCACGCGCAAACGGGTCTTCGTCGTTCCAGCCCAGGGCGGAGAGGTCCGGCAGCTCACCGACGGCGAGTGCGCCGACGAGGGCGACCACTCGATGGTGTGGAGCCCGGATGGGACAGAGATCGCCTTTGTCTCGAACCGCTCGCCCGAGTGGTGGAACACCATCGACACCAACATCTACGCGGTGAACGTGGCCTCGGGAGAGACCCGGCAACTCACCGCCAACCCGGGGCCCGACCACAGTCCGGTCTTCAGCCCGGACGGCAAGTGGATCGCCTACCGGGCGAGCTTCGAGTACAACTACGAGAGCGAGAACTACAAGATCCACGTCGTGCCGCGCGCGGGCGGCGACGCGCTGGTGCTGGCGCCGGCTCTCGATCGCGATGTTCGCGCAATCGCATGGGGCCCCTCGAGCGACCGTGTCTATTTCACCGACTCCAGCCACGGCGCCCGCGACCTGCACTGGGTCGGTGTCGATCAGCCGGACGAAATTCACGACCTCACCAATCGCGACATCATCTCGAGTTTCTCGGTTGTGGACGACCGGCGTTTCGTGTACTCGGCCGCCACCGATGTTCGGCCGGCCGAGATCTTCACTCTGATCGACGGCGGCTCGCGGCAGCTCACCAACGAGGCCTCGATCTGGTGGGATGGCCGCTCCATCAGCCCCTCGGAGGAGATCTGGATCGAGACTGCCGACGGCGCCCAGGTTCAGGGCTGGCTCATCCGGCCCATCGGCCATGTCGAGGGCGAACCGGCGCCGATGATTCTCAGCATCCACGGCGGCCCCCACGGGATGTCGACGCCGGCCTTCCGTTTCGACTTCCAACTGTGGGCCAACCACGGCTATGCGGTGTTGTTCACCAACCCGCGCGGTTCCGACGGTTACGGCCAGGCCTTTGCCGACGCCATCCACGGCGACTGGCACACCCTGCCATTTGCCGATCTCATGGCCTTCGTCGACCGCGTGGTGGCGATGGGCGTTGCCGACCCGAAGGCCCTTGGCGTGACCGGCGGCTCCTACGGCGGCTACATGACCAACTGGGTGATCGGCCACACCGATCGCTTCGCCGCCGCGGTCTCTCACGCGGGCTTGAGCAACATGGTCTCCTTCTTCGGCACCACCGACGAGCAGTTCTTTGCCGAGAAGGAGATGGGCGGCGTGCCGTGGGAGAGCCGCGAGATGTATTTCTCGAACTCACCGCTGTGGGCTGCCGAGGCGTTTACCACCCCGACCATGTTCCTCCATGGCAACGACGACTGGCGGGTGCGCCCCGAACAGGGCGTCCAGCTCTTTCTCGCGTTGCAGAAGGAAGGCGTGCCGTCGGTCTTCGTCAACTTCCCGGACGAGGAGCACGGGATCAAGAAGCCCGACCACCGTGTTGTACGTTCCCAACTCACGCTGGAGTGGTTCGACCACTGGATCAAAGGCGAACCGGTGACGCTGGCCACCTACATCCAGCCGCGGGCCTACGTTCACCCGCCGCGCCCGGAGTAAATGGCGACGGCACCCAACCTCACCGTCAAGGCCGGCCCTCGCGCGCTCGCGATTCTCCGCGACGAGGGCCTCAGCCTGGAGAGGATTCGAGTCCTTGCGGGTGCCTCTGGAGGCCCCAAGTGGTTGGTGCTCTCCGGGATGGATCTCGCCCTGGCCGGGCTCCTCAAAAAAAGGCAAAGCGAACTCAGTTGCATCGGCTCGTCGATCGGCAGTTGGCGATTGGCCGCCCTCGCTCAGGAGGACAACCACAGCGCCGTCACGAGTCTCGAGGAACACTACATCCGACAGACCTATCACGGGCGGCCGACTGCGCAGGAGATCACAGCGGAGAGCCGCCGGATCGGTGCCGCCTACATCTCCGACGACGACATCCGCTTCATGCTGCGGCACCCGGTCATGAAACTCGCCTTCCTCGCGGCGAGGAGCCGGTGGTCTCGGCGTCATGCGATCGTTTCGTGCCTCAGGCGTCGCACCTCGTGGCAGCCTTCGCAGCGAATCTCGTCGCCAGGCCCCTGCTCTGCTTGTTCTTCGAGCGCACCCTCTTTCACGCTCCCGGGTTCGAAACGGACATCATCGGCACCGACGCCTTTCCGGCACGGCCGGTCGAACTCACCGAACGTAACTTCCGCGACGCGGTTTTGGCGTCAGGCTCGATTCCGCTGGTCATGGAGGGCATGAAGGACCTCCCCGACACACCCGCGGGGACCTACCGGGATGGCGGCGTGATCGACTACCACATGAACCTGCCGTTCACGGTCAACGACGACGAACTCGTGTTCATGCCGCATTTCTTCGAGCACATCACGCCGGGGTGGTTCGACAAAAACCTGCCCTGGCGGAGGGTAGCCACAACGAGCATGGACAACACCGTCCTGGTTGCTCCCTCCTCGGAGTTCGTCGCATCCCTGCCCGGCGGCAAGGTCCCCGACCGAACCGACTTCAACACCTTCGTCAACCGCAACGACGAGCGGATGCAGTTGTGGAGAGAAGTCGTCAATCGTTGTCGGACCCTGGGGACCGAATTGGAGGATCTCTTTCACGCCTCTGCGTCGAAGATCAGAATCCAGCCTCTGGACGAGTGATCGTCCAAAATCCGCCGGATGATTCAATCCATGCCAGAGGTTTCTTTCCCATTTGAAAGAGGCCGACGAATCGGTCTGCGCGGGTCGGAGTGTTGTGCCGCCGGGTCCAGACTTCACAGAATTTTCGAAAACTCCACGTGCTCCTCTCCGTATTGCACTGATGATCTGAGACCGGCCGGTGCAAACCCCTGTCTCCACTGCCGGGTCTCGAAAGGGAGTTTCGTCATGAAACACCAATCGTTGGTCTTCCTGCTCGCAGTGATTTCGATGTTCGTTGGAGTGGCCGTCGCTCAGGAACCGACCCAGCCGCCCCCGGTAGAAGTGAGCCACCTCGGCGGCAACCTGTACCAGCTACGGTGCAACGGCAACGTGGGTGTCGTGGCATCCATCGGCGAGGACGGCACTCTCCTCGTGGACACGGGCTATGCAGCGACGGCAGCGGCAGTGCAGGAGGAGCTGAAAAAGCTCGGCAGCGATACGGTTCGAATCATCGTCAACACCCACGGTGATGGAGACCACGTCGGAGGGAACGCAGTCCTGGGGGATGGAGCGGTGATCATCGGTCATCCCGAAGTGGGACATCGGATGAGCACCTATTTTGCGCTTCCGGCCACCGACACCGCAGGTCTCCCGATGGTGACTCTCGACGCGCCCGCGACCATTCGCTTCAACGACGACGTGATCCGCCTCCTCCCCCTCCCCGGCGGTCATACCGACGGCGACCTCGTCGTTCACTTCACCAAAAGCCGAGTGGCCTGCATCGGGGATCTCGTGCTGCTCGGAACCTTTCCGAACGCCGCGCCTGCCCGCGGCGGCGACGCGCAAAGGCTGATCGAGAACCTGACCGAAATCCAGAAGATTCTGCCCGCCGAAACCACGCTGGTGGCCGCTCATGGCGGCTCCTTCACCATGGCCGAACTGGAGGTGTATCTCGGCATGGTCGAGGACACGGTGGCGGCGGTGCAAACTGAGGTGGATGCAGACCACACTCTGCCGGAGATCGTTGAGCGGAACCCCCTGGCCCCGTGGAGCGACTGGGAGAGTCCGGAAGACGGCCTCAGCTTCGAAAACTGGATCACCGAGATCTACGCCAGTCTCGAGGGCACCGGTCCGCAGTCGATCTGCGCCCCCCTGACCGAGGCGTTGGAAAAGGACGGGATGGAGGCCGCGCTGGCCCGCTACCGGCAACTGAAGAACCGGGAGCCCGAAAACTGGAGTTTTGCCGAAAACGAGCTGAACATGCTCGGCTACCAACTGCTGGCGCGAGGCAGAATCGATGAGGCCATTGCCATTTTGGAACTCAACGTCGAGGCTTATCCGGCTGCGTTCAACACCTACGACAGCCTCGGCGAAGCTTGCCTGCTCGCGGGCCGCACCGATGCTGCGATCGCCAACTACGAGAAGTCCCTCGAGCTCAACCCGGATAACACCAACGCCGCCTCCGTCCTGGCTCGCCTGCGGGAGGAGTAGATAGCTTCGTTTCCGCCGCGGCACCCGACGTCTTCCGCAACCACCAGCGGTAGCAGAACAACCCTGAAGGTGGGCTGAAGCCCACCCTACGGATTTCCTCGGTCCGCCGGCCGGAAGTAGGGTGGGCCTTGGCCCACCTTCAGTCTCGTTGCTGGTGCGTTCTTCGCAACAATCAGCCATCTGTTTCGTACCTATCTCAGCCCGCCACTCGCGGTTCGAAGGGCTCGAAACGGGAGGCCATCATGCGGCGAATGTTCGTTCTCTTTCTCACGGTGTTGATGACGTCTCTCGCGATCCCGTCTGGGGCAGAGGAGCAGGAGCTTCCATTCCGGGTGCAGCGGCTGACCGATCGCGTGCTGGTGCTCACGGAGATCTCTCCCTGGGAGAGCAACCACGTCGTAATCGACAGCACCGAGGGGCTGGTGCTCGTCGACCCCGGCCACACGGCGCTGATGGGACGGCTGATCCGCCAGGCGGTGGCCCGCGAACTCGGACGCGACCGGTTCGCCTACGTCATCGACACCCACGGCCACTGGGGCCACACGTGGGGCGCTGACGCCTTTCCGGAGGCCATGATCATCGGCCACGAACAGGCCGTCAGCGAGATGCAGGCCGACATCGTCAATCTCGAACGGCGGCGCGAGTTCATCCGCGGCCAACTCACGCAGGCGGAAACGCGGCTGGCTGAAATCGACCCGGCTGATCCTGAAGCCTCGGCAGCGCAGATTCAGAGAGACCACCTCAACCGCATCCTGAGCGGGCTCGGCGAGCCTGGGTTCGAGGTCCGGGTCCCGCAGCTCAGCTTCACCGATCGCATGACCCTGAACCTCGGCGACCTCTCGCTCGAGATGCACTATCTCGGCGGGGGCCACTCCCAGTCCGACATCGCCGTTGTGATCCCCGAAGAACGAGTCCTGCTCATGGGCTGTTTCTTTCTCGAGCAGGGGCCGCTGCCGTTCTTCGGCAACCAACGGCAGCTCGATCCCGAACGCTGGCTGGAGGTCTTCGGTGACCTCCTCGAGGATGAGAATCCAATCGATTTCGTCGTGCTCGGCCAGCATACTGTGTGGCCCCGTGCGAAGCTGGCGGCGATCCGCGATTACATGGTGTGGCTGTGGTCGGAGGTGCAGCGGCTCGACGCCGAGGGGGTCAATTTCGAGACCGCGCTGGCCCAGCTGCAGGCCCCCGACGAGCTCGACTTCGTTCGCCAGGCCGGCGCCTCAGAAGAAGACCTCGCACGGTTTCAACGCGTCGAGGCAACGGCGTTGTGGCGGCAGCTGAAGGAATCAGGCTCGGCGATGTTGGCACAGGCCATCGACAGAAGCGGCGTCGAGGCGGGGGTCGCCCAATATCGGGAGCTGGCTGCGCTCGGTTCTGCCGACGTGTATTTCGATGAGAACGAGTTCAACCTGCTCGGCTACCGCTATCTCGGTGAGCAACAGGTGGGAGCTGCAATCGCCGTTTTCGAAATCAACGTCGAGCGTTTCCCGGACTCGTGGAACGTGTACGACAGTCTCGGCGAGGCGTACGCGGTCAAGGGCGACACCGAGCGGGCGATCCAGCTCTACCGACGCTCGGTCGAGCTCAACCCCGACAACGGCAACGGCGTCCAGGCCATCGAGAGGCTCGAGGCCGAGCAGACCGAATCTCGCTGATAGCAATTCGAGAGGCACGCCCGACACCTCTTGATACGATGGACTCATGTTTCGCCGTATCGAGAAAACCGGCGCGCGAGACGGTGCAGTTGCTGCGGGGTTTCGGTAGCCGATCGTGGCCGGCCGCTCCCCTTCGGCACAACGACTGACGCGCAGTCCCAACACAGGGTGGCGGAGATTCTTCGCCGGGCTGCGTTCGCTCGGCGGCCACCTGCTGCACCTGCTTCGAAACGACTACACAGCGGTCCTGCTGGTCGTCGCCAACACCGTGCCGATCATCGACCTGGTACGAACGGGCGAGCCTGTCGGTACCATCCTCATCATCTACTGGATGCAGCTGATCATCATCGGCTTCTGGAACGTCGTCAAGCTGATCGTCGTCACCCGCCTCGCCGCTCTCGCTTTTGTTCCCATGTTCGTGATCACCTACATGTCGATCATCATATTCTTCGGGTTCATCGCCGGCGGGCTGCTCGACGACCAGATGCAGGGAACCGCCTGGCAGAAGAACTTCTCGCCCTGGAACTACTGGGTGCCGGCTGCGATCTTCTTCGCGGTCCACGGCATTTCCTTCGCCGTGAACTTCATCGGCCGGCGCGAGTACGAACACACCAACTGGGAGCAGCAGATCGCCCAGCCGTTTCTCAGAGCGATGCCCATGTGGCTGGCGGCCGTCGTGGGGGCAGTCTTCGGCAGTTTTTTCAAGAGTGCAGCGTTTGCGGTGGTATTCGTGTTGCCGGTCAAGATCATCCTCGACCTCCTCGGCCACTTCACCGAGCACAAGATGCTGGTGGCGCCCGATGACCCCGAGCAGTTCAATCGTCGTTGAGGCCTGTTCTCAGCTTCTCAGTTGAGCGGCAGGAGGAGTCGTCGTTGGAGTCTGACCTCCCGCGACTCACCGTCGTTGCGAACCACGAGATCGACGGGGCCCGGCTGCTCGAGGGCGAGTCGTACATCGGGCAGCGTCCAATCGCTGCGGCCATCCATCGAGACGACCTCGTCTCCGGGCGCCAGCCCGGCCTCTGCAGCGGGACTCCCGGGGATCACCTGGGCGATCACGAGGGTGTCAAACGCCGGGCCGGGAGACACGACCAACATCCCGGAATGACCTTCGGTGACTTTCTCGCCCGTCTTCGGTCCGTCCTCGAGGATGATGCGATTTCTCGAATAATCGAGGATCAGTCGATATCGAGCGAGCACGGCCGCGCCGACGGTTCCCGCATCATCCCGGTTCTCGAAGCCACCGGAGTCAACGGTATAGCCGATCAGCGGAGCATCAAACCGATCGGCCCCGATGACAAATGCTGCCGCCCGGAAGAGACGTCCCTCGGTCGATCCACCGACCGCCACCCCACCCATGTTCAACTCCCGGGTCGTGGAATCCAGGAGCTCTGAATCGCTGACAAAGTTCAGGTTGAGACCGGCGACATCGACGCTGCCGGTGTCCAGTTTGAACGATCCGAACACTGTTCGGCCTGTGGGCATCACGATCCCCGCACTCAAGAAGACCTCACTCTCCTCGATGACCACCGGGAGGATCTGGCCGGGCCCTGAGTGATGCCAGCCTTCCGAGGGGTGAAATCGAAGACGCCGGTTCGGATAGTCGATGTCCACCACAAATCGCTCGAGGACGTCGTGACCGAGAATGCCGTCGACAGTCCGGCCGACAAAAGCACCCGCCCCGCTCAAGGGCACCGTGGTCAAAACCAGCTCATCGACAAGCAGGCCACCGATGGCGAGGGAAACCGGCGGCAACCGCCCCGTTTCCACGATTCCACCGGGCTGGGCTTCGGTCTTCGAATCGAGAACCTGGAGACCAAGTTGAGCGGCAACATCAGCGTCCAGAATGGAGACGTCGAAACCGGTATCGAGCACAAACGTGATCGGTTCCGATCCGTTGATCGAGGCTTCGAAGAAGATGAGACCGAAATCATCATTGAAAGGAACATCTGCGAGCGGCGTGACCGCGGCGGCAACAGCGAAGAAGACAGCAAGTGACATGAGACCTCCATCCGGCTCATCGGTTCGTTGCAGTTGTACAACGGCAAGACCACCAATTCGGTTCTTGGGGCGCCGACGACACGGTCAAAGTCGTTGTTCGGTGGCCGTCGGGACATGAGGACCGCCGAACCGGCGTCGCCGCCAACCAGCGAATCGTTGATGTCGAAGGTTCGTGAGCGAGGTGGTCGACTGGGTCGTCGGTAGCACAATGTTCCGATAA
>CAVQQV010000042.1:0-32078 GCA_963714885.1 Candidatus Sulfomarinibacteraceae bacterium | reverse complement strand
CATGCCTCCGCCCTCGACCGGCAAGGAGGCGTGGCGCGGCGGCGGGTCGGGTTGTGGGCCCCGCGCCCGCATCTACCTCATGGCGGTTGCGCTGGCGGGTCTGGTCGCGATCCTGCTCGTCGGCATGTCGGTTCTGCGGCGCGGGGTGTGGGTGACCTTGGACCAGGGCCGGCAGGCGGTGGTGCAGAACCTCCCCTTTGATCTCCCGCCGGGAGAGCGTCAGCGGATCATGAAGAACCTCGATCGATTCCGGGCCCTCCTCGAGGCGTCCGACGACCCCTACCCGATCATGGGTGAGTTCATGACGCGGGTGCGGGCGGTCCTCAAGGATGGTCGCCTCACGGTCGATGAGGTCAGCGGGCTCAACGTCTATATCGAGCGGGTGATCGAGGAATCGGGGATACCACCGCTGCAGCTTGGATTTCGGATTTCGGATTTCGGATTTCGAATTGCCGCCCTTCCTCCCTTCGATCGACTGTGAGTGGAGTTGTCCAGCCGATGTCCTTCCGCCTCCCGTCAACGGTCCGAACAGGGTCGGGTGGATGGAAAATCCGAAATCCGAAATCCGAAATCCGAAATTGCATGACGGCCTCCCGCTTCATCCTGAAAACTCCGTTCGAGCCTGCCGGCGACCAGGTGCAGGCGATCGAGAAGCTGGTGGAGGGGGTCGACGGCGGGGTCGCCTTCCAGACCCTGCTCGGCGTCACCGGTTCGGGCAAGACCTTCACCATGGCCAAGGTGATCGAGGCGACCAATCGGCCGACCCTGGTGCTCAGCCACAACAAGACCCTGGCCGCCCAGCTCTACCAGGAGTTCAAGGCCTTCTTCCCGGACAACGCGGTCGAGTACTTCGTCTCGTACTACGACTACTACCAGCCCGAGGCCTACGTCCCCACCAGCGACACCTTCATCGAGAAGGAGACCTCCATCAACGAGGAGATCGACCGCATGCGCCTGTCGGCCACGCGGTCGCTCTTCGAGCGCCGCGACGTGCTGATCGTGGCGTCGGTGAGCTGCATCTACGGTCTCGGGTCGCCCGAGGCCTACTTCGGCATGCTGCAGCTTTTCGAAAAGGACCGGGAGGAACCGCTCGACGACATCCTCCGCCAGCTCGCCAAGATGCAGTACGAGCGTACCCACCTCGACCTTGCCCCAGGGTCTTTCCGACTGCGCGGCGATACGTTGGAGATCTACCCGCCTTACGACGAGACCGCCGTGCGGATCTCGTTCTGGGGCGACCAGGTGGAGAAGATCGAACGTATCGACCCGGTGCGCGGTGCAGTGGTGGAGGAGCTGGAGCGGCTGCCGGTCTATCCGCGAACCCACTATGTGACGCCGCGCTCGCAGCTGATGAAGGCGATCGACGGGATCCGCGTCGAGCTCGACGAGCGGCTGACCGAGCTCAACGCCCAGGACAAGCTGCTCGAGGCCCAGCGGCTCGGACAGCGCACCAACTTCGACCTCGAGATGCTGACCGAGCTCGGCTACTGCTCGGGCATCGAGAACTACTCCCGCCACCTCACCGGTCGTCTCCAGGGCGAACCGCCGCCGACCCTACTCGACTATTTCCCAGACGATTTTCTGTGCATCATCGACGAGTCGCACGTCACGGTGTCGCAGGTGGGCGGTATGTTCCACGGAGACCGTTCGCGCAAGCAGACGCTGGTGGACTTCGGATTCCGCCTGCCTTCGGCGCTCGACAACCGGCCGTTGATGTTCGAAGAGTTCGAGCAAAGGATCCACCAGGTGGTCTTTGTGTCGGCCACTCCCAGATCCTATGAGTTGGAGCACAGCGAGGGCGAGGTGGTGGAACAGCTGATTCGGCCCACCGGTTTGCTCGATCCGACGGGTGGAGGTGCGGCCGGCGGCCCACCAGGTGGACGATCTGCTGGCCGAAATCCGCGAGGTCGTGGCCCGCGGCGAACGGGTCCTCGTCACCACTCTGACCAAGCGCATGGCCGAGGACCTCAGCACCTATCTGGCCGAGGTCGACGTGCGGGTCCGCTATCTGCACTCGGAGATCAAGACCCTCGAGCGCTCGGCCATTCTCGCCGACCTCCGCAGGGGAGAGTTCGACGTCCTGGTGGGGATCAACCTCCTCCGGGAGGGTCTCGATCTCCCCGAGGTGTCGCTGGTGGCGATCCTCGATGCCGACCAGGAGGGTTTTCTTCGCTCCGAAACCTCATTGATCCAGACCATCGGTCGTGCTGCGAGAAATCTGGAGGGGAAGGCCATTCTCTACGCCGACCGGGAGACGGGTTCGATGCAGCGAGCGTTGTCGGAGACCCGGCGCCGGCGCGCCACACAGGCCGAGTACAACGCCAAGCACGGCATCGAACCGCGATCCATCATCAAGGACGTGGCGAGCCCGCTGCTTGGCCATGGCCGAACTCGACTACTACGGCCCCGGCGCGAAGCTGATGCGGGCGGCCGACGATGACGACGGCATGCCTGAGGATGGTGTTTCGCTCAACAAGCTCATCACCGAGCTCGAGAAACGGATGCGGACGGCGGCCAAGACCCTCGAGTTCGAGGAGGCGGCACGGCTCCGCGACCGGCTGAAGGAACTGCGGCGGCAACAAATCTACAAGGCCTGACGGATTTGAGTTTTGAATTCTGAATTCGTTAGAATTGTCGCGCACCTCGTCACATGAGCCTGGCTCGAGCTAGCGGAACATCGGCCTGGATAAGTGTGCGAAAATTCAAAATTAAAAATTCAAAATTCGAGAATCTGGCAGCGTCAGCTGCCGCGGATTCCGATGAAGATGAGGTAGGCGGTGAAGATGCTGAGCATCAGCGCGCCTTCGGCGCGGCTGATGCGGCCGTCGCGCAGCACGATCAGACCGACCACGACGGTGGAGGCGATGAGGATCGGGATGTCCTGGGAGACGACGAAGGTGGAGACGGAACCGGGGCGGAGAAAAAAGGCCGTGCCCACGACCATGCCGAGGTTGAAGACGTTGGAGCCGAGCACGTTGCCGACGCCGATCTCGGACTCGCCCTTGAGAACGGCCGTCACCGATGTGGCAAGCTCCGGCAGCGAGGTTCCGAAGGCCACCAGGGTGAGACCGATGACCGCCTCGGAAACGCTGAAGCGACGGGCGAGCTCGACCCCTCCCCTGACCAGCATCTCCGAACCGCCGACCAGGACCGCGATGCCCACGGCGGTGATGGCGAGGTGTCGAAGGGGCGAACCGGTGACGATCGTTTCCGTCGCGTCCTTTCTTTCTGACCTGGGTCAACGCGACCCAGATAAAGACCACGAAGACCGTCAACAACAGGAGGGCGGTGACGCGCGAAATGTCGCCGTCGTGTGCGAAGATGAGGAGAATCGCGGCCGGAATCAGACCGAAGATCAGATCGCGGACGAGCACTTTGCGAGCGCCGATGACGTGGATCGGTACCACCACCGCCGCCACTCCGAGCACCAGCAGCAGATTCATGATGTTCGAGCCCACCGCGTTGCCGAGGCTGAGGTCGGTGCTGCCGCGGGCGGCCGCCAGCACGGACACCGAAAACTCCGGCATCGAGGTCCCGAACCCGACAACGGTCAGACCCACCACCATCGGTGAGATGCCGAACCGCAGGGCGAGCCGTGAGGCGCCGTCGACCAGCCAGCTGGCGCCGACCGCGAGACCGACGATGCCGCCGGCGAGCAGAGAGCCATGGGATGAGGGAGTGGGCCATCATCGGCGGACATCCTATCACTGCGGGGCTCGGCCACTGTCCGAACCCGACAACGGTCAGACCCACCGCCATCGGTGAGATGCCGAACCGCAGGGCAAGCCGTGAGGCGCCGTCGACCAGCCAGCTGGCGCCGACCGCGAGACCGACGATACCGCCGGCCAGCAGAAGCCATGGGAGGAGGGTCGAGTGGGCCATCAGGAGAGGTATCCTACCATCTGCAATTCTCGGGGCTTTTTGGCCCCGAGAATTGCGGTTAGAAGGGTACGCCGAAGCTGACGAACCACTGACCGTGCGACTCACCGGGCAACGGGTCGATCTTCCACGCGTACTCGGCGCGCAGCGGGCCGGCCGGGGTCCGGTACTGGATGCCGAGACCGGGGCCCCAACGGATGTCGCCCAGAGCGATCTGCGATGGGGAGGCCCAGACGTTGCCCGCGTCGACGAAGATCTCGGCGAAAAACTCACCCGTGATACGACGGCGGTATTGGAGGTTCAGCAGAATGAGGGCGTTGCCGCCCAACGGGTTGCCGTCGACGATGGTCTGTCCGGGGATGCCGAGGTCGTCGGTGTCAAAGGCTCGGTGAGTCGTCCGGCCGCCGGCGAAGAAGCGGTAGGCAAAGGGGATCTGCAGGTTCTGGGGGATATCGGGCAGGTTGGAGAAGGGCTCGATCACCCCAAGGCGCAGCCCGGCCGCGGCGAACCCTCTCAATATGGGTTTGTAGACGGTGGCCCCGAGCCGGACCTTGAGGAAGTGCTCGTCGGCGAGAAATGCCGGGAAGGCGTACTGCGCCGATGCCGAAGCGAAAATCCCCTTTTCCGGCGCCAACGGGTTGTCGCGGGTGTCCCATTCGATGCTCGGCGTGATCGAAGCGACCTTCGATTCCTGAAATTCCGCGGGCAGAGTCGGCACCGGAACATCGGGCAGGTTCTGCGGTTGAATGATCTCGTACTCGTACCGGAACCATTGTCGGAACGGTCGTTTCAGGCGGTCGCCGAAATCAATCCAGAGACCGCGGCGGAGGAGATCGCGGTCGGCGAGCGTCTCGTCGGTTAGGTAGATCGCAAGATAACCCGGCACGGGGAGCCCGAAGGCGCGCCGTTTGCGCAACGACAGCGAGTACTGCTGCTGGCTCTGCGACAGGGAGACCTCCGTCGAAAACCCGTAGGCCCGCCCCAGCAGGTTGAGGTGCGACCAGCCGAGGATGATCCGCGCCGCGTCCACGTTCGAATATCCGACACCGAAGAGGTAGGACTTCTGTTCGCCCTCCTCGCACCGGATGACGATGTTGCGTTCCGCCCGACGCTCGTGACCGGGCATCGGAACCACTTCCACCCGTCGGAACAGCCCGAGCTCGTACAGACCCCGTTGGGCGGCGAGCATCCGGCTGCGCGACAGCGGTTCGCCGCTCATGACGCCGGCGCGCTCCACCACGTTCGCCACCAGCTGCTCACGGGTGTGGAGCAGCCCGGCGATGATCACGTCGCCGATCTGGACAAAGGCGCCAGGGTCGATCCGAAAGATGACCTGCGCCTTCCCCGTCCGAGAGGTGTCGACCTCCGACGTCACCCGCCCGTCGGGGTAGCCGGTGTTGGCGAGGGCCTCCTCGAGCCGGCGCTGCGCCCGATCGACAGCGCCGGGGCTCCACGGCGAACCGTCGGTCAGTCCGAGCGGCCGCGACTCGAGATCGGATGCCGCCTCTACCGGAAGTCCCTCAACCCGGACCTCTTCGACGATCCAGCGTTCCCCTTCAACGATCGGAAACTCGATGCGAACCGCATTCTCGCCCTCGACCGGTACCCACCGTGGGGTGTCGACCTCGGCATAGGGGAAGCCTTCGAGATGGTACAGCTCGAGGATGGCCGTCCGGTCGGCCTCGAGGGTCGCGTTGCTGATTCGTTGGCTGAAACGCCCTCCGGTGTTTCCCTTTCGGACCGTGACCACATCCGTCAGCGCGCCCACCCCGAGGCTGTCGGCGCCGGGAAAGTCCACCTCCGAAACTTTCAACTTTTCGCCCGGGTGGACATCGAGTTTCAACACCTGTTCGTCGCCCCCCTCCAGCAACTCCGCCGTGACGTCGGCGAGCAGGTAGCCGGACTCCTGGAGCTGTTCGTGGACCTGCTCCGCGAGGGCCTCGGTCTGAGCGGGGTGGAGATCGCCGTCAGCCGGGTCGGGGAAAGCGTTGTGGGCGATCTTCTCGCTCTCGGGCGGCGTCTCCAATTCGAGCCTGTACATGGGCCCGGGGTCGACGCGAAGGACGAGATCGACTGCCGCGCCGTCGGCCACGGGTGTGACCTCGAGGACCTCGGCCTCCCAGAAACCCATGCGGCGGAGGTTTTCTTCGGTGCGGGTTCGTACCCTGTCCTCGAATCGCGAGGTGAGTTTGGCGCCTCTCTTGGCCTTGGGCTGGGCGGCGGCAGCATGTTCTTCGGAGTCGAGACCCTCGAGGACGACGGTCTCGAGAACCTGCTGGGGCCCCGGCACGACCTCGAACTCGACCGCCACCGTATTCGATTTGCGGTCGTAGTTGAGGTAGGCCTCGACCGTGGCATCGGCGTAGCCGCGATCGAGCAGCCTTCGTTCGACCCGCCGGCGGCTGACCTCGATTCCGGCGGCGGTCACCGGGTCGCGGGGCTCGAGCTGGAGCCAGGTCCGGATCTTGACCCGGAGGATCGGGCCCCTGGTGTGCACCTTGATGTCCGAGATCGTCGACCGCAGGCTGAGCCGGACAAGGACATCGATGCCGCCGGCTGATTCGGTGCTTTCGACGCGCAACCACTCCACCTCGCCCCCCGCATACAGGGTGGTGATGACGTCGCGCAGCCTCTGCTTGTCGAGTGGCGATCCGACCTCGAGCTCGAGCACCTGGGCGATCGCCGCCGTGTCCACGGCGCCTATGGCCTCGACTCGAACGCTGGTGATGATCGGCGGTCCGTCGGCGGCGGCTGGCGTCGGCGCGGCCGACAACAGCAGGCCCGCTGCAAGCAGCGCTCCCGGTAGGAGGCTGGACGTTCGCCGGAGGAGGGAGTTCGCCTTCATGTTTTCAGTAGGGTCGCCGGAGCTTGAGATCGAGAGAAAAGGAACCGTCTTCGTGCTGACCGGCTTCCAAAAACAGCCCCGGCGCGAGAAACCAGCGGCTGGTCACAATCTGCTCCCGTTCCCCGGAGAGGGTGGTCTGCAGGATCACCGTCCACGAGGGTGTCAGCTGTTTGATGACCGACAGCCGGGCGGTGGGGTTGCCGGTGGAATCGGCCGAAAACGGGTCGACGCGAACCTGGTCGATGGGCAGCACGAGTTGAGCTCTTTTGCTCAGCACCGAAGTCAACTCGCTCGAGAGGATCGAGGATGCGAGACCGAGACCCATGGCGCTGCTGCCGAGGGCCTCGCTGCGGTACCCGACCCCGAGCAGGGAGTAGATCTCGGGTGCGCTCAGGGGCGGGGTCGAGACCGCGGTCGAAACGAAGCGGTCCAGGGTCCCGGAGAGATTGACCGTGATCTGGTACTCCTGCGCCCAGGTGGAGGCTTGAAGATCGAGGAAGGGGTCGATCCCCTGCGGGTTGGAAAAATTGAGGCTGCCGCGCTCGACTTCGTAGCGGTTTCCGAGGAGTGTGACCTCGCCGCCCTCGAGCACCTCGACCTGGCCGACCAGCCCGGGCTGGTTGGAGGTGCCGGTGATGTCGAGGCTGGCCGAACCGGTCAGGCGTACGAACGGGTTGTGAAGATTGATTGTCTCCTCGGCCTCCACGTGGAGGTTGAGGTTGAGCCCGCCCTCGGCTGTGGATCTGCCGGTGTTGCCCAGCCAGTTGATCAACAATGCTGCTGGATCGTCCTTGGTGGTGAGACTCATGCGGTCCAGTTCGAGATCGCCTGAGAGGTTGAGCCCGGTCACCGGGCCGCTGAGGTGCCAGGTGCCGGAGAGCCTGGCTTCGAGATCGGGGAGCACCTCGAATCGGACGCCATCGGCGGTGCCGTCGAGGGACAGGAACAGGGAGTCCTCGCGTTGGCGAATCCGGCCGCCGCATCGGCCCCGCCCGCCCATGATGCGAAAGCTCATGCCCTCGAGCAGCACTTCGCCGGACGACAGCAGGACGACGCCTTCGACCTGCGAGAGGATGTTGCGGGTCCCCGGCAGTCGGAACGAGCCCTTGTGGATCTCGGCGATGCCCTCGAAGAGCGGCGCGTCAATGGTGCCGAGAAGCTCGACGATTCCGGTTGCCCGTCCCGCCGGTTCCCAGTCGGGCAGGAGGTACCGCAGCAACAGAGTATCCATGGTCCCCGAGACGTTGCCGTGGAGCTGGCCATCGCTCTCGATGTTCCACCGCACGAAAAACTCGTCCTCGCGAGCGCGAACCCGCAGGCCGGGGACGTCGAATCCGTCTGCAGACAACGAAAAGTCTGCCGGCTCGACCAGCTGCACCGGTTGATCGGCGAGGCTGAGTTCGAGCTCCGTCAGGGTCCCCGCCACCCGTGGCCACGGCTCGTCGCCCCAGTCGATGTCAAAGTCGGCACGGCCGGTGCCGGCGAGCGGCACAGCGACGTCGGGCCCGAGCAACGCGAGGAGCTCTTTGGCTGACGACATCTCGAGCTCGCCGTGGCCCTTCAGATCGCCCTCGGCGGTGCGCGCCAAGCTGGCGTGGGCGAGTGCCGCTCCCGCCAACTCGGCCGAGAGATCGATGGTGTCGGGGCCCTGAATGACCGCGAGGTGGCCGCGCTCCGAGGTCGCATGCAGTTCGGCAACCACGTCGCCGCCGAGGGGCAGGTGAATGTCGAGGGCGACGTCCGCGGTGTCGCCGGCCAGCCGGGTGATCGGTTCTCCCATCCCGCCGAGTGGCATGCCCGGCCAGTTCAGGCTGCCGGTGACCTCGGCGGCGCTGACATCCCACCAGATCTTCGCCTCGAGACCGCGTTCGCAGCGGAGATCGTTGCAGGAAAAACGGGCATCGGCCAGTTCGATTCCGGTTGACGCCGTGCCGAGCTCCATCCCGCCGACCGAGAGGTCCTCGATCTCGGCCAGCCACGACCCGAGCGGCAGGTTGATGGGGCCCGACAGCGCGCCGTCGAATGACAGCAGACCGCTGTCGACCCACTGTTCGAGACCGATCCACGACGCCACGGCGGCGAGGGGAATCCTGCGGCCACGGATATCGAGGTTGAGCTGGTCGTCGCCCGCGGCCGGGTCCCACGTGAGACCGCCTTCGATCTCGCCGAGCCCGTCGGCGATCTGGAAACGCGCGGATCCGATCCGCAGGACCGGGCCGCCGATGGTGGCGTCGGCCACCAACCGATCGATGGTGACCGGCGGCAGCCTGAGGGGTTGGGCGTCGATCCGGAACTGGACCAGGAGATCCGAGAACGGTCCGCTGAGGTTGACCTCGAGGTCTCCGGTGCCTTCGAGTTCGGGCGGCAGGACCGTGGAGCCCACCCAGGCGTTGACCATCGAGGCGATCTTTGCCAACTCGGCCCCTTCGGCGGCGATCGACCACGCCGGTTCCCAGGTGCCGAGTGTGAGCGCTCCCTGCCAACGGGTGGCAGCGCCGCCAAGGGACATTTCCCCGGAGTCGAGACGGAAGATGCCTTCGCCGGTGAGGTCGACGGCCAGAGGCCCTTCGAGGCCGATGCCAGTGGGCGCGGCGTGAAACTGCAAGTCCGCGTGACCCAGCCCCGAAGGGAAATCGCGACCGTTCCATTTTCCGCTCGCAGAGATGTCGACTGTCGCGGCGAGCCCGGCCGGCTCGACCCGCAGATCGCCGAGAAAGCCCCTGAGGGACACCCCGCGCGCCTCCAATTGCACCGCGTGCGGGTAGCGACCGCCGAACTCGGCGAGACGATAGGTCCCGCTCAGGGTCCCGCCGTGGTATCGCGAGGTCTCGAGGGTCCCGCGGAGACTCTTGCCGACCAATGCCAGATTCCCTCGGACATCGTTCAGAGGAAGGCCCGCTGCGCTGAGGAACGGCGCGCTGATCGCCGCTCTGAGCAGCTCCGGCGAGGCGGTGTCGAGATCGAGTTCGATGTTCGCGCTGCCGCTCAACAGACCGTGGGTCTTGATAAAGCCGTCCAACCACGTGATGTCGAGCGGCCCGGCGGCCTCGAAAGTGGTCCCCTCGGCGCCGATGTTGCCCCGCCCCCGGAGGGTGAATCCTTCGCTCTCGAGACGGACGGTGGACACCTCCAACCCGTCGTCGGACAGTGCGTAACGGGCGGTGACCGCGGTTTCGATGGGCGTCATGGCGCCGATCTTGATGGTGGCGTTGGCGACCTCGGCATAGCCGCGCGAGATCGCCCCCTCGCCCGTCCAACCGCCGCGCACACCTTCGAGGTCGAGTGAAAGACCGCCCGGAAGGTCGGTTCCTGCGAACTGAACGTCGGCGAGTTCGAGGTGGCGAATGCGGACCTTGATCGGCTGTCCGCCGGACCGCGGTGGACTCCGGCAGCCCCTCCATCGACAGACGAACGCCCCGGGCGGCCACGGTACCGAGAACGATCGTGCGCCGCGTGAGCCGCATTCGTGCGATGTCCGCGTGGATCCTTTCGACCTCGGCGGCGATACCTGGGGCGCGGAGGTGGACGTCGTCGAGGCGCACACCGGGCGGCAGAACGCTCCAGTGGAGATCGCCGATCTCGACCTCGGCGCCGTAACCGGCGGCCGCCCGCTCGATCCACCGGATGGCGGTCCTGCGGGTCGGTTCGGCCTCGAGGACCGCACGGATCACAAGCCCGAAGATCAGGACGAAGGCAACGGTCGCCAGCACGGCGATGACCGTGCGTCTGAGGTGGCGGTATCTCACCCGCCTCGCTCCCCCCATTTCAGCTTCCGGTGCAGGACCTGGAAGTAGGACCGGCTCGGGTCGGTGATCAACATCACCGGGTCCGGGCAGGGCTTGATCGTGACCAGGTCTTCGGTCCCGATGGGGAAGCCCTGCTGGCCGTCGAGGGTCAGCCACACCTCCTCCGAATGGCTCTCGAGCCGGATCTCGATGGTCGAGTCCAACGACAGGACGATGGGGCGGTTGGTCAGGGCGTGGGGGCAGATCGGCGTCACCACGAGGATCTCGAGGTTGGGGTAGAGGATGGGCCCTCCGGCCGAGAGATTGTAGGCGGTGGAACCGGTCGGGGTGGCGATGATCAGCCCGTCGGCCTTGAATCTGCTGACGAACGCGCCGTTGACGTGGACCGACAGCACCAGCATGCGTGCCAGGGCCGATTTGTTGATCACCGCGTCGTTGAGGACGCAGTGCGTGATCGGTTCGTTGTCCGGGTTCTCCACCGTCACCGTGAGGCGTTCACGCCGCACCACCTCCACTCGTCCCTCGAGGGCCGCGTGAAGGACCGGCATGAGGCGGTCGGCCGGGTGTTCGGTCAGAAAACCCAGCGTGCCCATGTTGATGCCGAGGATCGGTGTCCCCCCGAGGATGCCCCGGGTGACCGAAAGCAGCGTGCCGTCGCCGCCGAGGACGACGACGAGGTCGACCTGAGAGGCGAGGTGCTCGCGGTCGACGCCGTCGTGACCGTCGAGAACCTCCGCGGACTCGCGGTCGATCACCGCCACCAGTCCGAGTCGATCGAGCTCGGTGACGAGCTGGCGTCCGAGCTCCAGGGCCTCGGAATTCGAGGTCTTGAGTACAACGCCAACGCGACGGATGGCTGGATCGGTCATCGCCGCCCATTCTACGGCAATTCGTTCCCGGTCCTCATGCGAGGACCGGGAACGAATTGCTCTACAACATATGGTAGTTCCGTGAGAATCCACCACCACATCTTGTGGTGACATCAGAAGGGGTTTTCGGGGTGCGAGAAGAGATCTCAAGATTACGTATCTCTTTGGAGCCCAAACCCTTGACATGCTGTCCGGAGCAGATCATCATGGGGTGGTCAGAAGTGGTCTAATTCGGTCCGAAGTGGTCATCGGTCTGGTCAAAAGGCCCACTTCAAGGTCAAGGGGGCAGCGTGGAGCGTTTCCGAGGAGGATTCCCGGCAACCATCGACGCCAAGGGTCGCGTCAAGCTGCCGGCACGTCTTCGCGAGCAGCTCGAAGCCGACTTCGGGCGTGAGGTCTACGTGTGCTCCTTCTTCCCTCATGAGCTCAGAGTATACCCGCTGGCGGTCTGGCAGGCGGTGGAAGAGCAGTTGCTGAAAAAGCCGGCGATGAAACCCGCGGTGCTCAAGCTGGTCGAACGGGTCAATTACGGTCAACTGCTGGAGATGGACGACCAGGGGAGAATCCTGGTTCCGGCGCTGCTGCGAGAGATGGTCAACGTCGAGGGCGAGGTCGTGGTCTCGGGTCGCATCAACCACCTTGCCGTCACCAATCGCACCCGCGCGGCCTCCTTCCTCGAAGAGGCGTCGCTCAGCGATGAGGAGTTGGAAGAACTCGCACAGCTGGAGCTGTGATGGAGGACAGCAGTGGCCTCCGAACACCTGCCGGTACTCACCGATCGCGTGGTGGAGTTGCTGTCACCCGCCGCTCCGGGGCTGCTGGTCGACGCAACGATCGGTCTCGGGGGACACGCGGAAGCGCTCCTTCGATCAGAGCGTGGATTCCGGCTGCTCGGGCTCGATCGTGACCCCCTTGCGCTCGCCCGGGCCGGCGAACGGCTGCGGGACTTTTCGGACCGCGTCAGGCTCGAGGAGAGCTCCTTCGACCGGCTCCCTTCGATACTCGACCGGCTGCAGCTGGAGGCGCCGGCGGCGATTCTCGCCGACCTCGGGTGCTCCTCTTTGCAGCTCGACACCCCGGAACGGGGCTTCTCCTTTCAAGTCGATGGACCGCTCGACATGCGGATGGGTGCCGACGGCCCGACCGCGGCGGACCTCCTGGAGACGGCCGACTGGGAGGAGCTCGTGAGGATCCTGCGCGATTACGGCGAGGAGCGGCGTGCCCGCGCCATCAGTCGCGCCATTGTCGCGCGCCGCGCAGGCTCGCCGATTCGTACCACCGGCGAGTTGAGCCGGCTGGTGCGCTCGGTGGTCGGCGACGGCGACCGTCGGATCCACCCGGCGACGCGGACCTTTCAGGCCTTGAGGATCGCGGTCAACGACGAACTCGGCCAGCTCGAGAGGTTTCTCGAGCCGGCCATTCGTTCTCTGCGGCCGGGTGGGCGGATCGCGGTGATCGCGTTCCACTCGCTCGAAGACCGGATCGTCAAACACACCATGCGGCGTCTTGCCGGCAGCTGCCGCTGTCCTCCGGACTTTCCCGTGTGCCGGTGTCAACCGGAAGAGGTCGTCCGCGTCGTGACCCGGTCTCCGGTCCAGCCCGACGACGACGAAGTCGAACGCAACCCGCGGGCGCGGTCGGCGCGGCTGAGGGCTGCCGAGCGTCTGGGGGAGGGCACACCATGAACCTCCCCGGTCTCGGTTCGAGCAACCGTTTCTTCATCCCGCAGAGGGACCAACGCTGGCCGCATGTCCTGACCGCTCTGCTGGCCGTGTCGGCGCTGGTGGTTCTGGCGCTCGGTCTGGTCGGCTGGCCGCGGCTCAAGAGCACCTCCATTCACTATGAGTTGATCGGTTTGCGAGCACAGGTGCGCGAACTCGAACAGCGCGAGCGCCAGCTGATGCTCGAGTTGGAGGGTGAACGCAACCCGCAGCGTCTGGCGGAGCGTGCCCATGCCCTCGGGCTGGTCCCTTCGGCGCCGGCAGGTCTGCCAGCCGCAAACGTTTCCGAGGTGGTGCAGTGAATCGCCGACGCTTCCTCGCGGTTGCGGCGGTGCTTTTCCTTGGGGGCGCCGTTGTCTTCGCGCGCAGCCTTCAGGTCACGGTGTTCGAGCACGATGCCTGGAGCGAGCAGGCAAACAAACAACAGCGTCAAGTGATCCAGGTGCAGGGGCCGAGAGGGACGATTCGAACTGCGGACGGCTACATCCTGGCGACCTCTGTCGAGCGGGTCGCGATTCAGGTGGACACCTCGAATCTGGAGTACCCGGAGCTCTTTGCCCGCGCCGCCGCCGCGTTGCTCGTGACATCGGAAGCTGAGCTGATGCGCCGCTTCAGCGAGGGCCCGAGGTCGTTGTGGTTGGCCAAAATGGTGCCGCGCGAAGTGGCCGAAGAGGTGCGCCTGCTGGCCGTTCGAGCGGTGGCGCTGGTGCCGGATTTCGCCCGCATCTACCCGCAACAACGGTTGGCGGCCCCGGTGGTGGGGTTTGTCGGTCGCGAAGAACTCAACACGATCGGGCGATCCGGCTTCGAGCACCACTACGACGCCTATCTCGCCGGTGAACCGGAGGCGTATCTTGCAGTAAACGACGCCATCCGGCGTAAGGTCCGGTTGGAGAAGCTCAGCAGCGGTCGGGCCGGATATGACCTCGAACTGTCCCTGAACGCGCGGCTCCAGGCACGGTGTGAGGCGGCGCTGGCGGATGGAATCCACCGCCACGGAGCTAAGGCGGGGTCGGCGGTAGTCGTTGATCCGTGGACGGGCCGGGTACTGGCCCTCGCGTCGCTGCCATCGTTCGATCCATCGAGCCCGGGCAGTTCGCCGTCGGCGAACTGGCGCCTGCGTCCGGTGCAGGACGCACTGGAACCGGGCTCGACGGTCAAACCGGTGATCGCCGCCGCGGCCCTCTCCGGAGGGGTCGTCCGCGAGGGAGAGTTGTTCGACTGCACCGATCGCGGGACCCGGGTCGCGGGGCACTGGGTCCGCGACCACGCTGACCCAGGGATGTACACCCTTGACGAGGTCGTCGTGTACTCGGCGAACGTGGGCATCATCCTGGCGGCTGAACGGGTGCCTGACAAGATGTTGTGGAATGCCTTCGCTGCCTTTGGTTTCGGTCGGCGGTCCGGCATCGACTTTCCGGCCGAAGCGCGGGGCTTGATGCCGGAAACCCGGACCTGGTCGAAGATGAGCTCGGCGGGTTTCGCCCTCGGTCAGGAACTCACGGTGAGCCCGTTGCAGATGGCGATGGCCTACGCGGCGATCGCCAACGGCGGCTGGCTGCGGAGACCCGTTCTGGTGCGGTCGGACACCGGTGATGCAAGGACCGGGTCCGATGCGGGCGCTACCCGGGTCCTCGAGGAGCGGATGGCGCGGCGCCTGCGCACCATGCTCGAAGGTGTGGTCGTCGAGGGAACGGGCAAGCTCGCCGCCGTGCCCGGCTACAGCGTCGCCGGCAAGACCGGGACCGCCCAGCGGGCCGAGAACGGTAGCTATGACGATGATCAACACACGTCCTGGTTTGCGGGCTTTCTGCCCGCGACCGATCCCCGATTGGTGATTGTGGTCGCAATCGAAGATCCGGCGGAGCGGGACTACTGGGCCTCCACTGTCGCGGCGCCGGTGTTCGCCGAGATCGCCGCAGCGGCCGTGACGATTCTCGACATCCCGCCGACCGTGGTTGAAAAGGATGCCGACCCGAAGGTGGCGAGCAACCCGTTCGCGGCCGCGGGGGGCAACGCGTGAAGATCAACACGCTTCTCAAGCGCCTCCAGGACGGCAAACTGACCGGCGACGGCGGGGTCGAGGTCACGGGCATCACCCACGACTCGCGGTCGGTTCGGCCGGGCTCGGTGTTTGCCACGATCCCCGGTCAGCACGCTCACGGCGTGACCTACGTCGACCGGGCGGTCGCCGCCGGGGCCGCGGCGGTTCTCAGCGACCGGCGCCGACCGAAAAGGATCGCCGTGCCGTGGATCAAGGTCAAACAGGTGCGGCCGGCGATGGCGCGCGCCGCCTGGATCCTCGCCGGGAACCCCCAGAAGAAACTGAGGATGATCGGGGTCACCGGGACCAACGGCAAGAGCACCACGGCCCACCTCATCAGCCTGATTCTCAACGCTGCCGACCGTCCCACGGTATTTGTGGGGACCCTCGGCGTTATCCTTCCGGACGGCACCGAGATCGCGAGCGAACGCACCACGCCCGAGGCCACCGATCTCGCGCCGATCTTCCGGCGGGCGCTCAAGGCGGGCGCCGAGTACGTGGCCATGGAGGTCTCCTCGCACGCCTTGAGCCAGGACCGGGTTGCCGGTCTCGAGTTCGATGTTGCGGTGTGGACCAATCTCACCCGTGACCACCTCGATTTCCACGGGGACATGGAGTCCTACTTCGAGGCCAAGCGCCTCCTGTTTACCGAACACCTCGCTGCCGGCGGTCGCCGGGTCCTGCCGGTGGACGACCCCTGGGGCGCGCGTCTTTTGGACGAGCAACGAGAGGGCGACATCTCGTGGGGCCTCGACCGCGGTGCGGTATGCGCCCGGATGGTGATCAGCGACCTCGACGGAAGCCGTTTCGATCTTCGTCTTCCGGAGACCGAGCTTGCGGTCCGGTTGCCATTGGTCGGTGTCCACAATCTACGCAACGGGCTCGCCGCGGCGGCCGCGGCCAGCGCCGCCGGTCTCGGACCCAAGGCTATCCGGCGCGGTCTCAAACATGCGCGACCACTCAGCGGGCGGCTCGAGAGGATCACGACCAAGCTTCCTTTTCCGGTATTTGTCGATTTCGCCCACACACCCGAGGGCCTGCGATCGGTTCTTCAGGCGCTGGACCGGATCACCGACCGGCGGTTGATTGTCGTGTTCGGAGCCGGCGGCGAGCGCGATCGTGGCAAAAGGGGCCCGATGGGCTATGCCGTCGGTGAGCTTGCCGATGTGCAGATCGTGACCTCCGACAACCCGCGGTCGGAGGACCCGGCGGCCATCGCCGAGGCTGTGGCCGATGGCGTTCGCGCCGCCGGAGCCGAACCGATGGTGGTGCTCGACCGCAGAGAGGCGATCCGCACCGCCCTTGAAATGGCCGACGAGCGGTCGCTGGTTCTGGTGGCCGGCAAGGGCCACGAGGCCTTTCAGACCATCGGCGACGAGCAGGTCCCCTTTTCCGATCAGAATGTCCTGCGGTCACTCTCGCGGAGGCTCAAGTGAGGATGACTGCGGCCGAGCTCGCGCACGCGGTGGACGGAACCCTCGAAGGCGCCGCCGACGTGATCGTTCTCGGGGCCGAGGTGGACTCGCGGCGGATCGAGGCCGGTGATCTTTATGTCGCCCTGCCCGGAGAACGTCACGACGGCCACGAGTTTGTGTCCGCGGCTCTGGCCAGCGGAGTGGCGGCGCTCGTGAGAGACGATGCGGAACTGGCGCCGCCGCCGTCCGGCAAGGCCCTGATCAGGGTCGGCGACCCGCTTGTTGCCCACCACGTGCTCGCCGCCCGTGAACGCCAACAGCGAGGGTGGCGGGTGGCAGCGGTGACGGGTTCGGTGGGCAAGACCACCACCAAAGATTTTCTCGCCGCATTGGTCGGTCGCCACCGTCCCACCGGTTCGTCGTCGGGCAACCGCAACAACACCCTCGGTCTGCCGTCGGAGATGTTGTCCCAGCCTGAAGCCATCGAGAACTTCGTCGCCGAGGCGGGGATGAGCAGTCCTGGGGAGCTCACGATCCTCGGGGAAATTCTCCGTCCCCAGGTTCTGCTCTATACCAGGATCGCCCACGTTCACACCGAATTTTTTCCGGACATCGAAGGCGTCGTCCGCGCCAAAGCAGAGCTTCTGCCGTGGCTGGACCCGGAGGGATTGCTGGTCATCAACGCCGCCGACCCCTGGCAGGAGACCTTTCCGAGTCAGACCAGGGCCCCCGTCCTGAGGTACGGCGGCGAAGACTCCGAGGCGAGAATCGAGAGTTTCGAAGACCGCGGCCTCCTCGGCAGCACTTTCCATCTCGTCCTGCCGAACTCCGAAGCCGACGTCGAACTGGCGGTGCCCGGGCTGCACCAGGTGGAGAACCTGCTCGCGGCCGCGGCGGCTGCAACAGCCTTCGACGTGACAGCAGAGCAGGTCGCGGCGACTGCCCGCGATCTGCGCGCCCCCGAGCACCGCGGCAGGATTTTGCGTCTCGGCGGTGGCATTTCGGTGGTAGACGACAGCTACAACGCCTCGCCGTTGGCCATGCGGCGGTTGCTCGAGCTGCTCGCCCGCGCCCCGGGGCGGAGGGTGGCGGTTCTCGGTGAGATGTACGAACTCGGCGACATCGCTGGAGAGGCGCACGCCCAGGTCGGGCAACAGGCAGCCGAGTCGTGCGATCTGCTGATCGCGGTCGGCGCCGGCGATGCTTCGCGTCTTGCCGACGCTGCTCGTGCGGCGGGTCTTCCCTCAGGTGCCGTGCACCGGGCCGGGGATGCGGCCGAAGCCACCGAGATCCTGCGCAGTCTTCTCCATGCGGACGACGTGGTGCTGGTCAAAGGGTCGCGCGGGGTCGGTCTCGATCGTACGGTGGCGGCCCTGATGGGTGAGGAGGCGGCCTGATGTTGTACTGGCTGATCCAACCCCTGAGTCAGACCTTTATCGGATTCAATGTCTTCCGCTATCTGACCTTCCGGACCGGCCTTGCCATCGCCACCGCGTTTTTCATCAGCCTGGTGGCCGGTCCATGGTTGATCGGCCGCCTGCGCGCGCTGCAGGTGCGGCAGGCGATCCGCGAAGAAGGACCGCAGCACCACCAGGTCAAGGCCGGCACGCCGACCATGGGCGGTCTTCTGATCGTCGGCAGCATCACGATCGCGACCCTGCTGTGGGCCGACCTCGAAAACCCCTATATCTGGACCGTGCTGCTGGTGACCCTCGGCTTTGCCGCGATCGGACTCGCCGACGACTGGCTCAAGGTTCGGCGGCGCAAGAACCTCGGTCTCACCACCCGCCAGAAGTTTGCCCTACAGACGCTGGTGGGGGTGATGGGAGCTCTGATGGCGCGTGCCGCAGCGCAGCCCGCCCAGCACGCGGGTGCTCTGGCGGTGCCCTTCCTCAAAGACATCCTGGTGCCGCTGGGCATCTTCTACATCCCGTTCGTGGTCCTGGTCCTGATCGGATCTTCGAACGCCGTCAACCTGACCGACGGGCTCGACGGTCTGGCGGTCGGAGCGGTGGCGGTCGCGGCCGCCACCTACACCGTGTTCGTTTACGTGGCGGGTCACGTGCGGATCGCCGAGTATCTGCGGATCGTCCCGGTGTCCGGGGCCGGCGAAGTGGCGATCTTCACCGGCGCCATCGCCGGCGCCGCCATGGGCTTCCTGTGGTTCAACTGCCACCCGGCCCAGGTCTTCATGGGAGACGTGGGGTCGCTCGCGCTCGGCGGCGGCATCGGGATCGTCGCGGTGGTGGCCAAACAGGAGCTTCTTCTGGTCATCGTCGGCGGTCTCTTCGTCCTCGAGGCGTTGTCCGTGCTCATCCAGGTTGGCTCGTTCAAGTTGCGAGGCAAACGGGTCTTTCGGATGGCGCCGCTTCACCACCACTTCGAGCTCCTCGGGTGGGCCGAAACCCAGGTGGTGATCAGGTTCTGGATCATCGCGGTGGTCTTCGCCCTGGCCGGGTTGTCGACGTTGAAGTTGAGGTGATGGTGGCGTACGAGATTCCCCCGCGGGTGCTGGTCATCGGGCTGGGTCGTTCCGGTCTGGCGGCGGCACGCCTGGCCGCCGCCGACGGCGCCGAGGTGTGGGTGACAGACCACCGGTCGGAAGCAGATCTTGCCGCCAACCTGGCCGACCTCCCTGAAGGTTCGCGGGTGTTTGCGGGTTCGCACCCGGAGTCGAGTCTCGACGGGGTCGGGCTTGTCGTGGTGTCGCCCGGTGTGCCGCCGGATTCGCGAATCGTGCGGTCGGCCGTGGCGCGGGGCATCGCTGTCGCGACGGAGTTGGAGTTCGCGTGGCGCCACCGCCAGGATGCGCCGCTGGCGGCCATCACCGGGTCGAACGGCAAGAGCACGGTCACCGAGTTGGTGGCGCACATGCTGCGGGAGGGCGGCGCGGCTGCGGTGGCCGGCGGCAACCTCGGCACAGCGGCCTCGCAGATGGTCCTCGACGGCGGGTGGCAGAGCTGGGTGCTCGAGGTTTCGAGCTTTCAGGCCGAGCTGTTGCAGGCCATGGCACCGCAGGCGGCGGTGTTTCTCAACCTCAGCCAGGATCACCTTGAGAGGCACCCGGACATGGCCTCCTACCGCGCCGCCAAGCAACGGCTGTTTGCGTTCCAGAGCGCGGACGACGTCGCGGTGCTCAATGCGGACGATCCCGCGGTGGCGTCCACTGTGACCGCCGCGCGCAAGAAGACGTTCTCGCTGCAGGGGCCGGCGGACGGGTGGATCGAGGACGGTGTTCTGATGCTGGACGGCGAGCCGCTCGTTGAGGCCTCCGAGGTGCAGCTGAGCGGGACCCACAATCTCGCCAACGCCCTGGCGGCATCGCTGGCGGCGGCCGCCCTCGGCGTGGGGCGACCGGCGATGGCGTCGACGCTGCGCCGATTCGAGGGTCTCGAGCATCGGCACCGGACGGTCCATGCCGCCGTCGGAGTGGTGTGGATTGACGATTCGAAGGCGACCAACGTCGGCGCCACGCTGGCGGCGCTGCAGGGCTATGGAGACGGCACCGTCCATTTGATCCTCGGTGGCCAGGCCAAGGGACAGGACTTCGGTCTGCTGGAGGAGGAAGTACGGCGGGCGGTGGCGCGGTTGTACTTGATCGGTGTGGACGGGCCGGCGATCGGCCGGCGTCTGGCGAAGACCGCACCCATCGAGGCGTGCACCACCCTCGAGGAGGCGGTGTGCCGGGCGCGCGAGAAGGCCGTGGCGGGGCAGTGGGTGTTGCTGGCCCCGGCCTGTGCGTCGTTCGATCAGTTCGCCAACTACGGCGAACGCGGGGACCGGTTTGCCGCTCTCGCCCGGGAGGAGGTGGCGCCGTGCCCATAAGGCAGCGCTTCGACCGCCTCCTGATCGCCGCTGTCTTCCTCCAGCTGGCGGTGGGTCTCGCCATTCTCGCCTCGGCCTCCTGGCTCATCGCCACCGAGCGCTACGGGCGGCCGGGCTCGTACTTCTTCACCTGGCAGGCCGCGACCGGGATGATCGGTCTCGGTCTGCTGGTCATCTGCATGCACCTGCGGAAGTCTTTGCTGGTTGACCGGCGGTTGATCGCGGCGGCGTTGGGTTCGAGTTGGCTGTTGCTGATGGTGGCGTTCCTGCAGAGCCCGGTGGCCGCCACCCACCGCTGGGTGAGCATCGGCGGTCTGTCGTTGCAGCCGTCGGTGTTGGCGCGCGTGGCTCTGATCCTGATGAGCGCCATCCTGTTGGTCGAGGCCCGCCGGGAGGGCTGGCCCTTGCGGCGGCTCGGCATTCTGGCAGGGCTGTGTGTTGCAACCACCTCCGTCGTCGCCCTCCAGCCCGACCTCGGGTCGGCGGCCCTGATGCTGGTCACCATCGGCGCCATGGCCTTCGTTTCCGGAATGCCGTTGCGGCTGATGGCCCTGCCGGCGATCTGTGGTGTGCTGGCGCTGGCGGTGGCGATCGTCGCGTCGCCCTACCGGCTGGCGCGGGTTCGTGCGTTCTTCGACCACGATGCGGCGGCCGCGGCGAGTTGGCAGAGTGAGCAGAGTCTGATCGCCATCGGCAGCGGTGGGGCCTTCGGTCTCGGCTATGGATCGGGGCTGCAGAAGCTCTTCTTTCTCCCCGAGCCCCACACCGACTTCATCTTCGCCATCACCGGGGAAGAGCTCGGTCTGGTGGGGATGACGGCCCTGTTGATTCTGTCAGCCGTCATCGGCTGGCGCGGGATGGTGATCGCGAGCCGGCTCGAGGACCCGCGGCTGGCGCTGCTCGCCTTCGGCCTCACGGTCGCCTTCGCCGCTCAGAGCCTGGTTCACATGGCGGTCTGCCTCAATCTCCTGCCGCCCAAGGGCATCCCGCTGCCGTTTGTGAGCTATGGCAAGACCGATCTGCTGGTGAGCTTGATGTCCGTCGGTCTACTACTCAACCTGTCGCGAGAGGTGGGCTCGTGAAGGGGCGGGTGGTGGTGGCCGGAGGCGGCACCGGGGGCCATGTGTTCCCGGGGCTGGCCGTGGCGCGTGAGCTCAAATCAAGGGACATCGAGGTTCACTGGCTGGGAGCGAGGAGAGGCCTCGAGGCAGAACTCGTGGCCGAACGCGGATTTCCGATCACGCTGGTCGAACTCGAGGGCATGCAGGCGCGCGACGCCGGCGCCGCGGTGCGGGCCGTGTCGCTGCTGCCCCCGGCCATCCTGACGGCGGTGCGTACGATCTCCAGACAACGGCCCATCGCCGTGCTCGGTGTCGGCGGATATGCGTCGACGGCCGGGCTGGCGGCAGCGGGGCTGCTCGGCGTGCCGGTGGTTCTGCAGGAACAGAACTCCATCCCGGGTTGGACCAACAAGTTTCTGGCGCCGTTTGCCGATCTCATCTGCTGCGGTTTTGAAGATGCGGTAGCCGCCTTCCCGTCGATGCCCGCCGAGTGGACGGGCAACCCGGTGCGCACGGACTTCTTCAGCGTCCCCGATATAAATGTCGGCGCCAGGCCGCGGCTGCTGGTGCTCGGCGGCAGCCAGGGATCGTTGTTTCTCAACCGCGCCCTGCCGCAGGCACTCCCTCTGCTGCAAGCGGCGGGGCTCGAGGTCGAGGTCCGGCACCAGGCCGGAGTGCGGTGGGCCGAGGTGGTTCGGACCGCCTACAGCGACCTCAAGATCGAGGCCGAGGTGACGGCCTTTCTGGCACAGCCGTGGCAGTCGATGGCGGCCGCCGATCTGGTGATCGCCCGCTCCGGCGCGCTGACGGTCTCCGAGCTCGCGGCGTCTGGCCGCGGCGCGCTGCTGGTGCCTTTTGCCGCGGCGGCCGGAAATCACCAGGAGTTCAACGCCCGCAGCCTCGAAAGGGCCGGCGGCGCAGTCGTCTTGACCGAGGACGAGGCGCCCCCGCGGCGCATCGCCGAGGTGCTGATCGAGCTGCTGCAGAACGCCGAGGCGCTGGAGCGGATGGGCCGGTGCGCCAGAAAGATGGCGCTGCCCGGCGCCGCCGCCCGCATCGCCGAGCGGGTTCTGGCGGTGGGGGGGGTGGCATGACCGTGAGCCACCTCCACTTCATGGGCATCGGCGGCGCCGGTGATGTCGACAGAGTCGGTAGCCTGTGGTTGGAGGTGGCGCCGTGACCGGCGATGCACCCCTCTTTCTGCCTGATCGCCTGCGTCCGAAAACGCCGGGCCGCCGGTCGCATCGAGGGCTGGTGTTGTTGTCGGTGGTTCCGTTCATGCTGCTTGCCGTCCCGCTCTGGCGGGTCGAGCACGTTCGGGTCGACGGGTGTCCCAAGCTGCCGCCGTCAGCGGTGGCATCGCTGCAGGAGCTGGTGGGACAACCCGCCCTCGGTCTCGATGTCGCCGCAATCAAGGAACGGGTCCAGATGTGGCCCGGGGTGGGTGAGGTTCGAGTGGACTTCGTGTTGCCCGGGACCCTCCTGGTGCGCGCCGAAACTGCGCCGACCCTGGGCAGCGTCCGGGTCGGCCGGAGCTGGCACGGGGTGGGAGCGGACGGTGGTCTCACCGGGAGGCTCCAGTTCCCCGTCGAGCCGGTGCTTGACGGATTTGCGGTGGAGGGCGACCGTCAGCGCGGGCTCGATGCAGCGCGCCGCATCCGCGAGGCCGCCGGTGTGCCGGTTGCAAAGGTGCAGCGCATCACCCCGAATGATTACCTGGTCGAGCTCACCGCGGCCGACGGCGAGACGGCTGTCGTCGTTCACGTCTGCCCGCAAGGCTCGGCCGCCGAACGGTCGTGGTGCGCGGCGTTCGCGCAAGGCACCGTCGTCCAACCGTGGGCCGACCTGCGGTGGGCGGACCGGATCGTGATCGGAGGTGGCGTGTGAACGACACCCGTCCTCTGGTCGGCATCGACCTCGGGTCCTCCGCGGTAGCGGTGGTGGTCGGCGAGATCGAAGACGAACAGCTCGTGATCCGAGGCTGCGGTCACGCGCGTCACGATGGGGCTCGCAAGGGCGTGATCTCCAACCTCGAAGAAGTGTCGGATGCGGTGCGGGTCGCCGCTGAAGAGGCCGAAGCCATGGCCTCGGTACCGGTGGAAATCGCCCACGTGGGCATCGGCGGTACGCCGATCCAGGGCGTGCCCTCGACCGCCTCGGTGCCTGTCACCGGGCGTGATCACACGGTGACGTCCGAAGACCTCCAGCGCGCGCTGGCCGCCTGTGCCCAGGTGTCGATTCCAGAGGATTACCGGGTTCTCGACATCATCTCGTGCGGTTTTGCTCTCGATGGCCAGGCGGGGCTCGAGCATCCGGTGGGGATGCCGGGCACCCGGCTCGATGCCTCGGCCTACGTGTTGTACGCGAATCGAACCCACGCCGAGACGGTCGAGCAGGCGGTGAACCACGCCGCGATCAAGATCCAACAGCTGATGTTCGAGCCGCTCGCCGCCGCGGAGGCGGTTCTGACCCGGGACGAAAAAGAGCTCGGGTGCCTGGTACTCGACATCGGCCACGCCACCACCGAGTGGGTGCTGTTTGCCGAGGGCGTGCTGGCCTCGTCGGGCGCGGTTCCGGTGGGCGGGCGGCACTTCACCGCCGATCTGGCGTCCATGCTCAAGACCACGTCGGCGGCCGCCGAGCGCACCAAGAGGCAGGTGGGCGCCGCGGTCGGCCGCGAGGGACTTGACACCGCGGCAGTCGAGGTACCTACTCTCGGCGCTGACGGCAACCAGGTCCACACCGCTGCCTTTGCGGCGGAGGTCCTCCACGAGCGGGCCCGTGATCTCTGTATCGGCGTGCACCGGGTTCTGGTGCGGCAGGGTCTCGACCGGGTGCCGCGCGGTGGGGTCGTGCTCACCGGCGGCGGTTCGCGTCTCGAGGGGCTCGAGGAAGTTGCGGAAACGATCTTCGGCCACCGCGTCCGGCTGGGAACGCCGCGCGCGCTGGCCGGATTGGTAGAACCGGTATCAGGACCGGAGTGGGCGGTTGCGTGCGGTTTGATCCGCCTGCAGCACGCTCGGAGACATCACACGTTGACTGCGCGAGAGAACCGGGGCAGCATCCTTGTATGGCTCCGCACCGCTCTCGGAGATTTTTTCGAAATGGGAGGTGGACATGATCGAGTTTGATGACGGTGTGCTGATGGAGCCGGACCGTGACGACGAAACGAGGGAACTGAAGTTGGTCGACAGTGGGCCGGCGATTCTTCTCGACGAAGCGCCGGCGCCGGCGCGAATCAAGGTGATCGGTGTCGGCGGCGGGGGCTGCAACTCGGTCAACCGCATGATCGATGCCGGTCTCTGCGGGGTGGAGTTCATCGCCGCCAACACCGACGCACAGGCGTTGTCGAACTGCCGGGCCCCGATCAAGTTGCAGCTCGGTGCTGAGCTGACCCGGGGACTCGGCGCGGGCGCCAACCCTGAAGTGGGCCGCAACGCCGCGCTCGAGGCGGACAAGAAGATCTTCGACCTGCTCGACGGCGCCGACATGATCTTCATTACCTGCGGCATGGGCGGCGGCACCGGGACCGGGGCGACGCCGATCATCGCGCAAATGGCGCAGGACGTCGGTGCGCTGACGGTGGCGGTAGTGACAAAGCCCTTCTCGTTCGAGGGCTCGCGGCGCCGCAACGTGGCCGAGGAGGGGATCGCCCAGCTCGCCGAACACGTCGACACGCTGATCACGATCCCCAACGATCGCCTGCTCAAGTTTGTCGAGCGCAACACCAACTTCACCGAGGCCATGAGCATCGCCGACGATGTTCTTCGCCAGGCGGTGCAGGGGATCGCCGACATCATCACGGTGCCGGGTCTCATCAACCGCGACTTCGCCGATGTCCGTACTGTGATGAAGGGGATGGGCCACGCCATCATGGGCGTCGGCACAGCCACCGGCGAGCACCGGGCGGTGGAGGCCGCGCAACAGGCCATCGCCTCGCCGCTACTCGAGGAAACATCGATCGAAGGCGCCCGTGGTCTATTGATCAACATCACCGGCGGCAGCGATGTGACCCTCGCCGAGATCAACGAGGCGGCTGGAATCATCACCGAGGGCGCCGATCCCGACGCCCAGATCCTGTTTGGTGCGGTGGTGGACCCGGAGCTCGGCGACGGGATGCAGGTGACGGTGATCGCGACCGGGTTCCATCAGGTGCCCGACAGCGCCCATTTTCCGGCGACCAAGGCGAGACCGATGATCGCGAGAGATTTCGAGGAGAAGACCCCAACCAGGGCCAGCCGCTTCCTGGTCCCCGGGGGGCCGAACTCGGAGTACGGCATCAACCAGAGCGACGACTACGAAATCCCGGCGATCCTGCGCAAACAGATGGACTGACCGGGCTTGCCACGATTCTTGGTTTCCGGGCTGTTGCCCGGCGACCTTGCGACCCCTTCCGCCAACCACCTCCCGGCGGAAGGGGTCCTTTTTCGGATTTCGGATTTCGGATTTCGGATTCATCACAGGATTTCCGGATCAGTTCCAGGTCACAGGACGTTGCAGGCTTTTCCCTATCATTTATATTACTGATTTCCCGCCCCACGATAGAGGTAGGTTCGAGTGCTCATACCCTTAGAGCCCGTAGATACGGCCCGCGTGCGGCGGCGGTGTCCGGCTTCAGCCCGGCTCCGCGTGGGAAGTGAGCAGGGAAAGCCCTCGTGCGGCGGAGGTGCCATTTTTGACATTGTCGGACGCTCGACGACTCACGTCGGTGGAGCCTTCCGGGCAGACAATGTCAAGGGTGGCTCCTCCCGGGAAGGGCGAACGGAACGGCAGCTTGCCTGGAGTCCTCTGAAAGGCGTAGGCGGGTCGTTTACGGCCCGCCCGCGTGAGGCTGAACCGAACGATGGTGGTCACGGGCCCTGAAGGGCCCACCTCCAGCCGACAGCCGAACGCTGCCGAGGTTGTCACGAACAGTTTGAGAACTTCAGCAGGCCGGGTTAGCCTGCCTGCATGGCAGAACCCTACCGGTTGATCACCATCGCTCCCAGCCACTACTGCGAGAAGGCGCGGTGGGCGCTGCAGTTGGCGGATGTTCCGTTCGTCGAGGAACCGCACCCTCCGCTGCTGCACCTGAGGGCCGCCGGAAAGGGGCGCTCGTCGGGCCACTCGACGCCGGTCCTCGTGGCCGATGGCAGGGTCATCCCCGACTCGACCGACATTCTGGAGTTCGTCCAGGAAAGGCCGGGAGCCTCCTGGCGCCCCTACCCGTCGGACGCCGGGCAGCGGCGCGAGGTGGCTGATCTCGAGGAGCTCTTCGACACCCGACTCGGACCCCACACCCGGAGGCTCGCCTACTTTTACCTCCTGCCGCATCGTGCGCTCTTTCTGCAGTCGGTGCTGCCCGGGGTCGGTGGCGGCGAACGCTCTCTCTTCAAGATCATCTCGCCGGCAGTCGCTTTTCTCATGCGGCGCGGAATGAACATCAACCCGGCGTCGGCCGTGCGCTCGGCCGAGCGGGTGGACGAGGTGTTTTCGACTGTCAGCGGGCTCCTGAAGGACAGCCGCCCGTACCTCGTCGGCACGGAGTTCTCCGCCGCCGATCTGACGTTTGCCGCCCTTGCCGCTCCGGTCGTGCTGCCGGCGACCTACGGTTCGCCGCTGCCGAGCCTGGACGAGGCGCCGGACGACATGAGATTGGTGGTGGAGCGGTACCGCGCCACGCCGGCAGGCGAGTTCGCCCTCAAGATCTATCGAGACCACCGGTGAACGGCCGCGACATCGAGCTCGAGCTGCCGCACGTTCGGCTGGCCGCCCGCGAGTGGGGTGATGGCGGTGGCGAACCCGTCCTCGCGCTTCACGGCTGGCTCGACAACGCCGCCAGCTTCGACACCCTGGCCCCGCTGTTGCCGAAACTCCACCTGGTGGCCATCGATCTGCCGGGGCATGGTCGTTCGCAGCACCGCCCGCCCGGTGTGGTCCACCACTTCGTCGACTGGGTGCCCGAGGTGGCGGCGGCCGCGGGCGCGATGGGGTGGGAAAGGTTCAGCCTTCTGGGCCACTCCATGGGCGCCGGGATTTCGTCGTTGGTTCCGGCGATCTTCCCCGACCGGGTGCGGCGTGTCGTGTTGCTCGAGGGCGCGGGCCCGTTGGCGGCGGACGCCGGGAAGGCACCGGAACAGCTGATCTCGGCGTTGGCCGACGAAGCCAAGGCGCACGCCGCGGAACCGCGGATCTTCCCCGACCTCGAGAGCGCGATCTCGGCGCGGATGCGCGATACCGATCTCGACGCCGAAGCGGCGCGGCGGTTGGTCGAGCGCGGCACCGAAAACGTTGGCGGTGGGGTTCGCTTCATCCACGACCCACGGCTCAAAACCAGGTCGCGGCTGCGCTTCACCGAGGACCAGGTTCACGCCTTTCTCGCCGCCATCCGGTGTCCAGTGTTGGCGGTCGGGGCGACCGACGGCTGGCCTTTCCCGAAGGAGCTGGTGGAGGCCCGTCTGGCACTCATCCCCAACCTCGAACGGGCCGTGGTCGAGGGCGGACACCACGTCCACCTCACCCATCCTGAGCGGGTCGCCCCGCTGGTGGCGGGTTTTTTCAGCGCGACGCTCCCAGAGTGATCCGGCTCTCCACCTCGCTCCCCTCGCGGTTGATGGCGACGGTCACCACGTCGCCCACGGCGTAGCGCTCGAGAAGCAGCCCCAGCTCGCCGCCGGACCGGATCTGCTCGCCGTCGATTGCCAGGATCACGTCGCCGATCACCACCCGGCCGCGGCGGTCGCGGTAGGCCGGTCGGATCCCCGCCTTCTCAGCGCTGCTTCCGGGCACTACCGCGATCACCACCGCACCCTCGATCCCGGAGCGTCGGACGATGTGGTCCGAGGCGAGATCGACACCGAGGTCCGGCCGCCGCACCTTGCCGTAGGCGATGAGCTGCGGTACCACCCAGTTGACGGTATCGACGGGGATGGCAAAGCCGACACCGGCGTACCCACCCGACGGCGACACGATGGCGGTGTTGACTCCGATCAGGCGACCGGCGCTGTCGAGCAGGGGGCCGCCCGAGTTGCCGGGGTTGATGGCGGCGTCGGTCTGGATCACGTCGCGGATCGGCACGCCGTCGGTGGATTCGATCTCGCGCCCGAGGGCGGACACGATGCCGGAGGTCAGGGTGTGGTCATAGCCGAATGGGTTGCCGATGGCAAGCACTGTCTGACCGACCCTGAGGTCGAACGAGGTGCCGATGCGGATCGGTTGGAGCTGGCTCCGCGGGGCCTCGATGTGGAGGACCGCCAGGTCCTTCTCCTGCGCCGTGCCGACCAGGCTCGCCTCCCAGGTCGTGCCATCTGCCAGGGTGACCTCCGCGCGGTGGGCGCCGCGGATGACGTGGAAGTTGGTGACGATGTTGCCGCGATCGTCCCACACGAAACCGGACCCGGTGCCGCTCGGGATCTCCATGACGTTCATGCGAAAGAAGTCCCGCCGCAGCGCCACCGAGGTGATGTAGGCAACGGAAGGCGACGCCTCCTCGAATAGGTCGGTCAGGCGGCGTTCGTCTGGGGTCAGGTCGCCGCGCAGGGTGACGACTCGTGAGGTCGGCTCGGTGCGCAGGTCCTGCTGGGAGAACGCGATCGAACTCGATCCTGCCACGGCGGCAAGCGTCAGCAGCATCAACCTGCCGGGCGGGTTTCGTTTTCCGGTCATCAACGGTCCTCCATCTCAGCCGGGTCGGCTGGTCGCTCACAGGGTCGGTCGAGAAACCGGCCGTGTCAACCACCCGCCGTGGCACAATGGACGGGATGGAACCCGGAGTTCGTTGAGACAATCCGGATGCGCGGATGTCGAATTGAAGGGATATGTCATGAAGAGCCTCATCACCATCGCAGTCGTGGTCGCCATCGCCTTGGTGGCATTCAACTACTTCCAGACCGGCGAAATCAAGCTCATGCCGGGGAGCACCATGAGCGACGAGTCCCGGGAGGTGAACCGCATGCGGGGCGATTTCCGCCACGCAGCCCAACAGTACCGGCAGGCGGGCCGATCGGCGGGTCTGAGCGGTCTCGACACCTTGCCGGACGCCGAGAACGCGCTGAAGGCCATCGACGGTGTCGAGCGCGACCTCAAGAACATGCGCGCAAAGGTCGAGGACCCCGAGGTGAAAAAGGAGATCGATGAGGTCCTCGAGGAGATCGCGACCTACAAACGAACCGTGCAGTAGCGGCCTGGGCCGGTCACCAGCGGCCGCGAAGGTATTTCCACCACCCGATCAACGTGATCACGATCAGAAAAATGACGCCGGCTCCGAAGGCGATCCGTCCCAGGAGTCTGTTGGCGTTGCCCCAGCTGGATTGCAGGAAACCGTTCGACACGCCGCCCTCGTCGTCACCGAAGGTCGCAGAACCGAGCAGGAAACCCGCCGACAGGATGAATGGGGCGCCGAAAGCCGCCATCATGATGCGGCCGATGCGGGTCGGGACGCCGTAGTAAGGTGCCGCCATCAATCCAGCTTATGCCATGCCGGTCCGCGGAGTAACCGTTGGGCTTCGCGGTCCAGGTCGAGGTCTCTGACCCACACCACCAGTCGGAATATCCCGTGTGCGCGTCGAGTAGTTGGGTCATGATGTGAAGAGTGCGCGATCGGGAGCGAAGGGGGAACCATGCGGTACACGATCCACGGTGAGTTGGCCCAGGTCGCGAACCTGGTGCTCGACAAGGGCGACACGAGTTGGGCGAGCAAGGGCTCCCTCGTCGCAATCGATCCCGGGCTCGGGTGGCACCTCAAGGTGCCCGGCGGGGCGAGTGGCGCAGCGCGGCGTATGTTGTCCGGCGAGGGCCTTGCTCTGACCTATCTCGAGGCCACGGCTGACGGACAGCGGGCGACTCTGGCCGCCAACCAACCGGGCAAGATCATCGCCTGGGATCTCGATGTCGGACCGGTGATAACCACCCGTGGTTCGTTCGTCGCGGCCTTCGGGCCGAAGATCGTGATCGACGTACAGGTCGCAAAACGGGCGGGAGCGGCCTTCTTCGGCGGAGCGGGTCTGTTTCTCCAACATATCTCGGGTTCAGGGACCGTCCTGGTGCACGGTTCCGGCGATTTCATCGAACGCGACCTCACCCAGGGTGAGGCAGTGTTGGTGTCGACCGGCAGCCTTGCCGCCTTTGCGGAAAGTGTCGACTACGACATTCAAGGCGTTGCCGGCTGCCGCCGTATGGCCTTCGGCGGGGAGGGTCTCTTCATGACTCGCCTCAGGGGTCCCGGCAAGGTTCTCTTGCAGACCCTCAAAAGAGAGACTCACGGACCCAAACGGGGTCCTCGTTCCTGAGCGGGAACCCTCGTGACGTGTCCCGAGGGCTGCTGCGCACCAAAGATCCGGAATGTCGGCTATCCTGTTTTGGGAAACGCAGCACAGATGACTGCCGCAACGCCAATGCCGGGGCATGCCCCGCCCGCCGGCGGACCTGGCCGCACGAAAGGAATACACCATGACGTTTGAGCCCACCGATTCCCGTTACGCCGACTCGCCGTCCGTCCGTATCGGCGAGGACACCCGGGCGGCCTTTATCGGCCGTACCTATGCCCACCTATTTGGCGCGATCGTCGCCTTCGTTTTGATCGAGGTGTGGTTGTTCTCGAGCGGTCTCGCCGACCGTATCGCGCAGTCGATGCTGGGAGTGAATTGGTTGTGGGTCCTCGGCGGCTTTATCGTCGTCAGCTGGATCGCGAGCCGCGCCGCCTTCACCGCCCGCTCGCTCGCCGCGCAGTACGCTGCTCTCGGAGCATTTGTGGTCGCCGAGGCCCTGATCTTCGTCCCCATGTTGTACATCGCCAACCGCTTCGCGCCGGGCGCCATTCAGAGCGCGGCCACCATCACCCTGATCGGCTTCGGGGGGCTCACCGCCGTCGCCTTTCTCAGCCGCAAGGACTTCTCGTTCCTCGGCAGTCTGCTGAAGTGGGGCGGCATCCTCGCCCTGGTGGCCATCGTCGGCGGCGTGATCTTCGGCTTCACTCTGGGAACCTGGTTCTCGGTCGCCATGGTCGGGCTGGCCGGCGGCGCCATCCTCTACGACACCTCCAACATCCTGCGCAACTTCCCCGAGGACCGGTACGTGGGCGCCGCTCTCCAGCTCTTCTCCTCGGTGGCCCTGATGTTCTGGTACATCCTGAGGATCTTCATGTCGCGCGACTGATTCGGGATCCATCACTTCACGTCGCGAATAGAACCTGCTTTGTGCGGGTTGTGAATCCAAACAGCAACGCCCCTCGGGAGGCGAATCGGAGAAATGATGTCGGCAGAACGCCTCTTCAGCTCGTATGGTCTCGACAAGAACGGAATCACCAACGTCCGCAAGGTGCACTGGAACCACAACACTCCCGTGCTGTACGAGGACATCATCAAGAACAACGAGGGCCACCTCACCCACAACGGACCCGTGATCACCCGCACCGGTCTCCACACGGGGCGTGCCGCCAAGGACAAGTTCATCGTCGAGGAGGAGGAGACCAAAGACCACATCTGGTGGGGCAAGGTCAACAAAGCGATCACCCCCTCCACCTTCGAGAACATGTTCCGGCGCCTGCAGGCCTATCTCCAGGACCGCGACGTGTGGGTCCAGGACTGTTTCGCCGGTGCGGACCCCCGGTACCGGATGCCGATCCGGGTGGTCACTACCCGCGCGTGGCACTCGCTCTTCGCCCGCAACATGTTCATCCAGGCCGAACCGCACGAACT
>CAVQQV010000041.1:0-45649 GCA_963714885.1 Candidatus Sulfomarinibacteraceae bacterium | reverse complement strand
GGCAAGGTTGCGGTGGCGATCGGTGCCGGTGGGGTGCTGGCCGGTGCCATGGCCGAAGCGCTCGGCGCGGCAGGCGCACGGGTGGCGGTGCTCGACCTCAATGGTGAGGCGGCGGAGGCGCGCGCCAAGACTATTCGCAAGGCGTCCGGGGTCGATGCTCTCGGCATCACGGCCGACGCGACCAGCGAGGAAGACCTTCGCAATGCCCTCGGCCAGATTCTGAGCCTGTGGGGACGGGTCGACATCCTGCTCAACGCACCGGGGATCAACTCGGGGACGCCGTTCTTCGAGATCACCCGGGATGAGTGGGATCGCATCCTCTCGGTCAACCTCAAGAGCATGTTCCTGGCCTGCCAGATCTTCGGCAGGGAAATGGTCGATCGTGGTGAGGGCGGTTCGATCATCAATATCTCGTCGGCCTCATCGGGGCCACCGCTTTCGAAGGTCTTCACCTACTCGATCACCAAGGCCGGGGTCAACAACCTGACGCAGTTCCTGGCTCGGGAGTGGGCACCGAGCGGGGTCCGGGTCAACGCTGTCGCTCCGGGCTTTTTCCCGGCCGAGCAGAACCGCAAACTCCTGACCGAGGAACGCACCGCGTCCATCATGGGCCACACCCCGATGGCCCGATTCGGTGAGGCCGAAGAGCTCGCGGGCGCCGTGGTGTGGTTGGCCGCGGAGAAGGCGTCCAGTTTCGTGACCGGCTCCATCGTCCGTGTCGACGGCGGCTTCACCGCCATGACCATCTGAGGGGCCGCGCATGTTTGTCGAATGCGCCAATACGGAACGCAGCCTGAGCGACATCGAGATCCGGGAACTGTTGTCCGAGGGCATCGGTCAGCTCGATTTGACCGGCCGGCGGGTGTTGGTCGTCATCCCGGACGGGACGCGGACGGCGCCGATCGGCCTGCTCTTCAGTCTGCTCGGTGATGTCCTCGGCTCGAAGGTCGAAGCCCTCGACTACCTCATCGCCCTCGGTACGCATCCGCCGATGGATGACGCAGCCAAGAGTCGGCTCCTGGACACCCCGGTGGTCGACGGGAAGGCGGGTCGTTCGCGAGTCTTCAACCACCGTTGGGAGTCGCCCGACACCTTCGCGACCCTCGGTACGATCCCGGCTTCGGAGGTCGCGGCCGAGACCGACGGCATGCTCGAGATGGACATCGCCGTGCGCCTCAACCGGCTTGTCGGCGACGAGGAAGGGAACACGCCGTACGACCACATTCTGGTCTGTGGACCGGTCTTTCCACACGAGGTGGCCGGTTTCTCCGGCGGCAACAAGTATTTCGTGCCCGGCGTCGCCGGTCAGGAGGTGATCGACGCCACCCACTGGGTCGGTGCGCTGGTGACGAGCCAATCGATCATTGGCGTTCGTGAGACACCCGTGCGGCGTCTGATCGATCGGGCCGCGTCGTTCATTCCGACACCGAGGAGCCTGATCGCCCTGGTGATGCACGGGCAGAACCTGCACGGCATCTTCATGGGCGGGATGGAGGATGCGTGGCGGGCGGCGACCGAACTCTCCGCCGAGCTCGACATCGTGTGGGTCGACCAACCCTTCCAACGGGTCCTGTCGGTGATGCCGGAGATGTACGACGACATCTGGACCGGCGCCAAGGGGATGTACAAGCTCGAGCCGGCGATCGCCGACGGCGGCGAAGTCGTGATCTACGCCCCCCATATCACCGAGGTTTCCTACGTTCACGGGCACTATCTCGATGAGGTCGGCTATCACGTGCGTGACTACTTCACCGCCCAGTGGGATCGCTTCAAACACATCCCGTGGGGCGTGTTGGCGCACTCGACCCATCTGCGCGGAGGCGGCACCTTCATCGACGGCGTCGAGAAAGCGCGGATTCGCGTGACGTTGGCAACCGGCATACCGCGCGAACGCTGTGAAGCGATCGGTCTTGGTTATCTGGATCCTGCAACGGTTGATTTCAGTGATTGGGAAGGCCGGGAGGACGAAGGCATCGTGCTGGTGCCCCGGGCCGGAGAACAACTATTTCGATTGAAAGACGGCGGCTGAGGCCGTCGATCGAGGAGGAGAACATGGGGAAAGCGGACATCGGTCTCATCGGGCTGGCGGTGATGGGACAAAACCTGGTTCTGAACATGAACGACCACGGCTTCAAAGTGGCGGTCTACAACCGCACGGTGGCGACGGTGGATGAGTTTCTCGCTGGCAACGCCAAGGGCACCGAAATCGTCGGCACCCACTCGCTCGAGGAACTGGTCGACGCGCTGGCGACACCGCGAAGGGTGATGCTGCTGGTCAAGGCCGGCAAGCCGGTGGATGACTTCATTGAAATGCTGATACCGCTGCTCGATCAGGGCGACATCATCATCGATGGCGGCAACTCCAACTACAACGACACCATGCGACGGACCGCCCGCGTCGAGTCGGCGGGCCTCCATTACATCGGCACCGGCGTATCGGGTGGCGAAGAGGGCGCCCGTCTCGGTCCCTCCATCATGCCCGGTGGATCGCCCGCAGCGTGGCCCCACGTCAAACCGATCTTCCAGGCGGTCTCGGCCAAGGTGGACGATGGCAGCCCGTGCTGCGAGTGGGTGGGCGAGAACGGCGCCGGCCACTTCGTCAAGATGGTCCACAACGGGATCGAGTACGGCGACATGCAGCTGATCTGTGAGGCCTACCAGCTGATGAAGGAGGGCCTCGGGCTCGATTGCGACCGTATGCATCAGGTGTTCGCCGACTGGAACGAGGGTGAGCTCGATTCCTACCTCATCGAGATAACCCGTGACATTCTCGGCTTCAAGGACAAAGACGGCGAAGCCGTGGTCGAGAAAATCCTCGACACCGCCGGTCAGAAGGGCACCGGCAAGTGGACTGCGATTTCGGCGCTGGAGATGGGCGTACCGTTGACCCTCATCGCCGAAGCGGTGTTGGCGCGCTTCCTGTCCGCCCTCAAGGACGAGAGAGTCGCAGCGGCAAAGGTGCTGAGGGGACCGGACTCCACCTTCGACGGCGACTGTCGATGCCTTCGTCGATGACCTTCGGCAGGCCCTGTATGCGGCCAAGATCGTGTCCTACGCCCAGGGTTACATGCTGATGCGTGCCGCCGCCAAGGAATATGGCTGGAACCTCAACAACGGCGGCATCGCCTTGATGTGGCGCGGCGGCTGCATCATCCGCTCGGCCTTCCTCGGCAAGATCAAAGAGGCCTTCGACAACGACCCGGGACTCACGAATCTGCTGCTGGATCCCTATTTCACTCAGGCTGTCGAAAACGCACAGGCGGCGTGGCGACGGGTCGTTTCCAGAGCCGTGCAGATGGGCATCCCGGTACCCGCCATGTCCAGCGGCTTGGCCTTCTTCGACGGTTATCGCAACGGCCGGCTGCCGGCCAACCTGCTCCAGGCCCAGCGGGACTACTTCGGCGCCCACACCTACGAAAGGGTCGACCGGCCGCGCGGCGAGTTCTTCCACACCGACTGGACAGGACGGGGCGGGGATGTCACGGCGAGGACGTATCAGGCGTGAGGGAGAAGATTTCGGATTTCGGATTTCGGATTTCGAATTTGAAGCACCACTTTCAAAAATGCGGTGCGTGGCTATTGGTTCCCGCGGGAACCGCGGCGATGTCACCGCAAGCGAATGAGCCGGAAAGGAACAAACAGAAATGATCACGTTTCGCCAAGACTGTAAATACGCACTTCTGGTGCCCACCAGTATGGGTGTTCGGCTGACGCCCATCAACGGCCAGGGAGTTCACTGCAGCAAGACATTTGTCATGGAGGTCACGAGCGCCGAATCGAACGTCGCCAGTGTCTCCTCCTATCTCGGCCTCCCCGTGAAGGTTCTGACGGCCTTTGTCAAAGGCAGCCCGATCTCGCGCATGATCAAGGACGACCTGGCGGGTCGTCACATCGACTACGAGGGCCGAGAGGTTGATCAGGGAGGACCCTGGGGATACCGCCACCAGATCAACATGGCAGATACCGGCTACGGCTCACGGGGGCCCCGCGTCCACAATGACCGCGCGGGCGAGGTCGGACTCACCCTTGACGCCAAGGATTTCGACTTCGATCGAATCTTCGGGAGCGAGGGAGCTCGCATCGTGCATCTGTCGGGGCTAGTCGCGGCCCTGTCCTCGGAAACCACTGCCTTCTGCCTGGATGTCGCACGTGCCGCCAAACGGCACGGTAGCCGCATTTCCTTCGATCTCAACCACCGCGCCTCGTTCTGGGCCAATCGTGAAGACGAGCTGCACCAGGCCTTCCACGAGATTGCCTCCCTGTCCGACGTGCTGGTCGGCAACGAGGAGGACTTCCAACTCTGTCTCGGCATCGAGGGCCCGGAAGCGGGTGGCAAGGACCTCGCGGCGAAGATCGAGAGCTTCAAGGGGATGATTGACCGTGCCAAGGAGGCCTACCCCGAGACTGAGGTTTTTGCCACGACCCTGCGCGAGGTCATCAGCACCAATGCCCATCTATGGGGCGCCGTTGCAGCGGTGGGCGACGACTGGCACGTCGTCGAGCCGCGGGAGATTGGAGTCCTCGACCGCATCGGCGGTGGCGACGGGTTCGTCGGCGGCATGCTCTACGCCATGCTCAGGGGCTGGGAGCCCGAAAAATGGATCCAATTCGGGTGGGCGAGCGGCGCCCTGGTGACGACCCTGCTGACGGACTACGCCCAACCGGCGGACGAGGAGCAGATCTGGAGCATCTGGGCGGGCAACGCCAGGGTTCGACGCTGATCGAGCTCACGGTCACGGACTGTGAAGTGACAGAATTCCCGGTGACAAGCCGGTTGCGGTCGCCGTGACGACCACCGCTTCGTGGCTGCCGTCAATCGTCACGTACGCCCTGCCGACACCGCGCGCCACCACGACCTCGTAGTCTTTGTTGTACGGCATGGCATCGGCCGGGGCCCTCGACCCCTACCCGAACCGCGCCATACCAGTTCTTGACCACCGTGCTCGAGTCGTCGTGAATCTCCACGTCCAACTCCACTGTCGGGTGCGCCGAACCCACCGCCGTTCTCAGGTGGACCCGCTGCGCTTCGCCGTGGGGCCGCACCCTGTCCTGGACCACGGTCCCGTCCTGGGAACCGGTGGCGATGATTTCCTCGAAAGGGCCGAAGAGGGGAAGGACGTGGTGGATCGCGCCTTCGAGGACCGCCAGCATCGATCCGTCGCGGGCGACGCGCAGGGTCTCGCAGTTGGTAAAGGCGTGCAGCTCGAGGGGCGCGCGCCCGTCGCCGTCAGTGCGGTGTTCGATCCGGAACCTGGTCGCGGCGGTCTGAGGACCTGGTGCGGTGATGTGGAGCGACACAAAGGGTCGTTTCGAGTAGCGGGCCCGGAAGAGCTCGGCCGCCATCTTGGGCCAACGCCAGGCGTCAAACATGCCGGGGAGCCGGCGAAACCGGTTCCGGTGCTCGGTGGCATAGTCGGAGAAGCTCCAAACCGCGTACCCCGCCACGAACGGCAGATCGGCTATCTGCTCCCATTCGCGTTCGATGGTCGCGAGCTGAATGAGTTCCTGATCGTCGTCCCCCCGGATGCTCTCGGGATGGTTGCAGCACTCCGACACCACCACGTTTTCCAACCGGCTCGAGGTGCAAGACTCTTCGAGGACGTCGAGCTGGTAGTTGACGCTCGACACGTCCGGAATGCCTACCGTTCGCTCGCGCTGCGCCCGGTGAAAGTTGTTTTCGGCGTAGGTCACCGACCGCTGTGGGTCGAGCTCGCGGGCGATCGCCCGCAATTCGAGGTAGGCCTTGCGCGATCGCGATTCGTTGCCCATGCCCCACAGGACGACGCACGGGTGGTGGCGGTCGCGAACGATGAGGTCGTTCATCTGTCGGCGGGCCGCTCGTCTCCAGCCGCGGGCCGAGCGGACGCTCTTCCAGGTGGCGATCTCGGCGTAGGCCATGATGCCGAGTTCGTCGCAGGCATCGAGGAAGACCGGCGACTGCGGATAGTGGGACAATCGGACGAAGTTGCACCCGATGTCCTTGAGGATGCGGGCGTCGCGCCGCTGCAACTCGTCGGGCAGGACGTTGCCGAATCCGGGTATGGCCTCGTGCCGGTTGCACCCGTGAAGATCGACCCGGACGCCGTCAAGAAAAAGACCCTCCTGAGGCCGGAAGTCGGCGCGGGTGACGCCGAACCGGACGCGCGCGATGTCGACTGTGGCGCCGTCGACTGCGAGCCGTCCCTCGGCCCAGTAAAGGGCGGGATCATCCGGCGACCAGCATCGTGGGTCGCCGACCTCGAGCGATGTCAACCGTTGCTGAGCATCCTTTTGGCCTCGCCATGGCGGGGCGGTGCCCACCGGATGACCGTGAGCATCGGTGAGGCTCCACTCGACCGTGACCTCGCCGGCGCCGGCCGTCGTCTCCCGCGAGGGCCCACTCAACGGTCACGTGCTCCGCGCCGGAATCCTGCTTCCGGCAATCGATGCGGATCCGATCGGTGTCGAGGTGCAGCTCGGGCACGCCCTCCAACCACACGCCGCCGGCCAGACCGCCATGAAGGATGAAGTCCGGCTGCCGAAAACCGGGCAAGACATTGCGGTGCCAGCGGTTGTCGAGGCGAAAGGCCATCAGGTGCCCGGTCGCACCGCGCAGCGGCGGAAGGTCGATCGTGGTGCCCAGGTACTGGCCGTCCACCCTTGCCAGTCGATGACCGTCGAACCACACATCTCCGACACCGTAGAAGCCGCCGGCGCACAGGCGCCAGGAAATGGCGTTGCCGACGGTGCTGGTAGGCAGCGTCCCGTGTCTGCGGTAGGCACCCCAGCCGGAGTAACTGAAAAGGCCGTACTGGAAGGTGTCGGTGGTGTTCCAGCAGTGGGGGAGCGCCACCTTCTCGCCGCCGCTTCCGTGTCCGCTGAGCCACGAACGGCCGACCCGTTCCCGGATGAATTCCCACCCATCCTCGAGGGCGATTCGCGGCCGCAGCGGTGTTTCGATCATCGATCGCTATAGTAACCCGACCGGCCGCACTCCCGATTTCGGATTTCGGATTTCGGATTTCGGAATTTCCATCCACCCGCCCACCCGGCACGCGAGACGCGTGCCCCACAATCGGACCCACATCGATAACTGTTTGTGGGGCAGCCGTCCCGGCTGCCGGGTGGGTGAGGCGGCGTGCGGCGGAGGTGCCATTTTCAACATTGTTGGATGCATGAACGACGACGTCGGTGAGATGATGCGGGCAAACAATGTTGGAAGTGGCTCCTCCCGGGAAGAGCCTCAGGAAAGTCGGCGTGTTGCCTCCTGCCTGGCAGCAACTGAAAGGCGTAGGCGGGTCGTTTACGGCCCGCCCGCGGGAGGCTCGGAACGAGCGTTGGTGGTGGCGGGCCCTGAAGGACCCGCCTACGGCTTTCAGAGACGTCGCTTATTTCGTTTTCGAGGCCTCTTCGAGCAGCTTTGCCAGCTTCGCGGGATCCGTGGTCGGCAGCTTGCACTCGAAGTTGCGGCAGACATAGGCTGCGGCGCTGCCGTCGACCGTTTCATAGGCCGCGGTAAAGGGCACCAGCTTGCGGATCGCATCGCCGCCTTCACCCGTCGCCACGACCAGCACGGCGGCGTTGGGCAGGTAGGGTCTGCGTGCGGTTTCGATGAGGGCTCGGGTGTCAGCACCGGAGGGATCGCCGACGATGACGATTTCGAGTGACGCGCCGACACGTAGCTGCAGCGCCGAGACGAGCTGGGTGTGGGCGGAGGGCTGGCCTGTGACCTCAGAGGCAAAGGCGGCGATCACCCGGTCGGCCGATTTCTCGAGGGCGCTGTCGCCGGTGAGACGCGCCAGCCGGACGAGGTTGGCGGCGGCGGTCGAATTACCGGAAGGAATCGCTCCGTCGTAGATCTCCTTTTGCCGCACCAGCAACTCCTCGTTGTCGGCTGCCGAAAAATAGTAGCCGCCGCGTTCGCCATCCGCGAAGAGGGCGTCGGCCTGCAGTTGCAGCTCGATGGCCGTCGCCAGGTAGCGGGCGTCGAAGGTTGCCTCGAAGAGCTCGAGCATGGCGGTCGTCATGAAGACATAGTCATCGAGAAACGCGGGAATCGAGGCGTCGCCGTCACGGTATCGGTGCAACATCCGGCCGTCGTCGTCCCGCATCTCGTCGAGCACGAACGAAGTCGCCCTCTGCGCGGCGGTGATCCACTCCGGTTCGTCGAAGACCCGGCCGGCGGCGGCCATCGCCGCCGCCATCAGGCCGTTCCAATCGGCCAGGACCTTGTCGTCCTTGAGCGGGTGGATTCTCTTGACGCGGGCGTCGAAAAGACGGTCGCGGCATTTCTCCAGACGCGCGTCGAAGACCTCCCGCTCGAGGCCCAGGGCCGCCGCGGTCTCGGCGTGGCTGCGGCTGAGGTGGGCGATGTTCGACCCGGTCTGCCGGCCGCTGGCCTCGTCTGCAAAGTTGCCGTCGGCGGATAAATTCCACACCGCGGCGGCAAAGGCGGTGTCTTCCGCGCCCAAAACAGCCTTAACCTCGGCGAGAGTCCACAGGTAGAAGAGCCCTTCTTCCCCTTCACTGTCGGCGTCTTCTGCCGAATAGAAGGCGCCTTCGGGCGAGGTCATGTCACGTAGGACGTAGGTCACGATCTCGCGCACGGTGGTTTCGAAAACGGGGTTGCCGGTGGCCCGCCAGGCCTCGGTAAAGGCCATCGTCAGCATGGCCTGGTCGTAGAGCATCTTTTCGAAGTGAGGTACGAGCCACCCGGCGTCGGTGGAGTAACGGTGGAAACCGAATCCCACCTGGTCGTAGATACCGCCGAGGCGCATCTGCTCCAGGGTCCGCGCAACCATGTCGAGCGCCAATTGATTGCCGGTCGCGCGCCAGTATCGCGTGAGAAAAATGAGGTTGTGAGGGGAGGGGAATTTCGGCGCCGACCCGAAGCCGCCATTGACGGCGTCATAACGTCCCTCGAGCTGCCGGAACGCCTCGTCGACGGCTTTCGGATCGAGAGTGCCGCCCGTCCGGCGGGTTTCCATCTGCTTCAGACCGGCGGCGATCTGGCGGGTGGTGCCCAGGATCTTATCGCGGTCGTTTTGCCACACCTGTTCGATCCTGGGTATCAGGTCGAGCATCCCGACGCGGCCGTAGCGGCTCTCACGGGGGATGTAGGTGGCCGCGTAAAACGGCTGTTTGTCCGGGGTCATGATGATCGTAAGCGGCCACCCGCCGCTCCCGGTCATCATCTGGCAGACCGTCATGTAGACCTGGTCGATGTCCGGGCGTTCCTCGCGATCGACCTTGATGTTGACGAAGGTCTCGTTCATCAACGCGGCAACCTGTGGGTCCTCGAAGCTCTCGTGCTCCATCACATGGCACCAGTGGCAGGTGGCATAACCGATCGAAAGAAATATGGGTTTGTCCTCGTTGGCGGCTTTTTCGAACGCCTCCGGGCCCCACGGATACCAGTCGACGGGGTTGTCAGCGTGTTGCAACAGGTACGGGCTCTTGGTGTCGAGCGAGCCGGTTCTTTTTTGTGGGTGAATCGCTTTCGGCGGCGTGGTTCATGCAGGCTCCAATCATGGCGGCGGCCGCCATGACAACGTGAAGTGGTTTCATTGCCTGGGAAACAGGGTGTGAGGTGGGACCATTCCGCTGCGGAATTTCGGATTTCGGATTTCGGATTTCGGAATTGCCATCGCCGGTCGACTTGTCCGCAGATCCGGTCCATCGCAGATTCAACGCAAGGCGCAGAGTCGCAAACACGCAGAGGCGAGGCTTGCGCTCTCCGAGAGCGCAGGCCGTTGAGCCGAGACGTCGCGACGAACGCCGCGTTCGGAGCGGCGTCTCGGCTCAACGGTCCAGGCCGCCCTGCGGCCGGGACCTCGCTGGGGTTGTGATCCGGGCTCTACGCCTTTGCGTCTCTGCGTCTTTGCGTTGAGTTTCCTAGCGGCTGGAGAGCCTGGATGCGGTTCAGGCATAATGAGACCATTCAAGGAGGAGCGAATGGACCCGAGCACGTATGCGGCACGACGAGAGGTTCTGAGGACGGCGGTCCCCGACGGCGCGATACTGATCATGGGCAACGACGAAGCGCCCAGGAACTACGTCGACAACGTCTATCCCTTTCGGCAGGACTCCCACTTTCTCTACTACGGCGGCGTCAGCCAGGCCGGCCTCGCCATGTTGATCGAGCCCGACGGCGGCGTGGTGCTCTACGGAACGCCCGACCACCGGGATGACGTGATCTGGCACGGTCCGCACCCGACTCTGGCCGATCACGCCGCCGCCGCGGGTGCGTCGGATCACGCAGATATCGGCGGGTTGGCCGGGAAGATCTCGGCTTTGCGCGGCGCCGGGGTCGATGTCCACTATCTGCCGCCCTACCGGGCGCAACGCCGGTTCGCGCTGGCGAGGTTGTTTGGCGCCGATCCACGGGAGGTCGGAGCGCAGACGTCCGTTGAGCTGGTTCGTGCGGTCGTCGCCCAGCGCTCGATCAAGGAGGAGCGCGAGATCGACGAGATCGAGGACGCGCTCGCGGTGACGGCCGGGATGTACCGCGCGACCATGCGCGCCACCTCGGCCGGCCGCAGCGAGGCGGAACTTGCGGCGGTGCACATAGCCGAGGCGATCGGCGCCGGGTGCGGACAGGCCTTCAGCCCGATCGTCACCGTGCGCGGCGAGGTGCTGCACAACGTCACCTACGAAAACACCCTGATGGATGGAGATCTGCTGCTGGTGGACAGCGGCGCCGAGGCGCCGAGCGGCTACGCCTCGGACATCACCCGCACCATGCCGGTCTCCGGGAGGTTCACAGACCGCCAGCGGGAGATCTACGAGGTCGTCCTCGCCGCCAACCAGGCCGCCATCGGGGCGGCGGCGCCGGGTGTCACCAACCGCGAGTTGCACCTGCTGGCGGCGCGCACCGTTGCATCGGGTCTCAAGGATCTCGGTCTCATGCAGGGCGATGTCGAGGCGGCGGTGGAGGCCGGCGCCCACGCGATGTTCTTCGTCCACGGGCTCGGGCACATGATGGGTCTCGATGTTCACGACATGGAGGACCTCGGCGACGTGGTCGGCTACGAAGCGGGCGAGGAAAGATCGACCCAGTTCGGACTCGCGTACCTCCGGCTCGCGCGCCCGCTCGAGAGCGGATTTGTCATCACCATCGAGCCCGGCATCTACTTCATTCCTGCACTGATCGACCGCTGGCAGGCGGATGGCCTGCACAGCGAGTTCATCTGCTATGACCGGGTCGAGAAATACCGGTCGTTCGGAGGGATCCGCATCGAAGATGATGTGTTGATCACAGACATCGGGAGCAGGGTGCTGGGACCGCCGATCCCGAAGACAGTCGCCGAGCTTGAGGCGGCGATGGCGAAATAGTATTGAGTTTTCAGTTTTGAGTTCTTAGTTTTTAGTTGGTGAGCGTAGGGGCTCCGTCAACGATACGCCGTACCTCGACACCGAGAGCTCAACAGTCGACCGGAACACTCACTAAACTCAAAACTAGCTCAAATGAACTCAAAACTAAGAACTGCCGCGGTCAGCGAAGAATTCGCGGACCGCGGCCTCGGGGTCTTCGTGGACGAGGTTCGAGGGATCGCCGAGAGTCCACTCCTCGGGCAGTAGGCCGGCGTAACGGGGATCGAGAAAACGCCGCCCCATGATCACGATCACACCGCGGTCGTGTTCTGAACGCAACAGGCGGCCCGCCGCCTGCACCACGCGGGTCAGACCGGGGATCAGATAGGCGTAGGCAAAACCGTGTTCGTAGAATTCGTCGTAGTAGCCCTTGAGCAGCTCGCGTTCGAGGTTGTACTGCGGCAGCCCTGGTGACACCACCATCACCTGCGACAGCATGTCACCGGGGTAGTCCACGCCCTCGGCGAAAACGCCGCCGAGGACCGCGAGCAACAGGTGTGGTTTGCCGTCGCCGAGGGCCTCGAGGATCTCGCGCTGTTCGGCGTCGGTCACGCCGGGTCGCTGGGCGATGACGTCGTGGATCACGGGCGGAAGTCGATCGTGGACCGCCTCGAGAAAAGCGTAGCTGGGAAACAGGGTCAGGACGTTGCCGCCGGGGTGGGAGAGACGGCCGATCCACGAGGCGATCCGGTCGTAGTGGGCCGCGCGGTGGCGGTAGGTCGTGTCGACATCGGTGATGGCGAGCACCAGGCGGTTTTCGGGCGGAAATGGCGAGGACACGTAGAGCTCGTTGGTGCGGTGGGCGTCGAAGCCCAGCAGGTCACGGTAAAAATCGAACGGCTCGAGGGTGGCCGACATGGCGATGGACGATGCGCTGCCCTCGAGCACCTCGCCGACGAAACGCGAGGCGTCGCGGCAGAAAATCTTCAGCGTGTCGCCGCCGGGACCGTTGCGCAATGCCATGTAGACGAACTCATCGCCTCCGAGCGCCAGGACGCGGTGGAACCTGGTCAAGGCGAAGAACACCTCGAGGACGGGGTCGTCGGCGATCCACATCTCATGTTCTCGTTTGAAGAGGAAGTAGCTGAGTATGGCGCCGTCGAAGGCGATCCTCAGGTCCGAGACCGCATCGAGCTGCAGATCTGCCGGGCCCTCGTCGGGCCCCTCGTCGCCGAGGCTCTCGGACACCCGGTTTTGGATTTCCTGGGCAAGATCGTCGACCAGTTCTGCGAGCTGGTCGAACACCGGGTTCGAGCGGGTGGTCAGGAATTGGCGGGCGCGATCGAGAATCGCGGACGAGATCTGGGGCGAGTAGTATTCGCGGCTGCGGTCCACGAGGTTGTGGGCCTCGTCGATGACCAGCACGGCGTCACGCAGGGCGTCGCCTCCCGCCAGTGCTCCGAGCCCGATGGTGGGGTCGAAGACGTAGTTGTAATCGCAAACGACGAGATCGACATCCGGCAACAGGTCGAGGCTGACCTCGAAGGGGCACACCTCGTGTTCCTTCGCGGTGGCGAAGATGCGGTCCGGGTCCTGGTGTTCGTCGGCATCCAGCAGATTCTTGATCAGCCCGCTGCGCACCAGCTTGATTCCGTACTCCCGCGCGTAGGGACAGAATTCCTCGTGGCAGATGATCTCCGTGTTGGCGCACATCTTGGATTTGGCTCGCAGTTGGAGGCTGCGAAAGAGTCCCTCCTGCATGGCGTTGGCGGTAGCCACGGCGATGCGTTGTTGGAGGGTCTTGGCGGTGAGGAAAAACACCCTCTGGCCGCGTCCGAGGGCGGAGCGGACGGCGGGGTGGAGCACGGCCGCGGTCTTGCCGCAACCGGTGGGGGCGCGCAGCAGCAGGTGGCGCTCCTCGGCCAACGCCTCGGCCACCATATCGCCGATCTCCCTCTGGACCGGCCGTTGTTCGGCGTGCGGGAAGGGGACCCGCTCCGCCGCCAGTTTGAGCTTTTCGAGGCGTGCGCTTCGGCGCTGCTCGGCTGCGATGAGACGGTGGATCTGCTGCCGAAGCCAGGCCTGGACGGCATCGGCCGACCACCCGACGTCTTCGTCCTGCTCCTCCTGGGTGACGATATCGACCAGGATCAGTCGCGCGGCGGCCGGGTGGTCGGGCTCCGAGACCATGAGTGCGTACAGCGAGACCTGGCGTTTGAAACGCTCGAGACGTTCCTCCGCATAGAGATTGTGAAGATCGACCGCGAAATGGAGGCTCTTGATCTCGTCGACCCGGACGGCGCGGCCGTCTTCAAAGACCACCCCGTCGGCCCGGCCGGAGATCTCGACGGCCCAACCGTCGATCTCGATTTCGAGGACCGTCGGGACCTCGCTTGCGAACCCGGGCTCAGTGGCCTCGAGGTCCGCCTGCACCCGGCGGTGGAGCTCGGATCCGATCCACAAACGGGAAAGGCCGCTCCCGGACAGCCCGATGGATCGCTGCGACGGGTCGCCGATGAGGTCGCCGACCCCGGCGCGGATCGATCGGCGGTCGAGGTCGATGACGACCGTCACGCGGTTCGGCGCCGGCGCTGGATGAGGAGGATCACCAGAACCAATACCGCAAAAAACAGGGCGATGGCATAGGAGATCAAGGCCGGCGTGGGCGGCAGCCGGTCACTGAGCCGGGGCCGATACCGGATCGACTCGTCGATGCGGACGCTTTCAAGGATCGAGTTGAAGACCGGTTTCATCGCCAGGTGCTGTGAAATCAAAGCGTAACAGTGAACCGTGAACAGGCCTCGTTCGGTGAGATAGGACACCGACGTCACCATGGTCTTGCCTTCGTACTTCAGGTCGAGGGTGTTGGCGACGTGGACCGAGGAGGTCTCGCGGTCGAAAGAGACGTCGTTGAGGTGGAGGTTTTCCAAAAGAGGACCCATGCGCTCGTCGAGCCGCCCGGCCTCCTGGTCTCGCACAAGTTCGATCGGGGGCAGCTGGAGGAACTGGCGGTAGTTGAGGCGCCCACTCTCTTTGATCTGGATCAGAACCTGAGGCGGAGCAAAATCCGCCTCCGGGTTGCCGGGTCGAAAACCGTGCTGGTAGATCTCGACCATGAGTCCACCGCTCGACTCGGCGGACTGCAGACTGAAAAACTCGAGGACGTCGGGTGGGATCTCGTTCCAGGTCTCGGGTATCTCGAGGGTCGCGAGACCGCCGTAGACTTCCACGGTCCGCATCAAGAGGTCGGACGAAAAGGCGAAGGACGGCAGTGCCGCGATCGCCATGACGAGGACCGCGAGGCCCCGCGCCCACACCGCGTTGCAGCGTTCCCGAAAACGCCCCGGGCTCGGGCGGCGGCACCCGGGTGGAGAAACCTGCGGGTCGGGATTCGACACTTCATCGGCAGCGCATCCATACTACCGTAAGGCCGTCGCCGCCGCTGGGAACCGTTTTCCGGGTAGCAGGCGGCTGTGGGGCGGTCGACCTGGTCGCCTGGACTCTATCCGGGTCGACCCGCCGCACGACCGGTCGCGGTCTCGAGACCGATTCGTGTGCCGTTGGAAACCGGGCGATCCGGGATCCAATCCTCGATTTTCCGCTCAATCGCAGCCGGTATTTGGTATTGTGGACGTGGCAGTTGAAAGGCGCGGAATGGCTGACGAATACGATCCCTATGACGAACAGGACGGATCCGGCGTGCCCGACGGTCTGCCGTTGGTCGAACTGGAGTTCGCGACACTGCGGCGTTTCCGCGAGGAGATGGCGCCATATCTGAACTACGACGGGTTTTTTGCCCGCACCGACCGGCCGCTGCCGCGCGGCACATCGGTCGAATTCAAGTTTGTCATGCCGGAGGACTTCGTCCTCGCCAACGGGACGGCGGTCGTCTCGTGGACCATCGAACCGGAGAGCAACCCGGATCTGGTGCCGGGCATGGCGCTTCGCTTCGGTCAGGTGGGCAAGCAGAGCCGGGCGGTGATCGACGAGTTGGTCGATTTCCATATTGCGACCGGCGGCGATCCGTTTGACGTCGGGCCCCACGCGAGCAGGGCGGGCGACATACCCACCGACGCACTGGTCGGGACCGGCGGCGGGGCGCCATCCATCATCGACAGTCCCGCCCCGAAGACGCGTGACCTTCCGCTGCCGCCCGATCCGGAAGAGCCGGCGTTGGCCGAGGATCCCGAGGACGACGTCCTGCCGGACTGGTTGTCGGGGAGCGCGGGAGCAAAGCCCGCGACTCGTTTTGAGATGCCGAGCGTGCCGACAAGAACCGGATTCCGTTTCTGGGGCTGGGACCACCGAAGGGTTCGATTTCTCTCCAGGGTCTCGTCCTCCGACAACTTCGACGTCGACATGATCTTTGACAACGGTGAAAAAGACCCGACGCCTCTTCGCCGCGAGGACGAGTCGTACCACCAGATGGCGATGGCCCCGCGGGCGGACAACAAGCCGCCGCGCGATATTCGTGTGGGACTGATTGTGACGGCCGGGTTGGTGGTGGTTGCGATGGTCGTGCTCGGTTTCACGTATTGGTTGAGGAACAGCGACCGGGAAATCGTCGAGGCCATTCCGCAGGAGAACACTGTCGCTGACGTCGGCGTGGAGTTGATCGACGACGACGCAGACCTCGTGATCGAGGAAACTCCCTCCGAAGGGGCCGATGGCGAGTTCGCCGAGACCGCTGGCGAAACCACGACCGAGACGGCCTCAAGGGTGGGCGCCGAGTTGGCCTCTGAAGACCCGGGGGAGCCGCTCGATGCGGTCTTCGCCGGCGAACCCGTCGATTCCGGACCTGCAACCGCCGCCGCCGCACCGACCAAGGTCTTCGTGACCGAACAACCCCCCGACGCGATGCCGCCGCCGGTGGCTCAAGGGCGGGCATCGCAGGTGGTGGATGTGGCGGCTGCCGCGCAGGGCGACGTCACCACCGTTGTCATCCGCGGCAACGGGGTGTTCGACCCTTCGTCGGTTCGCTCCTTGCGGCTCGAAGATCCCTGCGGATCTGGCTGAGCGTTTCGCACATCGAGACCTTTTTCAAACCCAACGAGATCGATGTCGGATCACGGGAGATCGAGAGGGTTCGTATCGGGTATCACCCGGAAGACAGCCCGCCCGCCCTCTACATCGTTCTCGATCTCGCCGGCGATGACGTGTTCCTGCTCGACACCAGCGTGCAGGGCGACGCGATCCGTCTGACCGTCGGGCGAAAGTGACGCCGGCGCCACCGACTGAGCAACCGCAACCCGACGAGACTGGCACCCGGTGTGTGTTCGTGTCAGATCTGCACGGCAGTGCGGAGCGTTATCGGAAGCTGTACTACCGTGATCGAGACCGAGCGCCCCGCGGCGGTGTTTCTCGGGGGAGATCTCCTGCCCAATCACCGGGCAGCGGCGCTTGGCGGCGTGGACTTCATCAGGGACGACCTGGGTCCGGCATTTCGCAGTCTCAGGTCGAAGATGGGATCGGGTTATCCGCGGGTTTTTTTAATCCTGGGCAACGACGACGATCGCTCCAGCGAACAGGCGTTCGTGGATTTCGACCGTGAGGGTTTGTGGACCTATCTCCACGAGCGATGGGACAAGATCGGCCGCCACCCGGTGTTCGGATATTCCTGTGTCCCTCCGACCCCTTTCCAGCTCAAGGACTGGGAACGCTACGACGTTTCGCGTTTCACCGATCCGGGGTGCGTGTCGCCGGAACAGGGTGTTCGGACCGTCCCGGTGGATGTCGACAGCGTGCGGTTCGGGACCATCGCGGACGACCTCGATCGGCTGGCCTCGGGACATGATCTCGAGAGGGCGATTCTCCTTTTTCACTCGCCGCCGTACGGAACCGCTCTCGACCGCGCCGCGCTCGACGGCCGCATGGTCGATCACGTGCCGTTGGATGTGCACGTCGGCAGCATTGCGATCCAGCGCTTCATCGAGAATGTCCAGCCGCTCGCCACCCTGCACGGCCACATTCACGAATCGCCTCGGATCACCGGGGCCTGGCGGACCGGGATCGGCCGGACCCACTGTCTCAGCGCGGCCCACGACGGGCCCGAGTTGGCGGTCGTGCGGTTTGATCCGTCCGATCTGCCTTCCGCCACCAGAGAGTTGATTTAGGCTGCTGCGAACCGCCTGTCGCAGGAAGCTGGTGGATATGCAGGCGTCGACTCATTTTCTTCCCATCGGGAGTTCGAGGGCAGCGTCGGTGACGGCTCCGATCTTGGCGGCAAACGAGGATCGTTGTTCGACGTCGGCGTCGGTGATGATGTGGACGTCCAGCAACTCGGGGTTGGAGTACCCGGTCCGAAGATGGTTGACTTTTCCGAGAGCCAGACTCCACCCTTGGAGCCAGATCTCGAGCTCGCGGCGTTGCTCAGGGGTGCCTCGATGGTGGAGGAGGAGGTCAATATCACTCGCGGGCCCGGCACTGGCGTTTTTGGTGCTGCCGATGACGTACATGGCGACCACGCCAAAACGAACCGGGTCGAGTTCGGAAGCGATGTGGTCGGCCATCTGCATGCGCCATCTCCAGAACTCCTCGGCGGTGGCGGGGGACTCGTGGGACGTTTCCCGTCAGACCCTGATCGGCGAGTTCCTCCGGCGACGCGAGCATGGCGATCGCCTCGTCGAGCTCGGAGTTCATGAGCACCCGGAGCACCCGCCCCCCGCTCGCGCTGGGAATGTCGACCACGCGGATGGTGTCGGCGAGGTGGGCGTATTCGGGCAGCATCGCGACGAGAAGGTTCGGAGAGGAGTGGAGGAGACGCTGATTGAGCGTGCTGTCGGCATCCGGGTAGAGCGGGAGGTATCGGATCTCCGATTCGACGAGGTCCTGAAAGAAGTGGGTTCCAAAGCTCAGATCGGGCAGATAGTCGCCGGTCTGACGGGCGATCTCGATCAGCATTGCGGTGTTGTTGATGTCCGAATAGCTGACGTTGACGCCGAGCTTGATATCGCCCCTGCTGCCCCAGCGGCCCGGGCCCATGAGAATGAACTGGCGTTTCGGCAGCAACTTGTTGAGTTTGCCGACCGCTTCCCCTACGGCGACCAGGTCGGAGCGATTCTGGAGGCCGGCGTAGCTCTCCGGGTCGACATAGACCACGTGCGTGATATCGGGGACCCTACCGTTGGAGACGTAGCGGTGGGCTGCAAACAGCGTGTCTTTTTCGGGCACGTCCTTGGGGATCGGGGCTGGCGCGCCCTCTGCGGCAAAGCTCTGGGGGCGGCATTGGAGGAGATAGAAATCGCGCCCGTCGTGGGCGAACTCGATATCAACGGGAGTGCCGAGCGCCGCCTCGAGGATGCGGAGGATATTGCCCACGTGTTGGACGAACGGGGTCGACCCCACCAACCCACCGAGGTCGGCGACCAGGTGGTCCCGGGAGGTGTCGACGAGGAGCTTGACCGGTTTGTGGAGCACGTCGTCTTTGAGCACTGAGAAGACGTTTTCGAAGGCCGGAAAGTCGGTGCCGTGCACCCTCAGGAGCTCTTCGAGTTCGATGGTTTCGAAGGAGTTCGTCTCGAGATTGATCGCATCAACAAATCGCGGTGAGTAGCGGATGACTTCCTCGACCGTGGTGTTGACGCGAAGTCCCGGTTGGCCCGGCACGGCGAGGATCGGGTAATCGTCGCCGACCCGGTCGACAGCGCGGGTCCCGAGTCCCGGGACCATCCGGATGAGGCCGTCCGAGCGCCGGATCCTCGGGGACCAGCGGAATTCATTGTTGGAGAATGCGACCCCGGCGACCGCCGGAAGGTAGTGGTTTCCGAGGCGAGTGCCCACCACTTCCTGAACCAGAATCGCCATTTCTTCGTGAAAATCGATCAGACCCCGTTCGCGCCGATACGCGATCGGGTCTGGTCCGAAGACCGAAGCGTAGACCTCCGTGATGGCATCGAGAATGGCGCTCATGCGCTCGTTTTTCGTTCCCTGGTTGGCGATGAAAAGGCTGCGGTACTTTCCGGAAAAGGCGGATCCCATCCGGTCCTCGAGCAGGCTCGACGACCGCACGATGAGAGGTTTGTCACCCACCTCATCAAGAATCATCGACACACCCTTGACAATTTCCGGCGGAAACCGTGAGTTCTTGAACAGCTGGATGATGTTGGGAAACTCCTGGCGAACCTGGGACGTTTCGCGGTATTTCTGTTGCAGCACCTCATCGAGGTCGTTGTACTCGATGAATCGCATGAGGCCTTCGGATGCGACATACCAGCTTCGCGGGACCTTGAACTCTCCGATCGAAAGATCTCCAGATCCGTCGCGGCGCAAGATCGCCTCCGCCAGGAACAGGCCGGCGCTCTTGCCGCCGAGCTTGCCGTGGCTGGCGTCCGACTGGACGACCCGGTCGATGAGGTCGATGAAATCCTCGGTCCGGATGTACTCCTTGGCTACCGAGATGAAGTTCAGCTGGTCGGTGAGGAAGCGGCGGATCAGCCCGACATGAATGCCGTCGAGGGTGGCTGTGGAGAGTTCGGTGTCGTCGGCGAGTAGGTGGTGAAAACGCCGAACTGCGCTGGCCACCTCGGAAAGGGAGGAACGCGGATTGTTGAGGACGGCGGGGAGAAAGCTGGCCTTGTCCTCCATCACCCAGTTCTGGGTCAAGGAAATGACCGCGTCGGAGCCGAGGTAGCGCCGTGCCAGTTCAAAAGGTTTGCCGGCCAGCAAGACCGGTTCGTTGACTGTTCGTGGGCGGGCCGGGAAGTTCAAATCGTGACGGGGATCTTCTTCTTGTAAACCGAAGATCTCCTGCAACAGCTCCTGTCCACCGTCAACACCCGCCCAGCACAGGTGGTTGACCATCTTGCGGGCGATCCGAAGATAGAGTTCGCGATCAGACCGCCTGAGCAGTTCGATGGGTGCTCTCCAGCGGTCCTGCTTTTCTGCTGCGAGTTCGCGATTGGCCTCCTCCCACTTCAGTCGTGTCTCGTACATCCTGTGAAAGAGGATGCTCTGGCCGAGACGCTCGGCGATGGTACGGATGAGGCGGCCCTCTTCGTTCAGGAACGGACCGATGTCCTCCTTGGGTCTCTTTTCGGTGTACCAGACGCTGAGACCGCCGACCACGGCGCCCTGGACCACGATGTCGCTTGATTGCACCCAGGGGGTCGGTCGGAACTCCTCAATCGTGTACACCTGGCCATCGTGCTCGATCATCGCCCGGCAGACGTCGGAATACTGCCAGCCCGGTGGGATGACCGCCACGACCTCTTGGAAAGCTTCCTCGAGCGGCAGGTCGAGCCGCGCAAGGATCTGTTCCACCTCGTACAGGCAGTTGAGTTCCTTGGCGCGTTCCCGAAGGGAGGTCAGCAGCTTTTCGATGTCGCGGTCAGTCATGGTGTGTGATGACTCCTCGGCCGGTGGCGCCGTCGACCCGCACCCAGAGCGGTGATGTCAGCCGCACGTGGGTGGCGTGTTTGGCCGCCTGTGCAACCGGCTGCCGATTCAACCACGACCAGTCGATTGTGTACGGCCCGTGGTGCTCTACCGACAAATAGAAGACCTGAAAACTCAGCACATTATGAAAGAAGTGTGACCCCTGGCTGAGATCGGGTTGGACGTCGGGCAAGGTCGCCTCGACAATCACCCTCGCGCCGCTGATCTGGCCCCACGCCACAGGGATCCCGAGCGGGGGATCCGAGGTGCCCCAACGGCCGAAACCGATGAGTACGTAGTTGCGTCCGGCGGCCACGAGGTCGTGGTTGATCTTCTCCAGTTCCTTGGCAATTTCCGGCGTGGCCGCAGGATCGAAAGCCTCGGGCCGGACGAAGACGACATCGACGAGATCGTTCCGAACCCCGTTACCGAGCGCCTTTTCTGTTGCCACGAGAACGCTGTCGCCGACCAGGTCGTCCCCTGACACCTCGACCGCTTCACCGGCGACCATCATCGGTCGCACCTGGAGAAAACCGAAACGGGCAGGCAGGGCCTCCGTGCGGTGCAGGTTGATGGCGAACTCGATTTCGACCGGTGACTCGAGGACCTCCTCGGAGAGATCCATCAACCGTCTGATGAGCTCGTTGAACGGCATCAGCCTGGAGCCGAGAATCGGCGCGAAGGTCAAGGCACGGGGCCCTCGGGCATCGAGCCCGGGGTTGAGCCGGTCGGAGCCTGGGTCGTAGGTGGAAACCAGGTATCGCAAGGCCCCGTCCGCCTCCGCTTCGGCGAGCCCGGGCTCGACCAGGTACTCCGTTTCGCGGATCGGGTCGTGCGGCGGCGGGTCGCCCATGTTGACCGCCCAGAAACGCGTCTGGGTGTTTTTGAGCAGTTCGCCGATGTCGTTGAAGGGCGGAGGCGCCTTGGGGTAGGCCGGCGAGTACGACCAACTCCGGCCGCCGTCGACGATGGTCTTGCCGAGACCGAGGGCGAGGCTCACCACCCCGTCCGATGGCCGGGCGTGCCCGGTGGGGTAGAAATTGTGGGTGCGGGCGACCCCCGACACACACGGGTAGAAGCGGTCGTCCGCCCGTTGGCCGACCACCTCCTGGATGATGACCGCCATCTTTTCGTCGCCGACGGACCGGCCGATGGATGCCATGTAGGCCTTTGCTTCGGCGAAGAAGGTGGTCGCGTAGACGAAGCGAATGGCCTCGACCAGGCGGGTGAAACGGGCATCCTCCTCGATCTCGTTGTTGGGGATCATCTTGGTGCCGTAGACGCCGGCAAATGGGTGGTCGAGAGCGTCCTCGAGCAGGCTCGAGGAGCGCACGGCGAGAGGGCTGTGGACGCCCGAGATCAAGGCCCGCAGGTCGCCCACGACCTCGGCCGGCAGCTCGGCCTGTTGGAAGGCGTGGCCGATGCGGTCGTCGGGGAGATCGGAGAGGGCCAACCCGGCGAGATCGTTGCGCTCGATGAAACGATCGAAGACGTCGGTCGTCAGGATGACGGCCTTCGGCACCCCGACCTCGATGTAGGGAAAGTCATCGGGGTCGAGCCGCGCGAGAATGTCCTCGTGAATCTGCCGCAGTCCAGAGGCCTTGCCGCCGAGCTCCCCTCCGCCGATCACGGTCAGGGGATCTGCACTTTCGAAGAACTTACGGTCAAACCGAGGCAACGAACCCTGCGTTCATCAGCCGGAGCCTTCACTGAACGGCAGGAGGGACGTTGAGGTGCGCGCTCGGTCAGAGAGAAATTTTGAATTTTGAATTTTGAATTTTGAATGAGGGACCCGTTTATTGACGCACGAACGATGGTCCTGAAATTCAAAATTCAAAATTAAAAATTCAAAATTCATTCAGAGCCATCCCCGCTCCCGGCACTGTTCCGCGACCCTGTCGATCGCGATCACCAGGGCCGCGTCCCGCATCGAGAGCTTCTTGGTGCGTGCGAGATCGGAAACGGCGATGAAGGCCGTGGTCAGTTTGCGGTCGAGCTTGGACAGCACTTCCGAAAGCGGCCAGTAGTAGTTCATGTTGCTCTGAACCTGCTCGAAGTAGGAGCAGGTCACTCCGCCCGCGTTGGCCACGAGGTCGGGGAGCACGTAAACGCCACGCTCGATCAATGTCGTTTCGGCGGCAGCGGAGGTCGGACCGTTGGCGCCCTCCGCCACGATTCGGACTCGTTGGTTGATGGAAACGACGTTTTCGGTGGTGATCTGATCTTCGAGGGCGGCCGGAATCAGGATGTCGACCTCCTGAGACAGCCACGCGTCGCCATCGAGTTCCTCATAGCCGAGAGCGCGCGCCTTTTCCGGTTGGATGTTTCCGAGACGGTCGCTGGCGGTTCTCAGCTCCGCGAGATCGATGCCGTTTCTCTTGCGAAAACTCACCGCGTGGCCGGCCACTGCGTCCCAGCTCGAGACGCAGGTCACGGTGCCGCCGATCTGGGTGTAGAGCTCGATCGCGTGCTGACCGACCGTGCCGAAGCCCTGGACGCTGGCAGTGGTGCTGGCGGGCTCGACGCCAAGCTCCTTGAGCGCTTCGCGGAGGGTGTAGACCAACCCGTACCCGGCCGCCTGGAGGCGGCCGAGAGAACCGCCGGCGCCGAGGGTCTTGCCGGTGATGGCCCCTGGTGAGTGGCGGCCTTGCAGCGTCTCGTACTCGTCGAGCATCCAGGTCATGTGCTGGCTCGAGGTCATCATGTCCGGCGCCGGGACGTCGCGGCGGGGGCCGATCGAGCGCGCGACCCTGCGGATCCAGGCACGGCAGATGCGTTCGATTTCGGCTGGGCTGAGCCGGTGGGGGTCGCACACCACTCCGCCCATGCTGCCGCCGAGGGGGATGTCGACCACAGCTGTCTTCCAGGCCGTCCACATGGCGAGCGCGCGGATGGTGTCGATGGTCTCCTGGGGGTGGAAACGGACGCCGCCCCAGGCAGGGCCGCGGGCGTCGTTGTGCTGCACCCGGAAACCGTGAAAGACCTCGACCGTGCCGTCGTCGAGCCTTACAGGGAGCGTCAGGCGGTGCTCGTGGGCAGGCGTGCGGAGGAGCGCGCGGGTGGCGGCGTCAAGCCCCATGAGGTCGGCCAGACGGTCGAACTGGGTCTGGGCATCTGCAAAAGGGTTGAAGGAGGCGGCCTCACTCATGTTGATCCTCCTACCGATGATGATCGCACAGCAGGAGGCAGATTTCGGATTTCGGATTTCGGATTTCGGAATGCCAGCCATCACGCCGTACGGGACATGGAGCAGTTGGGCGGAAATTCAAAATTCAAAACTCAAAACTCAAAATTGAAAACGGCGGCCCCGAAGGACCGCCGAAAAGGGTTTGAGAGTCAGAGGGCCGCCGTTTTAGACCAGCCCCTGATCGATCATGGAGTCGGCGACCTTGAGGAAGCCCGCGATGTTGGCGCCGATGACGTAGTTGCCGGGTTGATCGTACTCGGCCGCGGTGGTGACGCAGGCCTCGTGGATGCGGCTCATGATGTCGCGCAGACGGTTGTCGACCTCTTCGCGGGTCCAGGACAGGCGCTGGCTGTTCTGCGACATCTCGAGACCGGAGACCGCGACGCCGCCCGCGTTGGCGGCCTTGCCGGGACCGTAGAGGATCTTCTTGCCGACAAAGAGCTCAACCGCTTCTGGTGTCGAGGGCATGTTGGCGCCTTCGGAGACCACGAAACAGCCATTTTCCATCAGCGTCTTGGCGTCGTTGGCGTCGAGCTCGTTCTGGGTCGCACACGGCAGGGCGATCTCGCACGTGACGTTCCAGATGCCGGTGCCCTCGTGGAATGCGACGCCAGGGAACGAATCCGCGAGCTCGCGGATGCGACCGCGGCGGACGTTCTTGAGGTCCATGAGCTGATCCCACATCTCCTTGGTGAGACCGTCCTCGATCACCACATAACCCGACGAGTCGGACAGGGTCACCACCTTGGCGCCCAGCTCGAGGCACTTCTCGGCGGCGTACTGGGCGACGTTGCCGGAGCCGGAGATCGCGACCCGCTTGCCCTCGAAACTGTCGTTGCGGGTCGCCAGCATGTTCTGTGCGAAGTAGACGCAGCCGTATCCGGTGGCTTCGGGGCGGATCAGAGCTGCCGCCCCAGTTGAGGCCCTTGCCGGTGAGCACGCCCTCGAAGCGATTGCGGATGCGCTTGTACTGGCCGAACATGAACCCGATCTCACGTCCCCCAACGCCGATGTCGCCGGCGGGAACGTCGGTGTCGGCGCCGATGTGGCGGCACAGCTCGGTCATGAAGCTCTGGCAGAAGCGCATGACCTCGTTGTCCGACTTGCCCTTGGGGTCGAAGTCGGAACCGCCCTTGCCACCGCCCATAGGAAGGGTGGTCAGGGAGTTCTTGAAGATCTGCTCGAAGCCGAGGAACTTGAGGATCCCGAGGTTGACGGTGGAGTGGAAGCGGAGACCGCCCTTGTAGGGACCAATGGCCGAGTTGAACTCCACGCGGAAGCCGCGGTTGACCTGGACTTCGCCGCGGTCGTCCATCCAGGGAACGCGGAACATGATGACCCGTTCGGGTTCGACGATGCGTTCCAGAATCCGGTGGTCGAGGTACTTGGTGTGGCGCTCGAGCACCGGCACCAGCGATTCGACCACCTCCTCGACGGCTTGGTGGAACTCCGACTCGCCGGGGTTCTTGGCGACCACTCCCCGCATGAACTGCTCGGCGAAAAGCTTCGCGACCTGACTCATGGGTGTTTCCTCCTCGGGATCTTGAATTCTGGCGGGCGACGATCAAACCGCGACCGCCTCCGTGAGCATAGTCCCGCAACCTGTCCTGTCAAGATCCTTGTGACAAGGTGCACAAAATCGTTGCAGGAGTTGGTTCGGCGGGTCTCAGGGCTCGAGAATGACGCCGCGGCTTGTGGAGCCGTCGACCAGGACCTGGGCCGGTTGGTCGAGACGGATGTGGCGGACACTCCGTCCATGGCGGTCGCCTTGGTCGACTGGCTGTCCAACCAGTCCCAGTTGATGAAACCACTGCCGTCGAGCTCGTGCACCGCAAAGAATGCCACTCCGTAACAGGTGAGGTTGTGGAAGAAGTGCGATCCGAGGGAGGGCTCCACCTGGAGGTCGGCAAAATCGGTCTCGACAATCGCACGGACCGAAGAGATCTGCGGCCAGGTCACCGGGATTCCCAGCCACGAATCGCGGGAGCCCCACCGACCCGGCCCGATGAGGATCGACTGGCGGCCGTCGCGCCGCAGCTGGCGGTTGATCTGCTCGATCGCCGCGGCAACATCCGCCGAGTTCGCCCGGTCCATGAGCCGCGGGTCGACGACCACGAGGTCGGAGATGGTTTCGCGCCGGCCGTGACCGAGAGCGACGTCGGTGCGGACGACCGTGCGGTTGTCCATCGACTCGTCGAGTTCGACCTCCACATCCATGTCCTCGAAGACCATCGGCCGCAGCTGCAGCACGTGGAAGGTCTGACGGTGGCCCAGCCTGGGATCGATATCGGCCGCGAACTCGATTTCGGCCGGGCTCGCGAGTCCCTGCTGGCAGGTGTCGAGCAGCTTGGTCAGGATCTCGGGCAGCGGGATGATACGGCCCCGGAGCAGGAAGTCGAAACTGATCAGCGGCGAGCCGCCGGCCTGGAGCCCCGAAACGATGCGGTCGTTGGCGCGGTCGTAGGTGGACGCGATGTGGGTCGCGGCTCCGTCGCGAACCGCCTCCATGGTCTCTTCGTGGAGCAGGTTCATGTCGGTCTGGAGCCCCGGGATGACGTCGTTGCGCGACAGATCGAGGGCGTAGAACCTGCGCTGGGCATTCCGCAGGATGTCCTTGACGGCGGAGAACTGCGGCAGCGACCCGGGATAGCGGGGACAGAAGCGCAGGGCCTCGAACCCTTCCACCACCGACTTGCCGAGACCGAGCGCCACCTGCGCCACCCCGTCCTCGGGTTTCATGTCGCCGAAAGGATAGAAGTTGTAGGACGAGGCGGTGCCGGAGAAGGTCGGGTAGAACCGATCGCCGCGCCGGCTGCCCACCAATCGCTGCACGAGCACCGCCATGAGCTCCTCTTCGATGCGGTAGGGGGTCGTCTCCAGGTAGTCGCGGGCGGTCTGGAAATAGGTGGAGGCGTAGACGACCTTGATGGCCTCGAGGAGTTGGGCGAGCCGCACATCGAGGGACGGGTGGTTGTTGGGCAGCATGATCGTCGCGTACACACCGGCGAATGGCTGGTACACCGAGTCCTCGAGGATGCTGGAGGAACGGACCGCGAGTGGGTCGGGGACCCGTTCGAGAAAGGCCCCGAGGTCGCTGCGCAGGGCGTGGCCGAATCGGGCACGGCGGAAGTAATCGAGAACCTGTTGGTCGGGCATGCCCGTGGAGCGGGTGACAAAGCCGCGCATCCGGTTTTCGTCCAGGAAGGACTCGAACACATCGGACGCCAGCACGACCGTCTGTGGGATCGCGATCTCGGTCTGCTCGGTGTCCAGCATCTCGCGGGCCAGGATCTTGTGCATGAACGCCAGCCCGCGGCCCTTGCCGCCGAGCGATCCCGAACCGATCTTGGCGAATGCTGTGAAGTCGTTGAACCGGTTTGGGTCGAAGTCGGTGATGACGTGCTGCTGGATCTCGCGCAGGTAGCCGGTGAGGGTCGTGATGAGAAAGCCGCGCAGGTCGGAGGCAGTCGCAAACTCGGATACGTGGCGCGGGCGGATCATCGAGGCGAGCTCGAACTCGGTTCGCGCCTTGAGCCAGGCCGAAAAGTGGTTGCGGCCGGCGTGGAACACCAGCGACTCGCCGGGGACCTCGGCCAGGGCCTTCAGCATGGAGCGCATGCCGGAGGCGCGCATGACTTCGGTGCCGTCCGGGAGCTTGAAGACGAAATCGCCGAAACCGAAGTGGTCGAGGATGTACTGGCGCAGATCCTCGAGCAGCTGCGGAGATCGCTTGCTCATGAACTCCGCGCCGACGGCGAGGGCCTGTTCCTCGTGCTCGCTCTCCATCGACTGGATCAGGATCGGGATGTCCTCGTCGCGGGCGCGGACCTGTTTGGCGAGCCGTAGGCCGGCCTCGTGGTCGAGCTCACCATTGCGCGGAAAGCTGACGTCGGTGATGATCCCGAGAACGTTGACCTGGTAGCGTTCGTAAAGATCCCACGCGTCTTCGAAATTCTGGGCCAACAGGATCTTCGGTCGTGCGCGGATCCGCAGCAGGCGGTGGGAGAGGTTGATGCCCTCGGCCATCAGGCGCGCGGTCTGGCTGGTGATCTCGGTGTAGAAGTGCGGGAGGTAGATCGAAAAAAAGCGGGGCTCGTCCTCGACCAGGATGATGGCCTGTACTCCGCCCTCGAGGATGTCCTTTTCGGCGTTGCGGCGGTCCTCCACCTGTTTGATCATGGCGAGGAGGGCCCGCACGTTGCCCTGCCACAGGAAGGTCCAGTCGAGTTCGCCGCTCGAACGTACGTCCTCGAGCCACGGCAGCTCCCAGGCGTGCGACGCGATCAGCCCTACCGGAAGGTCGGGTTCGGCCACCTTGATCCGGTGCACCAGCTCGCTGATCTCCATGTCGGGCATCCGCGGCGTGGTGATGACCATGTCGAAATCGCGTTCCTCGATCAGGCGGAGCGCCTCGGCGGCCGAGGCGGCGCGGGTGAACCGCGGGGCGAACTGCATGTTGAGGTCGAGGCTGCGGTACTCCTGGATCACGAGCTCGGTGAGCTGGCCGTCCTCCTCGAGGATGAAGGAGTCGTAGTGCGAAGCCACCAGCAGGATCTCGATGATGCGATACTGCATCAACGACGAGAATTCCTCGCTGTTCATTCCATAGCGGCTTCTCAGTCCGATAGAGTTCTTCTCCATATATCCCTGACTTGGTTCAACGGTAGCAGAGAATCGTGCTGGTGATGGTGAGAATCCGGGCGTCGGGTTACTCTGGCAGAGATGAAGGTCGCGTCTTCGATTCCTGCTGAGGTGGAAGAGATCCTGAGCGACCGGGTGCTGGGCCGAGTGCTTTCCTGCAGCTGTGGCAAGGAACACCGCATCCTCACCCGTGAGGTGGTGGTCGAATCTGGAGTCGCCGGCCACATGACGGAGCGGCTGCCGTCACTGGTAACTGGCACGCGCGCGCTTTTGATCGCCGACTCGAGAACCTGGGAGGCGGCGGGGGACGAAGTCGCTGCGGCGCTCGGAGCGCGATACGAGATCGAGAGTCGCCTCCTCGAAGACGGTCCCGACGGCCACATCCATGCCTCGGTGGACCTGGTGGACGAGCTGGAGGCGGCATCGAGCGATGCCTACGATTTCTACATCGCGGTCGGCAGCGGGACGGTCAACGATCTCACCAAGGCCCTGGCTCACCGCCGCGGCCGGCCGTACGTTGTCGTCGCGACAGCGGCCTCCATGAACGGCTACACCTCGGCGATCGTGGCGCTGCTCGAGAACGGGCTCAAGACGACCAGCGAGACAACACCGCCGGTCGCCGTGTTTGCCGATCCGGAGGTTCTGGTGCGGGCGCCGCGCGAACTGACTCTGGCCGGGCTCGGCGATCTGGTGTCCAAGCCGTACTGCGGGTGCGACTGGAAGATCGCCTCCCTGGTCAAGGGCGAGTACTACTGTCCCATGCCCGACCGGCTGCTGTCGGGGCCGTTCCAGAGGGCGCTCGACGTGTTCCCGAAGCTCGTCGACGGCGACCCCGAGGCGGTGGGCCTGTTGTTTCAGTTGTTGTTGGTCTCCGGGTTGTCGATGGCGGTCACCGGCACCTCGAGCCCAGCCTCGGGAGGCGAACACCTTCTGTCCCACTTTCTCGACATGACGCGTTTGCGCGACGGCCGGCCCACCAACCTCCATGGCGCCCAGGTGGGGGTTGGTTCGATGGTGATCGACGAGCTCTACTCGAGGATTCTCAACGTCGATTTCTGCACCGCCTCGATTTCTGTCCGGGCCCGTCACTCGAGGCGGCCCAACGCGATGCTGAGGCGTTCTGGGGAAATCTCGCCGGTGCAGTGTGGCCGCAGTGGCGGGCCAAGCTGGAGGGGCGTTCGGAGCGCGATCTCGGGCGCCTCTGTCTGTACCAGGACGAGATCAAAGAGGAGATCCGCCACACTCTGGCCGTCGGCCGCAAGGTGTGGCACGCCCTGACCGCGTCGGGGGCCCCGGTGCGTGCCGAGCAGATCGGCGTCGGCCCCGACGAGCTGGCGTCGGCGGTTCGGTCACGGCCGCCGGATCAGAAACCGTTTCACTGTCCTTGACGTGGCCGCCGAACTGGGGATCCTGGAGTCGTTCGCGGACGAACTCGGTGGCGGGGTCTGAGACCGTGCTCGAGGACCTCCTTGCTGCCATGAGGCGGGCCATCTCCGAGGTCGAGGATCGCTCGGACCGGAAGGCCCTGATCCTCCACCACAACGACTCCGATGGTCTCTCGTCGGGCGCGGTCCTGACCCGCGCATTCGAACGCAAGGGCTTTGCGGTCGAACGGGTGTGTCTTGAGAAGCCCTATCCGGTGGTGCTCGAAAAGGTTTTCGAAACGAGCGACCGGCTGATCGTCCTCACCGATTTCGCAGGCCGCATCGCACCCCTGATCTCGGACCTCAACCGCGGCCGCAACCTGGTGCTGATCCTCGACCACCACAAGGCCGAGCTGCCGACCGATGACCGGGTTCACCTCCTCGACCCGGAGATCTTCGGTCTCCGCGGCGACCGCGACATCACCGCCTCCACGACCTGCTACCTGTTCGCGAGGGCGTGGGACGTGGCCAACGCCGATCTCGCTCCGATCGCCACCATCGGCGCGGTGGGCGACCGTTTTTTTGTCGGCGGCAGGCTGGTTGGCCCCAACCGTGAGGCCGCGTTGGAAACCGTTCGTCAGGGACGATTGTCTATCGAGCAGGACGGTGAGGGAGAGCGCTACATCTTCGTCACCCCCACCGGCCGGCTCCCGGTCGACCGGCTGGCGCGGGATCTCGATACGCTGGGTGGCGCCGGCTACGCGGATGGGGGACCGGAGATGGGGATCCGGGTCTGTCTCGAAGGGCGGTCGTCAGCGTTCCTTCGAAATGCTGCATCGCCTTCGTGTGATCCAGGATCGGGCGTTTGCCGAGGAGATCCGCCGGATCCGGGCGGGGGAGATGACGACCACGCGCAATATCCAGTGGATTCACGTCCACCACCGTTTCGCCCCGATGGGCGTGAAGATGATCGGGGCGTTTCTCGACTCCGTGAAAAACAGCGGCGACGTCGATCCCGAGAAATACCTGGCGGGCTTCCAGGTCATCCCCAGCGAGGTCCCGGGCATCGGCGCCTTCGACTTCGGGCAGGTCAAGGTCTCGATGCGGGTGTCGGATCTGATGGGCGAGGGGATCCGCAGCGGCCGGGAGCTCGGTCTGGACGTTCTGCTGCCGCAGGCTACCGCGCGGGTGGGCGGTTTTTCCGACGCCTGCCACAGCCTGACCGCGGCCACCACGCTGCCGATCGGCCGGGAGGGGCAGCTGATCGAAGAGATGGAAGAGATCCTCGCGAGGAGGTAGGACATGGGCACGGGAACCGGCTTCGGCAAGACAATCCTCATCGGCGACCAGTTCGTCCTCCGCGGGGTTCCGGCCATAGTCGCCGCCCTGCCTTTCGAGACCGAGTGCACGGTGGAACGGATCGACGGCGACGGCTGGGTGCTCGAGGACAACCGCCACGAAGTGCCCGGCTACAAGGAGAAAAAGAAACACCAGCAGGTGGAGTCGATCAACCGCGTTCTCGAAGTCATGGGTATCGACGCGACCAGGACTCCGTTCAAGATCACCTACGGCGGGTCGTTGCTGGCCGGCAGCGGGGTCGGCGCGAGCGCCGCCAGTTGCGTGTCGCTGGCGCGGGCGCTGAATGACGAGTTCGTCCTCGGGCTGTCGATCGAAGAGATCAACCAGGTCGGTTGGGAGGGCGAGTTCGCCTACCACGGCATCCCCAGCGGGGTCGACAACACGGCCTCCACCTACGGAGGCTTGCTGCAGTACCGGGTGGACGACGGTGAGAAGTCGTTCGAAAGGATCGAGGTCGAACAGCCCTTTCGAATCGTCCTCGCCAACAGCGGCGTCACAGCAGACACGTCGACCCTCGATGCCTTCGTGCTCTCGATCAAGGAACAGGACCCGGTAGGGTTTGCGGAGATCATGAACACGATCAGCGATCAATCTCGGGCCATGAAGGCGGCGCTCGAGCGCTACGACCTGGAGACGGTGGGCTCGCTGATGACGCGCCAACCACTCCATCCTCATCGACATGGGGCTGTCGCACGAGATCCTGGTGGCGCTGTGCGAACGGGCGCTGGCGCTGGGGGCCCTGGGCGCCAAGGTCACCGGCGGCGGCCGCGGCGGCTACATGTCGGCCCTGACCCCGGACGAGGCCGTGCAGGAAGCCGTTGCCGCGGCCTTCGAGGCCGACGGCTACAAGGTGATCCGGGCGGAGATCGGCGGGGCCTAGGAATTTCGAATTTTGGATTTCGGATTTCGGATTTTCCACCCGCACCCCCCGCCGATGATCAGCGAGGGCGGATAGAAGCCAGAAATCCAAAATCAGGTGAGTTCAGTTGACGCCAAATCCGAAATCCGAATTCGAAATCCGCGTTCAGTCCTTCCACTCCGTCACGAAGACATTGGTCTCGCCCGGGTTGGAGTTGTTGCGGTTGGAGCAGAAGACGAAGGTCGTGCCGTCGGGCGACCACATCGGGAAGCCGTCGAACCCTTCGGTGAAGGTGATGCGCTCCATGTTCTCACCCGAAAGGTCCACCATCCAGAGGTCGAACTCGCGGCCCGAGGGATCGCCGAAGTTCGAGGAGAAGATGATCTTTTCGCCGGACGGGTGGAAGTATGGTGCAAAGGAGGCGACGCCGAGTTCGGTGATCTGGCGTTTGTTGGAGCCATCGGCGTCCATCACCCAGATCTCGAGCTTCGACGGCCGGATCATGCCCTCGGCAAGGAGATTCTGGTAGTCCTCGATCTCGGAAGGGTCGGTGGGGTGGCGGGTACGATAGACGATCTTCGATCCATCAGGGGAGTAGAACGGCCCGCCGTCGTAACCGATGCCGTCGGTCAACCGGGTCACGCCTGAACCGTCCATGTTCATGGTGTAGATGTCGAGATCGCCGTCGCGCATGGATGTGAAGACGATCTTGTCGCCGTTCGGCGATACCGTTGCCTCGGCGTCGTAGCCATGCGTTTCAGTGAGCTGTTCGACGCCGGTTCCGTCGGCGCGGGCGCGGAAGATGTCGTAGCCGGGGTCGATCGGCCAGACATAGCCGCGGCTCATGTCGGGAGGCGGTGGGCAATCAGGGCTCGCAAGGTGGGTCGACGCATAGATGACCCAGTGATCGCCGGGCAGGAAATAGGCGCAGGTGGTGCGACCGGCGCCGGTGGAAACGAGGTTCGGTCTCGGCGGTCTCGAGATCCATGGTGAAGATCTGGTCGCAGTCGTAGGGCGGCCTGGTGGACTGAAAGATGAGCTGATCGCCGGCAAATGAGAAATAGGCCTCGGCGTTCTCGCCGCCGTCGGTGAGCATCCGGAGCTCGCCGAAGTGAACTTCGTTAGGGTCGGCGTCGATTACGCGCGGGACCGAGGCAACGGTCTCGATGGAATTGTCCTGGGCCGGCTGTTCGACGGGCGACTGGGCGCAGCCGAAACCGAAGAGCGTGAAGATGATGGTCGGAGCGATCGGTGCGAGATTCAATTTCATTTTCCCTCCAAGCGGCGGGATGGTCTCATGACCCTGCCGATATGACAAATTTATGACACGAGCCCCGATTCAAACGGTTCACAACGTTTGAACGTTGGACGTTCCGGTAACGCTTACGTTTGAGTCACCCCTCGAATGCGAGCAGCAGCGGTTGTTCGAGCGAGGCCTTGAGACGCGCCAGGAAACGGGCGGCGTCCGCGCCGTCGACCAGGCGGTGGTCGTAGGACAGCGACAGCGGCAGCATCAGCCGCGGACGGAAGGAGCCCTCGTGCCACTGCGGTTCGATGCGGCCGCGCGACACGCCGAGAATCGCGACCTCGGGCCAGTTGACGATGGGGGAGAATCCCGGTGCCGCCGATGCCGCCGAGGTTGGAGATCGAAAAGGTACCGCCCTGCAGGTCGTCGGGTGATAGCTTCTTGTCGCGGGCGCGGCGGGCGAGGTCGTCGAGGGCGACGCCGATCTCGGTCAGGTTCTTGCCGTCGGCGTCGCGGATGACGGGGACCAGGAGGCCGCGTTCGGTGTCGACCGCCACGCCGATGTTGATCGACTCGCGGTAGACGATCTCGTGGTTCGCCATATCGACCGCGGCGTTGAGCGTGGGGTGCTGTTTGAGGGTCGAGGCCACGATCTTGACCAGGATCGCGGTCATCGTGAGCTTGCCGCCGGCCTCTTCGACCCGGCCCTTGTAGGCCTTGCGGAACTCCTCGAGATCGGTGATATCGGCCTGCTCGTGGTTGGTGACCTGGGGCGCGTTGAGCCAGGCCCGGGTCAGGTTCTCGGCGGTGAGTCGCCGCACCTTGGACATGGCCTCGCGGCGGATCGGACCGAAGCGGGAGAGATCGGGCAGTTCGGCCGTCGCGACCGCGCCGCTCGCCGCACGGCCCCCTTGCGAGAGCAGTTTGTGGGTATGCGCCTTGACGTCGTCGATGGAAATGCGCCCGCCGGGACCAGAGCCCTGGACTGACGTGATGTCGGCGCCGACCTCGCGCGCGAAACGGCGCACCGTCGGCGCCGCCGGGACCGTGGCCATGCCCTCCCGCGGCGTCGCCGGGGGTGGGGGAGTCGCAGTCTCCTCCGCTCCTCCGCCCTCTCCTCTGCTCCTCCGCCCCTCTGCCCTCTGCTCCTCCGCTCCTCTGCTCCTCCGCCCCTCTGCTCCTCTGCTCCTCCGCCCCTCCGCTCTCCTGCTCCTCTGCCCCTTCGCTCCTCTGTTCCTCTGCTCCTCCGCCCCTCTGCTCCTCCGCCGGCATCAGAAGCCGGTACCTCTCCGGAGTCGCCGGCGGCCTCGGCCGCCGCATCAATGGTCACGATCGGGGCCTTTTCGCCGATGGTGTCGCCTTCGGCGACGTGGAGTTCGACGACCTTGCCCGCCGCCGTCGACGGCACCTCGACTGAGGCCTTTTCGGTTTCGACCTCGATCAGACTCTGATTGACCTCGATCTCGTCGCCGACGGCGACGAGCACCGCAACCACGTCGACGCTGTCAACGCCCTCGCCGAGTTCCGGGAGATTGATGGTGATCATCTCCGACCTCCTCAGACCGTCACCGGGTTCGGTGCGGTGTTGTCGATTCCGAAATCGGCGATCGCCGTCCGCACCACGTCGTGCTCGATGAGCCCCTCGTCAGCCAGGGCGCTCAGGGTGCCCACCACGATGTGTTCTGCATCCACCTCGAAGAAGCGGCGCAGGGCGGCGCGGCTCTCTGAGCGGCCGAAGCCGTCGGTCCCGAGGGCGACCGGGGTCTTGGGGAACCACTTGCCGATCGAGTCGGGCAGCGCCTTGACATAGTCCGAGGCGATGACGTAAACGCCGTTGGTGCTTCCGAGACACTGCTGGATCCAGGGAGCCCGCCGTTCGTCCTGCCCGTTGAGGCGGTTGAAGCGATCACAGTCGGTGCCGTCCATGTAAAGCTCCTTGTAACTGGTGATGCTCCACACATCGGCGGCGACGTTGAACTTTTCAGCAAGGATCTCCTGCGCCCGCAGCGCTTGATTGAGTATGGCGCCGCTGCCAAACAGGTGTGCCTTCAGCTCGGCCCCCTCGCTCCCGGAGGGGCGGAAGCGGTACATGCCGCGGAGGATTCCCTCTTCGCAGCCCTCGGGCTGGGCGGGCATGGCGTAGGGCTCGTTTTCGACGGTGATGTAATAAAAGACATCCTCCTGCTCGACGTACATGCGGCGGATCCCGTCCTTGATGATGGCCGCGAGTTCGAAGGCGAAGGCTGGGTCGTAGGCCTTGAGGTTGGGCACCGGGTAGGCGAGCAGGTGGGAATTTCCGTCCTGGTGCTGGAGGCCCTCGCCGTTGAGGGTGGTGCGCCCGGCGGTGCCGCCGATCATGAAGCCCTTGCTGCGCATGTCGGCGGCGGCCCACACCAGATCGCCGATGCGCTGCATCCCGAACATCGAGTAGTAGACAAAGAACGGGATGGTGTTGATGCCGTGGGTGGCGTGGGCGCACCCGGCGGCGATAAAGGAGCTCATGGAGCCCGCTTCGGTGATGCCTTCCTCCAGGAGCTGGCCGTCCTTGGCTTCGTGGTAATACATGAGGGTACCGGCGTCGACCGGTTCATAGAGCTGGCCGGCGTGGGAGTAGATCCCGATCTGGCGGAACAGTGACTCCATACCGAAGGTGCGCGCCTCGTCGGGGATGATCGGCACCACCAGCTTGCCGACCTGCTTGTCTTTGAGAAGCTTGGTGAGAATTCTGACGAAGGCCATTGTGGTCGAGATGTCGCGTCCGTCGGAGCCCTCGGCGAACTCCTCGAACACGGAGTCCGGGAGCATCTGGAGCGGCTCGCAGCGCACGCCGCGGGTCGGTACCGGCCCGCCGAGCGCCGCCCGGTGTTCCTGGATATAGACCATCTCGGGGCTGTTTTCGGGCGGCCGGTAGAAGGTGGCCGCGCGTGCCTCTTCGTCGGACAGGGGAATCCCGAACCGGGAGCGGAACTCGAGCAACTCTTCCTGGTCGAGCTTTTTCTGCCCGTGAGTGACGTTGCGCCCCTCGCCCGTTTCACCGAGGCCGTAGCCCTTGATGGTTCGAGCCAGGATCACCGTCGGGGAACCCTTGTGTGCAACGGCCGCCCGGTAGGCCGCATAGACCTTGCCGGGATCGTGGCCGCCGAGCCGCAGGCGCCGCAGCTGTTCATCCGACATGTTGGCGACCATTGCCTCGAGTTCGGGGTACTTGCCGAAGAAGTGCTTGCGAACATACGCACCGTCCGAGGTCGAGTACTTCTGGCTTTCGCCGTCCACAACCTCGCCCATGCGGCGGACCAGGAGGCCGTCCTTGTCCTTGGCCAGAAGCGGGTCCCAATCCTCACCCCAGATCACCTTGATCACGTTCCAACCGGCGCCGCGGAAGTGGCCTTCGAGCTCCTGGATGATCTTGCCGTTGCCGCGAACGGGGCCGTCGAGGCGCTGCAGGTTGCAGTTGACGACAAAGATGAGGTTGTCGAGTTTTTCGCGGCCGGCCAGGGAGATGGCTCCGAGGGCCTCGGGCTCGTCGGTCTCGCCGTCGCCGAGAAATGCCCACACCTTGTGGTCGGATTTGGGGTGCAGACCCCGGTCCTCGAGGTAGTGGTTGAAGCGCGCCTGGTAGATGGCCATGATCGGACCGAGCCCCATCGAAACGGTCGGGAACTCCCAGAAGGTCGGCATCAACCACGGGTGGGGGTAGGACGAGAGGCCGGCGCCGCGGCCGTCGCGAAGCTCGCGGCGGAAGTTGAAGAGCTGCTCGACGGTCAGACGGCCCTCGAGAAAGGCCCGCGCGTAGATTCCCGGCGAGGCGTGTCCCTGGAAAAAGATCTGGTCGCCGTCGTAGTGTTCACCCTTGCCGTGAAAGAAGTGGTTGAACGCGACCTCGTACAAGGTCGCGGCCGAGGCATAGGTCGAGATATGACCGCCGATGCCCTCTTCCTCGTGGTTGGCGCGCACCACCATGGCCATCGCGTTCCAACGGACGATGCTCTTGATGCGGCGTTCGAGCTCACGGCTGCCGGGAAAAGGCGGCTGTTCGGCAAGGGGAATCGTGTTGATGTGTGGAGTTGTGGCTTTGAAGGGCAGCTTGACTCCTGCCAATCCGGCATGAATCTGAAGGTCCTCGAGCAGCTGTTTCACCCGTTCGGGGCCGCCATGCTGGATCACCCAGTCGAGTGACTCGAGCCATTCCTGTGTTTCGATCCAGTCCGCGGTTTCGTCGATCGTGCGTTTGCTTTCCGTCATGAAAACCCCTGGTTCCGTGGTTGTCGGTGCGAATGCCCGCCAATGGCGGTTCGTGCAGTCATAACAACCAAAGTCGCTACTGTGTTTCAATTTCAGAGGAGATTGTAGCAAGAACCGCAGCTGTCGCAATCGGGGCCGGACCGGGAGTCGTCAGCTGACGGCAGCGTTCTTGCTGGAGACTCCGATCCCTGCATGCGGTCGGCGAGGATCTTGGCGAGGTGGTTGGGGTGGCCGGCGGTGCGTTCGAGCAGGCTTTCCGCAACTTCTTTGGGGAGAGGCGGAGCGACGAAATAACCCTGGATCATGTTGACGTCGAGGTCCACCAGGGCCTGGAACTGGGATCGGGTTTCGACGCCTTCCGCAACAGTGTCCTTCCGAGGTTCTTGGCCAGGGTTATGATCGTCCGTACGATTTCCGAACTCTCCTCGTCTTCGAGCATGCGTGAGACAAAGGAGTAATCGATCTTCAAGGTGTCGATCGGGAATCGCCGGAGATAGGCGAGGGACGAATAGCCGGTTCCAAAGTCGTCGATGCTGATAGCAATCTTCAAAGCCTTGAGCTGATCGAGCACCGCCGTGGCGTACTGAGCGTTTTCCATGAGGACGCTCTCGGTGACCTCGAGCTTCAGGCTCGAACCGTACAGCCCGCTGTTGCGCAGGATGAGGTCGATGCCGGCGACAACGTCAGGCCGCATCAACTGGGTGGTCGAGAGGTTGACCGACATGGTGGCCTTCGAGTGGGCGCGGAACTTCTGGTGCCAGACCCGCAACTGTTTGCAGGCCTCTTCGGCGACCCATCGATCGAGCTGAATGATCGCACCCATCTCTTCCGCCACCGAGATGAAGGCACCCGGCATGAGCAGACCCCGTTCCGGGTGCTGCCAACGCACCAGGGCTTCGAAACCGGCGATGCGGCCGTCGTCGACGGCGATGATGGGTTGGTAGAAGACCCGGAACTCCTTGCGGGCAAGCGCGCGCCTCAAGTCGTTTTCCAGACGAAGAGTTGCAACCACATTATTGTGCATGGCGTCGTCGAAGACGGCGAAGCTGTTCCGCCCCATCGATTTCGCCCGGTACATGGCGGTGTCGGAATCGCGCAGGAGGTCCTCGGGTCGGGTGTATTCCGAGTTCCAGAGGGCGATGCCGATGCTGATGGTCGCAAAGACCTCGGTGCCGTCGAGATCGAACGGGACCCGGAACTCTTCCTGGATCCGTTCGGCCGCCACCGTCGCGCCGCGAACGTCCTTGATGTCCTCGACCAGAATCACGAACTCGTCACCACCGAAGCGCGCGACGGTGTCGCCGGGCCTGCAGGCCTTTTCGACCCGGTGTGAGATCGCGCGCAGGAGCTGATCTCCGGTCAGGTGGCCGAGGCTGTCGTTGACGTTTTTGAAGCGGTCGAGATCGAAGAAGAGAACCGCAAACCTCTGCTCGGGATCACGCGCGGCGCGCGCGAAGGCGTGCCGCAGACGGTCCATCAGCACCGCCCGGTTGGGAAGGTGGGTGAGCGGGTCCTGGAGACCCGACGAGCGCACCGCCTCCCGGGTCTCATCCTCCTGGTCCACGTCGGTCTGGCGGCCGACCACACGGATCGCCTTGCCTTCTTCGTCGCCCAGAACCTCGCCGCGCGCCAGCATCCACCGGTAGCGGCCGTCCTTGGTCTGCATCCGGTAGCGCTGCTCGATCACGGTGATTTCGCCCGCGATGCCCGCATCGATGACCGCCCGGAGACGGCCCAGGTCGTCGGCGTGAACGCGGCTCAACCACGCCTCGAGGGTGTCCTCGAACTCGTCCTGTTCATAGCCCAGCATTCGTTTCCAACGGTCGGAGAAGTGGATGGTCTCGGTCGATAGGTCGAGGTCCCAGACGCCGTCACCGAGACCGCCCGTTGCGAGCAGGAAGCGATCGTAATCCAGCTCAAGGTCTCGCTGCAGGGCGCGCATCTGATCGAGCTCGCGATACCGTTCCTCGATCAGGCTGAGGCGGACAACGAGTTGCTCGCGGACCAGCGGCAGGATGACGAAATCGTTGACCCCGAGCTCGAGAATCCTCGACAACTCTCCCGATTCGTCGGCCGGGAGCAGGGCCAGGGTCGCGCACGCCCGGCCATGATCGCTCTTCGCGAGCGCTTCGCAGAGCTTCGCAGCCTGGTTGTGGCCCATCCGCCAGTCGATAATCACCAGTTCCGGCGCAGTTCGCCGAACCGAGTACCTGCACGCCCAACCGTTGCGGGTCGTCGAGCAGCTGAAGCCACGTTCGACGAGCACCGTTTTGAGCTCGGTCTCGAGCTTGCGGTCACGGGAACAGATGACGACCTCGCGTGCGCCCGCACCTCGATCGCGACCGGTGCCGGCCATGTCCGGGGCCGCTCCCCGTTTTCCGAACCAGGATTGAAGGTCAAACAACGCCATGGCACCTCGTAAGCCGCCGTAGAGAACAATCTCAACAACATCGTGCCGCGGCGCTCTCCAGCGCTCGCAGCTACTGATTCAAGTCTATCACCATGGTGGGCGGGGGCTTACAGTCCATGGCGGACTCCGAAACGAGCGGATGTCGCGGGGTTCAGTCCATCGCAGCCCGCGCCGGGTAGCCGGCGCGGTCCTTCGCTCAGGTATAGGACTCGAGCCGGCTTCTCAAGATCCGCGCGGCACGAAACTCCCCATGCTGGCGGACCGCCTCGTCCAGAGTGGACAACGCTTTTCCGGTCTCACCTTCAGCGATCAGACGATCGACCTGCGCCAATGCTTCGGCGGCGTTTTTTTCCTTGCCGAGGTTCTTGGCCAGGGTAATGATCGTCCGTACGATTTCCGAACTCTCCTCGTCTTCGAGCATGCGTGAGACAAAGGAATAATCGATCTTCAAGGTGTCGATCGGGAATCGCCGGAGATAGGCGAGAGACGAGTAGCCGGTGCCGAAGTCGTCGATGCTGATAGCAATCTTCAAAGTCTTGAGCTGATCGAGCACCGCCGTGGCGTACTGCGCGTTTTCCATGAGGACGCTCTCGGTGACCTCGAGCTTCAGGCTCGAACCGTACAGCCCGCTGTTGCGCAGGATGAGGTCGATGCCGGCGACGACGTCAGGCCGCATCAGCTGGGTGGTCGAGAGGTTGACCGACATGGTGACCTTCGAGTGGGCGCGGAACTTCTGGTGCCACACCCGCAACTGTTTGCAGGCCTCTTCGGCGACCCATCGATCGAGCTGAATGATCGCACCCATCTCTTCCGCCACCGAGATGAAGGCGCCCGGCATGAGCAGGCCCCGTTCCGGGTGCTGCCAACGCACCAGGGCTTCGAAACCGGCGATACGGCCGTCTTCGACGGCGATGATGGGTTGGTAGAAGACCCGGAACTCCTTGCGGACAAGCGCGCGCCTCAAGTCGTTTTCCAGACGAAGAGTTGCAACCACATTATTGTGCATGGCGTCGTCGAAGACGGCGAAGCTGTTCCGTCCCATCGATTTCGCCCGGTACATGGCGGTGTCGGAATCGCGCAGGAGGTCCTCGGGGCGGGTGTATTCTGAGTTCCAGAGGGCGATGCCGATGCTGATGGTCGCAAAGACCTCAATACCGTCGAGATCGAACGGGACCCGGAACTCTTCCTGGATCCGCTCGGCCGCCACCGTCGCGCCGCGAATGTCCTTGATGTCCTCGACCAGAATCACGAACTCGTCACCACCGAAGCGCGCGACGGTGTCGCCGGGCCTGCAGGCCTTTTCAACCCGGTGTGAAATCGCGCGCAGGAGCTGATCTCCGGTCAGGTGGCCGAGGCTGTCGTTGACGTTTTTGAAGCGGTCGAGATCGAAGAAAAGGACCGCAAACCTCTGTTCGGGATCACGCGCGGCGCGCGCGAAGGCGTGCCTCAGACGGTCCATCAGCACCGCCCGGTTGGGGAGGTGGGTGAGCGGATCCTGGAGACCCGACGAGCGCACCGCCTCCCGGGTCTCATCCTCCTGGTCCACGTCGGTCTGGCGGCCGACTACACGGGTCGCCTTGCCATCTACATCGGCTAGAACCTCGCCGCGCGCGAGCATCCACCGGTAGCGGCCGTCCTTGGTCTGCATCCGGTAGCGCTGCTCGATCACGGTGATTTCGCCCGCGATGCCGGCGTCGATGACGGCTCGGAGACGGCCCAGGTCGTCGGCATGAACCCGGCTCAGCCACGCCTCGAGGGTGTCCTCAAACTCGTCGGGCTCGTAACCGAGCATTCGTTTCCAGCGTTCGGAGAAGTGGATGGTCTCGGTCGTGAGGTCGAGGTCCCAGACGCCGTCGCCGAGACCGCCCGTTGCGAGCAGGAAGCGATCGTAATCCAGTTTGAGGTCTCGCTGCATGGCGCGCATCTGATCGAGCTCGCGATGCCGTTCCTCGATCAGGCTGAGGCGGACGATGAGTTGCTCGCGGACGAGCGGAAGGATGACGAAGTCGTTGACCCCGAGCTCGAGAATCCTCGACAACTCTCCCGATTCGTCGGCCGGGAGCAGGGCCAGGGTCGCACACACCCGGCCATGATCGCTCTTCGCCAGCGCGTCGCAGAGCTTTGCAGCCTGGTTCTGGCCCATTCGCCAGTCGATGATCACCAGTTCCGGCGCAGTTCGTCGAACCGAGTATCTGCACGCCCAACCGTTGCGGGCCGTCGAGCAGCTGAAGCCACGCCCGACGAGCACCGTTTTGAGCTCGGTCTCGAGCCTGCGGTCACGGGAACAGATGACGGCCTCGCGTGCGCCCGCACCTCGATCGCGACCAGTGCCCGCCATGTCCGGGGCCGCTCCCCGTTTTCCGAACCAGGATTGAAGGTCGAACAACGCCATGGCACCTCGTGAGCCACCGTTGAAATCGATCTCAACGGCATCGTGCTGCGGCAATATCCAGCGCTCGCAGCTACTACATTAAGTCTATCACCATGGTAGGCGGAGGCTTACAGTCCATGGCGGACTCCGAAACGAGCGGATGCCGCGGATTTCTGTCCATCGCAGCCCAAGCCGGGTAGCCAGCGAGGTTCTTCGGTCACGGATAAGACTCGAGCTGGCTTCTCAAGATCCGCGCGGCACGAAACTCCCCATGCTGGCGGACCGCCTCGTCCAGAGTGGACATTGCTTTTCTGGTCTCACCTTCGGCGATCAGACGATCGACCTGCGCCAAGGCTTCGGCGGCGTTTTCCGCAGCGCGCTCCTCGTCGTGGCGGCGCCGGGCCGCCTTGGTCTGAGCAAGTACGCGTTGGACCCGTTCGTTGTGCGGGTCGAGGGCGCCTGCCGACTCGAGGTCCGCAAAGACTTCTTCGAACGGACGATCGCCTTCGAGCGCTTTTTCGATCAGACGGTCAATTTCCTGACGTCGCAGCTCACGCCCCTTGGTGTCGATCTTCCAGTCGAGCTCCCCGAACACCTCAGAGGCGCCATAGAGTCTCCTCGCCACCGCGAGCTCCCGCTGCGCTTCGTCGACCGCGCCCTTTTCGAGCTGGCGGTCGACACTGGTGACCACCTTGTCGACGGCGACCCGCCGTCGGTGGGCGTCGATCCTCCGCTGGATTTCGGTCTCGGCTTCGACGACGACCTCGATCGCGTCCGGAATGTTTGAGCACCAGGCCAGGTGACGGCTTGCCGAGGACCTTGATGATCTCCTGGAGATCGAGCCCGTCGATATACTCCATCACCAGATAGGCGTAGCCGTTTTCGTCCATTGTGAAGTCGTAGATCTGGGCGAGGTTCGGGTGGCGGAGACGGATCGCCATTTTGGCCTCGCGCAGAAACCTCATCTTGAGGTTCTCGTCGTCCGCCAGTTGCGGGCGCATCACTTTGATGACCCGAACCTCGTCGAGCAGCTCGTGGCGGACCTTGTAGACGGAGCCCATTCCACCTTCTCGGATCTTTTCGAGAAGTTCGTACTTGCCCTCGAGCTGCTCCAGCGGAGTGGCCACGACTCTCACGCTCCTTGTATCGCGGGAGCGTATGTAACCTCCGGCCCACTGTCAACTCCAAATCGTTCACTGACTGAACGTTAGTCGCCGATTTCGAGGTGCCGTATCGGTGTTGTCCGGCTGCATGTACACTGCCTCTGTGACGAAGAGACGCAAGCTCGTGGTGGCGGTGGCGGCCGCGATCGTGACCCTGATGGTGGCCGCCGTTGTCATCGTCTACAGTCCGGGCGTCCAGCGCCGGATCTGGGCTTTGGTGACCGAGGGCATCGAGGAGGCCAGCGGCGTCACTCTCGAGGCGGAAGTCGTTCGTTTTCGCGCCTTCCCGGCGAGCGTGGTCCTCGGCCGGTTGCGGGTCGTCATGGAAGGACAGACGGTCCTCACTGTAGAAGAAATCCGGGCCGACTGGAAGTGGCGGCAGCTAGCGGGCGAACCGCGCCGCATCGAGAAGATCCTGATTCGCGGTCCGGAATTTTTCGGCGACGCCTTGCCGAGTTCCCGCGAATCCCAGGACGGGCCTCCTACGGTCGACTATTGGGGTGCCGTCGAGATCGGTTCTCTGGAGATCGCGGGCGGCAGGGCGTCGGCTGGTCTGGAGGATGTCGCTGCGGTTCTCGACGGCGTTGCGATGCGGGCCGAACTGGTAGGCGGTGCGGCCGACGCATTGATCGAGGCCGAAAAACTGAACGTCAGTCGGTTGGGTCGCGATCTCCTTCTCGGTCCCCTTGCGCTCGCGGTGAGAGCATCCGCCGACGGCGTCGACGTCCGCAGCCTGGAGATCGGGGGCGATGCGGCCAGTTTGAGTACGGTGGGTCGACTGACATTGTCTCCTGCAATTGCGGCCCGATTCGAAGCCGAGATCGGGGCTGACCTGCCGACGGTGGCCGAGTGGTGGGACCCCAATCTGGTCACCGGGCTCGAGCCCGAAGGCCGTCTTCTCCTGGTCGGCGAACTGGAGGTGGATGCCGAGGGCGCCGTCACCGTCGAACTTGACCATTGCGGGGCCCCCCTGGGTCTTGCGGGCTACGATTTCGACAAGCTGGAACTTTCCTATCGCAATGGGCGGCCGACCGTGAGAGTGGAGGGTGCGGGGTGGGGACGGGCCGAGGTGTCGCTGGATGCGCCGGGTGTGACATCTGTCTCTGCTGAACTCGACCGCGCGCCGGTTGATCGGTTGCTGGCCTTTTCATATCCGCAGGTCGCCGAGACCCTGCCGGGCCCGACGACGATCACCGGGCGATTGGATGGTACGTTTTCGTTCCCCGTCGACCCCGCCACCCTGGCGGGCGATGTCGATCTGGTTTTGGCGTGGTCCGAAGGCCGGATCGCCGTCCGCGGCGCCGGCGTCGGAGCCGAGTGGTCGATCACCCGGGTGGAGGCAGAGCTGGCCGGTGTGACCGCTGTGGGCGGCGGCGCTCTCGGCGCGGATGGGCGAGTGTCGGGCGAGGCCGATCTGTTCGTGGCCGACCCCGGTCTGACAGTGGCGTTCCTCCAGCGCTGGGCCCCCGATATGGCGGACCTGGGCATCGGCGGCGGGCCGATCGAAGGCACGCTGCGCCTCACCGGTTCGGTCGCCGATCCGGAGCTGGCGGTCGACCTGACGTGGGTGCAACCGGCTGCCGCCGGTCTGGAGTTCGAGAAGATCTCCGTTTCAGGCAGTGGCGGACGCGAGGCCTTCGAGTGGGTTTCGGAGGTCGAGGTCGAGAGCGGGGCCGCCTTCGACGTGCGGGGAACAGCGCGTCCCCTCGAAGCCACAGTCGAGGCGGACTGGAGTTTTTCGATCTCGGAGCTCGCGCGGATGATGCAGTACCTGCCCCCGGACACGGCCGTCGATCTGCACGGGCAACTTGAGGGGACCGGGTCGTTGGCGTGGTCGGAGGAAGGCTACCGGTTCAGCGGCCGGGTCGACGGCCGGGAGATCGGCAACGAACTCCTCACCGTACCGCACGTACAGGTCGCTTTCGCGGTCGATCCGGAGGTGGCGGTCCTCGAGGACCTGAAGGTCGAGATCTTCGGCGGCTCGATCGAAGGGCGGATGCGGGCCCCGCTGACGAACCTCGATGCGGACTTCGAGGCGCAGCTGTCGTGGAGCATGCTCGATCTGGCCGCGCTGCCCCTCACGGTTCCGGAACACTCGACCGGCCGGGTGTCGGGCAGTGCCGACATCAGCGGCTCCGTGAGT
>CAVQQV010000040.1:0-5358 GCA_963714885.1 Candidatus Sulfomarinibacteraceae bacterium | reverse complement strand
ACCGGTGACCCGGTCGGGTTGATCGAATCAAGAATTTCAATCTGGTAAAATCTAGAAAAATTCCAGAAAAATAGAATATATCTAGAAAAAATGGAGAAATTTTGAAGACCTCAAACGGCGCCGTCCGACCTATTCTGAGCTTCGGGGCGAGGGGAGTGGTGGGTGGCACGTCATCTGCGTCTATCTGTGTTATCTGCGGTTTCTCCGACGGCGGATGTGTGAAATGTCGTAGGCCCTTCTTCAGGGCCTGCCACCACCATTGCGTCAGTCAGATTCGTGCTGGCGTGCCGTGAACGACCCGCCAACGGCTTTCAGAGAGAACCTTCACAACACATGGCGCGTTACCTTACGAGCTTCCCGGGAGGAGGCACCTTTCGCATTGTGTACCCTGAGGGAATTCGTTCACCAGGACACCCGTATTCACACAATGCGAAAAATGGCGTGAGAGTCCTGGGAACCGAACCCACAGGGACCCGAAGGAGGGAAGGGGGCGCCAGGGCATGGTGCCGGTGGAGGGGAAGATGGCGAAGGCATTGAACCTCGGTAGCGTCTTAACGAGACTGCATCGGATAGCTGAGCTGGGACGACCAGCGGGTTCGTGGCGGTCAACCGGCCCGCAGCGAACCCATGCGCCTGAAGAGCCGGATGCGGGAAATCCGAGCGTCCGGATCTGTGGGGGGCTCGGGCGGGTAACCGTCCGGGTCTACTCGACACCTGTGTGGCCGGCCTGCGATGCGGAAGCAAAAAACTACGGAGTCCCGCCGGTCGCGGCGACACGACGGCCGGCTCGCCGCGGCGTCGCGGTGAGCCCGAGCGCCTCCTTGATCAGGTTGCCGTCCGCCATCGAGATTCCCGCCGACGGGATGACTATGGTCTGGTCGTCGCCGCCCATCGGCGGCAGGCCCTGCGGCTGGTTGTTGACGATGATCGCCGCCACAGCGCCCGCGTTCTGTGCGTTTTTCACCTTCTCGACGAACAAGCACGTACCGCGGTCGATGACGGCGATCTTGCCCATGATCTCCCCGGCGTTGACCAGCGGTTCACAGCCCAGCAACGGCGTATTCGAGCCGTCGCGGACCACGGCCAGTACCTCCGAGACTCCCACAAGGCTCACCGGCGGCCCGAACTGGGCTGTTTGTACCGCGTAACTCCCGGCCACGCTCGGAGGTGAGTTGATAAGAAGCCGCGGGGCGTTGTCGAGTATCTGAGGCGCTGCATCGACAGAGGCCGTTCCATCCCAGACCAACCGTCCGGTGTTGACGGCGGAGGTCCGGCGTTCGTCGTTGGTCATGACGTCCCAGTGGAGCCCGATCTCGGTGTCGAAGGTATACACGTTGTAGATTCCGGGTTGCCGCGGGAGGCCGGCAAAAATCGGCAGCGACCCGGTGCTGGGATCGACGACGCTCTGGAACCCCAGCCCATGCGCGATCTCGTGGAGGGCCACCATGGCGAAGGAAGCCTGGCCGCTCGGCGTGTTGCCGTCCAGACCGTAGTAGAAGCGGTAGGTCGGCGCCAGGCAGCCCTCGTCGATTCGGCTGTTGAAGTTCGCCACCAGGTCGCCGGTGTTCGGGGGGCGGTTGTTTTCGGTCGTGCTGAGATTCTCGCCCGCCAAGGCTTCGGCGAGAGCGCCGTGATACCAGGTCCCCTGGCGTGGGGCGTTGGCGAAATCGGAGAACAGGTAGCGCGTACCGGCCGCCGCCAGCACCGCTCCTTCATCGGGAGCGCAGTCGAACTCGTCGAAGGCGGCGTCAATGTTGATCTCGATTTCGCTGCCGAGGAGAGCCCCCCAGACGTCCGCAGCCCACTGCAAAGCGGCCAGCCGCTGCCCACCAACAGTGGTCCCTCCCGGGTTGGCGGGAGACGCTGGGACAACGGTGGCATCGTTGAAGCCTTCGCCACCGGCGTCTTTGACCCTGATGGTCAGGGTGGAGGAACCGGCGGGCCAGCCAATGTCCTGGAAGAGCGGGAGCGTGAGGTCAACCTCGCCGAAGCCGACGTCCGGCGACGCGGTCGGCTCCATCAGGAGGTCAGGGGCGGCCGACAGGTCCCAGTGGGAAATCGAGGAGCCCAGTTCGAGCGGATTCGGGTTATAGAGCAGCGGCCGCCCCAGGGCGTCGGCGCCGGCCAGTCGACTCGGGTCGATGGCGAGGGTCGCGTTGACCTCGGCCGCCTTATAGGAGAGCTGCGACGGTGGCGCGACCGCCGAAAGCGCGTGGGGGACCCGGATATCGATTCCGGCCTTCGCCGAACCGAGGGCCATCAGCTTTTCGACCGCCTGCACGTCGTCAACGCACGAAGTCTCCAACGAGCCGTCCGCTCGAACCTGAACCATGAAGACGAGTCGAAAGCGACCTTCGAGGTCGACGCCTCTACCACCGTTCTCTAGATCGAAGACCTGCAGGCCTTCGGTTGATCGGCTAAGGGCATTCATGATCGCAGCCGACAGCGGGCTGGATTCCTTGTGAGGTTCCGCGGCGACAGTCTGATTGGACTCGTCATCGATCGCGGTTCTCAAGACCGGAGGGGCGACGTCGGGTCCCGACGATGCGGCAACCGGTCCTGCGAGCGCCACCAAACAGATGGCGAAGCAACACAACCTCAAAACACGGAAAACGGGGTAGACTCCAGCACGCATTTGTTCCATTTCCAACTCCTAAATGGCGCCACTCGAGCATACCGAAGTTAGACCTTCTCCGGTGGGAACCACACAACCAGCGCCTAGTATTTCACCCATTCACGTGGGTGTCGCCCAATCTAAGACTCGCATAGGTGCCCCCCAGGAAACCCTATACCAGTGCGTTTGTGGGGCAGCCGTCTCGGCTACCGGGCGGGCGGGGTCCGATATCTGCGTCTATCTGCGTGCGCTGCGGTTTCTCCGTGGGTGGTTGGGCGGAAAATCCGAAATCCGAAATCCGAAATTCAGGAGTGCAACGCCCTCTTGTCTACCGCCAACGCGGCTTCCTTGACGACCTCCGACAGGGTGGGGTGGGCGTGGCAGGTGCGGGCGAGGTCTTCGGCCGATGCCCGGAACTCCATTGCCACTGCGGCCTCGGCGATGAGTTCGGAGACGCGGGGGCCCACCATGTGGACGCCGAGGATCTCATCGGTGTCCTTGTCAGCGAGGATCTTGACCATGCCGTCGAGCAGCCCCATCCCCTTGGCGCGGCCGTTGGCGCGGAACATGAAGCGCCCGGTCGCAAACGCGATGCCGGCATCCTTGAGTTCCGCCTCGGTGCGGCCGACCATGGCGAGTTCGGGCTCGGTGTAGACCACGTTGGGCATGACGTCGTAGTTGACGTGACCGGGCTTACCGGCCAATTGTTCGGCCAGCGCCACGCCCTCGTCCTCGGCCTTGTGGGCGAGCATCGGTCCGCGGACCAGATCGCCAATGGCGAAGATCCCGTCAATGTTCGTGCGAAAGTGGTCGTCGACCGCCACGCGGCCGTGGTCATCGAGGGCGATGCCGACGGTGTCGATCCCCGCGCTCGTGGTGTTGGGCCTCCGCCCCACCGCCACAAGCACCGTGTCGCAGGTCAGCTCCTCCGTCTCGCCCTTGGAGTCCTCCACCGTCAATTTGACGTTCTTTTTGAGCACCTTGCCCGCAGTGACCCTGGTTTCGAGTCGAAATTCCATGCCCTGGTCGGCGAGTGACCGCTGCAGGGTTTTGGACATCTGCTTGTCGGCGAACGGGGCGATGGTAGGGAGCATTTCGACCACGGTGACCTCGGCTCCGAGGCGTCGCCAGACGCTGCCGAGCTCGAGTCCTACCGCGCCGGCGCCGATCACAACCAGGCTCTTCGGGACCGCGGAGAACGCGAGCGCCTCGGTGGACGAGACCACCCGTTCGCCGTCAAAAGGAAGAAAGGGGAGCTCCACCGGCACCGAACCCATGGCGAGACAGATGTTGGCGGTCTCGAGCACCTTTTCGCTGTCGTCGCCGTGAACCGTGACCTTCCCTGAAGCGGTCACGACACCGCGTCCCGTGAAGACGGTGACCTTGTTCTTTTTCATCAGCCCGGCGACGCCGTCGGTGAGTTCGGTGACAATGCCGGACTTGCGAGCCATCATCTGTTGCAGGTCGAGACCGACATCGGAGACCACGACGCCGAAATCAGCCGCGCGCTCGCGCGCGGCCTCATAAAACTCGGACGACTCGAGCAGCGCCTTCGAAGGGATGCACCCGACGTTGAGGCAGGTGCCGCCGAGGGCGCTGTGCTGTTCGACCAGCGCCGTTTTCAAGCCCAACTGCGCGGCGCGGATGGCGCACACGTAGCCGCCGGGCCCTGAGCCGATGATCACGAGGTCGAGGCGTTCCATGGGTCAAATCTCCAACATCATGCGTTCCGGGTTTTCGATGCACTCCTTGACCCGTTTGAGGAAGGTGACGGCCTCGCGCCCGTCGACGATGCGGTGGTCGTAGGACATGGCGAGGTACATCATCGGCCGGATCACGACCTCGTCATTCACCGCCACCGGGCGTTTCTGGATCGAGTGCATACCGAGGATGGCGCTGCCGGGAGGGTTGAGAATCGGGGTCGAGAGCAACGAACCGAACACGCCGCCGTTGGAGATGGTGAAGACCGCTCCCGTGAGATCGGAGAGCTCGAGACGTCGCTCCTGAGCGCGTGTGGCGAGGTCGGCGATTCCGGCCTCGATCCCGGCCATGGTCAGGCGGTCGGCGTCGCGGATGACCGGCACGACCAGACCCTTGTCGGTGCTGACGGCGACACCGATGTCGTAGTAGTGGTTCGTGACGACCTCGTCGCCTTCGATATAGGCGTTGACGCCGGGTACGGTTTTCAGGGCGTCCACCGTGGCCTTGACAAAGAAGGACATGAAGCCGAGGCCGATGCCGTGGCGCTTCTTGAACTCTTCTTTGTAGGCCGCGCGGTGGTTCATGACGGCTGTCATGTCGGCCTCGTTGAAGGTGGTCAGGATGGCGGCGTTGTGTTGCACCTCGACCAGCCGCTCGGCGAGTCGTTGTCTGAGGCGGGACATCGGTGCCCGGGTCTGGCGCTCGCCCGTAGCGACCGGCGGTGACGGTGTGGCGGCCGGTTTCGGCGTTGCGGAGGGGGGTGGGGTGAGCGCTGCCGTCGGAGGTGCGGCTTGTGGTTCTGCGGTACGGCTCTCGACGAAGCGGATGACGTCGCCCTTGAGGATCCTACCGTCCTTGCCGGTGCCCTCGATCTCAGTGGGGTCGACACCGTGCTCGAGTACCATCCGCTGGACTGCGGGCGACAACCCGGTGATTTTGGGGGATGTCTGAGGCGCGGCGGCCGCAACTTCGGGCGCAGCCGGGCTCTGCAAGGCCTGCTCGGCGGGTTGCACGTGGCCGTCCGCGGCGGCCGCGGACGCCGC
>CAVQQV010000039.1:0-20757 GCA_963714885.1 Candidatus Sulfomarinibacteraceae bacterium | reverse complement strand
CTCGCGGCTCGGTTCCGGGCGGTTGCGGTTCGGCTCCATCTCGGCCTGGAGCCACCTGCGGGCCTCCATGTCCTGGATGTGGAGGTACTCGACGGCGACCGTCCGGCAGTACGTGTCCGTGAGAACACCCAGGATTTCTCGCAGGGTCGCCTGTTGCGCTCCCTCGAGATGGCCGGTGTCGAAGATCTGGTCGAGGTGCTCCTCAGTCAGACCGAAGGTCTCGAGTTCGAGGAGGGGATGGCTTTCGAGATTGTCACCGAGGGGATCGAGGTCGGCGATCAGGTGGCCGATGTTGCGGTAGGCGAAGATAAGACTCGCCACCTTCGACTGATCGGCGGCGCGTTCCGAGGCGACAGGGCCCGATGGACGGTAGGCGAGGTCGAACCCGGAGAAGAACAGCTGCCATTCCGAGTCCATGGCACTGGGATCTTTTTGCCACTGCTCGTACATCTGTTCGACGTAGTCCGAGCTTGCCAAAAGAGAAATGCTATTCGGTGTGGGTCGTGACGGCGGATCGATGGCCAAGTGTCTTCCCCCAGGTCTTGCTGCAACCGGTACATCGCGGCAGTCGCTGCCAGTACATAACGTAGTGCTGGATTATGGCATTTCCCGACGGCGGACGTATATCCCAAATATTTCATGAATGATCCGGGATAGAATGCCGCAATGAAATCGCTCTCCCGCGAAAAGGCCGAGTTTCTTCGCGTCGTTGCCTCGAGAATCGTCCCCGAAACCAGCAGTCTTGACGCCGCAGCTGCGGGCCGGTTCTTCGGCATCATCGACGAAGCGCTTGGAGATCGGAAACCAGCAGTTCGACGGCAGTTCGCGATCTTTCTCGGCGTCCTCCGGTGGGCGCCGCTGGCGCGTTATGGTGGACCGCTCGACCGGCTTTCGACCGAGCGTCAAGACGCAGTCCTGCGGTGGTTCGAGGACTGTCCGGTAGAGCTGTTGCGCAAGGGGACGTGGGGTCTCAAGACCATGGTGTTCATGGGCTATTACGCCCAGCCGGAGACCAACTCCCTGGTCGGGTATTGCCCGACGTTTGACGGCCGGGACGGTCTTCGTGCGTGAGCACGCGTACGACATCGTCATTATCGGCTCCGGGGCGGGCGGCGGTACGGCGGCTAGGGAACTGGCCCCCCTGTGCGCCTCGGGTGTCCGCATAGCGGTCCTCGAGTGGGGTGCCAGGCTCGAGGACGACGACTACACCGGGCGCGAACTGGAGATGGTCAAGAAGCTCTACATCGACTCCGGCGGCACCTTCACCCGCGACCGGTCGGTGACCCTGGCCGCAGGGCGGGCGTATGGAGGTTCGACGGTGATCTACACCGGGACCTCGTTGACCATGCCTGAGGAGGTTGTCGAGCGGTGGAACGTGCCCGGGCTGGATTTCGCGGATCTCCACCCGCGGTCGATGAAGTACATGGAGGAGAACAACGTCCATCTGTTGGACGAAGACCTGATCAACGATAACAACCGGTTGTTCGCCGACGGCTGCCGCAAACTCGGCTACCGGGTGGAACAGTTCCCCATCAACGTCAAGGGCTGCAAGTCCTCCAGCCTGTGCAACCTCGGCTGTCCCAACCAGGCCAAACAGGGCACCCACATCGTGCAACTGCCGCAGGCGGAAGCGCAGGGGGTCGAGGTGATCACCAACTGCCGGGTCACCACGATCGGCGACCGGGAGGTGGAAGCAGTGGTAACCGACCCGGGCTTCGGACGGCCGTCGCGGTGGGAAACGGGTGAACACCGGGTGAAGGCGAAGGCGGTAGTAGTCTGCGCGGGTGGCGCCACCAGCTCACCGGCGCTGCTGTTGCGATCGGGGTTCGGCGAGCGCCTGCCCATGTTGGGACGTTACCTCACTCTCCACCCGGCCCTGATCCTGGTCGGCGAGCACGAGCGCGAAATCTCCAATTTCACCGGCCATCCCAAGAGCTACTACTGCGACCAGTTCGTTGCGGACCGTGGTTTCCTGCTCGAGACCTGCATGTATTTCCCGTTCGTCACGGCCAAGAACCTGATTGGTTTCGGCTCCGAGCACTCGGAGCTCATGCGCGCCTTCCCGCGGTTGCAGATGATCCTCGTCCTGGCCGTTGACGCGGCACTGCCGGACAACCGCGTGACCCTTGACTCGAAAGGCGATGCGGTGGTGGACTACACCTTGTCACCGACGGTCCTCGACGCGCTCCACGCCTCGATGGTGGCGAGTGCGCGCGTGTTCTTTGCCGCAGGGGCCAAACGGGTCCACGCGCCGGCGGGGAAGACGTTCTTCATCGATGCCGCCGACGCCGGCCGGGTCGAGGAACTCATTCCCCGCGACAACGTCAAACCCGGCAAGATCTCGATCACATCGGCCCACCTCATGGGCGGCTGCCGAATGGGCCGCGACGCCTCCGACTCGGTGACCGACGGGTGGGGAAGGGTGCACGGCGTGCCGTGGCTCTTCGTCGCCGACTCGAGTCTGTTTCCACAGTGTTCGGAGGTCAATCCCTACGTCACGGTGATGGCCCTGGCGGACCGTGTCGCTCAGGGCATTCGCAACAATGCACAGGAGTTGCTGTCATGAAGACCCGCGCGGCGAAAGAGATCGCCCGCGCCCTCCTCGACGAGGGCGTTCGCTACACCTTCGGTATACCCGGTACCCACAACATCGAGCTCTATGACGCCCTCGCCAACGAAGAAGGCATCGAGACCGTGCTCGTGACATCGGAGGTTGCCGGCGCCTTTCTCGCCGACGGCTATTCCCGGTCGTCGGACGAGGTCGGAGTCATCAACGTGGTTCCCGGCGCAGGTGTGACCTTCAGCATGTCGGGGATTGCCGAGGCGTGGATGGACAATGTGCCGATGGTGGTGCTCGCGAGCGGCATCCGCTCGGACACGAATGCGGCCTACCAGCTGCACGCCATCGACCAGCTCGCGGCCCTGCGGCCCATCACCAAGGAAGCGGTGAGGGTCGAGCGGGCGGAAGACCTCTATCCGACCATTCGCCGCGCCTTCCAGATCGCCCGCCGTGGAGCGCCGGGGCCGGTGGCGGTGGAGATCCCGGCCCAGCTCTTCATGCTGCGGCACGAAATCGGCGAGGTCCATTACAAACCCGAACCCGAAACCGGAACCGTGCCGGACCCCGACCTCGTGGAGCGGGCCGCGTCCATGCTGGCGGAAGCGCAGTCACCCGCCATCTACCTCGGCAAGGGCGCTGCCGGCGCCGCCGATCTCCTGGTGCGGCTGGCCGAACAACTGGGAACGCCGGTGACCTCATCGTTCAGCGGCAAGGGCGTCTTTCCCGAGAGCCACCCCCTGTGGTTGTGGAACGGTTTCGGCCGGCAGGCCCCAGGGTTCGCGCGCAGGATCATGGACGGTTGCGACTGTCTGCTGGCGATCGGTTGCCGGTTCGGCGAGGTGACGACGGCAGGCTTCGGTATCGAGCCACCCGCCGACCTGATCCACGTCGACATCGAGCCCGCGGTCTTCAACCGAAATTTTCCGGCGAAGCTGGTGATCTCGGGTGACGCACGGCTCTTTGTCGAGGCGTTGATCGGTCTGATTGAGGGGAATCGCCCGTGGGAGAGCCTGGCGGCCGATATTGCGAGAGGGCAGGCCGAGGTGGTGGGCCGGTGGCGGCGGCAAACAAGCGAAAACGGGGTGACACCGCATTTCCTGTTCGAGGCCCTCCAGCGCCACTGCCGTGCCGACGCCATCTTCGCTACCGACAGCGGCAACGGCACCTTTCTCGCCGTTGAGCACCTGCGTCTGGAAGCGCCGGGACGGTTTCTCGCACCCACCGATTTTTCCTGTATGGGCTACTCGGTGCCTGCGGCCATCGGCGCCTGTTTTGCCCACCCCGGCCGCGATGTCGTGGCCCTGCCCGGAGACGGTGCGTTTCTGATGACGGGGGTCGAGCTGATCTCCGCGGCGGCCTACCGAACGGCGCCGTTGGTGTGCGTCTTGCGCGACGGCAAGCTGTCGCAGATCGCGCAATTCCAGAAGATGCAGGTCAACCGGGAGACTTCGAGTGTACTGCCCGACTACGACCTCGAAGGATTCGCTCGGGCCACCGGCTGCCGCTACTTTCGGATCCTTCGCGACTCCGAGCTCGATGCGGTCCTGCCGGCGGCCCTCGAGCTCACCCGAGCCGGTACACCGGCGCTGGTCGAGGTCGCCATCGACTACTCGGAGAAGACCTACTTCACCAAGGGTGTGGTCAAGAACGTCTTCTCACGCCTGCCCTGGGGCGACCGCGTCGCCAACATCTTCCGGGCCATCAGCCGCCGGTTGGTGTGAGTGAAGGTGGGCCAAGGCCCACCCTACTTCGGACCCACATTCCGACCGCCATCGTAGGATGGGCTTCAGCCCACCATCAGAGTCGTTCACTTGGTGTGAGTGGTTCCGGTATGCCCGACTCTGAAGAGGCGTTCAAGCGAGACCGCCTTTGTGAACGCGCTTCCCGGGAGGAGCCACTCTTCGCATTGTTTGCCAGAGACGGGTTACCGTATTGAAAGCGTGAGGGTCAGACAACGCGAAAAATGGCACCTCCGCCGCACACGACCCTCCGCCACTCCTGTGTGCCGACCAATTCCGTCAAGCCCCAGGCCCAAAGCCCTATCTGGGTTTGAAACAGGTCAGGTGGCCGTCGCCGTAGAAGACATCGTAGCGGTCGGAGAGGAACTCGCTCAGGCAGTCGGCGATGGAGAAGATGATCGGCGGAACGGTCTCGGACTCGACCTCGCGGGCAAAGCGGGTGTAGAAGTCCCGCCCCGGGCCTTCCGGCCGGACGGGTCGGTAGAGGTAGATGAAGTCATAACCGGTCGCCGGGGTGTCGAGGACATCGGCGACCTTCCACTCGATCCGCTCCTCCGGGACCCGCAGCCACTCCTGCAGTGCTTGGCCGATCGCCGCTGCGCGTTCGGAGATCTCGATCTGGACAGTCCGGCGGTGCGGATAGAGGACCTGGAGCAGGAGGCCCTGCAGGCCGTTGCCGGCGCCGAAGTCGGCGCTGACGGTTTCCGGTCCGATCCACGGTCCGGCCTTGAGGATCGGCGCGAGACCGCCGGCGTGGTTCCAGTAGCCGCCCGCCTCGTCGAGCCGTCGTCGTTCGTCGCTGGTGTAGGGTGCCTCGTTCATGTGGAGGTGGGCGTAGAGCTCGAGGAAGGCGTCTTCGAGCGCCTCGCCGTCGCCCGAGACGATCAGTTTTTCGACTGTAGATCTCAAGTCCGCAAAGCGGGGAAAGGTGGTTGCGGTCTTGGGCGGGTCGGGGAGGATCAGGAACAGAAGGATCAGGCGCGCCAGACGGTCAGCCTCGACCGGATCTCTTCCCGAAGACGCGAGTCTGCGCGCCAGATCGAGTTCGGCAGCGGTGTTGAAGTCGCCGACCATGTTCATGTTGTACCACGGACCTCGTTGAACCTGGATCCGGTGTCGTCGACCGGAGACACAAATCCGGTGTCAGTCCACCCGTAAAGACCTCGCTGCGAGCAGCGAGAAAACGATTCCGAAAGCAGACAGCGCCAGCAGCTCGGGCCCTAGGTCCGTGAGATCCCTGCCGAAGGAAATCAACCCGTGGAGGGCCTTCATCGCCCAACCCGACGGGAGCATGAGCGAAACCGTCTTGAGAGGCTTGGAGACGACTTCGATGGGCCACCAGCAACCGCCGAAGGCCGCCATCGCCATCGTCGCCATGACCCCGACATTCGCGGCGCGGTCAGGCTCTTTGAACCAGCCGCCAACGGCGATGCCGAGTGGGGCCACCACCAGACCGTAGAGCAACAGAACGAGCCACATCTGGAACGGCCGGTCTCCGATCTCGATGCCAAAGAAGCGATTGGCGATCACGCCCACCAGCACCAGGGTCGTGATCTGTGCCGCGGCAATGGCGAAACGGCCGCCGATCTTACCGGCGACGAGCTCGGCGCGTGACACCGGGGTGGTGATCAAACGCCGCAATTGGCCGTTGGCCCGTTCGGCGGAAATGGTGGCGGCGCCGTAGGTCAGAGCCACCAGCATGACAAACATCACTGCCATCCCGGGGATGGATTGAGCAAAGCCGTCGGGGTGAGTCGTGGCCTCGCCCGCAAATTGCGATTCCACCGATACCAGATCGTCCGGGACCACGACCTCGGAAAAGGCTTGTTGAGGGACCGGTTCACCGCTTGCCAGTCCCTGGGACGCCTCGACGGTTCGTCCGATCAGCCGGGCGATGGCGGCGACGATGCGCGCCTGCACCACCAACCCGGCCTCGTCGGAGGACCCGGGTTCCTTTTCCAGCCGCAGCGTTTGCTGCGTGCCGCCCAGGACGCCATCGCTGAAGCCTTCGGGGATGACCAGGGTTCGCACCACTTCCTCGGAGGCCGCGCGCTCCTCCTGTGAGAGTTCTTCAATCGCGACGCCCTGTCCCGCCAGGTCCTCGATGAGCCTTCTCGCCACCAGGCCGCCATCGTTGTCGACCACGGTCAGGCTGGCCTGCGCGTCTGCCGGGTTGGAGCTGCCGCCGCCGGTGACGAGACCGAAGAAGGTGGCGAAGACGATCGGCAGCAGGAACATCCACATCACCGCGCCGCGGTCGGCGAGGGTCAGGCGAAGGTCGTTGAGGGCGATGGCGGCGATCCTGCCCATCACACGACTCCTCGTTCGAGCTTGCGTTGCAGAAGCCGTGATCCGACCACCATACACAAACCGCCGACCCCGAAGAGGACCGCCAGATTGGGGGCAACGTCAGAAAAGCCGCCGCCGCCTATCGTGAGCTTGGAAAAACCTTCAACCGACCAGTAGACCGGCGTGGAGGCGGCAACCGGCAAGAGGAACTTCGGCATCTGAGAGATCGGGACGAAGGCGCCGCCGAGCATCGACGACACCATGATCACGATGGTGGTCAGGGTGTCGCCCTGGCGTTCGCTGCCGACAAAGCTGGTGATGAGCATCAGGACTCCGCTGGCCATGACCGCGGATGCCACCACCATGGCGGCGGCCGCCGGGGCAGGTCCCCAACAGACCCCGGCCGCCAAACCGATGGCGACCAGGACGGCGAACCCGGCCGTAGTCACCAGGAGCACCGTCAATCCCTTGCCGCGCACGTAGTCGGCGGTGGAGACCGGGGCGGTCAGGAGGTGGCGGACCAGACCCTGCTCGCGGTCGCGGAGGATGTCGCGGGTTGCCGACTGCGCGAGAAAAAGAATCCCCATCACCGAAAAGCCTGGCAGAAAATACGCGAGGATATTGAAATCCGGTGCGGGCTCGTCGGTCGTCTCATCTTTCAGGGTGAGGGTCTCGAGCTCGACCACCGGAGGCATCAGGAACCTGCCGACGCTTTTGAGTTTCTGGTTGAACCCGGTGCTCACCGACGCCACTGCGAAATCCGATGGAGCGGAGTCGCTTCCAAAAAAGGTACCGACCTGTTCGAACTCGCTGCGGAACACGCGGGATCCCGCCGACAGCGCCACCGCGCCGAGAATGACGCCCTCGTCGACGACCTTCGGGAGAAAGCGCTCGGAGGGGTTCTTGACGACCTCGATGGTGGTGGGCAACCCGGCCAGGTAGTCGCTGGTGAAGCCCTTCGGAAGGTGAACCAGGGCCGACGCTTCGCCGCGATCCATCATCTCGTAGCCCTCGGCCCCGACCGCAACGATGTCGAGCCGCTGATCCATCTCCGACGACCCGCCGGCCCCCTCGAGGAATTTCGAGAGCAGGCTCTCGTCCTCGTCGAAGAGCAGGACCTTGATCGAGATCTGATCGGCCCCGCCGCCGCCGAAGACCAGCGCGAAGATCCCCGAGAGCATCAGCGGGACCGCGAACAGCATGGCGGTTCGAACCGGATTGCGGAGGTACCTGACCAGGTCGCGGCGGACGATGGCGAGGGCGGCCATCAGTCGCGCAGCTCCTTGCCGGTGAGGCTGATGAAGACGCTCTGGAGATTGGGCTGTTGGATCGAGACGTCCTCCACCCCGAAGTCAGCTTCCAGGATCTTCGGCAGGATCGCGAGCAGTCCCGGGCCGTCGGCATCGACCGAAAGCACGGCGACGTCGCTGTCGGCCTTGAGCACACGAACCCCGGCGACGGTTTCGAGGTGTGCGCGTGCGGCGTCGTCGAACCGGCCGCTGAGCCGGAGGACCTCCGCTTCGCCCGCGAGCCGGGTCAGCTCATCGAGGGTTCCGACGGTCAGGATCTTGCCGTGGTCGATGATGGCGATGCGGTCGCACAGATCCTGCGCCTCGTCCATATAGTGCGTGGTGTAGAGCACGGTGGTGCCGGAGGCCGCGACCTCCTTCACCACTTCGAGAATGTTGAGCCGCGCCTGCGGGTCGATGCCCACGGTGGGCTCGTCGAGCAGCAGGACCCGGGGCCGGTGGAGGAGGCCCATGCAGAGGTTCAGCCGGCGTTTCATGCCGCCGGAAAACCCCTTGACCTTGTCCCCGGCTCGATCGGAGAGGCCGACTCTGGTCAACGATTCATCGACCCTCGATCGCAGGTCGCCGCCACGCAATCCATACAGCGAGCCCCAGAAGTTGAGGTTGTCGCGAGCCGTGATGTCCTCGTACACCGAGATTTCCTGCGGCACCACCGCCAGCCCCTGTTTGACGGTCTTCGGTTCCAACCAGATATCCTTGCCGCCGATCAGCACGCGGCCACTGTCAGGTTTGAGGACCCCGCAGATCATGTTGATGGTGGTGGTCTTGCCGGCCCCGTTGGGCCCGAGAAGGCCGAAGACCTCACCCTCGCCGACGGCAAAAGACACATCGTCAACGGCCAGCAGGGAGTTGAAGCTCTTGCGCAGACGCTCGACCTCGATCATTGATGCCTCCTGGGGGATCGGAACGCCCCATACTACGCCGACGATTGCGCATTTGTTCCCGTTATTGAGCTAAACTTATGGGATGAGCGCATTTGGGCTTCTTCCGCCGGTGTACAGCGGACTCGCGCGCGTGGAGTGAGCGGTGGACGAGACCAAGCGGATCCTCGCCGTCGCCCTCGACAAGGAAACCCTCGACCGGATCGGACCGGTTCTGAGGCGGAGCAGCCTCGCAATGGAAACGGTGGCGCAGGCGGCCGAGGCTGCGACCCGCGCCATCCGCGAAAAATTTGACCTTGTTATCTGTCGTTATCCGCTGCCGGACCTCAAACTACGTGAGTTCGTGGCCGCCATCCACGTTTCTGCGAGTGCGAGCAAGGACGCTTCGCTGCTTCTCCTCACGATTCCGGAAATGATGACGGAGGCGCGGTCGGGCGCCGAAGGGGGGCCGTTCCTGGTCTTTTCGGGACAGGAACACCTCGGCGTCATCGGTCAGGGAGCGGCCCACCTGTTGCAGGTCGCTCCGCGGTTTTCGCCCCGGATATCGGCGCGGGTCCGGGTCAGAATCGAGGACGAAACTGCGTTCAAGGGCTGGGTCGTGAATCTCTCGCGGACCGGCATGCTGGTGACCGACTCACCCATGCTGTCGATCGGCAGCGGGTGCGTCTTCGAGTTCACCCTGCCCAACGGCGAACCGGTTCGAGGTTCGGGGGTGGTGGCTCGCCACGCCGCTCCGCGCCGCGAGAAGGTGACGGGCTTCGCGGTTCGTTTCGTCGACTTCGAGGACGGCTGCCGCGAGTCGCTGGAATCCTGGTGCGATTCCGGCAACGTGTAGACGTCACAAGGTTGGCAGCGGGACTGAAGGTGGGCCAAGGCCCACCCTGCGTCGGACCAACACATCGAGCGAGCCGGTAGGGTGGGCTTCCCGGCTTCGCTTGGGGCTACGCCGTCCCACCTTTAGAGTCGTCCACGTGTTGCTGGCGAAGCGGGCAACGTTGAAAGGTTTTAACGTTGAACGTTTGAACGTTTCTCAAGTGCTGCGCGGGCGTCATCCCTGAGTGCTCGAACCGACGCCGCCTGCGGCCCCTCCGGCAACGTTGCGAGAAGATCGTCGAGCATCGTGATGACCCGGGCGAACTGCTGCAGGTTGTAGAGATCCACGGCGGCGTTGTAAGTATCGACGTAGCGGTTGTAGGTGAGGGTCCCCTCCAGTTCCCGGATCTTTCTGTCGATCCACCGAGTCTGCGCACCAGTCGAACGTTCCCGGATCTGACCGAGGTATCGCACCGCGTTCTCGAGGTCGCCGGCGGCGAGCATGCGGTTGAGGTCTTCGATCTCCTCTGGGGTCGGCGACGCCGGGGTCTCTTTTGGAGGAGCGTACTCCTCGGGGTGGTCGATGACATCCATGAGGTGGCGGCAGGTTGCCGTGACCGGTCCCTCAGCGGGAAGCTCCGCGAGGGCCTTTTCGAGCAGGGCCCGCGCGGCCGCGGGTTCGTCGCGTTCGTATTCGGCGAACGCCAGATCGTAGATCTTGGCGCCGTTGTGTTCGCTGAGCGCGATTCTGACCTCGACAAGGCCCCGCTCGATGATCTCCCGCCGGGTGGCAAACTGCAAATCGGCCTCCGCGGCGTCGAGGCGGGCCGAGGCCTGGGCCGTCTGATCCTCGTGGAGGAGCTCGCGGGCGCGCAAGAGGTCGTTGAGCAGCAGGGCCATCCAGGCCTCGCCCCGGGTCCCGGGGGCGCTCTGCAGGTCGGTTTCGATGAGACGCTCCGCCTGCTCGCGCCGGTCCAGCCGGAGATAGAGCCGGAGCAAGCTCAACGTGGCGTCGTCGTCGGCCGGCTCGAGGCGGTGCGCCGTCTCCGCCGCGGCGAGGGCCGCGGGCGAAGAATCACCGAGTTGTACATAGAGGTGCGAGAGAGCCGCCCACGCGGGGGCGAACGACGGTTCCAGCTGAGTCGCTCTGGTGAGGGAAGCGAGGGCCGATTGAGGGTCGCCGCGTTGCCGGCTGAGGAACTCCCCGCGGTGATACAACGCCACGGCGTCGTCCGGATTCGCGCGGACCGCGCGGGCGTAGAAGTTCCCCGCGGCCTCCCAGTCGGCCCGTTCCTCGGCCACCAGGGCGAGTGCGGTCAGAGAGGGGCTGTGGTTGGCGTCGACCTCGAGCGCTTTTGAGAAGAAAGCGGCGTTTTCCGGGCGCTCCGGCATCTGGATCGAGAGCAGATCCCCGAGGCGGTAGAGCACGTCGGCGTACGACATCTCCCGGATGGTCATCGAGTCGTCGACGTCGATCTCGGCGTTGGACTTGAGGATCGGAATCCTCGGGCCACGCAGGTGCGTTCGGACGTCACGTTCAATCCGCTCGAAATCAGAGCCGAACGCATCGGCGAACGCGGTCTCCGGCGGTAACCCGCGCTCAATGGAAGCGATGTAGCGTCCGAGCTGTTGCCGGCGTTCCTGGTTTCCAAGCACGAGATAGTGGGTCAGGGCCCAGCACTGGGCATAGAAATCTCCCTTCCGGTTCTTTTCGTTGTAGAGCGGTGATTCGTGGTCGACGGCCAGGAGCTCGGCCAGGGGAACCAGGGTCGAACCGTGGAGGGTCGCGAGGTGGCTGCTGATCGGACGGCCGAGATACACGGTGTTGTCTACCACCTCGAACGTCTGGTAGAACTCGGCCAGCCCCTCAGACAACCACACCGGCAACCACCAGAAGTTGTTGGCCAGGACGTAGTGCACGTACTCGTGGAAAACGATGCCGGAGGCGTTTCGGGACCCGGCGTCGATCGCAATGTAGTTGGCGTCTTCGCGATCGAAGAAGTAGCCGCTCATGACTCCGGGTTCGTCGTTGTAGAGCATCTTGTAGGGAGTGAACGAGCGGTCGTTTTTGAACACATAGATGAACGTCGGCACCGGTGACTGCAATTTGAGGTCGGTGAGCTGGGCGAGCGCACGCGCGCAGCTCCTCGAGATCCTCGGCCACGCGTTTTGTAGCGCCTGTGCCGGCGTTCGAAAAGAAGAGGAAGTTCGCGGTCTGCACTTCAATCCAACCATCGTCGGCGTTCGGGAACTCAGGTTCCGCTCCGTGCGCGGTTGGGGCAAGGCACCACGCGAGGAGCGCAGCCGCGACCCACGAGTGAACTCGCCCCACGCTTCGGTAGAAACGCAGGCTGGTCATCGAGACCTCATGGTCGTCATGATAGAGAAATAATCAATCGAAAGGGCTCTCAGCATCCCTGGTCAATACGACCCCTGAGCCGACGGGTTTTTCATCCGGGATGTATCAAACAGCAATTCGGGGCTGTCGCGATCAGCGACAGCCCCGAATTGCACGCACTCGTCGAATGGCCCGTGTGCAAGGTGGGTTGGTATGGATGGTATTTGGTAGGAAGAAAAGGTGGGCTGTCAAAAGGTTGGACTAAAAGATCACGGGCGTATTCGAACGAGTGTGCGATGGTGGATTCAAAGATCCCCATCCAGAACTTAAATATATAAGCATAAGGTTAAATTGTCAAGTAGCGGACAAAAATAACGCGTCAGCAGACCTTTGCGCGCTGCATCCCGTCGCCGATCCGCAGCCGCAGGAGCAGCAGAAGATCGTGAGCGGAGACTGGTTTTTGCAGGAAGGTCAGCCTCGCGTTGCCGAACCTGGCGCCGATCTCGAACACCGGGTGGTTGGTGAGTGCGACGATGTGACATTGCGAATCCGAGAGGTTCGCGAGGGTGATCAGGTCCATCGGTTCGTGTTCGAGGAGACCGACGTCGATGATGAGATAGGTCGGCGGATCGGCGGCGCAGATCTGCCGAGTCTGGGGGAGGGTGGAGCAGCCGGTCACACGGACGGTGGGCAGTTCGCAGAATCCGTCAAAGACCGCCCACAACAGGTCCTCTTCGCGGGTAGCGACGACCACATGCACCATGTCCTGGGTGGTGGCGGGGTCCCGCAGGTCCTCGATCTCGAATGCGGCTGTGTGTTCCGTTGAGTTGCCCATGATAGCTCCCCGACCGTCTTCGCCCTCCGGTCGGTTCGCTCATGAGCAAGGCCCGTGCCAGAATACGATCCGCGTTCACAGCCTCGAGATTGTCCCACCCTGGAACGTTTAGCGTTCCACGTTAACGTTCAACGATTGCTATTGTCAGGGACTGATCCTGCGGCTGGGCCGCAGGACCGACATCGTCGGTTGGCCGCCGGCCACGACCTGGAGTTCGACGATATACCAGCCCTCGGCGCCGCTGCAGCCGTCGTTGCCGAAATCGAACCGGACCCGGATCGAATCGCCGGGCGAGGCCAGGCTCTCGAGGTCGATCTGCGTCTGGCCCCAGCTGCCCTCCACCGAGCCGTCGTCGGCGCCGGTGTAAGCGGGCTCGCCGGCGAGGGGGTTGGGGTTCGGGACCTCGTTCTGCTCATCGTCGGTGGTCGAGAGGATGATGGCGTCGTTGTAGGGGTTGAAGGCAAATGCCGAGGCCGGCACCAGTTCGAACTCGCCGCCGTTGACGCTCAGCTTGAGGTTGCCGCCGTCCCAACCCGGTTCGGTGGCGACGTAGTGGTCGAGAACCAGATACAGCGAGGTGGCCGATGCCGGCAGATTGATGGCCGGGCTCTCGGCCATCAGGACGCCCGACTGGTCGTCGGCCTGGCAGTCACCCACGAAGGGGCTGTTGATGGCATAGAGCGCGCCGCCGTCGCGGCCGGCGGGCAGGAAGGTCGAGACCGTCCAGTTGCGGGTGGTGTCGTATTCGGGTTCGACCCCCTGGTTGGTCAGCGTCCAGTCGTCAAGCGCCGCCGCACTGTCGAAGGTCTCGGAATAGACGACGTTGTCGGCGCCGAGTGCCGGTGTGTCCGGGTCGAGGATGGTCGAAAAACCGCACTGAGTCGGAGCGAGCCGCATCTCAGTGGCGAGCATGGCTGCGGCAACCTGGCTGCAATCCGAGTTCCTGACGACCTGGGAAACCGGTTGCCCGGTCGCGAGGTCGGTGAGCGTCTGGTTGACAAGGTCGTTACAGCTCATCTCCAACGCATCCGCGTGGTCTGCGAAACCTGTGGTCGGCACCTGGTACTCGCGCATCGCGCGCCAGTAAATGTGAGCGGCGCGGGTCATACCGATCCCGTTTACCGTGACGCCGTTATAGGTGCCGCCGTCCACCATCAGCGCGAAAGCATGGTTGGGAACGCCGCTGTTGAGGTGGACGCCGCCGCCGTCGTCTTCGAGGCAGTAGTAAGCCGAGTCGGAGACCCGACCGGGATTGCTCATGCAATTGGGGTTCCACATGTCGCGGAATGCGCCGCCGGCGCCGTCTTCGGACACCAGCCAGCGCACCGAGTTATCACCAGCAAGATCGAGAGCGATAGTTGCCTGCACGCCTTCACCGAGCACCGCCTTGAGGGACTCTCCCGTGGTCTGGGACACGAAGATTGCAGGGGTGTCGTAACCCGCGGGCCGTGTGCCGCCCATCAGCAGCAAGCCGTCGCCGGCGTTGTTGGCGATGATGACCCCGGCCGCGCCGGCGTTGGCCGCGTTGGTGCACTTGTCGACGAAGGGGCAGTCGCCGCGGTCGACCAGCGCGATCCGGCCGGACGTGAAGCCCTGTAAGGGTTCGCAGGCATCGCTGGCCGTTCCGGTACCGTCATCGACCAATTCGACGAACGCGCTCTCGGACCACGGGGCGTTGGGGTTGAACTGGGCGCCGCGGGCCTCATAGTCGCCGGCGATAGATGCCGGGGAAGAGACGGTCGAGGTGAGGATAGGGAGTGCCGAAGAAGGTCGAACACCCGCCGGCGGTGCGCTTTGTGTCCGGTGTATCGAGTCCGTGCCCGTTGGTCTGGTCCACGATCTCGCCGAAGATGTCGGAGTAACTCTCGTTGAGTGCCCCCGGCTGCCAAGCGTAGATCAGATTGTGGGTGTAATCCGTGTAGGCGTGGGTCCACTCGTGGGCGATCACATCGTCGACGGCAAGACCTCCGCAGAAGTTTGTGTTGCGGCCGTTCCAGCTCGCGTTGAGGGACTCTGAGCACGGAGGGTCGAAAGTGGTGGCCTCGTAGACGGAGTTCATCTGGCGGTCGTTGCCGTTGTAGGAGAGCCACTCACCACTGGTAATGTTCGAGTAGAGGTCGTAGGTCTCGCCGGCAACATCGATGAGATCGTTGACTTCGCTGTTCTGCTGGGTTGAGAAGGTGGCGCGGGAGAAGGGGAGGGTATCGCCTTCTTGCCAGATAGGTGAAGAAGGATAGGTCCGGTGGTAAATCGCGCGGTCGATTTCGTGAATCCCGTTGATCCGGTCGACCACAACACCGCGGTGGGCGTCTACAAAAACGTCTTCCCGGATACCGGCGCCGTCGCCTACTTCCATCATCCACACCAGATGGTCGGTGCCGGGAATGCCGCGGGCGAGCCCGGTTCGATAGATCATCAACTCGGGTGGAGTGGATTCGAGGTCAATCGCTGTCCTACCGTGGTCCTTGGCGACCACGCGACGGGCGATGTCCGAGGCCTCGATCATGTCAACCGATGGTGTGGGATCGAGGTCGAGGTTCGGCACCACGGTGCCGTTGACCGCGACCAGATCATCCCTGGCGTCGAAGTGAAAACGCAGATCCGCCGCAAAAACCGGCAGGCCCTGGTAAGCCTGGGTAAAGCGGAGGTGGTTCATGCCGAGGTTGTCGCTGCGGCTTTCTCCGGCCACCAGGTCGCGACCGGGGTTGTCGAGCCCGAAGGAGGTTCCGTAACGGGTGAGAAAGTCCTGGGCCTTCTCGTGACTGCCGGCTCCGCGGAGTTCGAGGGCTCCGGGTGGAATGACGATCAGATTCGGTGTGCCCGTCGCGGGGTCGGCGACGACGTGGGCCTGCCGCTGTGAGTCCGCAGCCAGCTGATCCAATGCCGAGCCCGGCCTCGTGGCAGGGCGGTCAACCGCAGGAGCAGCGGCAGCCGTCGGACCAGCAATCGAAAGGATGAGACAGAAAGTCGTTTCGAAACGCATCTATTCCTCCGCAGGCTTCGACCGATGAATCGCCGCCTCGTGCGACGGTGAGATTCCGAGCTCTCCTGTGAGAACGCTGTCGAGCCGGGTGTCATCATTTCAATCATCGGTCACTCGGTTTTCGCGATTTCGATCGACGGATCGAGACCATCAGGTCTCTTGACCGCTCGAGCCTGTTTCCGTCTACCGTGAGCGACCTTCGGAGGGCACGTCAAACATCAGGCCCTGCCGAGGTCCGGGGCCATCTTAACAGACGATCTTCCCGGGTTTGATAAACGGTTTTTTGGACTCTCGTTCGGTTTTCCGTACGAAATTTCGCGAATAGATCTCATTCACTGAATATCCTCCGGCATGGATCTTGCTCATGCTGGAGCTGAACAGTTCAAGGTAGATCAGGGCTACTGGTCTCATCATTTCAGAAAAAGGGTAAAGAGGATCAAGGAGGTAGAGATATGTTTCGGTATTTGAACGTTCGAACTGCGCTCGTGGTGGTGATCGCCCTGCTGATGGTCACCTCGGTGCACGCGCAGACGACGACCGGACGATTGATCGGTACAGTGGTGGATGACACGGGCGCCGCCCTGCCGGGCGTCACAGTGACGATTGCGTCACCGGTGCTCATCGGCGGCGCGCAGACCAAGATCACCGACGGCGCCGGCGACTTCGCCTTTATCGGCGTCGCTCCCGGCAACTACACCGTGAAGGTCGACCTTTCGGGTTTCGTGAGTCAGGAACGGTCCGAGGTCAAGGTGCCGCTTGGCGGCGCGGCTTCAGTCATTATTGAAATGCCGATGGGGACCTTCGGTGGCGAGATCGAAGTCATGGCGGAAACCCCGGTCGTCGACCCGACCCAGGTCAACACCGGAATCGTCCTCGATGAGAATTATTTGCAGAACTCGGCGATCGGATCGGGCAACCGGGGATACCAGAGCGTGCTCTCGCAGGCTCCCGGTGTTTCCGGCGGCAGCAACCCGCGCGTTTTCGGTTCCAGCCAACGTGAAAATGCCTATTACGTCGACGGGGTCAACACCACCGATCCGGTGACCGCGACCTTCGGCACCAACTTCAACTTCGACGCGATCCAGGAGATCCAGTTCCAGACCGGCGGCTTCGAGGCCGAGTACGGCATGGCCACCGGAGGTATCGTCAACCTGGTGACCAAGTCGGGCGGCAACCAGTTCAGCGGCACTCTTGATATCCGCTACCGTAATGACAGCTTCAACACCAGCGGGGACCACTTCGACGCCAGCACCCAGAACACGGCGTTTCAGGATATCGGTGCCACATTTGGCGGCCCGATCGCGCGCGACAAGCTGTGGTTCTTCGCCTCGTACGAGTGGGTGAACAGCGAAGCACCCCGACCGGCTCCCCCAACACCCGCGATTTCGACGGCAACTTTCCGTTGGCGAAGCTGACGTGGCAGATCGATTCGAGCTGGAGATTGACTGGAAGTATACCGCCGACCCGGCCGAGATCTCGAACTCGAACGCCTCCTTCAATGTTGCTGCGGAATCGGGGGCTCATTCCAGGACCAGGGCTCTGACATCTACAGTGCAGAACTGAACGGGTGCTCACCGGACTCGCTGATGTGGAACACGAGCGGCGGCATACCGTTCCGAACTCAACATCTTCCCGAATCGGGCGATCTCCCAATTGGTCATTTCAACGACGACACCGGCGTGGTTCTAACTACACAACCAGCAGTACTCCGAGCGCGACCGGGACGACATCACCACCGACCTGACCTTGTTTGTCGATGACCTCGCGGGTTCGCACGAAATCAAGGGTGGGTTGGGCTACCCGACCCTGACATTCTCCTCGGGCAACTGCAACACCGGAACGCCCGGCGGCGTGACCTGTGCGGAGGCCGGAGCTTCCGGCGTCTGATATCAGGAGCACTTCCCGGCGACCAGCCCTACGTGCTGAATGGGATCATCTCAGCACGGGTACCGAGAAGTCAAGGGCACCGTTGGCTCGGTCTATCCTCAGGACGCATGGCGGGTGATGCCGAACCTCACCCTCAAGCTCGGTGTCCGCTACGACCAGGCCAAGTACGACAACGACACCGGCGCCCAGGTTGCAGACCTCAACAAGGTCCAGCCGCGTATTGCTGCCGCTTGGGATGTCACCGGCGATGCGAAGAACGTTGTCCGTGCGAACTGGGGCCAGTATCATGTCACCCCAACGCACCACACCCTCCAGTTTCGTGAACTCGAGCGCAACGGGTGGCGCGCCTTGGACGCATGGTTGTCGTGCTCCTACTTCACCGGGATGGACGCGGAGACCTGTCAAGCCTGTGCGGCCGCATTCGCGAGGGTTCGATGGCGCACGGACCCCGAAAACCAGGATCCCGCCGGGTGGTTGCTCGACCCCCGCCAACATCATTCGGCCTCGCCGAACCAACTCGATCCCAATCTGAAGGCCGTGTATGTGGATCAGTTGATTCTGGGATACGAGCGCGCGGTCGGCAACCGGGCCTCCATCGAGTTCACCTATATCGACAAGACGACCAAGGACATGTTTGAAGACACCTGCAACGGTAACTGGCCGGGCCCGCCGTCGGAGGGTTCAGATTGCAGCTACTTCGTCATGGCCAACCTGCCCGAGCTCTCGCGGAGTTATCAGGGCTACGTGGTCAAGTACGAAAACCGCACCTTCAACTGGCTGACCCTCAAGACCTCCTACACCTATTCGAAATCCAAGGGCAGCCAGGAGGATCGCAACGCGAGCGAACTGTTCGATGTCTACTCCGTTGACTACGAGAACAGATACGGTTGGATGGGCGACCAACGGCTCCACCGCTTCAAGCTGAACGGCTTTTTCAACATCAAGGGCGACTGGACCATCGGGTTTGACGACTTCTATTCGTCGGACTTCACGTGGGAGCCGACGGCCACCAGCCGATCGCGCGGGGAGTACCTCGGCCCCCGACACCCTACTGCGTCGGAATGCCGAGCCCCGCGGCAGATCGGGAGCCAACCCCAACCACCAGCTCGACCTCCAGCTGTCGAAGGGCTTCACGATCGGCAACGACGTTCGTATCGTGCTGATCGGTTCGGTCCTGAACGTCTGTTCGAGAAGACGACCGGCGTGTGCAAGTCGATGAATGGTTGCGGTGGCGACGACCATCGACCGGTGATGCCACCAACTGGCAGACCCCGCGTCGCGAAGTCGGCTTCCGCGTCGAGTTCTGATCTCCCTTCCAGGGAATTTCAAGCCCGCCCTTCGGGGCGGGCTTTTTTCATTTCCAGGGTCCTGATCTCGCGAGACGTCTCAAGAATCGACCTCCTTTAATTTCATTTTCGATACAAACAAATAGTGCGATTTTCCGTATGAATTCATAGAGAACACGGCGGTTCGGGACGTCGTGCAGGGGCGGCCGGCGTGGATGCGTCGGCCATCGACAATTTGGGGCAGGTTCGCCAAAAAAACAGGAAAGGCGCGCGGAGAGCTTCGGTGACCCCGACGTACATCGACAAACAGATCAACGACATCTTCGAGGACACCTGCGACGGCAACTGGCCCAACCCGTCAGCTGACGCTAGCTGCGACTACTTCACCATGGCCAACGAGTGGTGAAAGAGCTATTGTGGCCGCGTGGCGATGGTCAGACTTCCCGAAATGGGCCCAGCGGTCCCGCACCGCGGATGGAGGGTCGGCCGCCTCATCGGCCGAACCGTGTTCAAGGCCGCGGGGTGGTCGTTCCCGGGCTCGATCCCAGATATCCCGAAGGCGGTGATCATTGTCGCACCGCACACCTCGAACTGGGATTTCATCATCGGTGCGGCCGCCATGCTGGCCATGGATCTCGATGCCCGGTTCTTCGGCAAGCACACCCTCTTCAAGGGGCCGCTCGGCGTGTTCATGCGTTTCCTCGGCGGGATCCCGGTGGATCGCACTCGCGGAGGTAAAGGCGTTGTCGAGCAAGTGGTGGCCCGATTCGCGGCGGCAGACCAGCTGATACTGGCCCTGGCGCCCGAGGGGACACGCAAATCGGTCGAACACTGGAAGACCGGTTTTCACCGTATCGCCCTGGCGGCGGCAATGTCCCGATCGTGGCGACGGCACTTGACTGGGGCCGTCACGAGATTCGCTTCCGCGAGCCCTTTCAGCCGACGGATGATGTCGAGGCCGATATCCTGCAGCTGCTGCCCTTTTTTGCCGATTCGCGTGGCAGGCGGTAAACATCGGCCGGTTTTTTGCGTAGAGAAGAAGACTGTATTTCAATTGGAGGAACGGATGATTCATCCGGAAGATGCGCTTCGTAGCGCTCGCGGCGACGGTTTGTCTCTCGGCCATCGTTCCGGGAGCTTGGGGCCAGGACTCCGATGCCGCGAAACCGTGCACCTCGCCCGAATATTCGCAGTTCGACTTCTGGGTCGGGGACTGGCAGGTCACGAGCCCCGAAGGAAAACAGCAGGGCACCAACCACATCGTGAAGATCCTCGGCAAGTGTGCGATTCAGGAAAACTGGACCGGAGCTAGTGGATCGATCGGTCAGAGCTACAACATCTACTCCAACGCCCGCGGTGCCTGGCACCAGACATGGGTCGACAACAGCGGGTCTCTCCTTCTACTCGACGGCGGGATCGAAGACGGACGGATGGTGCTGCGCGGTGAAACCCCGGCTCACGACGGCAAGGGAACCGTCTTGCACGAGATCTCGTGGACACCGATGGACACCGGTCAGGTCCGCCAGCATTGGCGCATTTCGAAGGACGGCGGTGGTGCGTGGCAAGATGCCTTTCTGGGCATCTACACCCGGACAACGGACTGACGAGGAGAAATCGATGCGCCTTGCCCTGGTTCAGCAGCGCGCGACACATGACCGTGAGGACAATGTCCGACGCGGTCTCGAAGCCCTGGAGGTGGCGGCCGCGGAAGGGGCAGAGTTGGTGTGCTTCGCCGAGCTCGCCTTCGAGCCCTTCTACCCGCAACGTCCCGCGGGCGATCGCCCCGCGGAACTGGCCCAAGTCGTTCCCGGTCCGATCACCGATGCCTTCTCGGCG
>CAVQQV010000038.1:0-163173 GCA_963714885.1 Candidatus Sulfomarinibacteraceae bacterium | reverse complement strand
AGTGGAATCATACGCTGTATCAGGTTTGGTCATGTAGAAATCCTGTCAAACGAGCTCGGGCATGTACTTCTCCCTCGCCAGCCGCCAGAAGACCACCAGGAACGCGGTCAGCGGGATCGCGAGGACCATCCCCATGATGCCGTTGAGCGCCGCGCCCCAGAAGAAGACAGCGAGGATGATGACCATCGGGTGGAGCCCGGTGCGGTCGCCCATGATCTTGGGGGTGAGGTAATAGCCCTCGATCATCTGCACACAGGCGAACACCACCAGCACAGCGAGGACGCGCATGATGCCGCCGTCTTCCTGGAAGAAAGCCAGCGGTAGAGCCGTACCGAGACCGATGATGTTGCCGAGATACGGGCACGATATTGAGGAAACCCAGGGTGAGACCGATCACGAAGCCATACTTGAGACCGACGATGGTGAAACCGATGGCAAACAGCAGTCCCTGCAGGAAAGCGATGATGAGCTGGCCACGGAAGAAGGCGACGATGATGTTGAGGAACTCCTGAAAGAGGTACACCACATCCTTGCTGGTCTCGGCCTTCAGAAACGGGATGTGGCGTTCGAGGTTGTCGATTCTTGAGGTGTCGGCCATCAGGAAAAATGCGAAGTAGATGGGTGCCACGACCCAGAAGAGCAGTGCCGCGACCCCCGACAGGACGCCCGCCCCGGCGGACACCGCGCGTTCACCCAGGTATTGCCCGATCGACACCAGAGCGTCGCCCTTGCCCTCGACCGCGCTGCCGATGGCCTGACCGATCTTGGTGTCGGTGTAGAGCTGCATGAGAGCCGGCGCCTTGACCTGCACCCACGCGACCGACGCGTTCCACCAGGTCGGGACGGATTGCACCAGACCCTTGATCTGTTCGAACAAGAGGCCGCCGAAGAACCAGCCCACGCCGGCGATCGGGATGATGACGGAAAGAAAGACGACGAGCAGCGCCGGCACCTTGCCGAGTTTGAGGCGCGTTCGGATGGCCTCGTAGTAGGGTTTGACCACCAGGGCCGCTACCGCCGCGACAGCCAATGGGAGGAAGATGCCCGAGAACCTGACGAAGAACGCACCGACGATCCAGAACAGGGTGCCGATGGCGAGGATGATGATCACCGCCGACAGGATGGTGACGGCGGCGGCGATGGTGGTCCGTTGGCGGTCGCTGAACTCGATGGCCATGGTGGTGCTCCTCGGAGCGATGTTACCAGTACTACGTTGTGGCTGAGTTGGCATTCCCGTGGCACTTTGAGGCAGTGAGGCAATGAGGCAATGGGGCAGTGAGGTCGTGGTCGTTCGATGTTTCTGAAGGGCGTAGGCGGGTCGTTTACGGCCCGCCCGCGGGAGGCGCGGAATGTGCGACCGTGGTGGCAGGCCCTGAAGGACCTGCCTACGCCTTTCAGAAAGGTGGTTTTTGCCCCACAACTCAAACGCTGCGGAAAGGCCTTTGTGGGGCAGCCGTCCCGGCTGCCATGTGGGTGGGTGATCAATCCCGATGTGCGAGGTCGCGGCGGATCTGGATCTCGGGGGTGAGGAACTCGAGGCCGGCGTAGAACTCGGCGCGGTCGATGAGTTCGCCGACGGCGGCCGCCGCGACCAGCAGCCATGGCGGCCACCCACCGGCGACCAGCAACGCCGATGGAAGGACGAGACCCACGACAACCCGAACTGCCGCGAGGAGGCCGCCGCTGCCCGTCAGTCGTTCGCGGCGCACGAGGTAGAGCCCGGACTTCGCGATCGCTGCCGGCACTGCCAACACAGGGGCCACGAGCATCAGTCCCAGATAAAAGGCGGCGGTGAGGGTGGCCATGGCGCTGTGGGGCACTGCGAGAACCGTAGAACCTGGCACTCGGTAGACCATGTCCATGGCGAAGAGGGCGGCGAAACCGATGACGGCGGTCATCCAGACCGCCCCCGGCGACCGCACGCCGAAAAACGTGACGGCACACGCGAAGGCGAAAAAGGTGGTGACCAGCAGCGCCTCGCGGCTGATCCACGACCGTCTCCAGTTGAGGAGGCCGCGCCAAGCGCGAGCCGGCTGTCCGAGGTGGAGTGCGCTCGCTCCGAGGGCGAGAGTGCCGGCTGCTGCGAAGACGGGCAGCGAGACATTCCCGCCGGATGCGGCCGCGCCCGTAAACCATGCCACCAGAAAGGTCATGATCGAGGAAAACGCCCACAACGACCACTCGCCCCGGAAGGTTCTCCAACTCAGTGCTCGGTATCTTGGGGGCGCGGGTCGAGTTTCCGGCGCGGCCGTCATTTCTGGCGGCGAATGGCGCCGCGCGCCGACAACTCTGAGAGCGGGCTGCAGTCCGGTGTCGGGAAAGCCCGACCGCGCGACGGCGGACGGTGACTCGGTGGTTTCGAACGCGAGAGCATCGACGGGGCAGGCGACAACGCACGCCGGCTCCAGCCCCTCCGCCAACCGGTGGTCACAGAAGGTGCATTTTTCCATCACGCCGCCGACGGCGTCGAACCGCGGCGCGTTGTAGGGACAGACCCAGCCGCAGTATCGGCAGCCGATGCAACGGTCGTGGTCGATGAGGACGGCGCCGGTGGTCGGGTCCTTGGTGTAGGCGTCGGCGGGGCACCCCACCATACAGGCCGGCTCGAGGCAGTGGTTACAGGCCAGCGAGTAGTGGAAGACCGGCGCGTCTGGTGACCGTTGTCGGTTATAGGTGGCGATCGTGCGCCACGCGATGCCTTCGGTGGGGGAGTTCTCGTTGGTGCACGCGACGACGCACGCGCCGCAACCCGTGCAGCGATCGAGGTCGAGAACGAAACCACGCTGCGTCACGCGAGCCGCTCCACCTCGACCGCGTTGTCGTGAAAGGCCGCGCCGTGCCCCATGTCGGTCTCCCGGGCGGCGGACAGAACGGTTGATGCCGCCCCCCTCCGACAGCCACCACCCGTTGTGCACCACGACGCAGCCCGGTCGCAGGCTGTGGTCGATCGCCGCCTCGATCTCGACGCTGCCGCGGGCGTTGAAGACGCGCACGCGGTCGCCATCGGCGATCCGGCGGGCGTCGGCGTCGGGCGGGCTCAGCTGCACCAGCGGCTTGGGGTCGAGGGCGCGGATCGACGGCAGATTTCCGAACTGCGAGTGGATGCGGTTCTTGGTGTTGGGCGTCAGGATCTGCAGCGGGAAGACTCTCGGCGTCACCGCGTGCGGGACGTTCCTCGACGGTCGAGAAGCACAGGCAAGCGGATCGCTGCCCCAGCGCTCGCGCGCCTCGTCGCAGACAAGCTCGATCTTCCCAGACGGAGTGGGGAAGACCAGATCCGACCACGCCACCTCCTGGGTACCGGGCGCCGGCACCGGCCCCTCCCGGAGACGTTCCAGCGAGAGTTCGGGATAGGGCGCCAGCTTCGCCTCCAGCCAGGCCTCGACAGCCTCGTCGCTCGGGGCAGGAAAGACCTCGGCGATCGCCGACCCGGGAGACGCCGAGCCGCCCGGCCAGTTCCCGGTAGATCTCGGACTCGGGGCGCACCTCGCCCGGCGGATCGATGACCTTGTCCTTGATCTGGATGTAGGGGTGCCAGTAGGCGTTGATGACATCGGTTTGTTCGAACATGGTCTTGGCCGGCAACACGATGTCGGCCTCGCGCGCGGTGTCGGTGAGGAACTGGTCGACCACGACCCGGAAGTCGAGAGCCCGGAAGGCCTCGAGGACGGCGCCCGTCTGCGGGTTCTGGGTCACCGGGTTGCCGCGCTCGACCCACGCCACCCTGAGCGGCGGATCGCGCTGCTCCAACATCGCGGGCCCGAGCCGGGCCGTCGACACCGACACCCGGATGGGGTCCTTGTCGTCGGCAGGTGGGTAGAGGGCGAGGGGATCCTTGACCGCGTCGAAGATGTGGCTCTGCAGGTTGGCGTAGACCCACCCGGCTCCGGGTTTGCCGAGGTTGCCGGTGAGCGCCAGGAGCGCGATGAGGGCGCGCATGGTCTGGCCGGAGTTGGTGTAGCGCTGCATCCCGTAGCCCGCGCAGATGGTCAGCGGGGCCACCGCGCCGATCATTTCGGCCAGCCTTTCGATCACCTCCGGCGGGACATCGGTGATCTCGGCCACCCGCTCGGGCGGGTAGCTTCGCACCATCTCCGCAAACTCGGCGAAACCGTGAACGTGGGCGTCGATGAACGCCCGGTCGATCGCCGCCCTTTCGATCAGGAGATGGGCGATGCCGAGGGCGAGCGCGCCGTCGGTACCGGGACGGATCTGCACCAGCAGCTCCGCGCCTTCCGCCGACTGCGTCCGCCGCGGATCGATGACGACCACCCTCGCCCCGCGCTCCACGGCCTGCTCGACGAATCGCATCTGGTGGATGTTGGTCTCGGCCGGATTCTTGCCCCAGAAGATGATGAGGCGGGCGTTGACGAGGTCCCAGGGGGCATTGTGCTTGTTGTCCCCGAGGGTGAGCCGTGTCGCCTCGAGCCCGGCCGGCCAGCAGAGATCGCCATAGGTCGTGGTGCAGCCTCCGAACAGCCGCCAGAAGTCTGTCGCCAGCCGGTTCATCAGACCCTTGGTGCCGCTGGCCTCGTAGAAGAAGACGCTGCGCGGACCGTGGGTGTCGCGTGCCTTCGCGAGTTCGGTGGTGATCCGGTCGAGGGCCACTTCCCAGGAAATGCGTTCGAAGCCGCCGTCCGGGGTTCGTTGGAGGGGGTGGAGCAGCCGCTCTGGGTGGGAGACCCGTTCGATATAGGACAGCCCTTTGAGGCACACACCTTCGGGCGTCGCGGCGTTGCCGGGGTGGGCCTCGATCGCCCGCAGCCGCCCGTCCTCGACCGTGACCCGCATACCACACGTGGAGTAGCAGTTGCGGGGGCACGCCGTCGTGAACACGTCAGCCATGTCGACTGCCTTGATTGGGCGTTTCAAATCCTCGGGTGGGCCCGCGACGCACCGTCGCCAGCGAGTGGTCAATGGTCGGAGGACGCCGACCTTGCCCACACATCGCTGCCGCCGGCGGGTTGCTGGGACAGACGGTGGTGAAGACCCTGCTCACCAAATGATTATAGGGTGACCTCGCGGTTGGGCCCTGACGGAAAGAGGGGCTTTCTCCATTCACCAGCCCGGCAGCCGGGACGGCTGCCCCACAATTCCTTTCACCAATTTCGAGGCCTTTTGTGGGGCAGGCGTCTCGCCTGCCAGGCGGGTGGGGAATCAGCGATTGCGTGCATACTGCGCGAGGTTGCGCCAGAACTGGAGGTTCTGCGGTTCGCCGCCGTCGGAGCCGAGGATCCCGAGGTCTGCCAGCACCACAACTTCGCCGAGGCCGGCCGGCACCACTGACACTGCGCGCTGCGAACCGGCCCATGCCAGGTCCTGACCATCCTCGGTGGTGTAGCGCACGCCGTTGTTGCTCGCCAGCTGGAGCCCGGTGACGCCCGTCATCAAAGGGTGGCCGGTGGTGACGTTGGCGGTCGACCCGGAGATCCCGCCGGACGAAAACGTGATGCCGAATCTCTCGGCGAGGTCGTTGGCGTCCCGCCAGTCCTCGTTGACCTCATAGACGTAGTTCACATACTTGAGTCGGTGCGCGCTGTTGGTGAGAACAAGCGTTCCGCCGTCGCGCACCCAGTCCTCGATCGCGTCGATCTCGGCCGTTGTCCACGCCTCGTCGTACAGTCCGACATCACCGTCGGGGCTCGGATAGTCGTGCACCGGCAGTGCCACTACCAGATCGGTGTCTGCGAGGTTGGCTGCGGCGAGGTGCTTCCCGTACGGCACGGCGTCGAGGTCGAATCCCTCCCACGCCATCGCCATCCCGAATTCGTTAAAGCTCGCCCCCTGCATGTGGACGGCCTCTGTGTGCGAACCGACCAACAGGGCACGATGGTCCGGTTCGGGGGTGACCCGAAGATCGGGCTCGTCCTCGGCAGTTCGCAGGGCCGCGACAAGCATGACCTCGGCCATACGTGCGAAGACATCGTCCACCTCTTCCGCAAGCTCTACGGTGTCGTAGGGGTCGTGGAGGTGGTTGTCGTAGTGGACCTCGAAGATGTCATAGGGGTTCATGTAGATGAGGTTTGCGTTGGGGAGGTCGAAGGCGTTGAAGTTCGAGTTGTCGGAGACCTGTCCATAGTAGGCCACGGGCTCGGTGGCGATTCCGCGGCCGAGAGCGGCGACCTCGAGGTAATTCGGCCAGGTGGTGCGGGGGTCGCCAAACCTGCCATATGGCCAGGATTCGAGAGTGATGAAGTTCTCGATGTCGTCCACCGGCCGGCCCAGACAGTCCATCTGTAGCATCGCCAGGCTGCGGTCGATCAGTTCGGAGTGGGCGACAGCGAAGTTCGCCGACCCGTAGAGACCGCGCTCGTGGCTGCCGAACCACACCAGGTGGAGGTCGACCGGGGGCACGGTCCGCGAACGGTCGAGGGCACGCGCCACCTCGATCAGGGTCGTCGAGCCGCTGCCGTTGTCGAGGGCGCCGGGCGTGTTGTGCGAGTCGATGTGGGCGCCGAGGATGACCGCCCGAGTGTGATCCAGACCCGGAATGCGGGCCATCAGCAGGGCGGAACTGCCGGGCGAGAGGATGTCGGCGTCCCATTCGAGCCGAACCGAGTCGATGGTGCTGCACTCCGCCCAGGTCCGGATACCGGCGGGCTCCATGTCCTCCAGCCGCACCAGCAGGATCGGCGGCAGTGGGTCGACATCCACCCAGGTGAAGGCGGGGAGGTCGCTGGAAAAGCTGCCGTGGCTGAGACCGCGCCGGTTGGAGTATGTGGTGACCATGACGATTCCGGCCGGCTGCAGCTCGGCGAGGCGCCACGCGGTCTCGATCGCCTCCGCCGGGTCGTTGATGACGCGGTCGATGGCCGTGTAATCGAGGAGCACGATACGGCCGGCCACGCCGGCCGTTGAGAGAGCCTCGACCGCCGCAGCGGTGCGCACGATCAGCGGCGCACCCTCGACGATCACCGGGTCCGGCATGGTGTCGTTGAGCACGCCGTCGGAGTCGAACCGCAGCGCCAGGTCGAGGCGTTCACGGTCGCCGGGTACCGCGTCGGCCGGGATTTCGAACTCCTGGCCGTCAACCACCAGATGTACCGTGGACCGGTGGAACTCGATCCCCATGAAGGTGCGGAACTCCTGCTTCTCGAGCTCGATCCCGAGCGACTGCAGAAATCCCAGCCGCGACAGTTGTTTCTCGACAAACGCGATGGCTTCGGTCTCGCCTCGCGACGTTGAGTGGCGCCACCCGTTGTGGTCGCCGATTGCGGTCAGTTGTTTCAGAGTGTCGATCAACCGGTCGGCGGTGAGTTCGGCAAAGGGATCGGCCTCCGGCCGCAAACGATCTCCAGCCCGGCGGACAGCCGCAGAAGCCGCCTCGGTCGTCGGTGCCGCCTTTTCTGGAGAGGGGTCCTCCGTGCCGGGGGAGACAGCGAGGTTGAGGGCCAAGACGGCGAAGAGGAACGACCATCCAGAGGCGTTTCGCATAATCCCCCCGCGAGAGCTGTTCTTGCAGAAGATACTTCAATATGGTTCGGAGGTTTCGATTCTGCCGATTGAAAACCCGAGTGCCGCTGATCTCAAGTCCTTCGTGTTAGAGTCCTTCTCAACACAAGCGGGCAGCGAACGAAAGGGGAGAGATCATGAACGGCAAGCGGTTTGCACTTGCGTGCGTTGCGGTGTACGTCGTCTACCAGGTGCTCGGTTTCTTGATCCACCAGGTCCTGCTCGGTGACATTTACAAGCTTATGGAGTCGGTGTGGCGGCCCGAGGCCCAGATGATGTCGATGATGTGGATCCAATTCTTCACCAGCGCGTTATGGGTGGTGCTTTTCTGCTACATCTTCACCCGCGGCTACGAGAACAAGGGCGTGATGGAAGGCGCACGGTATGGTCTGTTGATCGGCCTTTTCTGGGGCATTCCCTACGCCTACGAGAGTTACATTGTCTATCCCATCACCCTCAGCCTCGCCCATGGGTGGTTTGTGGCGACCGTGGTCGTGAGCGTCATCTGTGGTGTCGTGATGGCTGTAGTCTACAAACCCGCCGAGGCATGAGGCGGGGCCCGGTGCTCCAGGCGCAGCTCCAGTCCCCGATCGGGGGGGTGCGGGTCACCGTCAACGACGGCGGATCGGTGGTGTCGGTGACTTTCGTCGACGACGAACTCGTGAAGTCCGACCGGGACTGCCCCGCCGCCGCTGCCGCGCACCAACTCGAGGAGTACTTCGCCGGCACGAGGAAGATCTTCGACCTCGTGGTGGCGCCCGAGGGCACCGAATTCGAAAAACGGGTGTGGAAAGACCTGGTGGAGATCCCGTTCGGCGTCACCGACACCTACGGCGCCATCGCTGCTCGCCTCGGCGACCAGGGTGCGAGCCGCGCGGTGGGAGTCGCCAACGCCCGCAACCCGATCGCCATCGTCATCCCGTGCCACCGTGTGATCGGTTCGAACGGCGACCTTACCGGCTACGCCGGCGGCCTCCACCGCAAGCGATGGCTGCTCGCACATGAGAGCGGACAGACACGACTACAGTTTTGAGTTGTGAGTTTTTAGTTTTGAGTTGTGAGTTTTTAGTTTTGAGTTGTCGTTCTCGTCGTTCTGGCGGATTTTAGTCTGAGGTCGGGTTCGAAAACTAAAAACTCAAAACTTAGAACTCAAAACTTGACCTCAGTCACGCCCCAGGCGTGGCTGAGGTCATCATTGCTGCCATCTCCTCCTGAAAGGCCTCGATGATCGTCTCCGGGTCGGGCACCAGACCAGAGTCGGTGGCCACACCCAATCGCACCTCCCCGGCATAGCTGAGGATGCTCACCCCAAGCCCGAGCTTCGCCGACTGCGGAACCCAGACCATGATGCTCCGCATGGCCTTGCCGGCGAGAAAGATCTCCTCACGCGGTCCGGGAACGTTGGTCATCACCGCCGTCGCCTTGGAGCCGAAGAGCTTGAGTGCCAGGCTCTCGATCTTGGGCCCGGTGATCCCGACCGCGTTGAGCAGACCATAGATGACCATCGGCTCGGAGGACTTCTTGATGGCGTCCATCCGGCTCTTGAGCGTCTTGAGACGCTCGCGGCGGTCGGCGATGCCGATCGGGAGGGCCAGGAACACCAGCCCGAAGCGATTGCCGAGTTTGACGATGTCGGATTCGGGACGGAGATTGACCGGCACCACCGCGCGAATATCGAAGCCGTCCACCTCCACATCGCGCCCGATGAGATACCGCCGCAGCGCGCCGGCGACCCCGGCGAGGAGCACATCGTTGATGGTGGCGTTGTTGGCCCTGCTGTAGGCCTTGACCTGATCCAGGGGCATGACCTTGGACCACGCACAGAGCTTGCGGGTGCAGAGCTTGCCCTTGAAGGGCGACTCCGGGTCCGCGGACATAGTGGCCAGTCTGGCCAGCACAGCGGCGCCCTTACCGCCCTCGGCAACCAGGTGGGCGGCCTTTGCCGGGTTGCTCAAGGTATCCAGCGTCTTGTCGACCATGCGGCCGGTGATGCGGCCAACCGAATACACCGCGTCGTTGACCACCTCGGGCAGCCAGTAGCCGCCGCCGAGGGGCTGTCTCCTCCGTCGGGTGCGCCGGGCGTGGGGCGCACCCTTGGGCGAATCGTCGGTCATCCCCAGAAGCACCCGCACCAACGCGACGCCGTCGGCGATGCAATGGTGGATCCGCCCGACCAACGCGCTACCGCCGCGGTAGTTTTCGATGTACAGGAACTGCCACAGCGGTTTGCTCATGTCGAGCGGCGTGCTCATCAGATTGCTGACCATCTCTTGGAGCTCGTTTTGGCCGCCGGGGTCGGGGAGCGCCACCCGTTGCAGGTGGGAGTGGAGGTTGAAGTTCGGGTCCTCGACCCACCTCGGGCCGACACCGGGGATCGGTGACAACACCACCTTCTGGCGGAATCGGCTGAACGGCAGGAGCCGGTCCTCGAGAACCTCCTTGAGGGCGGCGTAATCGAGCTTTTCATAAAAGGACATCACCCCGGTGATCAACATCAGGTTGGTGGGGTCCTCCATGTGGAGCCACGCCGCGTCCACATTCGACATCGGCCTGCCCTCGAAGAGCGCCATGGGGATGTTCCTCCTCGTCCTGCTCAGGAACGGTCTCAGGAGAATGTAGCAGAACAATGGAAGCCGAATTCGGAATTCGGAATTCGGAAGTTGGAATTTTTCGCGCCGGAGCCGGGGTCAGCGCGCTTCGAGTTGCTGTGGATCACGATCGAGGAGCAAGATCAAAGAGATGGAGGAGACGGGCGTCATTGCGGTGAGTCGGGATACGGGCCCCAGATTTTCTCCGCCATTTCCCTGCCGACCAGAAGATCTATCAGCTTTCAGAGCAACTCTACTTCCAACAAATCCGAAAACCGCGCCCGTAATCCCGCCTCCCTCCGCACCCGCCATTCGATCAGCCGGGTAGGGTGGGCCTTGGCCCACCTTCAGAGTCGTTCTGTTTTCGCCGCCGATTCGGGACGTTGGGATATGCAAGGGAAACAGGTAATATTGTGAAGTTCTTGAGCGGCAGAAGATGTTCATTTATAATAGATTTATGCAGATTCCAGCGACAGTCAGGACCCTTTTCTGGGAGTACTCTCTAGGTGAAATGCCCGAGGAGAGGTGGCAGTCGACGATCATCGAGCGCGTGATGCAGAGAGGCTGCTGGGACGACATGTTGTGGTTGCTCAAGGAGTTCGACCGGGGACGGCTTCGCAGTTTTCTCGAGCGGCGGGGAAGGCGAGTCCTGGCGCCGCGAGAGCTGCGATTCTGGTCCAGAATCTGCCGTGTGCCGGATACCGAGCAGGACCTTTGGGTGCGGGAGTCGCGGATCAGAGAAAAGGCCTGGAGAGGATGAGCCTCCATTGGGCGGCCGCTTCCACCGGGATGCAGAGCGTCTTGCAATCGGTATCGGAAGCTCTTTCCAACTCCGACTTCTACCTTGCCGGCGGTACCGCCCTGGCCCTGCTCGAAGGACATCGGATCTCGGTCGATCTCGATCTATTTTCACCGTCATTGGATGATCCTGAGACCGTGCAAAGGACTCTGACGATGGTCCATCCCGAGGCCGTCACCACCTCGATTTCGGATCGGACGCTCTACCTGCAGATCGACACCACGACCGTCAGTCTCTTCGGGTACTCGTACGCACTCGTGGCACCTCATCTTCGACCTGACGATTCGCTGTTGCCTTTTGCCAGTCTGGAGGACATCACCGCCATGAAGCTGGCGGCGATCACCTCGCGCGGCAGCCGGAAAGACTTCATTGATCTGTGGCTGCTCGTAACCCGCCACTGGCCTCTCCCGGAATGTCTCGAGTTCTTTCGAACAAAGTTTGCGACCCGCGACATCGGCCACGTCGTCCGAAGCCTGACCTATTTCGACGATGCCGACGATGAACCACCGCTGAGACTTCTCATCGACGTCGATTGGCAAACGGTCAAGCGTGACCTTGTGGGTTGGGTCGAGAAACTCCTGTAGAAGACCCTTCGCACGGTGTCCGGGCCGGTGGCTTCAATCGAGGGCTGATGCCCACACCAAGATCCCATCCGGCACCCGTGTGGTAACAGGGACAGGTCGGGCCCACCGATTCGAAATCCCAGGCCGTCCAGGCTCGCCATCGCATCGTCAGACTGTGCCGGGAATCGCGAGCCGAGGTCGGACCGAAAACCTGGACGCGGGACGAGCTCCATGAGCGTTGAGGCGTTTCTCGACACCAACGTGTTGATCTACGCCGTGTCGTCAGCGCCGCCCGAGGCAGCGAAGAAGGAACGGGCCCTCGACCTCATGATGAACACCGACTTCGGTCTTTCCGCCCAGGTGTTGCAAGAGTTCTACATGAACGTTACCCGGAAGATCGCCACACCACTGGAGCCGGATGCCGCAGTCGCACTGCTCGAGGAGTTCAGGCTTTTCCCCATGGTACCGACGGACTACCCGCTCATCGTTGCCGGCGTCGAAGTCTCGCTCCGCTTTGGGATTTCATTCTGGGACGGCACGATCCTCGCGGCAGCCGAACGCTTAGGCGCCACGACTCTCTACACGGAGGATCTGAGTCACGGCCAACGCTACGGCCCGGTGCAGGCAGTCAATCCATTTGTGTCGGCGACAACCGACAACGTGCACGAGACGAAGAACTCATCGTACGATTAACTCCTTGCTCGTGCTTGCTCTCTTGAGGGTTGTTGCAGTCACGTTGGAATGAAAATAGACGGGGGACACGCCATTACCAAGAAAAAGTGCCCGCAGGAGAATGCGGGCGAAGGGAATTGGGTATGAAAACCGTAGGTGGAGTTGAGGAAGCCTGGGCAGGCACTCCACCGGCGGCTAAAGCTGACAGGCGTTGGCGACCATGGTGTTAATGGCGCGCGAGGTCATGGCGCCCTGGTCGTGGGGTTTCTCGGTGAGACCGGCGTGATGGAGCGCTTCGTGAATGACGTACATGGCGGCGCGGTCATCTGACAGGCGAGAGAAGTCGCGGCAAAGGAAGGTCGGTGCCGCGCCGACATTTGTGTAGGCGACCGCCCGGCCGCACACGGCTTTTTCCTTTCGATGTGATGCGATGGGGAAGTAGAGGCCAGTGCGCAGTGTCTCGATGGCATCGGCGCCGAGGGAATCGAAAAGGCCGCGGCACTCGGGGACGTCCGATACCTTTTCCACGGCCAGGTTAAAACCGGCCTGAAGGCGGGCCTTCATGTCATCCGGCATGTCGCCGTGGATCCAGGGCTCGATGTCAACAAGAACGACGGAGGAGGGGAGTGAGTTGTTGGGCGCCTCGCCACCAGGTGTGGAGATCGAGGCATCGATGGCGTCCCCTGCCCCGACAGACATCACTGAAAACCCTAGTACAAAGAAACCGACGATGATCCGCTTCGCCCCCATGAGGCCCTCCCGGGGCGAGGCGGATCCACGGGCACCCACGAACCGCCGCGCGAAATCGCGCCGGTCTGATTGGTGTCCGCTGCTGTGAAGTGCCTGCCCCATACCGACACGGTCGGCTGCGGCAGGTCAGAAGAAATTTGGGAAACGTGGGTCTTCTGTTAGGAAAAGGTGAGGCTGTTATTGGGAAGTTGTGAGGTCGCAGTCCCGCGAGTGCAAAGAGCCCCGTCTCAGCGAATCAGAACCTGCACTTTCTCTTGACCATGCTGCACACTCCGGGAATTGCTGGATGCGTTGGGTAGCGATCTCTGCCGCCTCGAGGATTATCTTTCGAACGCTCGGGCTCATGTTGTTTTCGATCCAAGGATGCTCACGTGGTTCGAGAACACCATGGGAAAGGGCTCCGGGCAGAATATCCGGGCCCGTCGAGGTGCCGGTCGGAGATATCACGGGCGCGAGATCGCCGTCAACGTCGGTGGCCTTTGCACGAGGCGCCGCAACCAACAACGTCAATATCAAAACAAGGACGATCTTTACGGATCGTCGCCCTTTGCGTCGCGAAAGGGATCATGCAGGAGCCATGGACAGTTTGTCGCTGTGATCACCCGCGCCCGGACCAGTCCGAGGCTCCGATCCAGACCCGATCCCTTGCGGACCACGAACTGGCGCGGCCTGCCTGGACAGGCCGGGGCGTCAGCAACAATCGATAGCCCCGCCGGTGGATGGTCTCGATGTATGAGGGGTGCCTCGCGTCGTCATTGAGGGCGGAACGGAGATCGGCGATCGCCCGGGTGAGAGTGTTTTCCGAGACAACCGAAGGTCCCCACACCGCATCCATCAACTGACGACGGGTCACCAAACCTGTCCCGTGCTCAGCCAGTTTCACGAGAACATCCATGACCCGTAGTTCGAGATGAACCATGTCTTCGCCGCGGAAGATCCGGCTCAGGTTAGGGTCGATCAGCCAATCGCCGAGGCGAAATGGTGCATCCCCGAGTGCCGGCGATCGAGTCTCCTGGTTCATGCCTCAGGCGCTCCTGGTGCCCTCATTTTCCGATACCGATCGTTGCACGGTGTTTTCGACCCTTTCATCATGGTGTCCGGAGTAGACGAAGAGGTGAGGAATGTGTGGGGAAGTCGTGAGAATTCTGCTGTGAAGGTTGTGCCCCCCGGCGTGGCCCTAGCAAAGGCAGAGGTGCTGTTCCTGGACGGCCGTTTTCTCTCCCGAACGGCTCAGGCCTTGAGGAGGGGCCCGGTCGGGGTCGCGATATCCGGCGGATCGGTGGTGGCGAATTTGCCCGCCTCGATGAACTGCAAGGCAACGATGCCTTCGCCGAGCAAGATCCGATCGCCATCGCGGAGTCGTTCCCTCTCGCCGACAGGTCGGCCGTTGAGCAAGGTGCCGTTTTTGCTTCCAAGGTCTTCGAGGAAGGCCCTGCCGTTGTCAACGGTGATTCGCGCGTGCTGGCGTGAGATCTGCAACGAGTTGATACACAGCGAGACCCCAGGCAACCGGCCGATCAGGTTTTCGCCCTCCCTGAGTTGGACGTTTCGATTGTCGACCAACACCCTGAATCGCGATGGCCGGCCAAAACCGAGGGCAGGCCGACCCTCGGTATCTGTCACCTGTTTGAGCAGGCGATAGCCGCGGCGGTGGATGGTCTCGATGTACTCGGGTTCAGCGGCATCGTCGCCGAAAGCCCGTCGGAGTTCGGCGATGGCGTGGGTGAGCGTGTTGTCGCAGATAAACCCACCATCCCACACCTCGTCGATGAGCTGTTGCCGAGTTACGACCTTCGATCCGTGGCAGGAGAGGCAGACCAGCAACGCCATAACCTTGAGTTCGAGGTGGATCGCCTTTTGATTGAGGGTGATGCAGTTGAGGTCCGGCTCGACCAGCCACTCACCGACCCGGAAGGCCCCGTGTGTAGGTTCCGGAATGTGGTCTCCTCTTGGCATGCCATCCCCCTATTGATGCCAGTTATTGATTTCCAACCGCCCCGGCCCTCCGGTGGGCCGGGGCGACGATGACGCAAAGATCAGAACTCGAAACGGAAGCCGACCTCGTAGCGGCGTGGTGTCTGCCAGTTGGTCGGCCCTCCGGTTACGGCGAAATCGCCGTTGACATCGGCACAGCCGTTGATCGACGAGCACACCTGGGTCACGTCCTCGCTCGAAAAAACGTTGAAGACCGAGCCGATCAGCACGATCCGAACCGCCTGACCGATGTGGAAACCCTTGGAGAGCTGGAGGTCGAGCTGGTAGTTGGAGTTGGCCTCGCGGTTGCCGCGCGGCTCGACGTAGTAGAGACCGCTTCCCGGGATGTTGTCCGGAATCTGGTTGCCCTCCCAGACCTGGCCTTCGTTGCTGCTGTTGGCGGTCGGTTGCCAGGTGAAGGCCGAGGAGTAGAAGCCGTCGAAACCGATCGTCCAGTCACCCTTGATGGTGAAGAAACCGTTGAGCTTGAACCTGACTCGTACGGTGGTCGAGAGAAACCCGTAGCGGTTTTCGTAGAACGCCGGGTACACGTCGAAGTCGGTGCCCGAGTTCTCGTCGCCTTCCTGGCTCCCCTTGGATTTGGAGTAGGTGTAGGAGGCGTTGAGCGTCAGCCAGTTGAACGTGCGGGTGCTGTACTCGACGACAAAGCCCGAGTAGTCGCGGGTGATTTCGGGAAGGTTGGCCATGACATAGAAGTCGCAGCTCGCGTCGGCATTCGGTCCCTCGGGGCCGAGGTTACCGTCGCAGGTGTCCTCGAATCCGTCCTTGGTTTTCTTGTCGATATAGGTCAGGGTCACCGAAGCCCGCCGGCCGACCTCGCGCTCGTAGGCGAGGCTGAAGGTCTCGGTGTACATCGCTTTGAGGTCGGGGTCGATCTGGCTCGGCAGGGCACCGTAGACGGTGGAGAAAAGCCATCCGGCGGGGTCCCAATTCTCGGGGTCCATGCTCCATGCGACGCCGATGGCGTTTGCAAAGCCCTGACACTGCTCGGCGGGAAGACCGTAGTAGGAGCAGGACAGCCATTCGTAGGTTGGCGCGATACCGGTGCGTGCGAAGTACGGCAGTGTGAGGGAGTTGGGGGACATGAAGTAGCCCCAGTTGGCGCGCACGATGTTCTTGGCGTCGCCGGTGAGGTCCCAGGCGGCGCCGACCCGCGGTTGCCACTTGCTCATGTCGGCGATCTGGGTGGCGTTGTCGGTGTCGTACTTGGCGACATCGTAGCGAACGCCGAGCTTGAGAGTGAGGTTGGGCACCACCCGCCACGCGTCCTGGAGAAAGAGCGAAGAGTTCGAGCCGTTGAACTCCTGGGTGCCGCTGTTGTAGTCCTCGTACCAGTACAGCGGGAAGTTCCCGCCAAATTCGATGATCGTAGAAGACGTTTCCAGGCACGTCCGGCTCGCACTGGACGCCGCCGGCAGTGCCGGTTGAACAGAGGGAACTCGTGAAGTTGAGATCGGAGTAGACGAGACCTCCCTTGAACTCGTGCGATCCGGCGAGGTCGTCGACGAACCACGTCAGATTGGTGGTGATGTCGTCCCGATTGCGTTGGGAGTACTGCTGGCCGGTGTAGTTCTCGGACAACACCCCGGTGACGAGGTTGTAGTGCCCGATGGTCTCGAGATCGCCGGTTTGTGGGTAGGCGTCGAGCGCCGAACGGTATGCACTCAACACGGTGTTCCACACCAGCGAGTCCGACAGCACACCGTTGAGCTCGGCGGAGTAAATGTCAGAGCCCTGGGTCTGGAACGCACCGGCTTCGGGTTCAACGAAGGCGGACGCATTCCAGTTGTCGAAGTCGGCCGGATCGGCGGTCCACTTCCCGGTGACTCTCCAGTTCGAACCCGCCTGCCAGGTGAGCTTCGCCAGCGGGAGGTTGGCCAGAATCGAAGTCGTGGAGGGCGAACCGATCGGCGTGAAATCGGAGTTCACATACTGGTAGGCGACAAAGAACCACAACGTGTCGCGCAGGATCGGGCCGCCGAGGGTGAGGTCGACCTCCTGGCGCTGGCTGTCGAGCGTGCTGGCGTCGTAGTGGTCGCCGCTTTCATTGAATGCGTCACTCCGATAGCGGATGTCGACGGTTCCCGAGAACTGGTTGCCGCCCGACTTGGTCACAAGGTTGACGATACCGCCGGTGGCAGTGCCGTACTCCGCCTCGTATCCGGAGGTTTGGAACTGGATCTCCTGAATCGAGTCGAAGGTGAAGTTGGTGCCGAAGGTGGCGGTCACCGGATCGGTGGTGTTGGCGCCGTCGACGTAGTAGGCGTTTTCGGTATCGGTCGAGCCGAACACCCTGGGGTTGTCACCTCCCGCGACACCCGCCGTCTGGTAGAGCACGCTCTGGTAGCTGCGGTTGGTCGAGCCGATGGCCGAGCCCTGCATGTAGGAATCGGTGTAGGTGGCGTTGGTGTTGACCTGCGTCGGGTCGACCATCGGGGTTTCGGCCACGACCTCGATCTCGCCGCCGAATGTGCCCAGCGGCATCTCGATGGTGATCGAACGTGAACCGCCGAGAGCGACCTGCACCTCTTTGCGTTCCTGGCTGATAAAACCGGACAGGTCGGCCTTGATGTTGTACTCGCCGGGAGAAAGGCCGATAAAGGAGAACTCTCCGGCGCCGTCGGTGATCTTGACCTGAGGACCGCCAATGAGGACCGGGGAGCTGATGGTGATTGTAGCGCCCGGCAGAGCGCCCGCGGTGTCATCCACGAGCTTACCGATCAGACGACCGGTTGTGGTCTGGGTGAACGCAGGCAACGTTACAAGCAACATGGCCACGACCGCAATCGCGAGCGATCTCAACCTCATAGCGTCCTCCATCGAGGCTCCATACCACAGCGTCGCCCTTTCCCGCGTTGGACACCGGCTGCTTGACCGGTCGTGGCTGGACGCGTGCCGGACGGACCTCCGAGAGTTGGTTGATATGCCTGTGCTTCGCCCAACAGTATGAGTAATTAATCTCAGAAAATCAAGCTCTTGAAGAACTCGGATCTCGATTGAAATCGCGAATTTGTATAAAAAAAAGGTGCCCGCGAGGGTAGCGCGGGCGGAAGTAAGGAGATAGAGGTTAAGGCCGCTGCCGGGACCACATTGGTCGCGGGAAGCTGAACAGACAAAAATCAGCGGCCTGGCACAACTAGTTTTTCTTTCGAAGCGCTTCTTACCTGCAATCCAAGGTGCATTGCACTCTTCTCAAAGAAATGATGAAAATGTGGGGTTTTTGTGAGGAAAATGTGGGACTGTCCTCCGGGTTGAACTCTCAGGACTCCCAGTTGACCTACCGTCGCCGCTGCTTGCCAGAGGGCCCGGAATCGAGGCGGCATTGCTTGGTGACGGTCCGGGTGATGCTGCCGGATGACTTTGCGGTGCGGCCGGTGGCGTCCTCCGGCAACCCCGCGTGGTGCAAGGCCTCGTGGATCAGAACCGCGGCGACCGTTTCATCCGGGTAGGCGGTGATGTTCCGGCAGATCCAGGTCGGTGCCGAACCGACGATCGTCTGCGCCACGGACCGTTTGCACGCCACGAGCTCGCGTTGGACGTTGGTGGGGAAGTAGAGCCCGGTCTTCAGGATCTCGAGGGCGTCGGCGCCGAGAGTTGCGAAGAGCGCCGAGCATTCGGGGACGTCGCGAACCCGGGCAACGGCCAACCTGAATCCCGCTTCCAACTTGCCGGCGACCGTGGCTGGCATGGTCGGGTGGATCCAGGGCGTGATTTCGGCGCTGTCTACTTCGAGAGTCGGCGAGATGGCGACCGATGCGCTCGTGGACGTCATGACGGCCGGAGCGATCGCAGAGGCATCAACGACGCCGTCCGCGGCGAGCCCGATCGAGAGGGGCCACGAGAGCCCCAACGCCGCCGCCGCCAGCGTTCGCCACCCGACCCGATTGTGCGCCATGTTTTCATGGTCGGGTCCAGAGAATCCAAAGAAATGAAGTTACGGTGGGGAAGAAATGAGGGGGGTGTGGGGTGGGATTGAATCTGAATCTTGGTCAGGCTTCGTGCAACGCCCTCTGCCCGCGCCAGCGGCGCGGACACAGGACTCCTCGGCACACATCCCTGAACTACGGCGCCAGACGCCCCTCCGCAGTGATCCCGAGTTCGATCTGCGGCTTCGGTGGCTTGAGGTAGCGGGCGAGGAAGGCGTAGATCTGTTTGCGGTAGCCCCAGGCTTCCGGTGTATCGAGGCGGTCGAAGCTGTGGCCGCCCGGGACGTCGGAGACCTCGTACTCGAAGTTCTTGCCGGCGGTCGTCAGGGCCTGGTTGAGGTGCTCGACCTCGATATAGTTGACGTCCTCGTCGTGGATATTGGTGTGGATCCGCAGCGGCTTGGTGAGCAGGTCGACCGACCACACCGGCGAACGGCGCTTGTACTCCTCGAGGTTCTCCTGGGCCGATTCGCCGATGAAGTACTCGGCCTCGTAGAGGTCGCGGTAGCCCTGCGCGTGGTAGCCCATGCGTTGGACGAGGTCGGAGACCGGTACGCCGGCGAAACCGCAGGCGTAGGCGTCAGGGAAGCGGAAGAGACTGAAGAGGGTGATCAGACCGCCGTGGCTCCAACCGAGGATGCCGACCCGTTTGGCATCCGCCCGCGGGTGGTTCTCAACCACCCAGTCGCGCGCAGCGAGGGCGTCGTCGACTTCGAGCCCGCCGTAGTCGATGTCCTCGTACATCCCGCGGCCGTAGCCGGTGGAGCCTCGGTACTCGGGCGCGACCACGATGTAGCCCTGGGCCAGGAGCTCTCGCACGATGTGGGCGTAGTAGGTGGTGAAGTCGGCGTGGACGCCGCCGTGCGGCAGGACCAGCACGGGCAATTTGCCCGCGTCCGCGAAGCCCTTGGGTGTGAAGAGGTAGGTGTAGAACTTGAGGGGGTTGCCGGCGTTGACGCCGGTGGGGTTTTCTTCCTTCCATCGCGGCGGGCCGTAGATTCGGGCCTTCTCGACCACCGCGACATCGCCGACGCGTTCGTACCAGAGGACGTCGTCGATCAGCTTGGACAGTACGTCGAGTTGGTGGTCGGTGCTCTCCTTGGCCTTTTCGATGGCGGTGACGGCAGGATCGGTTGTGTCCTCGGATCGCACGGTCGTCGGCACCAGGAGCAGGCAGAATACGAGCGCAACAGCGGCACATCGTTGCATGGGGCCCCCCTTCCGAGCGATATCTTAACTCGGCCCCGACAATCAGGGGTACAATCGCCGGCATGAACACTCCCCCGGGGGACCAAGAGCACAGCGGGATCGGCGCGTTCACCGAGCGCATCCGGACCGGGGCGCGGAAGGCCTTCTCGCCGACCCCGTCGAGCACCGCAGTCACCAGGGCGCTCGAACAGCCGCTCGCGACCCAGAAGCACCTGCCGCTGCGCTACCAGATCAAGGAGGACGACAAGGGCCCGTACATGACCTGCGTCGAGGCCTCGAACATCGCGGTGCGGATCGAACGCGGTCTCAGCGTGTCGGCCGCGGCGGCGCGCAAATATCCCAAGGGGACGATCTTCCTCGACGGCGCCGCCCAGGGCCCGCCCTTCATCGACGCGTCAAAAGGCATTTACAACCTCGACCACCACGAGGACTGCGTGCGCGCCTTCACCCTCTCCACCTGCGAGCAGGCGATGATCGTCATCCTCAAGGGGCTCGACCTCGACGATGAGCGGTGGACGGTGTGGGCCAACGAACCGGACTTCGACACCGTGCTCGCCATCTGGCTGTTGCTCAACCACCGCCGTCTCGGCGGCGACGACCCCGCCCTCCGCAGACGGCTGATGCCCATCGTCCGGCTCCAGGGCGTGATCGACTCCCACGGTTTCGAGCTCGACGAACTGACCGCCTTCCCGCTGAACCTTCAAAAAGCGACTCTCGAGACCATCAACGACCTGCGTAGCGAAGAGCTCGAGCTCAAGGGGCAGGGCGTATGGGGGACCACCGATCTGCTCGAGTTCACCCACTCGTCGTTGCGGAAGATCGATGAACTGGTCTACACGGCCGGAGACTTCGAGGGCCTGCGTGAGGTGGAGGAGCTGGCACGGGTTCGAATCACCCCCCATCGACTCGCGGTGGCCTGCCGTTCGGAGGCCGGGATCTACGAAGTCGAAGAGCAACTCAAAGAAGTTCACGGCGACCGGTTGGGTCTGTTGATCCTGCAAAAGGACGACCGGACGTACACCGTGCGTCAGGTGGACCCTTTTCTGCCCGTCAACCTCGAAGACGTCTACGACCGGCTCAACCTGCTCGACGCTGCGGTGTCCGGAAACCAGCGCTGGGGTGGTTCCAGCGACATCGGCGGTTCGCCGCGCGGTGTCGGCACCGATCTCCGGATCGACGAGATCGTCGACATCTGCCGCTGGGTGTTCCAGCCGCCGACCGCGGGACGGCGGTGGGCGACCGTCAGTGCGGGGCTGGCGATCGTGGCGGCGGTGATCGGCACGGTGGTGTTGGCGGGTGGCGGTAGTTTTCATCCGGTCCCGGGCCTTCTGACCGCGACAGGCATGGGAGGTTTCCGAGCGGCGTCGCTGGCGACGTTGGGTCTCGGTCTGACGCTGGTGCTGATCGGCAGATCCAGGTTTCCAGGATATTTCGGTCTGCGGCGACCGCGGCAGGCGGGATTTCTCTTGATGTTGCCTCTGACCGTCGGGATGGCGCTGTTCGGGGCGGCCTGGGTTCCCCTGCAGGGGCTGGGTGGCGCGGGCTCCGCAGGTTCTTCAACCTGGTGGGTGGCGGGCGCCGTCATCGCGGGGTCGGCCGGCATCGAGCTGTTGCTGCGGGGGGCGTTCCACGGCCTCCTCATGACCGCGTATCCCGTCAGGCTCAACGGTGTGCAGAGGGTCTCGGTGCCCAACGCGATCTCGGCCGCGGTGTACGCTGTGGCGGTGGTTCTTTGTTTCCAGCCGGCGGGCTGGTTGACGAAGTTAACCGGTGCCACCGGGGTTTGGGTCGCGTGGGCCGGCGTGGCTCTTTTGCTAGGTCTGGTCCTCGGGATTGTCCGCGAACGTTGGCGGAGCGTTTGGGCGTCGGTGGTACTCCACGCCCTCACCGCGGTGATCGTCTGGGGATTCGCGATTCGTTTCCTCAACGGCTAGGCCTCCATTGGTGCGAACAGTTGGGTGATCCGGAGATCGTTGCGATTCCCAAAAGAAGAGACGACTCTGAAGGTGGGCCAAGGCCCACCCAACGTCGGACCCGCAGACTGAGCTGGCAAGGAGGGTGTGCCTTGGCCCACCTTCAGACTCTAACGTTGAACTTCTGAACGATTTACTCAGGCGTAGCGCTCGAGGAAGAGTTGCAGCAGCCGGTCGGCCTCGATCGAGGGCCGCAGGCGCCACAGGATCTTGCGGTGGGTTTCCGCGTCCGGAACGTAGTCCTTGAGGAAGACCAGGATCCTCTCGCGGAGGCGCTCCTCGTCCATCTCGCTGTGGAACTGGGTGCCGTAAACGGGTTTGCCGGCGAGACGGATCGCCTGCGCGGGACAGAGGTCGGAGTGGGCGAGGTCGAGCCAGCCGGGGCCGAGTTTGCTGACCCTGTCGTTGTGGCCGAGCTGAACGTGAAACTGGTCGGGAAATCGCTCAAACAGCGGATCGGCGCGACCCTCCGGCGTGAGCTCGATGGGAAAGGTGCCGATCTCAGCCCTTGCCTTGTCCTCGATCACCGTGCCGCCACCGAGGTCGGCCAGAAACTGGTGGCCCCAGCAGGCGCCGAAGACCGGGCGGTCGTCGTCGATCAGCCGCTGCACCACTTCTCGCAGCGGTGCGGTGAACGGGTGCTCCTTGGTGACCGAGAAGGCGCCGGCACCACCGATGATGACGGCGTGGGCATCTTCAACGTCGCGCCATTTCAGATCGGGCTCTTCGACGAGGTTGTGGAAGTGGAACTGGCGCCGGGCGACGCGGCAACGTTCGATGAAGCAGCTCTGCTCCTGTTTGAGCGAGATGATTTCGCTGCGGACCTGGAGGAGCACCAGTCGAAGTTGGGTTCGAGGGGTCGCCATCACTCTCCCTGTTGTTTTCGCGCGTCGGATCGAAGGCAGATTGTAACCGAGACGGCTATCTGTCGTGGCTCGGTGCAGAGTCGGGTCTGCACAAGCCCTGAAGCTTGCCCTTCCTGTGAAGGGCGGCAGCCTCGGCGTAGCCTCCCACGAAGTTGTCGCCGATGAAGATCATGGGCACAGTCGGCCAGTTGCCGGCGCGGACCGAGACCCCCCACCGCAACTCCGGGTCGGCGTCGACCGGAATCTCCTTGAAAGCAACGCCAAGGCTCTCAAAAAGCCGCGTGGCGGCGTGACAAAAACCACACCAGCGTTTGGTGTAGATGCAGACCGCCGGTGTGGACCCGCTTTCCGTCATCCGCGCCAGCTGTCCTTCCACCGACGGACGACGGCGAAGACCTCGGCAGCCGACCGCAACGGCCGTCCGGCGCGGGCCTCGGCGGCGGCCGCGACCTGGGGTCGATTGCAGCGCAGGAAGGGGTTGGTGGCGAGTTCGTCGGCCAGCACAGAGGGTACTGTGGGCAGGTTGTCGGCGCGCAGCGCGGTCGCTTCTTCGAAGCGTCGCTGGAGGGCCCGGTTATCTGGTTCGACCACGAGGGCGAACCGCAGGTTGGCCAGGGTGTACTCGTGGGCGCAGTAGAGCAGGGTTTCGGGTGGCAGCGCGGCAAGACGGGTGACCGACTCGTGCATCTGCTCCATGGTGCCCTCGAACACCCGGCCGCAGCCGCCCGCGAAGACGGTGTCGCCGACGCAGGCGAAATCCGGGCCCGCGTAGGCCACATGGCCTGCGGTGTGTCCGGGAACTTCGACGACCCGCAGGTAGAGGTCGAGGCCGGGCAGGGCAACGATCTCGTCGGCGTGGACCGGCTGGTCGACCCCGGCGATCGATTCACGGGCCGGGCCGAAGACCGGTACCGGGTGGCGAGCGAGGATCTCCTCGACGCCGCCGACGTGGTCGCCATGGTGGTGGGTGAGGAGTATGGCGACGAGCTCGAGGCCCCGGACCTCGATCGCGGCGAGGACCGGGGAGGCCTCTCCGGGGTCGACCACGGCGACCTCGCGACCGGCGGCGGTCCCGATCATCCAGATGTAGTTGTCGGAGAACGCTGGGATTGGCGTGAGATGGAGCATCGGACCATGCTGCCAGTCATCCGCCGCGTCGTCAAACCGAGACGGATCGGGAACAAGGTGAACCAACCCCGGGTTTGCCATGGCAGAATGACACGATGAAGACGCGATACCTGCTTGTCGCCGACAGCCTCGAAGACCTCAACCCCGAGTTCGACCTGGGCGTGTGCCTGAGCACCGAGCTTCTCAGCCGGGGCATTGCCGTCGACTACATAGACCTGCCGGGGACGAATGCCGATCAGTCGTCACAGGCCTACCTCGCCAGCCTCCCGGTGCGCGAGGTGCTGTCCTCCGACGCCTCCCGAGTTCCATTCTGGGAACTCGGCCCGCCGAGGACGGCGGACGTGGGGGAGTACCGGGTCCTCCTCCAACGTAAGGACCCTCCGGTGGACGATCTGTTCGTCGCCCACGCGAGGCACTTTGAAAAAGCCCCCAAGGACATCGTCCAGATCAACCACGCGCCGGCGACGTATGAACTGTCGGAGCACACCACCGCCCTCCGTTACCCGGAATTCGCGGCACCAACCGTGGTGTGCAGCAGTCTCGACGACATCGTCGAGGCGGTACGGGGGCAGACCGGCGAAGTCGTGCTCAAACCCGAGAACACCTACTGCGGCATCGGCGTGACCTTCGTCCAACCGGGCGTGGCCGAGAGCGAGTTGCGGGCATACTGGGAGACCTGGCAGCCGCAGGTCATCGTCCAGCCCTACCTCGATGCCATCGAGACTTCGGGCGATTTGAGGATTCTGACCATCAACGGCCGGGTGCTCGGCTCGGTTCTGCGGGTTCCGGCGACCGGTTCGCGCCTCGCCAACCTCCACCAAGGCGCCACCGCCGCCCGGCTCGACCCGACGCCACGTCAGTTGGAGGCGTGCCGCGTGGTGGCGGACGACCTCAATCCTTTGGGGTTGTACCTGCTCGGGCTCGATTTCATCGGTGAGGACCTCACCGAGGTCAACTTCACCTCGCCCACCACGATCGTTCAGATCAACCGAGTCAACGACATCCGCGCCGACATCGAACTGGTGGATGAACTCGAAAAGATGTGGCGTTCTAATTCGTAGAAACGCCTTGGCGTTTTTACGAATTAGTGGAGGTGGTCGTTGAGATACTCGGTGAGTCTGCCGCCGTCTTGACCCGTGAAGGACTGGAAGCGGGCGCCGACGCCCTCCATGCGCTCGAGCGCGACATTCGTGGTGCGGGCGATGGTGGCGGTGCCGCGAATCGGGTCGCTCTGGCCGGGGATGTTGATCTCGAAATCGATCGTGGTGCCCGGTGGGTAGTGGCCGAAACCCCGCAGCAGCATGCCTGACTCCGAGATGTTCTCGGTCTGGCAGAAGGTCCTGAGCGGCCTCTGCTCGAGCTTGAGAACCACGCGGGTGGGCGCGCGGAGGGCGAGCCTGGGCGCCACCGACGCGAGCTCGGTGATGCTGGCAGCAAGGAGCTCCTCGGCGTTGTCGGACGGAATGGCGCGGTTGATGCCGACGCCGACAAAGGCCTGGGCGGCGTCGATGTGTTGGGGGTCGGCAAGCAGGATCACGCCGCTGCTCTGGCATGCCGACCCAGGGGCCCGGACGCATTCGACAAACCGCCGCAACGGGGTGATGGGGCCGGGAAAACCGATGATGATCACATCGAATTTCGTGCTCTGAACCAGGTCGAGTGTGTTGTCATCCCATGGTGCATGATGGAGGGTGATCTCGTCCGAATTCAACGCGCTCGCGGCACGTGAAAACGTATCCTCGTCCATCCTTGTCAGCACGATGTTTTTGGTCATGTGTCTTCCGCCCGAGTCTCATTATAGACAAACAATGGAGATTCTTCACATATTTTGTGTGCATACCGGGTGAACAGTCCTCTTCAATCAGCTCAGCAGGTATGCAGTTGGTTTGGAAAAACGGCGCCACTGGGTCACACTGACGCCGATGGCGGAAAAACTACCTTTCATATCAGCCGACGGCATCGAGGTTGTGCAGTCCGATGTTCCGCTCGCGCCGCTGACCAGCCTCGATCTCGGGGGTACGGCCCGCCACCTGGCGGAGGTCGCCGATACGCCGGCCGCGGTCGAAGCCGTCAGCTGGGCCCGCCGGTACGAGGAACCGGTCGTCGTGCTCGGTGGCGGCAGCAATGTCGTGGTGGCCGACGACGGCGTGCGAGGCCTGGTGCTGCGGGCGGCATTTCGTGGTGTCGAGATCAACCGCGATGGCGATTCGGTGCTTTTGACCGCCGGCGCCGGGGAGTTCTGGGACGAGGTGGTGGCGGAAGCCGTCGCTCGCGGTCTTGCCGGGATCGAGTGTCTGTCGGGCATCCCGGGTCTGGCGGGGGCGACGCCGATTCAAAACGTCGGCGCCTATGGCCAGGAGGTCGGCGACGTGGTCGAACGACTGCGGGTGCTCGATCTCGAGAGCCTCGAGGAGAGGGTTTTTTCGGCGGCGGACTGCCACTTCGGATATCGCAGCTCGGTGTTTCGAAGTTGCCCGGGGCGTTACCTGGTGCTCAAGGTGACTTACCGGCTGCGACCGGGAGGCGCACCGACTCTGGCCTATCAGGAGCTGCGCCGGGCGATGGCGACCCACGGTTCGTCGCCGGGTGTCGCCGATGTCCGCGAGGCGGTGCTCGACTTGCGGCGGTCCAAATCGATGGTGCTCGACCCCGCCGATCCCAACCGGCGCAGCGCGGGGTCCTTCTTTGTCAACCCGGTCGTGGATCACGACAGGCTGGTGGACGTGAACCGGCGGGCCCGGGAGGCGAGGGTCCTGACCGGCGAGGACCAGGTGCCCAGGTTCGAAATCGGCGCCGGGCGCTTCAAGGTTCCCGCCGGTTGGCTGATCGAGAAAACCGGCTTTCACAAGGGTCTGCTCCGAGGCCCGGTGGGCATCTCGTCCGCCCACGCGCTCGCACTCGTCCACCACGGAGGCGGGACGGCCGCTCAGTTGGTTGCTCTCGCGAGGGAGATCCGGGATGGCGTCCACCAGACCTTCGGCATCACCCTTCGCCCCGAGCCTGTCTTCCTTGGTTTTGAAAACGAGAATCCGCTCGACGAGGGTTGAGGCTCACGTTGTGTTGTGGTGCGGCCGTCCCGGCCGCACCGTGCGGGCGGGACGCCCGCACCACAAGGCTCCCGATTGTGGGGGAGACGTCCACTCCGAGATGGAGCCCGTCGACGTGATCATCCCGATTCTCTGAGCGCTGTTGCCCGTGAGTGCCCCCTCTAACAATGATTGGGCCCGAGAAGTTGACTCACGACAGGAATCTGAGTTCCCAACATTGTTAGAGACGGCACGTCCGGTGAACACGGCCAACGGTCTGGCAGCCGGGACGGCTACCCCACAAGGGGAGCTGGGGAGCTGGGGAGCTGGGGAGACTCGACCCTTATCACGATTCGTTCTGCCAAATTCGAAATCCGAAATCCGAAATCCGAAATCTGCGATGGCCCCCTTTCTCCCTTTCACCCTTTCTCCCTTTCACCCTCGCCTAGTCCGCCGAGTAGCTGATTTCGAGCTTCGCGGCGACCAGGGAGGCGAGATAGACCAGGACCGCAGTCGCGGTTGCCAGAGCCAGCAGGGCGGCCCACCAGGCCACCGGTTGGGCGAGGATGGCGAAGGCGGCCGCGGTCACCGGCACCGGCGCGAAGGACACGAGGTAGTGGACCAGGCTGAGAAATTTCAGCAACTGTGGCAGGAATGGCGTCAGCAGCTCCCACCCCAAAAACAGCACCGCCGGCACCATCGGATTCCTGAAGAACAGCCCGGCGAGCAGAAAGAGCGCGCCGTAGGAGATGCACGCCAGCACAACGATCAACTCATATCGTGCAAGCTGGCCGAGGCTCGCCCCCGAGAACATGACCGACAGACCGTTTGCGCCGTGGGGGAGAAAGACCAGGAAATAGGTCAAGGCGGTTGCCGGCACCAGGAGGAGGACGGACGACACTAGACCGCCAAGGTATTTTCCCAGGACGAGGACCTTGCGCGGCAACGGAGCCAGCAGGGTGTAGTGGAGGGACTGTTCGAGGATCTCGCCGCGGAACAACCGCACGAAGATCAGGGCGTTGGCAAAGAAAACCACAAAACGCAAGAGGAAGAAGTGGAAGACCTCGGCAAATTCGGTGGTCGCGTGGGAGGGGTTGGCGCGCATCGATGAGGGCATGAACAGCGCGCGGAGGATCATCAGCGCGATCGGCATTCCCACCAGCAGATAGAGCGGCAGCGCCTTCGGGCTGAAGAGACAGCGACGGATCTCGGACAGTGCCAGGGCCCTGATCTGGATGCGGCGAACGCCGGCGGAGTCGCGGGGTTGATCGATCATGTCGTTCCGCCTCCGCTGCCGTCGCCGATCAGATAGTCGTACACCGCGTGGACGCTCTCGTCGGATGGCGCGACAGTCTCGACCTCGACGCCGTTGTCGAGGACGATCCGGGTGAGCCGGGCAAAGAAGTCGTCGGCGTCGCGGGTCCTGATGAGCAGGCTCCGCTCGTCGAGGACCCTCGCTTCCACGACGTGGTCGAGCTCGAAAGCCCTCGAAGCGACGATGTGCGGGCGGTCCGAGCGGACCAGGACCTGGATTGGGTGGGATGTGATCTCGCCGCGGACGGCGCGGATCGCGCCCTCGGCGACCACGGAACCGCCGTGGATCATGATGACGCCGTCCGAGATGACGTCGACCTCGTGCAGGATGTGGCTGGAAACAATGACGTGTTTGCCGGCCTTTGCCAGCGACGAAAAGAGCTCGATCATCTCGGCCCGCCCCATCGGGTCGAGGCCGTTGAGGGGCTCGTCGAGCACCAGGACCTGCGGATCGTGGCAGTGGGCGTGGGCAAGTTTGATGCGTTGGCGCATGCCCTTGGAGTAACCGGCGATGCGGCGCTTGGCGGCGTCGGTGAGCCCGACCCGTTCGAGGGCCGTCCACGCCCTGGTCTCCGCCTCGTCGCGCGAATAGCCGTGCAGGGCGAGGGCATAGAGGAGGAAGGAAAGACCGGTGGCGCCGTTGGGAAAGCTGTCGTACTGGGTGCAGTAGCCGACCAGGCGGAACAACTCTTCGGGTTGGTCGGGCCGCACGCCGAGGACGGTGATTTCACCGCGGCTCGGCCGCAGCAGACCGGTCATGAGGTGCATCAGCGTGCTCTTGCCGGAACCGTTGGGCCCCACCAGCCCGGTCAGCCCGGGCGCGATCTCGAGGTTGATCCGGTTGACTCCCAGGACCTCGCCGTAGAAGCGGGAGACGCTCTTGAAGACGATGCGGTCGCCGCTCATCGGACAACCTCGTGGGCCCGCAGCTTGCGGTTGAGGAGCCAGACGCTGAGCAGGGTGGTCGCCCCAAGGGTCAACCAGTTGAAGATCACCGGAAGACCGCTCGGGGTGGGGGCGCCGAAAAGCGACATGACGACGCTGTTGATGGCGCGTACGAGGTGGAAGAGATCGCCCCACGAGGTGTCGGTCACGCCGTTGACTGCCGTCCCGAACCCGGCGAGGATGAAGATGATGCCGAAAAGGGCGCCGCGGGCGGCCGGTTTGAAGCGGACCCAGGCCGAGATGGCGAGGGTCAACATCGAGATCACGATGATCCACGCCACGTGTCCGATCAGGTAGGCGACGCCGATTCGGTAATTCTCGAGCCACCACGAACCGCCCTCGAGATAGGCCTGGAGACCGAAGATGGCGAGCCCCATCACCCAGGTCATGGGCGACAGCAGGAGGGCAAGCACCGCGGCCTTGCCGAGGACGTAGTCCGGGCGGTCGATGGGTCGCCCGAGATACAGCGGCAGAGCGCCGTTTGCGAGGTCGGCGGCGACCAGACTCGGCGATACGATAAGTGCCACCAGAAAGGCCGGCAGCGCCTGCCACGAAAACAGAATCATGAAGAACTGCGAGGTCAGCACGTTCATCAGATCCTGCGGCATGCCCAGCTTCTCGAGCAGGGTCACGTTGTGGCTCAGATAGATGAAAAACAGACCAACCAGCGACGGCAGGAAGCAGGCCGCGTAAAAAGCGGTGAAGAGGCGGGACGCGAAGGCGTCGGCGATCGCGTACCTGGTCACCACCAGAAAACGGGACCGAACCGGCGTCAATTCGCCCGTATAGGGCTTCCACGTGCGTTCATACACCGCCATGGTTGACCTCCATGGCGCGCAGGAAGATGTCCTGCAGCGAGTCGCGTTTGATGTCGAGGTGACGGATACCGACCCCGAGCGTGTCGGCGGCGGTGTAGAGGTCGCGCACCGAACAATCGCCCGGCATCACCAGCTTGAGCTTGGCGTTGTCCTGCACCGCAACCTCGCAGCCGAGGGCGGTCAGCGCCTCGGCAAAGGCCGGTTCCCGCGCCTGCAGTTCGATCTCGACGAACGAACGGTTGGCGCGGCGCTCGGCCTCGAGGTCGCAGGTTGCGGCGATCCTGCCTCCTTTGAGGATGATCACTTCGTCGCACACCGATTCGACATCGCCCAGAAGGTGCGACGAAATCAGGAGGTGAGTCTCACCGCGGTCCCGGATGTCGCGCACCAAATCCAACATGCGTTTGCGGGCCGGCGGGTCGAGACCGTTGGTGGGCTCGTCGAGCATGAGGAGCGTCGGTCCGTGGACCAGCGCCTGCGCCAGTTTGACCATCTGCTTCATTCCGGTCGAGAAGGTGCCCACCTTGCGATAGCGCGCCTCTCCGAGACCGACGTAGAACAACGCTTCGTGGGCACGCTCGAGGGCAGGCTCCGGCGGGAGACCGCTGAGCTCGGCCATCAAGCGCACGAAGTGGATCGCGGTCATGCCCGCGACGAAGGCGTCGTTCTCGGGCATGTAGCCGACGTGGGCCCTGAGTTCCTTGGCTTCGCCCCTGAGCGAAAGACCGAGGACGTTGACGTTGCCGGTGAACGGTTGGTAGAACCCGAGCATTGTTCGCAGGAGAGTTGTCTTGCCGGCTCCGTTGGGGCCAAGCAGGCCGATCGCGCGCCCCGTCAACGAGGCGCGCAGATCGGTCAGGATCGGCCGGCCGCCGAGGGTGACGGTGAGTCCGTCAAGCTCGATCGCCGGGGGCGGTGTGCTCTTGCTTTCGATCATCCCCGGGATGATACAGGTTTCGCGTCGTCAGTGACCTCGTTCTCCGTGATGGTCGCGATCTTCGCGTGCGCCCCCGCTCCGTCCTGGATGGCGGTGGCCATCCCCAGGACGGACCCGATGCCGAGGAGGCTGCCGCCAGTGGCGCTGGCCGTGATGCGGTCGTCGCCGCCGAACACGCAGACAACCCCGGTGCTGAGGCCGTCGCTGATGGCGCCGGCAAGCTCGAACTGTTCGAGCAGGTCGGCCGGGACGGCGGACATCAGCGACTCGAGGTCGCGGTAGACCAGGGCCGAGCAGTCGGTAAAGCCGTTTTCCGGCAACAGGGCACGGAAGGCGTCGGAGGCTGGCAGGTTGACCCCGGAAGCGCGCTGGGCGATGGCCTGGTCGATCACGCCCTGGCTCGGTCCGGCCACCAGGTAACCGTCAATGGTCGTGAAGACCGCGAGCCGGTCGAGGCCCTCCCGGTGGAGTGTGTAGTAGGTGCGGCCGGCCGCGGAGTGCTCGTCGAGCAGGACCGGCGCCTCGCCTTCGACCGCCAACACCAGGTTGAGTTGTGCGATCGCGCTGCCGAGGGTGTGGACCAGGGTGGCGGGATCGTAGACCTCGACGATCAGCTTCCACGACGGCACCGGCAGCATCGGACCGTCGAGAGCGAAGGTCGCCTCACCACCCAGCGTCGCCGCCAGCCCCTCGCGGAGATCGATGCCGATCTGCTGCTGCCAGAGTTGGAACCCGGCCCACGCCTCGGGGTCCCTTTCGGCCAGGATGGCCAACAGCTCGTCGAACATCTCCGCCGGATCGCGGGTGACCGCGGAGGCGGCGATGTAGGCGTTGGGCGACACGAACTCGAGGCTGCCCATCGGTGCGGGCGCGGCCAGCCACGCCATGATGCCTTTGCGGGTGTCGGAGAACAGGAGTTCGGCGTTGGTGGCGTACCAGTCGCCGTCGCGGTGGCGTTCGACCACCAGCGTCGTGATGTCGAGCACGCCGAACCGCTCCATCATGTCGGCCTCGTCGGGCGGCATCTTCGCCACCGCCTCGGAGACGGCGGCCGCGATGTCGGCGCCGAAGAGCCACGAAATGCCGCCCGAGTAGGCCTCGGCGAGGCGGGTGTGGAGGCGGGTGCCGGCGAAGGTGTCGGCCGCGGTCCCGTCGACCCGTGCGGCCAGGGCCTGCAGGGTCTCGAGATCGGAGGCGGCTGCGAAGAGGGAGCCCTCGACCCACAGATAGACCTGGGCCGTCGGTCGGCGCGGCGGTCCGCGGGTCGTCGACGATCACGATGCCCGCATCGCCGTCGGACTCGGCTGTTGGCCTCGTCCACCAGGGCCTCGAGTTCGGCGCTGAAGGAGGCGGCGTCGTCGAGCTCGGCCATGAAGAGCGGCATGCCGTGCTCTTCCATGACGGTCTGCGGGACGGCGACCACGGCCTCGCTGCCGATGGCTTCGCCGATCGGCTGCAGGCGATCCAACATGGAGTCGATCTCGCTCTCCACGCCGGTGTCGACTACCTGGGTCTGCCACCACTCGTTGAGCACCGGGCTGACGGCCAGCCGTTCTTCAAAGGCGGCGCGGGCGTCGGCGAGCCCGTCGGTGATGTTGGGCATGGCGGCGTAGATGAAGGTGTCGGCCGGCGCGAGATCGAGCAGGAAGGTCGAAGTGCGCGGAGGCGCCTGGTCAACCGCCGCGGCGACCACACGACGCAGCGAGGTCAGCTCGCGCAGCAGTTGGCTGTGCTTTTCGGCGTCGCGGCTCCAGGCGAAGTCCTGTTCGAGGGGGACGGCGTGGAGACGGACGTTGGTGGTGATCTGGTCGCCGGGTCTGAGCAGCGCGCTCACCGAGCCCTCGCGAACCTCGACTTCACCCTCGAGGACCGACACCCGCGAGCCCTTGAGCCCGTGGTTGACCGAGAAGATCGTGCCTTTGACCGCCACTTCGCAGTCGGCGGTGTCGACGAAAAGCCTTCCGCCGTGCTGGTCGGCGGCGTGAACGATGATGTTGCCGCGTTGCAGGTCGACGGTGGTTCCGCGTCGTGAGGCCCTGAGCTCGATCTCGGAGCGCTCGTTCATTTCGACCATCGAGCCGTCATTGAGCCGGATCATCGCGCCCGAGCCCTTGGTGGTGCGCAGGACCTGGCGGGCGAGAACGCCCTCTCCGGATTCGAGATCGATGGTGCCGTCGGACCTCACCAGCTGCAACGATCCGTCGACCGATGCCACGGTTGCGCGGAGCTGGCGGTCGGCGATGGAGTTTCCGATGATGTGAAAGGACGCCACCCCGGTCAGAATGAGGACCGCCGCAGCCGCAATCCGCATGAAGACGCGGGCGCTTGTCGATCGCTGAGCGGCGAGACGGGTGGGCCGGGCCTCGCGCAACTCGCCGCGTTCGGCCATCAACGCCCGGCGGCAGGCGATGCACTCTCGAGTGTGGTCGCCCACCAGCAGTGCGCGCGCCTCGGACAGCTCGCCGGCGACAAAGGCCGGGATCTCGCGCTGGTAGTCGTCGCACGAGCGCAGCGGCGCCTGACCGGCGCTGGCGGCGGCGATCTTCCGCCACACGCGGTCGGTGATCTTTTGTTCGCTCTCCGCGTCGAGACGCTGGGAGCCGATTTCGGCCGCAACGCGGTCGAGGGTTTCGTCGGAGTCGTGGGTGCGATCGGTCATTGGAGTCCTCCCATCAATGGGGCCATTTCGGTTTTGAGTTGGGTCCGCGCCCGGTGCAGCGTGACGGCCACGGTGCCGGGGGTGGTACCGAGGTGCTCGGCGATCTCGTTGTTGTCGAGACCCTCGAAGTAACGCAGGGCGAAGATCTCGGCGCCGCGCCGGCTGAGCTTGGCGAGCGAACGGCGAAGGTGTTTCTGCAGTTCTCGCCCGAGGTGCTGACGATCCGGCGCCGGGCCCGGGTCGCGGTGGACGTTGTCGTCGCTGACCTCCAGTGACACTCCTGACCGCGCGTACCGCGACTGGACGATGTCGAGTGCCGCGTTGGTGGCCGCGCGCCGCAGGTAGGCGCTCGAGCCGGTCGTGAAGTCGGGCGATTCGACGCGGGCAGCGAGACGGGTGAAGACGATCTGCAGCACGTCTTCCGCGTCGGACGCGCTCCCGGTGACGCGGTAGGCTGCCTGCAGAACGGTCCTCGAGTGCTCGCGGTAGATGGTCTCGAGCCATCCGCCTGGGTCCGTTTGTTGATTGGCGAGAGCTACTTCCACAGGTTCCTCCTGATCTTCGTCGTCAACCATGAAACGGTCCTCCGGCTCGTACATTAACGAAAATTTCCGTTATCGCGTCGGTATCGGTTGCCGCGAACTGCCTTGCACCCGTTTCGGCGGCGTGGCATAGTGCTGACGGAGACCGAAACGGGGAGGACCATGCGCGATCACATCGTCGAGCTCGAGGCCGACCATCCCGGGTTCAGCGACCCGGATTACCGCCGCCGGAGGGACGAGATCGCCCTCCTCGCGCCGCCCCTGGGATCGGGCGAACCTCCCAAACGGGTCCAGTACACGGAGTCGGAGGGCGAGACCTGGTCGACCGTGTTCGAAAAATTGACGGCGCTGTATCCGACCCACGCCTGTCGCGACTTTCTCGAGGTTTCGGGCGCCATCGGCTACCTCCCCGACGAGGTGCCCCAACTCGCCGACGTGAGCGCGTTTCTCAGCCAACGGACGGGGTTCTCGCTGCAGCCGGTGGCGGGGCTGGTTTCGGCCCGGGAATTCCTCGGCGCCCTGTCGCGGCGCGTCTTCTGCGCGACCCAGTACATCCGCCACCACTCCGAGCCCCTCTACACTCCCGAACCCGACATCGTGCACGAGCTGATGGGGCACGCACCGATGCTCGCGATCCCCCAGTTTGCCGATCTCTCGCAGAAGATCGGTGAGGGGTCGCTGACCGCAAACGACCAACAGGTGGAGCAGCTGGCCACTCTCTATTGGTTCACCATCGAGTACGGTGTCCTGGTCGAGGACGGCGGGTTGCGGGCCTACGGCGCTGGACTGCTGTCGAGCTTTGGCGAGCTCGAACATTCACTGTCGGGGGCGGTGGAGATCCGGCCGTTCGACCCCTGGCAGGCCAAGGACACCTCCTATCCGATCACCACCTACCAGCCACTGTTGTGGAGCGTGGGTTCGATCGGCGAGGCCTTCGACCGCATGGACGAGTTCGTTCGTTCCATGTAATTCCCGTGGCCGGGAATCCCCGATTCCCGGCCACGGGAATTACACTGCGAAAAATCCACCCACCTGCGAGGTGTCGAGATAGACGACGCCGTCTTCGACCACGATCGGCAGCGGCCGCAGAGTGCGAGCCCTCGCAAGGGCCACTGACACACAGGCCATCGGCCGGACGGTAACGGGCGCCGTGCGAGTTGCACACCAGGTGGGTCTTGCTCGGGTCCCAGAAATCCCGCGGTTCGCGGTCGTCGAGCCGCATGGGGAGGTGGCGGCACTCGTTCTTGTAGGCGCGGATCTGGCCATCGGAGAGCTTGAGAAGGATGCCCTCTTCGTCGAACGGCCCTTCCTTGTAGGTGAAACAGAGACCCTCTGACGAAATCTCGGTGAGTGGAGCGATAGGTTCCATGGGCCGGATGATAACGGATTCCCGGGATACAATCGCGCCCCATGCCGGAGCTGAGCGTCGTCATCCCGACCCTGAATGAAGAACGGACGATCGAGTCCTGTCTGCAGGCCGTGGGTCGAGCGCCGGGACGTCGAGGTGGTGGTCTCGGACGGCGGCAGCGCCGACGAGACGGTGCGCCGCGCCCGATCGATGGGCGCTCTGGTGGTGGAGGGGCCACCCGGGCGCGGAGGCCAGCTCGACCGGGGAGCTGCGGCGACCCAAGCCGAATGGCTTCTCTTTCTCCACGCCGACTGCCGTTTGCCGCTCGGTTGGCACGACGCCGTTGCGACCGCCCTCGCGGACCCAGCGAATCTCGCTCGCATGTTTCCGCCTGCACACCGAGCCGTCCTCCGGAAGCCGGGTCGTCTCCAGTCCACACGGATTTGGCTGCGGACCCTCGACCTCCGCTCGCGGGGCCTGCGGCTGCCCTATGGAGATCAGGCGTTTGCGGTGCGCCGCGAGGTCTTTGATCGAGTGGGCGGCTTCCCCGATATCCCGTTGATGGAGGACCTGGCGTTCGCCCGCGAGCTGCCGCAAGGTTGGGAGGATCCGCCGGTTGCCGCTGGAGATCCGCACGACGGCACGGCGCACGGACGCCTACCCGGTCCGCGCCCGGCTGATGATGCTCGTCTTCCCTTGGCTCTTCCGCTTCGGTGTGCCGCCGGGGACGCTGGCGCGGTGGTACGGAAACGCCCGGTGAAGACCGCGGTGGTGGTTTTCGCGCGCGAACCGGTGCCGGGCCGAGTCAAGACCCGGCTGGCGGCGGCGATCGGTGAGGCGGCCGCCTGCTCCGTGTATGCGGCCCTCCTCGAGCGCACCCTGGCGGTTGCGGCCGATGCGGGCTTTGACCTGGTGGTGTCGTTCGCAGAGCCGCCGTCGCCGGGCTGGACAGCGGGTCACGCCCAGCGGTGGGAAGTGCAGCGAGGGGATGATCTGGGCGCGCGAATGCGGGATGCTTTCGACCGGCGTTTCGGCGATGGCTTTGATCGCGTGGTCATCGTCGGGTCGGACTGTCCGCTGCTGCGGCGGGAACACCTCACAGGCGCTGTGAAAGCCCTCCGGGACGCAGCTGTGGTTCTGGGTCCCGCCGCCGACGGAGGCTATTGGATGGTGGCGCAACGGCGACCCGGAGTGGATCTGTTCACCGGCATACCCTGGTCGAGTTGCCGCACCCTGGCGGCAACCCGGCAGAGACTCGAGAGCCTCGGCGCCGCGTGGGTCGAAATCGACGCACTTGACGACATCGACACCGAGGGCGATCTCCGCGCCGCCCTCGCCGACCCTCGGGTCACACCCGACCTCCGCCAGCAGCTCCTGAGCGCATTGAAATCACCGACCGCACCCGGACGACACTGAAGGTGGGCTGAAGCCCACCCTACGGGTCCGCGCAAATTGAGGGTCCGAAGTAGGGTGGGCCTTGGCCAACGATCAGATCAGCTCCGCAGCGCGCAGAACTTCGATCAGCCCGACCATGTCGTCGGGGACCGGGGCCTCGAACTCGACGTTCTCGCGGGTCACCGGGTGGGTGAAGCCGAGGCGCCACGCGTGCAGAGCCTGACGGGGAAAGGTCCGGCAGGCGATCTGCGCATCCGGGTTGGAGAGGTTGCGCCACTGTCGCCCGGAGTAGAGGGGATCGCCCACCAGGGCGTGCCCGCGATGGGCCATGTGGACCCGGATCTGGTGGGTTCGCCCGGTGATCAGCCGACAGCTGACGAGACTGGTGTCGGCGAAGGCCTCCTCGACGTGATAGAGAGTCCTGGCCGGGCGGCCCGTTGCCACCACCGCCATCTGCTGACGTTCCTTCGGGTGGCGGTCGATGGGGGCGTCGATCACGCCGTCGCGCTCGGGCCGGAACGCCGTAGCAGACCGCGAGATAGGTCTTGGCGATCTCGCGTTTTTTGAAAGCCAGAGAGAGCGCGAGATGGGCGCGGTCGGTCTTCGCCACCACCAGCAGCCCGGTGGTTTCCTTGTCGAGTCGGTGGACGATGCCGGGCCGCTCGACGCCGCCGATCCCCGAGAGGTCCGTGCAGTGGTGGAGGAGAGCGTTGACCAGCGTCCCCCTGCGGGTTGCCGGCGGCGGGGTGGATCACCAACCCGGTGGGTTTGTTGATGACCAGCAGATCCTCGTCCTCGAGACACGATGTCGAGGGGGATGTCCTCGGGCTCGGTGTCGAGGGGCGCCGGTGGCGGTTCGAGAACCAGAATATCGGTCACCCTCGCGGACCTTGAGGGAGGGCCTGGCCGCTTCGCCGTTGACTGTGACGTGGCCGCCGTCGATGAGCTTGCGGGCGCGCGACCGCGACCACTCGGGCACCAGCTCCGCGATGCAGCTGTCGAGACGCAAACCGTCGAGATGTGGCGCAACCGTAAGGTCGTGCCGGGTGGTCACGGGGTCTTGCGCCGGCTGATCCAGATGTGGAGGCCGGCGCCGATCAGGATCATCCCGAGCGCTATCAGCTGGCTGGTGGAGAGAAGACCGTCGAGGACGAAACCCGCGGGCAACGTCACCGCGCGTCCACTCGAGTGCGAAACGGCCGATGCCGTACAGGACCAGATAGGTGGCGAAGACCGTCCCGCCCGAGCGTGAGGTCGCTTGAACAGAGGCGCCAGCAGCAGGTAAAGGCCGAGATTGAACAACGCGCTGTAGATCGGGAACGGGTGAACCGCGTGAAAGAGGGGCGTTCCCGAGACGTTCGGCGGCCACGGGATCGGTGTAGGTGATGGCCCACGGCAGGTCGCAGGCGGCGCCCCAACAGCACCCGGCCATCAGACAACCGATCCGGCCGATACGTGGCCGAGGGCCAGCGATGGGAGTGATCACGTCAAAGGTCGGCAGCGCCCGCAGCTTGTAGCGGCGCAGGAGCACCACCGCGGCGATGACGGCGGCGATGAATCCCCCGAGAAAGACCCCACCGGCGCGGAAGACGCCGAGGAGCGAGGCGGGGTCGCGAAGGTAGCGCGGAAGCTCGACGATGACGAGCAGCAACTTGGCCCCGACCAGAGCCCAGATGACCAGCCACAGCGTAAAATCCACCAGGTGGGCGCCCTCCATCCCGGCGCGGTCGGCGCGCAGGGACAGGGTCCACAGGGCCGCGACAACTCCAGTCGCCAGCAGCAGCCCGTAGGTGGGCAGTTGGAAGAACCCGAGGTCAAGCAGGATCGGGTGCATCGTCTTCCTTTTCGCGGCCCGTAAGGATCTCGCTGATGATGAGCAGGATCGCCCCACAGGTGATGGAGGCATCGGCGACGTTGAAGTCGGGCCACGCCCAGGATCGATCACCGATGCGCACCCACACATGGAGGAAATCCACCACCCAACCGTAGAGCACGCGGTCGAACAGATTACCGAGCGCGCCGCCGAGGATGAGACCGAAGGCCACCCCAGCCAGCCGGCTGTTGTGGGCGTGGCGCACCAACATGGCGGCAATGATCACGACCGAGGTGAAGATCACGAGGTGGAGCAGGACGCGGGTCAGGGGCCCGCCGCCGGCAAAGAGGCTGAAAGCGATCCCCGGGTTGTGGACGTGGGTGAGGGCGAAGCCGGGCATCACCTCGATCCAACCCCCGGGATCGAGACGGTCCATCAGCATGTTCTTGGTGACCCGGTCCGCGATCACGACGATCAGGGCGGTAATCCATGGGATGACGTTGCGCATCACTCCGCCGGCTCCCTGAGCTCTGCGCGCCCCTCGGCAAGGAGCCTCCCCACCACGTCGTGGCAACGCGGGCACAGATCCGGCAACTCTTCATCCGCCACCAGTTCGTCAAAGCGCCGCCAACAGCGGCTGCAGGTCGCGGCCTCATACGGTTCGACGGCCACCTTGAGCCCGGGGTAGCCGGGGACGTCGAGACCGCCGGCGCACGGTCCCATGTCCGCCCGAGACACGATCAAAAGACCGGCCAGGTTCGTGCCTGTGGCACCGAGGTCCTCTTCGAGGAGGGTGGTGTCTCCGCCGAGCGTGACCCTGGCTTCTTCGGCCTTGCCGATGACGCTCTCTTGCCGAAGCTCCTCGAGGGCAGCCAAAACGCGCTCCCTCAAACCGAGCAGGCGGCCCACGCGGATGTCGGCGTCCGGCGCCTCCGGCACGTCTTCGAAGGACGGGAAGGTCGCGAGGTGGACCGACTCCTCGCGCGCGCCCGGCAGCAGCTGCCAGACCTCCTCCGCGGTGAACGAGAGGATTGGAGCGAGCGCCGAACACAGGCACTCCGCAACCCGATAGACCACGGTCTGGTTGGCGCGGCGGGCGGGGTCGTCCGGGTGATCGCAGTACAAGCGGTCTTTGCTGACATCGAGGTAGAGGCTCGAGAGGTCGACCGTGCAGAAGTTGACGATCCTGTGCGAGAGGGACGCCAGTTCGTAGTTCTGGTAGGCGGCGGCCACTTCGGTCATCAGCCGGCTGCAGGACCGCAGCACGGAGGCGTCGAGACCTGAGAGGTCGGCGGCGGGGACGGCGTCGGTCGCGGGATCGAAGTCCGAGAGATTGCCGAGAAGAAACCGCAGGGTGTTGCGGACCTTGCGGTAGGCCTCAGCGTTGCGTGCGAGGATCTCATCCGAGATCCGGATGTCCTCCCGAAAATCGACCATCGCCGTCCACAACCGGAGGATGTCCGCACCGTACTGCTTGAGGATCTCGCCGGGCGTCACGACGTTGCCCACCGACTTCGACATCTTGTGGCCCTCGGCATCGACCACAAAGCCGTGCGTGACCACCTTCCGGTAGGGGGGAGCGCCCTTGAGCCCGACCGATACGACCAGGGATGACTGGAACCACCCGCGGTACTGGTCCTGCCCCTCGAGGTAGAGGTCGGCCGGCCAGTCGAGCCCGTAGCGTTCGGTGTCGCACACCGCGAGGTGGCTGACCCCGGAGTCGAACCACACGTCGAGGATGTCGTAGTCCTTTGAAAATGCCGTTGCGCCGCAATCGTTGCAGCAGTAACCCGGGGGGAGCAGTTCGTGGGCCTCGCGGGTGTACCAGGCGTCGGAGCTTTCCGCAATGAACACTTCGCGGATGTGATCGAAGACCGTCTCGTCGATGGCGGCGGCGCCGCAGCTGTCGCAGGTCATGACAGTGATCGGCACGCCCCACATCCGTTGCCGTGAGATGCACCAGTCGGGGCGGTTCTCCACCATCCCGCGGATGCGCGCCTCGCCCCACCGCGGCAGCCAACCCGCTTCGCTGATGGCGTCCAGCGATCGCTGCCGCAGGTCGTGGCGGTCCATGCGGATGAACCACTGGTTGGTGGCGCGGAAGATGACCGGGTTCTTCGATCGCCAGCAGTGGGGATAGGAGTGCGAGACAACGCTGTGGGCGACCAGCACGCCGAGTTCGCGGAGGCGCTCGATGATGGGTTTGTTGGCTTCGAGGACATGGAGCCCGGCCCACTCCGGGACCTCGGACGTGAATCTGCCGTCGTCGCCGACCGGGGCATACGGCTCGAGACCGTACTGCTGGCCGATCACGAAGTCCTCGGCGCCGTGCCCGGGGGCGGTGTGGACGAGCCCGGTGCCCTGCTCGAGGGTCACGTGGGGCGCGACGATGAACAGCCCCTGGTTGCCGGTCAGAGGGTGGAGGTAGTGGGTGTTTTCGAGGAGCCCGCCCTTGAAGGTCTTGAGGGTCTCGATCTCGCTCCACCCTGCGGACTCGGCGTTGGCGGCGAGGAGATCGGTGGCGACGATGTAGAGCGAACCATCGGCACGGACCAGGGAGTAGTCGAAGTCCGGGTGGAGGGCGATCGCCAGGTTGGCGGGCAGGGTCCACGGCGTGGTGGTCCAGATCAGGGCGGCGGCCGGGTCGCCCGCTGCAATTTCGAGGCGTTCCCGGGCATCGTCCACGAGGCTGAACGCGACGGTGACCGAGGGGCTGGAGTGGTCGTGGTATTCGACCTCCGCCTCGGCGAGGGCGGTCCGGCACTCCGAACACCAGTGGACCGGTTTGCGTCCCCGTTCGACATAGCCCGCGAGCATGAAACCGTGGAGGGCGGACGCGATGTCCGCCTCGTAGTCGTTGGCCATCGTCAGGTAGGGGTCGTTCCACTGACCGAGGACGCCGAGACGGGTGAATTCGTCGCGCTGCAGCTTGTAGAACCGCTCAGCATAGGCGCGGCAGGCCGCCCGGATCTCGGAGACGCTCATGTCGGCCTTTTTCGGCCCCAGTTCCTTGTCGACGTGGTGTTCGATCGGCAGGCCGTGGCAGTCCCAGCCCGGCACGTAGGGGCTGTCGAACCCGAGCATCGTGCGCGACTTGACCACGATGTCCTTGAGGATCTTGTTGAGGGCGGTGCCGACGTGGATCGATCCGTTCGCATAGGGCGGACCGTCGTGGAGGATGAAACGCGGCGAACCCTTGCGGGCCTCGCGGATCTTCGAGTAGAGATCGGTCGCTTGCCAGTGGGCCAGCATTTCCGGTTCCCGCTGCGGCAGCTTGGCGCGCATCGAGAAGTCGGTTTTGGGAAGGTTCAGTGTTTTTCGATACATCAGGTCTCCGCCTCCGGCTTGCGAGCCTACGTGGCGCGGTTGCGGCCGTCAAGAAGAGAGGCGGTCGTGGAGGTGTGGACAGACAGTTATTTGCCGGCAGGTCACGGGTCGAGCAGTGACTGGACCCGGCGCACCACTTCCTCGGCGGTGAACGGCTTCGTGATGTAGCCCGCCGCACCGACCTCGCGGCCGCGGAGGACGTCCGTGGCAAAGCCCCTGGCGGTCAGCATGATGATCGGAAGGTGTTGGGTTCGCGAGTTCCGGCGCAGCTTTGCCGCGAGATCGAAGCCGTTGGTCGGCGTCGCCAGGGCGACGTCGAGCAGAACCAGATCGATCTCGTGTTCCCCGAGCAGAGACTCGGCCGCCTCGGCGGACTCCGCCTCGAAGGTCGTGAAACCTTCCCGGCGGAGCTTGAACGACAAGATGCGCAGGATGTACGGCTCGTCGTCGACGATCAGGATTCGGCGCCCCACGATGCCGAGTTTAGGGTCGACGAGGTGTCAGATCAAGACCCAGGAACGTCTTGAGATTCATTCCCGGTGAGAAGGATGGGTGTCAGGAGTGTCGGGTAGACCAGTTCCCATATCGACCAGCAACAGGTGGAGGACACCGAAAGCCGACAAGGCGCCGCGCACCCAGGGCAGACCGAGAAGAGCTGCGATTCGGGTCGGACACATTGTCAGCACCAGGCCCCAGACCTGGGACCACGGCACCACGACGAACAACAGGCCGACGTTGACCAGGTAGCCGATGTAGATGACGATGGTGAGAAATCGCAGTGGGCTCACTTTCGTATAGTACCGTTTCTTTTTCTGACGACCGCTGTGGGTGGCCACAGCAGTGGTCAGAAAAAGGAGGAAAAATGTTCCTGGGTCCTGCTAGTGTCGCAGCATGAAGATCCTGTGGGCGTCGCCGTTGCCGCCGGTCCGCTCCGGAGTGAGCGACTACGCGGTGGAACTCCTCGGGGCCCTGGGATCGCGAGCCCAGGTCCGGGTCGTCGAACCAATGGAGTGGCGCCCGCCTGACGACTGGCCGCTTGCGGGAAGGGTGGAGCTGGTCCCGACCGGTACGGAGGCCGCGCCGGACGAGGTGTCGCTGGTCCACCTCGGCAACAACCCTCATCACCTGTGGCTGCTCGAACGGTTGGGTCGGCCGCGGACCGCTGTCGTGCTCCACGACCTCGTGCTCCACCACCTTCTGGTCGAGGCGGCCGCCTCGGACATCGACCCGAGAGCGCTCGAAGAGCGACTCCGTGAGGCCCACGGCGAGCCTGGCGCGGCCCTCGCCTCCGCCCGCGAGGTCGGGTTCACGGGGCGGCGCGACCCCTTCCTGTTTCCTGCCTGGCAGCCGTTTGCCGCCCGCGCCGATGCCGTGATCGTCCATTCCCGGTGGGCAACTGACATCGTGCGGCGCGACGCGCCGGGTCTCGCTGTCGGCCGGATCGGACTGCCCGTCGCCGACCCCGGCGGTGTCGACCGTGGCGCGATCCGGACCCGGCTCGGGCTCGAAGACGGAGAAGTCGCGCTCATGCATCTGGGATTCTTGACCCCCGAAAAGGGGCTGGCGGCCATTCTCGGGGGTGTCGCGGCGGCAACCCGGGCAGGGGTGGCTGCGCGTCTGGTGCTGGTGGGGGAGGGTGCAGCCGGGTCGGATTTGAAGCGGGCAGCGGAGGCGGCGGGGATCGGAGACCGGGTCATCGCCACCGGATGGATCGCCCCCGATGACTTTCCCTCGGTGCCCGCCGCGGCCGACCTCGGGGTGGTTCTTCGGACGCCCTCGGCCGGGGAGACCTCGGCTGCAGCCGTCCGCTTTCTCGCCTGCGGCACGCCGGTTGCGGTCGGGGGACAACGCCAGTTCCTCGAGTTGCCCGAGCCCGCCGCCCCCAGACTCACCCCCGGACCGTCGGCCCCGGCGGAGCTGGCGCGGCTGCTCGCCGTAGCGGCGGATGGCGGGGAGGCGTGGGCGCGGCGGCGGCAGTGCCGCACGTGAAACCTATGAAGCCGAGCACACCCCGGAACTGGCCGCCGATCAGCTCCTGACCTTCCTCGGAAAAACGTTCTGACCTTGTAGCGCTCTCTCGATGGTGGGCCAACGGCCCACCCTACGGGACCGCTCGGTCTATGTGGGTCGAAGTAGGGTGGGCCTTGGCCCACCTTCAGAGGCGCCCGACATTTCCCGAACGAACGTCCAACGTTACTGCGGTTGGGGGCGGACGTCGCGCGCGTTGGCGCCGAGCGCCTCTGCCGCCGCGGCGGCCCTGGCCTTGATCAGGTTGTCCTCGATGACCGTCGACTGGGCGTCGAGCCCATTCGCCCGCGCGAGCAGAGCGACGGATTCGTCGTACCGCTGCTGAGGGTAGATCGCAGCCGCCAGGATGTTGACCGAGGCGGGGTCGCCGGGTCGCGATTCGGCGCTCGCCGCGAGGATCTGTTCGGCGCTCGAGAAGTTCCCCCGCTGCAGCTCGAGGTAACCGAGGACAACCTCGCGGTCGCCGGTCGGGTCATCCCCTCCGGCGGCATCGATGACCCGCTGGCTCTCCGCATACATCTCGTTGAGGGCGAGGGCCAGGGCCAGCGATCGTTGCACATCGGGCTTGTCGAAACCGCCGTCGACGGCGGCCCTGAGGTGGGTCAGGGCATCCGCGGCGCGGCCCTTGGCGAGCATCGCCTGGCCGAGCCGAGCCTCGAGTTGCGGATCGTTGCGCAGCAGGTTCGCCGCCGCCTGGAGGGACTGCAGGGCGCCGTCGATATCACCCCGCATCAGCAACAGCTCGCCGTTGGCAAGCTGAACCTCCGGAAGGAGGGAGTTCTCGTGGATCGCCAACGCCAGCGCTTCGAGGGCCCGGTCAAAGTTCCCCAGCCGGGCCTCGAGCAGGCCGAGAGCGGCCCAGGGGCGGTCCGAGTTGGGGTATTGATCGGTGAGTGACTTGAAGACGTCGCGGGCGGCCGAAGCCTCGAACGTCGCCAGGTAGACCTCTCCGAGACGGAGCTTGAGATCGATGTTGTCGGGCTGCAGGGAGAGCGCGCTCTTGAGGGCGTACTCGGCCGATTTCCAGTCCGCCACCTTCTGCGCGGCCTCGGCCATGAGCTCGAGGGCCATGTAATTGTTGGGCGAGAGGGTGACGGCCTGGCGCGAGAGCTGCAGGGCGGTGGTTGCGTCGCCCTGTTCGAGCAGGCGGTTGGCGCGCAGGACGAGATCGGTTGCCGACACGCTGTCGTCGTAGATCTGGTTGTCGATCGCTCCGTTGCGCGAGCTGGCGAGCAGCGACGCCTCCTCGGTGCGACCGAGCAGCGTCAGGACCTGGCTCTTGAGAGGGATGAGCCGCCCGTCCCGAGGGTAGGCCTGCATCAGCCTGTCGACATCGACCAGGGCGCCTTCGAGGTCGGCCTCGGAGACGATCCGGTCGTTGATGCTGGCGACGGTCGCCTCGAGGTCGGGAAGCGGGGCGCCACCGTCGGCTCCCGCCTCGTAGTTCGTACGCCTCGCCTGTTCGAAAATCTCCAGGAACTCGGGCGTGTAGTAGTCGCCAGGAAGACTCAGATTGGGCTCCTCGGTCAAGGCGATCCGGAAGTGGGTCCGGACCTCGTCCGGGCGGCCCATGGTGAAGAGATTCCAGGCGATCTGGACCTGGATCCGGGCGCGGTGGGCGGGGTCGTCGGTCTCCGACAGCGCCGCCGTGTAGAGCTCGACCGCCTTTTCCGACGCGCCCTTGCGGTAGGCCTCGAGGGCGAGTTCCTCGCTGGGCGTGGTCTCCTGGGCGGACACCACGACCGGCAGCGCCAATGTTGAGAGAAGCGCGAACGCACAGCAGAATCTGCAGAGTCTCGACATGGCATCACTCTAACTCGAATTCAGCTCGAGGTCCATTCCGCTGGCGCGGCGCCGGTGGGTTTCAGTCGCTTGGAGGTGCAACCACCACGCGAAGACCCTGGTTGGGGAGGCGCGGAATCACCACGGTGCTGCGGAACGGGCGTCTGCCGTCCCAGCGGACCACCAACTCGTGTTCGCCCGCGGGCACCTTGTAGCGCACGAGAGGGATGGGGCCCAGCGCGTTGCCGTCGAGAAAGGCGATTCCACCCGGCGGCGCCAGGGAGGGGTCCAACAGGACCGAGATCTGACCGACCTCGACCGTCAGCGAGAGCACCTTGGTCTCGGCGGTGACCTCACGGGTCAGGGTCTTGACCGGAAAATCGGGCACTGCAACGGTGAAGGTGTGGTTTCCCGGTCGCAGCCGCACGGTGCCGCCCGCGGTGCGGCCGTCGCCGAAGGGCCGGCCGTCGATGGTCACATCGGCGGGTGGGTCGACCACCAGGCGGACCGAGATCGGCGCCGGCGTGGCCGTCGGACTCGGTTCGGGGGTGATGGTGGGGGTCGCGGTGACGGTTGGGGTGATGGTGGGCGTCGCAGTGTTGGTGGGGGTGGGCGTGGGCGTCGGGATCCACGGCGCTCCGGCCTCGCCGAACACCAGATTCTGGGCGTCCTTCGACAGGTAGAGGGTCGCCGCCGCGGCCACCAGCAGGGCCAGCAAGACGGTGAAGATGTAGACGGTCGGGCTGCGGCGGTCTTTTTCGGGCTCCGACGTTTCCGGTGTGCGGCTCAGCCTGGTGTTCTGTGGAGTCGGTGCCGGTCTGGGCGGCGACGACCGCGGCGTGCGGACCCGCTGGGTGGCGTCCTCACCGGCGGGCGCCGCGGAATTGGGCATGTCCTTCATGACCCGCCGCAATATCCCGGTGGTCAGCTCCTTGGTGGTGGCCGCCTCGGGCGTGGCGTCGGCCGCGATCTGTCGCAGCACCGCCAACAATTCGCTTGCGTCCTGATAACGGTCGGCCGGCTCTTTCGCCAGGCACCTGCGGATGACGCCGTCGAGGGGCTCCGAACAGTGCACGTCGGAGTCAGCCGGGTACTTGGGTTCTTCGTTGAGGATCTTGTAGAGCACGTTGCTCAGGGTGGCGCTTTCGAATGGCCGCACTCCGGTGACCAACTCATAAGCGACCACGCCGAGGGCGAAGATGTCGGTGCGGGCGTCAACGGTCCGGCCCTGGATCTGTTCAGGCGCGAGATACCCGGCCGTGCCGAGAGCGATGCCGGTCTGGGTCAGCTTGCTGGCTGCGAGGATGGACTTGGCGATCCCGAAATCCATGATCTTGACGGTGCCGTCCTCGAGCACCCTGATATTCGAGGGTTTGATGTCGCGGTGGACGATGCCCCGCTCGTGGGCGAACTCGAGACCCTCCGCCGTTTGCAGGAGAATGGAGATGATCGAGTCTTCTCCCTGCACGACGCCGGCCTTGAGCAGTTCGTCGACGTCGAAGCCGGAGAGGAACTCCTGCACGATGTAGGGGACCCCGTCCTCGACCCCGTAGTCGAAGACCAGGGTGATGTTGCGGTGGACCAGGTTACCGACGAACTCGGCCTCCTGCTGAAAGCGCTGGCGCACCTCGTCGTCGGGAGTGGCGCACATCTTGATCGCCACCGTGCGTTTGATAAAGGGGTCCCAGCCCTTGTAGATGACGCCGAAGCCGCCGACGGCGACCTGTTCGATCACCTCGTACTTGCCGATAGTCTCAGGCTCGTGCATCAGTTCAGTCTAGCCTCACCCGCCCCTGGGGTCCACACGCGGTCATTCATCATGGTTGGCGAGGAAGAAGCTGAGTTCTTCGAGGTGGACCTTGAGGTCGACGGTTTTCGCCAGGACGTTTTCCGGCGCCCTGACCCGGATCGGGGCAAAGTTGAGGATCGTTCGCAGACCGGCCGCGACCATCTGGTCGCAGACCCGCTGCGCGGCGTTGGCCGGGGTGGTAATGACGCCGATCTCGACGTGGCGCTGGACAACGATCTCCGCGAGGCGCTCCTGGTCCTCGACGAGCAGACCGGACGGCGTGGCGTCGCCGATCCGGGTGGGGTCGGAATCCAACACCGCCACCACCAGGAAGTTGCCGGTGGAAAAACCCGAGTAGTGGCCGAGGGCGTAACCGAGATTGCCGGCGCCGACGATCGCGATCCGGTGTTCGCGGTCGAGCCCGAGGATCTCGATGATGTACTGGCGGAGCTCGCGAACGTTGTAGCCCACCCCGCGCACCCCGAACTCGCCGAAGTAGGCGAGGTCCTTGCGGATCTGAGCCGAGTTGAGGTTGAACCGCTTCGCGAGATCCTGGCTGGAGACCGTCTCGAAGCCGAGCTCCAGGAGCTGGTCCACGCACCGGAGATAGATCGAAAGGCGCGAAATCGTCAGCTCGGAGATGTTCGCGGTGTCGATGTTTCGCTTGTAGGCCGCCATGTGTGTGTTACCTCACCAGACTGAGAATGGCGCTCGCGGCGGCGTCGAGCACGGGGCCTGGAAAGATCCCCGAAAACGAGGACGCCGAGGGCGGCGACAGTCGCCACCGCCGCGATGGGAAGCGACAGCTCCAACCTCGGTTCCCGTTCGGGCAGCGGTTCCATGTACAGAGCGTAGATTACCCGAAGATAGTAGAAAGCGGATAGCAGCGAGTTGGCGACGCCGATCACGGCGAGCCACACGAAGCCGGCATTGACGGCGGCGCGGAACACCATGAACTTGGCCGTGAAGCCGAGAAACGGCGGCAGACCGGCAAGTGAGAAGAGGCAGACCGTGAGGACCAGCGCTGCCATCGGGCGGTTGTACCCCTGTCCCTTGAGGTCGTCGATCAGATGCGGCCGGTCCTCGCGTTCGGACATCAGGGCGATCGCGGCAAAGGCGCCCATATTCATCAACGTGTAGGCGGCGAAGTAGACCAGCACGGCCGTGCCCCCTTCGGGGCCGGCGACGATCACCGCCACCAGGGCATATCCCATGTGGGCAATGCCCGAGTAGGCGAGCATGCGTTTGACATCGCGCTGCACGATGGCGACCAGATTGCCGAGGATCTGCGAAGCGACGGCGATGATGCTGGTGCCGATCACCCAGCTCGGCGACAACGCCACGAGGTCCATGCCGACAGCCAGCCGCAGCAACACGATCAGGGCCGCCCCCTTCGGCACCACCGACAGGAAGGCGGTGACCGGGGTCGGCGACCCTTGATAGACATCGGGCGCCCATGCGTGGCAGGGCACCAGGGCGAGCTTGAAGGCGAGACCGCCGACCACCATCGCGAGACCGACCGCGGTGAGGGGGTTGAGGGCCCCGGCCGCGACCACGCTCGCGCCGATGTCGACGATGTTCATGGTGGCGGTGGCTCCGTACAACAGCGCCATCCCGTAAACCACGAAGGCCGAGGCGAAGGCCCCCACCACGAAGTACTTGAGTCCGGCCTCGAGACTGATGGCGGTGCGGCGGAGAAAGGCGTTGAGGACGTAGAGCGGGATCGACAGCAGTTCGAGCCCCAGAAAGATGGTCAGGAGGTTGACCGACGCCGCCATCACCATGGCTCCGACCGCTGCCAGTAGCAGGAGGGTGTAGAACTCGCCGTGGTCGGCTTTGACACGACGCAGGAAGGGGCCGGCCATCCACACGGTCATGAAAAGTGCCACCAGGATGTAGATGTCGACGTAGGACGCGAGACCGTCGATGTGGAGAGCGTCCGACCACACCGGCCCCGGCAGGGGCATGGTCACTCTGGCCCAGATCGCGGCGCCGACGGCGACCAGGGTGAGTTCGGAGAGGTATCGACGGAGCGTCGGCAGGAACGCCTCGACGATGAGCACCAGCCCGGCCGCGATCGTCAGGATGATCTCCGGGGCCAGGGCTTGGAGATCAGAGGCGGTGGGGGTCAACATCTCCTGCCTCCCTCTACCGCGCCAACAGGAGGCGGACGGCGGCCTCCATCGGCGACAGGAAGGTCATGGGGTGGACGCCGATCCACACGATGAGGACCAGCAGCGGGAACATCACGAAGAACTCACGGATGGAGAGGTCCGGCAGCGTCTGGTTGGCGGGGTTGTCGAGGGGGCCCCAGAACACGCGTTGCACCATCCACAGCATGTAGACGGCACCGAGGATGATGCCGAGCCCGCCGCACACCACCGCTGTCGGGAAGACGCCCCACGAACCGCCGAGGATCAGAAACTCGCCGACAAAGCCGTTGAGCCCGGGAAGACCGATGGACGACAGGGTGACAAAGAGAAAACACCCGGTGAAGATCGGGATGACACCGGCCAGCCCGCCGAAGTCGGCGATCATCCGCGTGTGGCGGCGTTGGTAGAGCATCCCGACCAGCAGGAAGAGGCCGCCGGTGGAGAGACCGTGATTCACCATCTGCAAGATCGCGCCCTGGGTCGAGGCCTGGGTCCCGGCCGCCAGCCCGAGCATGACAAAGCCCATGTGGCTGACCGAGGAGTAGGCCACGAGCTTTTTGACATCGGTCTGCACCATCGCCACCAGGGCCCCGTAGACGATGCCGATCACCGCCAGCACCATCACGAGCGGTATGAAGAGGTCCCAGGCATCCGGGAGCAAGGCCCGGTTGAAGCGGATGAAACCGTAGCCCCCCATCTTGAGGAGCACGCCGGCGAGGATGACCGAACCGGTGCTGGGCGCCTCGACGTGGGCATCGGGGAGCCAGGTGTGGAGAGGGAAGATCGGGACCTTGACCGCGAAGGCGACCGCAAACGCTGCGAACACCAGCATCCCGGGCGCCAACAGGCCTCCGGAAACGGAGAGGAGGGGCGCCGTGGTGAGGAGATCGAGGTAGTTGTACGACCAGATGCCGGTCTGTTGGTGGTGGAACCACGTCAGGTAGAGCACCGCCACCAGCATCAGGACCGAACCAGCCAACGTGAAGAGGAAGAACTTCACCGACGCGTAGATCCGGCGCGGCCCGCCCCACACGCCGATGATGAAGTACATCGGGATCAGGGTGATCTCCCAGAACACGTAGAAGAGGAAGAGATCGAGGGCGGCAAAGGTGCCGATCATCCCGGTGGTCAGGAGGAGCAGCGAGATGTGGAGCGATTTGATGTGCTCGATGTTCAAACGCCACGCGGCCAGCACCACGACCGGCAGCAACAGGGTTGTGAGGAGCACGAGAAGGATCGAAATGCCGTCGACCCCGACGTTGAAGCTGATGCCGAACTGGGGTATCCACGCGAAGGAGTCGACGAACTGGAAGCCGGGGTCGTTGGGGTCGAAGCCGAGCCACAGCTTGAGCGAGAAGGCGAACATGATCGACGAGGCGATGATGGTGAGGACGCGGTGGACCCGTTTCCACACTCTGGGAATCGGCAGCAGGAGGATCGCAAACGCCGCCGGCGCCAGGATGACGATGGTCAGGACGTGATCAGACACCGGTCCCCCCCGTCACCACAGCAGCACCGCCAGGGCGAGGACCGCCAGCGCCACGGTCATGGCGTAGTTGCGGACGTTGCCGGTGGTCGTGAAGCGCAGCAGGTCGCCGGTGAGTTCGACGGCGAAGGCCGAACCGTTGACGAAGAGAGTGTCGATGATCAGGTTGTCCACCACCTGCCAACAGAACACCGCGAATTGCCGGATCGGCGCGATCACGACGGCGCCGTAGATCTCGTCGATCCAGTACTTGTTGAGCAGGAGCTTGTGGAAGAACGGCAACCTCTGGGCGAGCCTGTGCGGGGCGTTGAAGGCCTCGGGGCCCAGGTAGAAGCGGCGGGCGATCACGATCCCGGCCACCGCCACCGCCACCGATCCGAGGACCAGCAACCACTCGACGCCCAGCGTCAGCCCGTGCGAACCGTGCTCGGCGACGGCCTCGGCCCCGTGGGCCGCGGCGCCGCCGAGGGGTAGGATCACCGGTTCAAGAAATCTGTCGATCAGGTTGAGCCCGGAGACGTGAAAGAGCTGGCCCGGAAAACCCACGAAACCGCCGACGGCGGACAGAATGCCGAGGACGATCAGCGGCAGCGTCATGGTCCGCGGCGACTCGTGGAGGTGGTGCTCCTTCTCCGCGCCGCCGCGATAGTCGCCCCGGAAGGTCATATACAGCGCGCGGAACATGTAGAAGGCGGTCAACAGGGCCGCCACCATCCCCAGCACCCACAGCCCGGTGTAGACGTTACCGAACCCGTTGAGATCTCCCTCGCCGGCGGCAAAGGCCCGCGCCAGGATCTCGTCCTTGGAGAAGAACCCGGCAAACAGAGGGATCCCGGCGATCGCCAGGGTGGCGGCGAAGAAGGTCCAATAGGTGATCGGCATGTGCCGTCTGAGCCCGCCCATTTTCCGCATGTCCTGTTCGCCGTCGCAGGCGTGGATCACCGACCCCGAACCGAGGAACAGACAGGCCTTGAAGAAGGCGTGGGTCACGACGTGGAAGATGGCGATTACAAAAGCGCCGACGCCGGCGGCGAGAAACATGTAACCGAGCTGCGAGACGGTGGAGTAGGCGAGGACCTTTTTGATGTCGTTCTGGACCAGACCGATGGTCGCAGCGAAAATCGCCGTCACGCCGCCGACCACGGCGACCGTGAGCATCGCCGTCGGGCTGAGGCGATAGAAGACGTTGGCTCGCACCACAATGTAGACGCCGGCGGTGACCATGGTCGCGGCGTGGATCAGCGCCGACACCGGGGTCGGTCCGGCCATGGCGTCCGGCAGCCACACGTAAAGCGGGATCTGAGCGGACTTACCGACGGCGCCGACGAAGAGCAGCAGACCGATGACCGTGGCGGCGGCGGCGAATTGTTCGGGGTGGGCGGCGGCGGTGGCAAATACCGTCGAGTACTCGGTGCTGCCGAAGACCGCGAGGGTGACGAACACCGCGATCAGAAAGCCGAGGTCGCCGATGCGGTTGACGATAAAGGCCTTGCTGCCGGCGGCGGCACACCAGTTCTTGGTGTAGTAAAAGCCGATCAAAAGATACGAGCAGAGCCCGACCCCCTCCCAACCGACGAACAGCACGACCAGGTTGGAACCCAAAACCAGCAGCAACATGGCGAACATGAAGAGGTTGAGATAGGCGAAGTAGCGCGCGTAGCCGCGGTCGCTCTCGCCGTGCATGTAGCCCACCGAATAGAGGTGAATGAGCAGACCCACAAAGGTGACAAAGGCGATCATCACCGCCGACAGCGGGTCGAGCTGGAGCGACGCGTCGATGGTGATGCTGCCGGCCGAGATCCAGGTGAAGTAGGGCTCGACCACGACGTCGATAGATTGATGGAGGTACTGCCACAGCGCCGCATAGGCCGCGACCGTGGCCGCCCCGACCGAACCCACACCGACCACCGTGACCACCGCCTTCGGCGCGCGCACGGCGCCCAGCGCCAGGTTGGCGAGCGCGCCCGCGAGACACAAGGCGGGGATCAGCCACAGGGAGCCGAGGATCACCGGCGCCTACCAGCGGAGTATGTTGAAACGGTCCACATCGATGGTTTCCTTGTGACGATAGAGCGCGATAAACAGAGCCAGACCGACCGCCGCCTCGGCGGCGGCGACCGCGATGACAAAGAAGATGAACACCTGGCCGTCGATCGCCGCCGCGGCCGTGGCGTGGCCGGTGGCGTAGCGGAAAGCGAAGGCCGCAAAGGCGAGGTTTGCCGAGTTGAGCATGATCTCCAGAGACAGAAAGATGGCGATGGCGTTGCGGCGCAGGAGGACCCCCAGGGTGCCGATGGCAAACAGCACCGCTGAAAGCGCCAGGACCCACGTGTAGGGGATCGCGACCAGGTCGGGCGCGTTCATCGCAGATCCCTCTTTCCCAGATAGACGGCGCCGACGATGGCTGCCACCAGCAGCAGGGTGATGAACTCGAAGGCGAAGAGGTGGGTGCTGAGGAGGGCCCTGCCGATCGGCACGGCGGTGCCCGCGGCGGCGGCGCCCGGTAGCACCGCGCCCTGTTCGGGGACGAGGAGTCCGACAATCACCAGCACCATGGCGCCGATGGCGGCCGCCACCAGGGTGCCGATGAAGGCCTGGAAAGGCCTACCGCTGCCCAGCCGATCGACCCTACGGATGTTGAGCAGCATGATGACGAACAGAAACAGGACCAGGATCGCGCCCGAGTAGACGATGACCTGGATGGCGGCGAGAAAATCCATCCCCAACAGCGCGAACACGGCCGCCATGGCGAAGAACATGACGACCAGGGCGATGACGTTGGTCATGGGGTTGCGGGCGACGACGGCGATCAGGGCGAAAAGGATCGCAATGGCCGCTGCTGCGAGAAAGACCCACATCACCATCGCCGCACCCTACAGGTACCCGAGGGCCAGGGCGACCCCAACCCACAGAAAATTGACGACAGCCAGAGGAATCATCACCTTCCACCCGAGCGCCATCAGTTGGTCGAATCGAAAACGCGGAACGGTCCAGCGAACCCAGACGAAGAACCAGAGAAAGAAGGCCACCTTGAACGCGAACACCGACAGCGAGAGCAGCGCGCCCGGCCAACCGGTCAATGGCACGTCGATCCAGGGGAGGTTCCAACCGCCGAAGTAGAGCAGCGTGATCAGGGCCGAGGCCACCGTCATGTGGATGTACTCGCTCATGTAGAAGGCGGCAAACGACAGGGACGAGTACTCGGTGTGGTAACCCGCTACCAGCTCCGCCTCCGCCTCCGGGAGGTCGAAGGGTACGCGGTTGGTTTCGGCGAACGCTGCGACCACGAAGACCAGGGCGCCGATCGGTTGGGTGAAGACATTCCAGTGGGGAAGGTACGCAAGCCAGCTGCCCCCCTGCGTCGTCACCACCTCCTGGAGGTGGAGCGAGCTGGCGGCCATCAGCACCCCGACCGCCGCCAAAGTCATCGCGAGTTCGTACGAAATCGCCTGGGCCGACGCCCGGATGCCCCCATAGAGGGCGAACTTGCTGGCGGAGGACCAGCCTGCCAGGACCAGCGGGTAGACCCCGAGCGAGGCGATGGCGAAGATGTAGAGAATGCCGATGTTGAGGTCCGGGGCCACGATCAGACCATTGACCTTATGACCGAACAGTTCGAGCCCGCTGTCGGCGCCTATGGGAACGGCCACAAAGGTGCTCAGCGCGATGGTGATAGCGAACATCGGTGCGAGGAGAAAGAGCCATTTCTGAGCCCGCGACGGCATGAGGTTTTCTTTCGCGATCAGCTTGACGACATCAACCACCGGTTGCAGGAGCCCGAAGGGGCCGACCCTGTTCGGTCCGAGGCGGTCCTGGATGAGGGCCGAACCCCGCCGTTCCACCCACACCATGATCGGCACAGTGGTCAACAGGACCGCCAGCCCGAAAGCGAGCTTGATGCCAATGACTGCGACATCAGCCCACACCCGGCACCTCCAGCCGGATCGGCAGCGGCCTGCCGTCCGTCAGTCCTCCCCAGACCAGACCCCGATAGGCGGCCACTTCCGCCGCCATTTCGGCAAACAGGATGTGCGGCGACACCTGCCGCTCCTGCTCGAGACCGAGGGCGAGGGCGAGGCCGAACACGACCTCCCACGCCGGGCGCGCCTGGGCCTGCGGGGCCAGCGCCCTTTTTGCCAACTGGATGTGGCCGGTCGAAGACGTGTAGGTGCCCTCGGTCTCTGCCCACGATGCGGCCGGCAGAACCATTGCGGCGGCGTCTACCAGCGGCGTGCGGGTGCGCGCGAGCACGGCGACCCAGCGACCGGCGATCGCCGCCGCGGCGGCGTCCGTCGTCAGCCAGGGGTGGGCGTGGGCGTCGAGGATCAGAAACGGCCCGGCGCCGTCCCGAATATAGGCCTCGAGGCTGGCGCCGTCGGCCGTCGCCAGACCCAGGTGGCGGGCGCCGGAGCTGTTGGGGTGGGCAGCCGAGCTTTCGATCCACTCGCCGCGGCCGTTTTTCATCCGGCGGGTCGGTCCGGTGTGGATGGGGACGACGACCTCCATGCGGGCGCCGTCGACGAGGTTCCGTTTGAGGGCGAAGAGGGCCTCGTTGGTGAGGTTGGCCGATGCCACCACCACCGGTTTGGGGGCGTTTTTGAGTTCATCCGCGAGCTTTTCGAGGGCGGCGGGCCACGCCATCGGGTGGTCGCGGCCGTCTGAGCGCAGCAGCGGGCGCTCGACCTCGCGGTCGTTGAGACCCTCGGCCAGAAACCGGCCGTAATCACACATCCACCAGCCGTTGATCTCGGCGTTGGTTCTCGGCACGAAACGGTGGACGACGCGGTCGAGGTGGCCGAGGTCGATGTTGCAGCCGATACTGCAGCCGGGGCACACGCTGGGCGTCTCCTCGAGGTGCCAGACGCGGGCGCGAAAGCGAAACTCCTTCACCGTCAGCGCGCCCACCGGGCAGACGTCGGCCACGCACGCCGACCACGGGTTGTCTAAGGGCTGCGAGTCGAAGGTGTCGATGAAGGAGTGGTTGCCGCGGCTCTTCATCGTGAGATCGGCGGTTTCGGAAACCTCGGTCGTGAAGCGGATGCACCGCGTGCAGTGGATGCACCGGTTCTGGTTCTGCACCACGTGCGGACCGATCATCCGGCGCTCGAAACCCGGGTAGGTGCGCCGTTCGTCCACCATGTGGGTGGTGTCGAGACCGTGCTCGACCGAGTAGTCCTGGAGACCGCACTCGCCGGCCTGGTCGCACACCGGACAGTCCAATGGGTGGTTTTCGAGCAGGAACTCCATCACCGCGGCGCGCGCCTCGCGGACCCGCTCCGACGTCGTGGAGACCGCCATCCCGTCCTGGGCGGGGGTCGAACACCCGGTAACGAGCCGCGGCATGCCCTCGACCTCGACAAAACAGATCCGGCACTGGCCGACGACGGTCATTCCGGGGTGATAGCAATAGGTCGGGATCTCGATGCCGGCGCGGGCCGCCGCCTCGACGAGGTTGGTGCCCTCGGAGACCGAGACCGTGGTGCCGTCGATGGTCAGCGTGATCACGGTTGCCGTTCCGCATCGAGGAAGAGATCGCCTCCGGCTCGGACGGGCAGGATCGGAAGGTGCCGCGCCGCCTGCGACCGGGCTTTGGCGATGGCCTCTTCAAACTCGTGACCGAAATGGTCGAGAAAACTGCGTAATGGGCCCGCAGAACGCGTCGCCGAGCGGGCAGATGGTCATGCCCTGAGATGCGTAACGGGCGATACGGCGCAGCGTATCGAGGTCTTCGGGGTGGCCGAACCCGCGGCGGATGCGGCGGACGATGTCGACCGCCCAGTCGGAGCCCTCGCGGCAGGGGGTGCACTGGCCGCACGACTCGTGGGCGTAGAAGACCAGGAGATTCTCCAGCGCCCACACCATGTTCACGGTGTCGTCCATGACGATGAGGCCGCCGGAGCCGAGCATCGACCCCGCCGCGGCCACCGAGTCGAAATCGGCCGGTGTGTCCACCTTGTCGGCGGGCAGAATCGGGGCCGACGAACCGCCCGGAATGAAGGCCTTCAATGCGCGGCCGCCGCGGATACCGCCGCAGCGATCCTCGATGATCTCGCGGAAGGTGATCCCCATCGGTTCTTCGTAGACCCCGGGTCGCTCGACGTGCCCTGAAACGCAGAAGAGCTTGGTTCCGGTGCTGCGTTCGGTGCCGATGCCGGCGAACCATGCGGCGCCGCGTTCGATGATGTGCGGGATGCAGGCCAGGGTCTCGACGTTGTTGACGACCGTGGGACACCCGAACACACCGACCACCGCCGGAAAGGGCGGTTTGAGGCGGGGGAGGCCGCGTTTGCCCTCGAGAGACTCGATGAGGGCGGTCTCCTCGCCGCAGATGTAGGCCCCGGCGCCGCGGTGGATGTGGATCTCGAGGTCGTAGGCGTGGCCCAGCACCTTCGGTCCCAGGTAGTTCTTCTTCCGCGCCTCGGCGATCGCCGCCTCCAGGATCGCGGTCTCGCGGACGAACTCGCCCCTGATGTAGATGTAGGCGGTGTGGGCCCCGATCGCATAGGAGGCGATGGCGATCCCCTCCAGGACCATGTGCGGGTCCACCAGGATGAGCTCGCGGTCCTTGAAGGTCCCGGGCTCCGACTCGTCGGCGTTGCAGATCAGATATTTCGGTTTGGGCGAGTCCTTGGGTACGAAGCCCCACTTGACTCCGGCCGGGAAGCCCGCGCCGCCGCGCCCCCGGACACCCGACGCCTTGACCTCGGCGATGACCTCGGCCGGGTCCATCCCCAGCGCCTTGTCGAGGGCGCGATAGCCGCCCGCCTTGACATAGGTCGCGAGGCTGCGCGAGTTCTTGGTCCCGCGGGCGCGGAGGAGGATGGGCTCGTTCATTGCGAGGCGAGCCCGTCGAGGAGGGTCTCCAGCGTCTCGGGGTTGAGATCCGTGTAGTAGTCGTTATTGATCTGGAGGACCGGCGCCTCACCACAGGCGCCGAGACATTGAACATCCACCAGGGTGAAGTTGCCGTCCGGTGTGGTCTCGCCGAAACCGATGCCGAGCTTCTTCTTCAGGTGCTCCACGAGGCTTGGGGTGCCGCACAGCTGGCACGACAGGGTGGTGCAGACCTGGAGGAGGTAGCGGCCCGGGGGCCGCCGCTGGTACATGGTGTAGAAGGTGACGACGCCCTCGACGAAGGCGGGCGCGAGCTCGAGGCGCTCACCGACGGCTCGCATGATTCCCGGCGAGATCCAGCCCCACTTTTCCTGGCACAGCCACAGCACCGGCAACAACGCCGCACCGCGCTTGGTCTCCGGATAGCGGCTGCAGATGGCGTCGATCTCCCGCTCCATCGACGTCGTCGAAAACGACCTCCGCGACTTCGTCGGCTGGCGCGACGGTGAGGGGTGGTCGTCGACGCCTCGGTCATGGAGCGGTGTCCCTCTTCGGGCGCAGGCGACCGTCGCCGGCCCCAGTCGAAGACGCCCTTGCGCCAGAGATAGGCGTAGGTCAGCGCGAGGAGGCCGAGAAAGGCCACCATGTCCCACAACGGCACCAGGGAACCGGTGCTCGTGAGATCGCGGTAGTTGACGGCCCATGGATAGAGAAAGGCCACCTCGACGTCGAGCACGACAAAGACCAGCGCGACGAGGTAGAACTTGATGGAGATCCGCTTGCGGGCGCGGTCGAGCAACGGCACGCCCGACTCGTAGCTTTCGGCCCTGGCCGTGGTCCGCTGGCGCGTCCGTTGGCCGAGCAGGGCGGCGATGCCGAGCAGCAGCGCGGCGAAGGTACCGGCCACCAGCAGAGATCATGAGCACCGGCAGAAACTGTTGCGCCATGAAGCTTCCTTTGAACGACCAAGTAATCCGGAGAGAATCCTAGCTTCGCTCGGGGGTCAGGTCAAATACCGGTGACCGGCCGGACTCACGGTGATTCACGCGCAACTGCGGGGACCAATCGGTTTCGGACGACAACGCTGAGGGAGGCGAGGAAGACCGCCAATGTCACATAGGACGCCATCACGACCGAACCGGGGAGGGGGGCAGTCGACCAGGAACCCTGCGCCCATGAGCAACGCAGGCACGATCGCCATGATGGCGGTCAGCCACGCCCAGCGTCGATTGCGGCAGATGAATCCGACAATGATCGCCGCGCCGGCCACCAGAACCGGTTGATGAAAGAAGATGGAACGCCGGATGGACTGCTCGAGGACCCCGATCGCCGCCCGTTGATGAACGAAGATCGAACGCCGGATGAACTGCTCGAAGACCCCGATCCGTTCGTCGATCGTCAGTCCGTCTCGGGCCGCCCACCGCACGCCGCCGACGATCCGGTCGCTTTCGATCGTGTCGAGCTTGTCGAGAGCAAGAGTGATGAGGAGGGCCACCACGGCGGCGAGGAAGAGGTCGGGAGTGACACGGCGGAGCCAGTTGATCATTCTTGATTATTTCCTTTTCGCCCCGCCCGCATTCCATCATCTCATGGCTCTTACGAGGGAGATCAATCTCCGCCCTTCGCCGACTTTCCGTACTTACTTCCCGAGAGGAGCCACCCGTCGCATTGTTTGCCCTAAGCGATTCGATGCCGAGTGAACGTGTCGAGTTCAAACAATGCGACAAATGGCACCTCCACCGCACGCGACTCGTTTCCGCACGCGCCTGAGTACTCGATCGTTCACTGTCGGTGGGACGCTGGGCCGAAATTCCGAATTCCTAATTCCTAATTCCGAATTCTGTGTCTGTTATCCTCCGCCCCAACAAAAGCTGGCGTCACCGCGCCGGGGAGCTTGCATGCAGCACCAGGTCATTCTCATCCTCGATTTCGGGTCGCAGTACACGCAGCTGATCACGCGCCGTTTGCGGGAGCTTGGGGTCAAGACGGTCATCGAACGCGGCGACCTTCCGGCACGTGAGATCGAGGCTTTGGCGCCGATTGCGGTTGTGCTTTCGGGCGGGCCGGCCAGCGTCTTCGAGGACGGGGCGCCGCAGGTCGACGGGACGGTTTTCTCTCTTGGTGTTCCGGTTCTGGGTATCTGCTACGGCCTCCACCTCATGGCGCGCGACCTCGGCGGGCACGTGCGGGCCTCGTCGCACCGCGAGTACGGTTTCGCGGAGCTCGAGGTCGTCGTCGAGGAGCCGGTGTTTATCGGTACGCCCCGGAAACAGCCGGTGTGGATGAGCCACGGCGATCTGGTGGAACGGGTCCCCGATGGTTTTGAGGTCCTGGCCCGTACTCCCACCACCGAGGTGGCGGCCATCTTCGACCCGAAAAGGCGATTCGTGGGTCTGCAGTTCCACCCCGAGGTCCGGCACACCCCCCACGGGACGCGGATGCTCGAGCAGTTCATCGCCCTCGCCGGCGCGCGCCGCGACTGGAGCCCGTCGGTGATCCGCCACGAGTTGGTGGCGAAGCTCGCCGACCGTCTGACGGAAGGCCGGGTGATCTGCGGCGTTTCAGGCGGGGTGGATTCGTCGGTGACCGCGATGCTCTTGCGCGAGGCCGTCGGCGACCGTCTGGTCCCGATCTTTGTCGATACCGGGCTGCTGCGGCAGGACGAGGGCGACGCGGTGGAGCGCAGCTTCGAGGAGTTTGGGCTCAAGCTCGACCGCGTCGACGCCGCCGACCGGTTCTTTTCAGCCCTCGAAGGCGTGGACGACCCGGAAACCAAACGCAAGATCATCGGCCGCGAGTTCGTGGAGGTCTTCGAGACAGAGGCGGCACGATTCCCCGACGCCCGGTTTCTGGCGCAGGGGACCCTCTATCCGGACGTCATCGAATGCTCCGGAGTGCGCGGCACGGCGGCGGTCATCAAGACCCACCACAACGTCGGCGGTCTGCCCGACCGGCTCGGTCTGGAGCTGGTCGAACCGCTGCGTGACCTCTTCAAGGACGAGGTGACGAAGGGTGGGGGAGGAGCTCGGTCTGCCCCACGACTTCGTCTGGCGGCACCCCTTCCCGGGGCCCGGTCTGGCGGTCAGGGTCCTCGGCGAGGTCACCCGCGAACGCGTGCACACCCTCCAGGAGGCCGACGCCATCGTCATCGAGGAGATCCGCTCGAACGGACTGTACGACGAGATCTCGCAAGCCCTGTGCGTGCTGTTGCCGGTGAAGAGCGTCGGCGTCATGGGCGACTCGCGGACCTACGAGAACGTGCTGGCCGTGAGAGCCGTCACCACCACCGATTTCATGACCGCCGACTGGTATCGTTTCCCCCCCGAGATCCTCGATCGCATCGCCCGCCGGGTGGTCAACGAGGTCGCCGGGATCAACCGGGTGGTCTACGACGTGACCTCGAAGCCCCCGGGCACGATTGAGTGGGAGTAGGCAGATTTCGGATTTCGGATTTCGGATTTCGGAATTTTCGGACCAGCCTCCCACCGACGGGAAACACCTGAGTGCTCACGTTGGTGTGACCGCGTGCGGCGGAGGTGCCTGGCATCCGGCCCGTCCGACGGGCCGCGTGCCTGGCTCCTCTCGGGAAGGACGCGCGGAAACGGCCCGCGTGCGGCGGAGCGCTTTCTGCGACTGACCGCCCGTGGGGGAGTCGTCTGACGCTCTCCCCTGGGCAGGCCGTTGACGGGCCTGAAATCCGAAATCCGAAATCCGAAATCCGAAATGGGGGCTCGGGGGCAGTGATAGAATCCCCCCGCTGCCGGTTCAGCTTCACCCGGCGGCTCACCATCGGGCGAGGACGCCACAACGATGGTTCCCTTAGGAGGACAATCATGGCACGAACCAAGGTCGTCATCATGGGCGCGGCTGGACGAGATTTCCACAACTTCAACTGCCTGTTCAGAGACAACGAGGACTACGACGTCGTCGCCTTCACCGCCACCCAGATTCCCGATATCGAAGATCGCGTTTACCCTCCGGTGCTCGCCGGTTCGCTGTATCCGGATGGGATCCCGATTCTCCCCGAAAGTGACCTGGAAAAGGTGATCAAAGAAAACGACGTGGACGAGGTGTGGTTCAGCTACTCCGATGTGCCCCACACCTACGTGATGAACAAGGGCAGCCAGGTCATCGGCTGGGGGCCGCACTTCGGCATCTGCTCGGCCACCAAGACGATGATCGAGTCGACCCTGCCCGTGATCGCCATTACCGCGGTGCGCACCGGCGTCGGCAAATCACAGACCACCCGGTACGTGTCGAGAATGCTCAAGGCGATGGGCAAGAGGGTCGTCGCGATCCGCCACCCCATGCCGTACGGCGATCTCGCCAAACAAGCGTGCCAGCGTTTCGAGACCTACGAGGACCTCGACCGCCACCAGTGCACGATTGAGGAGCGCGAGGAGTACGAACCGCACATCGACAACGGTTTTGTGGTCTATGCCGGTGTGGACTACGAGAAGATCGTGCGTGAGGCCGAGAAGGAGGCCGATGTGATTCTGTGGGACGGCGGCAACAACGACACGCCGTTCTACCGTCCGGACCTCCACATCACGCTCGTCGATCCCCACCGGGCGGGCCACGAGGTGTCCTATTACCCCGGCGAGACCAACCTCCGGATCTCACACCTTTTGATCGTCAACAAGGTCGACACCGCGGACCCGATCAAGGTGGAGCAGGTGCTCGACACCTGCCACACGGCCAACCCTGCGGCAAAGGTCATCAAATGCCGATCCGTGATCACCGTCGATGACCCGAAGCTGATCGCGGGCAAAAGGGCGCTGGTGGTGGAGGATGGGCCGACCCTGACTCACGGCGGGATGGAGTACGGCGCCGGCTGGTTTGCCGCCAAACAGGCGGGCGCAGCCGAGATCGTCGATGCGCGCCCGTACGCTGTCGGCTCGATCAAGGAGGTCTACGCCAAGTTCCCGAATGCAGCCAAGATCCTGCCCGCCATGGGGTATGGCGAGCAGCAGGTTCGCGAGCTCGAGGAAACCATCAACGCAACCGATGCCGACGTGGTCGTCGAGGGGACGCCCATCGACCTCAAGCGGATCATCAAGGTCAACAAGCCCATCGCCAATGTCCGCTATGAGCTTGAAGAGGTCGAGCCCGGCGTCATCGAGGAGATGGTCGGCCGGGTGTTCGAAAACCGCTGATTGATGGGACAGCGAAAAGGGCGGGGGCTGTCGGCAGCGCTGTGGGTCGCCGCGTTCATCGTAACTGTGGCGCTGGCCTTCTTTCAGAGGATCACCGGTCCCAGCCATCCGTCTCGCGGCGCGGTGACGCTTGCGGACGGGCAGGAACTGCGTTACCGGTTGCCGCGGTCGAACGAGGGCCGGGACTCGCTCGTGATCTCACTGCCGCAGCCGGCGGGTGACGCCCGGGTTGCGGTCGAGTGGCGGAGGTACCCCACCGATGAGCCGTACCGGACAATGGTGATGGAACCGTCCTCGTCAGGCCGTCTGGAAGCCTCGATCTCCCGTCTGCCGGCGGCCGCCAAGGTCGAGTACACGATCCGCGTCGAGACGGGCGGGATCGAGGTGCAGGTACCGCCCGGTGAAACGGTGGTCGCCCGATTCCGGGATCCGGTCCCGGCGGCAGTTCTGGTGCCTCATATTCTGGCGATGTTTGCCAGCATGTTGGTTTCGACCCGCGCTCTTTTCGAAGTCGCTCGTCGGAGCGCGCCGCGCGGACGCGGTCTGGTGCTCACCGCCATGGGGCTGCTGGTGATAGGGGGGCTCTTCCTCGGCCCCTTGGTTCAAAAATTCGCCTTCGGAGCCTACTGGACGGGGTGGCCCTTTGGTACCGATCTGACCGACAACAAGACCCTGATCGCCTTTCTGGCATGGCTTCCCGCCACCGTTGCGGCCGTCAAGGGCCTGCGCACGAGGGTGGCCGTGGCGCTCGGCTGGGTTGTGATGATGGGGGTCTTCCTGATTCCGCATTCCCTGCGGGGATCGGAGCTCGACTGGTCTGAATCCGGATCGGCGGCGGGTGCCTCCGAGGTTCGCGACGGAGGTCGTGAGGCGGGGTGATATCCTGAGGCCCATGGACATCGAAGTCCCTGTTGCTGAGGGAGATCGACGCTTTCTTCTGGTGCGTTCCGGCGGTTCGTGCTACGCCGTGCCCGCAGCCCAGGTACGGCACGTGGTCCGCGGGCTGGCCTGTTACCCGGTGCCCGGCGGACAACCCCATCTCCTGGGGCTCGCGCAGTACGCCGGCGAGCCGCTGGCGATTCTCGATCTCCACTCGCTGGCCGAGGGGGAGGCGCCCCAGTCCCACCACCGGACGACGGTGATCCTCGGGCGCGGTAAACGGGACTCCTGGACCGCCGTCGGTCTTGCGGTCAACGAGGCCCTGCGGGTGCAGAACCTGGCGGGAGAGATCTCTGACGGTCCCTGCGACAGCCTGGTTGCGGGCACAGTCGATCTCGAGGGCGAGACGATCAAGGTGATCAACACCGGGGTTCTGTTCGAAGGCGGCCGGTCGGTCGAAGGGAGTGGAGATGCTTGAGGGTCAATTTTCGGCAGCGCTGCGCCGGTGGTTGGGCGCCGCCCTGCTGGTGGGTCTGGTTCTCGCAGGAGGCGGCCTGTTGGAGGCCTCGGCCGATCAACCCCACGGTGAGCTCTACATCAGGGCCTTTCTGGTGATCGGGTTGTTGGCGATCACAATCTACGTGTTTGCGGTCCACCTCCCGCAGTGGCGTGCCGGCAGGCGCCTGCGCGAGCTCGAACAGACTTTCGCAAGCCAGAACGCCGCCCTTGCGCTCGCGCTCGACGAGCTCCGTTCCGGCGACCTCGTGGCGGCTGCAGCGCCGGTGGCCGAACTGCCGGACGAGATGCGCGACGCCGTCCGCGGTGCGAGTCGCGCTCTGGCGGCCCTGATTCAGCAGATTCAGTCGGCCTCGGTCGAGGTCGCAGGGGCGGCGGGAACCGTGAAACGGACCTCCTCCGAGCTGGCGTCGGCGTCGAGCCAGCAGGCGGCGGCAGTGGTCGAAATCACCGCCAGCACAGAAGAGTTGGCGAGGACCGCCGGTCAGATCGCCGCCAACTCGGCGGCGCAGGCGGAGTTGGCGGCCCGCTCCGAGACCGCCGGAGACGAGGGGGCCGCTTCGGTGGAGTCGGCGGTCGCCGGGGTGGACGCCGTGCGACAGCACATGGACGCCATCGCCGGCCGCGCCGACACCCTCGGCAGCCGCTCGCGGGAGATCTACCGGGTGCTCGATCTGATCACCGAGATTGCTCAGGAGACCCACATCCTGTCGTTGAACGCCGCGATCGAAGCGTCGTCCGCCGGCGAGCACGGCGAACGATTTTCGGTGGTGGCCGAAGAGGTGCGGCGTCTGGCCGAACGGTCGCGCGAGTCGGTGGACTCGGTGCGCGCCCACCTCGACGAGTTCACCAACTCGATCCGCGGCGTGGTGCTGGCGACGGAAGAGGGGAGCAAGGCCGCCCATCAGGTCCTCGAACAGAGCCGGTCGGCGCAGGACGCCATCGCTGAGCTGCGCGGGGCGCTGACCGAGACCGCCCGGACTGCCCGCGAGATCTCGCTGGCCACCCAGGAGCAACGCGGCGCTTCAGACCAGGTGGCCGGGACGCTGCGCGAGGTGGGGGAGGTGATCCATCGCATCGCCGACGGCCTCAACCGCTACACCGAGGCCGCGGAACGCCTCAACCAACTCGCCCTGTCCATCCAGCTCCTGACTCAGAGCTTTCGCATCGATTCACAGCACTCGCTGCGGCACCAACTGCTCAAATGGACCATCGCGCTCCGCGACTACTCGGGCAACCTCGAAGCGGTGGAGGGTCTTCTGGAAGACCTCCTGGAAGAGTGTCCGTTCCTCGAGCTGGCGTACCTCGTGGACCTCTCGGGTGCCATGGTGGCATTCTGCGTCAACCGGGAGCGGGTGGGGGACCGCCGTCTGCCGGGCAGTGTCGCGATCGGTCAGTCCTACGCCGATCGCCCGTGGTATCAGGCGGTGACGAGGGACGGACGGTCGGCGGTGACGCCGGCCTACGAATCCCTGCTCACCGGAGACCCCTGTTTCACTATCGCCGTGGCGGTCCAGGATTACCGGGGGTCGATGATCGGGACCCTCGGGGTCGACGTGAACCTCCGCAACTGGACCAAGATCTGAGCCGCGGTGACCGCTCGAGACGATGCTGACCTGATCGCGCTGTTCCTCGAGGAGGCCGGGGAGCGCCTCGAACGCGTGATCGAGCTGGTGGGCCGGATCGGGACCGATGACCTGGCCGTGGTCGGGTTGCGGAGGGAGCTCCACGCCCTCAAGGGCGCGAGCCGGATGATGGGTCTCGGGAGAGATCTCCGACCTGTGCCACCGCGCCGAGGACCTCGCGGCGGTAGACGCCGCGGATCAACGGGACGAGCTGGCATCGTGCTGCACCGCGATCGCCACCTTGGTTGAGTCGCTTTCAGGCGGTGCTCCCGGAGCCGAAGAGAGCAGCGCTCCGCAGCCCGATCGGCGATCAACCTCCAAGAAACGGCGGGCACCGGGCGAGAACATGCGGGTCAAGGCCGGGGTGGTCGACGATCTTGCCGACCGGGGGGCCAGGCTGCGGGTGATCGCGGTGGCGGCCGAGGGTCTGGCCGACCGCATTTTCAGGTTGGCGACGCTGGCCGAACGCGGAGTCGGCGACCGCGCGCCGGAGCAGGTGCTGGCGACCCTCGCGACGTCGTTGCGACAGGTGGGGCTCGAACTCGAGGGAGGACAGCGGATCCTCCGGCGTTTGGCCGACCGCCAGCTCGACACGTTACTTCACCTGCAGATCCAACCGATCCGGCCATTCGTGCGGTTGCTCGCGGATCATGCGCGAGAGCTCGCGGACTCGCTCGGCAAGCGGGTCGAGGTCACCGCCGACGCCGGCGACGCCCAGCTCGACCGGAGAATCTCGAATGCTCTGCGCGAGGCATTTCTCCACCTCGTGCGCAACGCGGTGGACCACGGAGTGGAGACGCCCGGAGACCGTCGTCTGGCCGGCAAGGCCGAAACCGCGGAGGTGCGGCTCGAGGCCTCGACCGACGGCGACCGGGTCCGTCTGGTGGTGCGCGACGACGGCCGCGGAATCGAGGCCGGATCAGTTGTCGCAGCGGCGGTCGAGAGGGGCTTCATCGAGCCCGACCGAGGCGGCCGGTCTGGTGGATGCGGAGGCTCTCCACCTGCTGCTGCTCCCCGGTTTCACCACCCGCGACGAGACGTCGCAGGTCTCGGGCCGTGGGGTCGGTCTCGATGCCGTCGCGGCCGCGGTGCGAGCGGTGGGCGGAGACGTGTGGCTCGAGTCGCAGTTGGGGCGCGGGACTACGGTGACGGTCGAGGTCCCGATTGCCCGCCGCGGCGATCGCGTCCTCGTCCTCAGGGTCGGCGAACACCAGCTCGCGCTGCCGGCGGCGCCGATCCAGGCCTTTCGCCGCCTGCCTCCGGGCGCCGTCACGGAGGAGAACGGCCGGCGAAGAATCGAGATCCGGGGACAGTCGATCTTCCCCAGGTTCCTTTCAGACCTCGCGGGCGAGGACTCGAGAGGCGGCGCCGTGCTGGTGGAGACGGTCGTCGGGGGGGCCTTTGTCGGCGTTGTCGCCGATGACGTTGTCGGGGAGGAAGAGGTCATCGTCCGCCCGATTCCGGCGGCGGCGGGCGCCCCTGCCGGGGTGGAGGGAATTGCCCTGCTGGCCTCGGGCAGGCCGGTGGCGGTGCTGTCGCTGCAGCGGCTCGGTCTCGGGACCCCGTTCGACCCGGTGAGCCGGGACGGCGTGCGCCGCACCGTGCGTCCCATCAGGGCGCTCCTGGTGGACGACTCGGACGTCACTCGGGAGATGGTGCGCCGGCTCCTGGAGGATGCCGGTATCGCGGTCACCGGCGTCGGGTCGGCCGAAGACGCGTTGCACGCCCTCGCCTCCCGCCCGATGGACTGCGTGGTCACCGACATCGAGATGCCCGGCATGGACGGGTTGGGTCTGACGCGGGCGATTCGCGAGGACCCGGCGTTTGCGGACCTGCCGATCGTGGTCGTTTCGACCCTCGACCGACCGGCGGATCGGCTGGCCGGGCTCGAGGCGGGTGCCGACGCCTACCTCACGAAACAGGGCCTCGACGCCCGCGAACTGGTGGCATTGGTCCGCCGGGTGGCGGGCGACGGATGACCGGCGTACGGCTGGTAGTGGCGGACCGCTCGGCAACCGTGCGCACCGTCCTGCGGCGGCTTCTCGGTGCGTTCGAGAAGATCGAGATTGTCGGCGAGACCGATGACGGTGTGAAGTTGGTGGAGCTGGTCCGCGGGACGCGGCCAGACGCGCTGGTCATGGATCTCGATCTGGCGGGTCTCGGCGGACGCGAACTGATCGAGGCGGTGGCGGAGGTGGAAAGGACGCCGATCTTCGCGATGATTCCACCGCTCCGCACCGACACCACGCGCATCGCCTTTGCGGCCCACGGCCTCGGTGTGATCGCGGTCCACCCCAAACCCGACCACCCCGACGGGTGGGCCGATCTCGGGAGGGCGCTCGGGACCGCGATCGTCGAAGTCTGCAAAAAAACCGACATCCATGACCCCGGTTCGGCCCAACCCATTGAGGTGCCGGCGATCCGGCGCGGACTGCGCTTTGTGGCCATCGGCGCGTCGACCGGGGGGCCCGGTGCTTTGTGCGAGTTGCTGCGCGCTCTCGCTGGAGGCGCCGGGATCGGGATCGCTGTCGTCCAGCACATCGCCGCGGGATTCGAAACCGTCCTCGCCGAGTGGCTGGCGGCCGAGAGCGGGCTCGATGTGGCGGTCGCCCGCGACGGGGAACGGCTGGCGCCGGGTTCGGTGCGTCTCGCTCCGGCCGGCGGACACATGGTGCTCAGGAGGGATGGCAGCCTTGCGTTGGACCGTAATGGGCCGCCGGTCAACGGCCACAGCCCGTCGGTGGAGACTCTGTTCCGGAGTCTTCTGGACCACCCACCGGGCACGGCGGCCGCCGTGCAACTTTCGGGGATGGGCTCCGACGGCGCGGTTGGTCTTTTTGACCTCCGCCGTGCGAATTTTCTCACCATCGCCCAGGACGCGGCGAGCTGCGCGGTCTTTGGAATGCCCCGTGCGGCGATCGAAATGGGTGCCGCGACCTTCACCCTGACCCCGGCCCAGATAGGACGTCTTCTGACCCACGCATCAGGGGCCCGGTGATGGACGCGGCGGTCGCCGAACTGGCCCGCATGATCGAGGAGGCGAGTGGGTTCGTGGTCTCTCCGCGGAACTACGGCCAGCTGGCGGTCATCGCCCGTGAACAGATCGCATCCTTGAGGCTGGCCGGGTTCGAGGAGTACCTGGACATGTTGACGGTGAGGTCCGACTCTCCCGAATGGCGGCACCTGCTCGCTCGAATCACCGTCAAGGAGTCCTACCTGTTCCGCGGCCGGGGTCAGATGGATGCGCTGAGCCATACGATCCTGGAGGAGCTGGTGGCGATCCGACGCGACCGTCGCCTCAAGGTGTGGTGTGCCGGTTGTGCGCGTGGTGAGGAGGCGGTCACGCTCGCCATAGTCCTTGCCTCACACCCGGTGGTGAGCACCTGGGACTGGACGATTCTCGCGACCGATGTCGATGACCAGGCGTTGGACGAGGCCCGGCTCGGACATTATGGCGAACGCGCGGTGGCTGCCGTGCCTGCCGATGTCCTGGCGTCCCGATTCAACCGCTGCAACGATCGCTGGCAGGTGGACCCGAAACTGCTCGGCCGGATCGCCTATCGAAGGTTGAACCTGGTCGACCGCGACGCGGTTCTCGAACAGGGCCCGTTCGACGTGATTTTTTTACGGAATGTGCTGATCTATTTCCGGCCCGAGCAGCAGCGGAAGGTCGTTCAAACCGTCGAGCAGTCGCTGGCGCCGGACGGCGTTTTGTTCCTCGGCCCGAGCGAGAGCCTGTTGTCACTCGATGCGTCCCTTCGCCCGCGGGATCTCGGGTCGTGTTTCTGTTACCGGTGGCCCGCCCCGGCCGTCGATCTGCGAGCGGGTGGCGGTGTCTCCCGACCGGTTCAGCGAAACGCCGGCGACTCCGGACGCAGGGGGCCGGACCAGGCGCTCCCGCCCGCCGTGTCCGAGGAGGCCGCGGATCAGCGGGCGCCGGACGAGCGCATCCGCCTCATTCTGAATGCGTTGACGGCCGCCGATTTCGAAACCGCGCGCGGGATTGCATTGACGCTGCGGCACGATTTCCCGGAGAACCCGGTGACCCACGCCCTGGTGGGTTTTGCCGCGTCGCGATTGACGGCATACAAGGACGCCGCCGACGCCTATCGCGGGGCCTTGTATCTCGACCCGGGGGTGCCCGAGATCCGCTTTCTGCTGGCGGTCGCCCTCGAGGCGGACGGACGGTCCAACCGGGCCCTTCGTGAGTACCGGTCGACGCTGGCCTCGCTGGGTTCAGCCCCGGCCGCCGCGTCCCCGCTCTTCAAATCACTCGGTATCCCGGGGAGAGATCAGCTCGTAATCGTTTGTCGCAAAAAAATCGTTGAAATTAAAGAATAATCTCAGAATTTACCAATTCACTTCGACCTTCCGCGGTTTGCCGCCGAAGCGGTCGACGTGAACCCATCGATGACGTTTGCCGAAGTTGTAGAGGTCCCGCGTGACGCGGACGTCCTCTCGGCAGTAGTCGGCGATCTTCTCGACTTCACCGAGGCGCCACCATTCGAGGGCCTGAAGTCCGTCGGCGCTCTTGCCGACGCCGAGAGTGGGGGAGGCCACGCTTTCGAGTTTGGGCCGGAAGCCGAGGCGTTCTTCGAGGTCGTACATGATGTCGAAGGTCGGCAGTTTTTGCAGATCCTGATCGGTGTAGGCCCGCAGCACCTCGTAGTCGAAGCCGCGGATGTTGTAGCCGACGACGAGATCGGCCTCGACCAAACAGATCGATCAGCTGCTGGATCTCGTCTTCGTTGACGACGAGAAATTCATCGAGGTCGTAGCTATAGGCGACGCCGATCGACACGCCCAACTTGTGAAGCTGGCTGCGCCCGCCGACTTCGGCAAACGACCGCTGGGTCTCGAGGTCGAACACCACCACCTTCTGATCCGGTGACACCTCCCGCTGCGGGTTGGCATCGAACAGGTCCATCTGTCCGTCCCAGTGCTCCATCGGGCCTCCTGTTTACGAGCGCCGGAGAGTTTAACACTGCCATTTGGATGGAAGAACCGGCTGCGAGCACGGCGACGGGAGAGCCTGTATACTCCCGCCCGATGACGATGCCTGCCGAAGAGCTTTTCAGCCCACCAGTGGAGTTGACGGTGTTCAGCGGTCCGCTGGATCTGCTGCTGCATCTCATTCGCAAGAATGAGGTATCGATCTACGACATCCCGATATTCAGTATCTGCGATCAGTTCAACGCGCACCTACGCTCCATGCAGGAACTCGATCTCGACGTCGCCGGCGAGTTCCTGTGGATGGCTTCGTGGCTGCTCCACCTGAAATCGAAGATGCTGTTGCCGACGGTCGCCGAAGGGGAGGAGGACCCCCGCGACGAGTTGGTGGAACGCCTGCTGGCCTATCGCCGGGTGAAGGAGCTTGCGTCCTTCCTGTACGACACGGACACCGTGAGGCGGTGTCTGTGGACCCCGACGCTGAAGACCGCGTTCGAAACCGGGGAGGAACCGGAGTTGGATTGGGCGGACGTGGACCTTCGTCTTCTCGCCGAGACCTACCTCAGCGTCATGCAGAGATTTGCCTCAGCCCATCCGGCACCGCTTCAGGTCCTGCCATTGCGTTACAACGTGCAGCAGAAGATGCAGGACATCTACAGTCGAGTCCTCGAAGACGGGTTGGTGCCTCTGTTGCGTCACCTCCATTCGAGATCCGATCCCGAGGAGATCGCGGCGGTGATGGTGGCCACCCTCGAGTTGGTGCGTCTCCGCGGCGTGTTTGCCGAACAAAGGATGGCGTTCGCCGAGATCTATCTTCGTCCGGGGGACCAACAACTCACGTCGACCCAGATGCTGCACGAGGAAATACCCAGTGACACCTGACGAACTGTTGGCGACCGTCGAAGCCATTCTCTTGACCGCCAGTGGCCCCGTGACCGTGACCGCCCTGGCTGAGGCGCTGGACGATCGCGAAGCCGGCGCGGAGAGCGTCCTCGAGGCGCTGCAGACGATCTCCGGTGTGTGGGACCGCCCCGACAGCGGGCTCAGGCTGGAGAAGGTGGCGGACGGCTGGCGCTGCGTGACACCGCCGGAGCTCGACCCCTACCTGAGAGCGTTCCACGGCATCGCCGCCCGCCAAAGGCTGTCGCAGGCCGCGCTCGAGGTGCTCGCGATCATCGCCCACCGGCAACCGGTGACCCTGCCGGAGTTGAACTTCATCCGCGGTGCAAACTCGGCGAGCACGGTCCGGACCCTGCTGGATCGACGACTGCTGCGGATGGCCGGGCGGAAGAAAGTGGTGGGCAAGCCGTTCCTCTACCGCACGTCGCGCGAGTTCCTCCTCCACTTCGGGCTCGAACGGCCGGAGGACCTCCCGGACCCGGAGGAGTTGGTCAAGGACGAGGAGAGCATCGCGTCAGAATAGCCGGCGAAGACGCCTCCCTCATCGAACACCTTCCAGAACCCGCGACCGGAGCAGCGACTGGTGACAGGGGCAGGATCAGCGGCGGTCTCCGGCGACAGCCGCCGGTCGGGACCGGGTGCGTAATCGTGACCATTCACGTCTTCGGGTGAATGAGCCGCCAGGTCATGGCGCGGACCTGATCGAATGTCTCGAGCACCCTTATGGTTTTGGAGGTGTTAACGACCCCGGCTCGTTCCAGAAGCCGTAGGTGGCTAGCGACCTCCTTGGCCGATGCGTAAGCAATCCTCCAGAAGTGCAACCGGTCGCGTCCGGACCGCCCGTGGCCTTCGGCGAGGTTGGCCGGTACGGAACTCGCTGAACGGATCACCTGATCGGCAATCGACTTGAGCGGTGCCGGCACCCGCAGGACAAGTGAAATGGCATCACCCGCTGCCGCTGAAACCTGTTCCTGTTCCGGCCCCGGGTAACTGCCGCTGTCGCAGACTCTGCGAACTCTTCCGTACAATTCTCGATCTCATGCAATTGCGGATGAACCGAACAATCGACCACCGCCGCGTGGGGATATACTCACCGGAGAGCACTTCGGAGGAGCCCCATGGACGACAGCCGCTTCCAGCCCAAGAGCCGGGTCCTCATGATGCCCCGCGACACCAACCCTGCGGGCACCATTTTCGGTGGGGTCATCCTGTCCTATATGGACCAGGCCGGGGCCGAGGAGGCCCTGTTCCAGGGAGCGCACCGGGTGGTGACCGTGGCCATGAACGAGGTCGTCTTTCTGGAGCCGGTCTTCGTCGGCGATCTGGTGTCGTTCTACACCTCGCTCGTGCGGGTGGGCCGGACCTCGATCACCGTCAAGGTCAAGGTCTCCGCCGCCCGTCACTGGAACCGGGAGGAGCGAGGTCCAGGTCACCGAAGCCGAGATCACCTACGTCAACGTCGACGAAAACCACCGTCCGACGCCGGTCGACGGACCTCGAAAAGTGACCGGAGGCGCAGATCAGAGAGTGCGGGAACTCCTGGCGCGAGCGGTTGCGGCGGGGCGCTTTCCGGGCGCAGATCGCGGAGTGGGGGCGCGCCGGGGGAGAAGTGTCGAGTTGCGTCGAGGGGCGGCGAAGAGTTCGGGACTCGCCCGCGCGATGTCACGACCGACACCTGGTTCGACCTGGCGTCGCTGACCAAACCCCTGGTCACCACGACCTTGTCATTGTTGGCCTTCCGAGAAGCCGTTCTCGCGCCGGACACCAGGGTGGGGGAGGTGCTCCGCGAGACCACGAGATCTCCGGTGGGCGAACTCGAGATCCACCACCTCCTCACCCACTCCTCCGGTCTCCCCGCCTGGCTGCCGTTCTACTGTCTGGCCGAGGGCCGGCGCACAAATGCTGGCGCAGGTGCTGCGGCAAATCGAGTTGGAGTCCCGACCCGGTCGAACGGGTGATCTACTCCTGTGTGGGTTTCATCATCCTCGGTATGATGCTCGAAGAAGTGTCCGGTTCTGATCTCGAACGCCTGTTTCGCAACCGGGTGCTGGTGCCGGCGGGCCTGGAGAACGATCTCGGATTCAACCCCGATTCCACCCTCCGGACTCGCTGGCCGGAGGAGCCTCGCGGGCTCTGGCCGAACAGCGCCTGGTGCTGGATCTCGGTCTCGATCCGGGGTGGATCCCGGCCGTAGGAAGGGGGCTGCCGGATGACGGCAACGCCCGGTTCTTTGGAGGTGCGGCGGGGAACGCTGGCCTCTTCGGCACCGTTCGCGGCGTCCGGCGGTTGACGGCGGAATACTGTGGTGGCGGCACGAATCTCCTGACGTCCGAGGAGGTCGGGCCGGCGGTGACGTCACAGACGGGCGGGCTCGCGCAGGAACGAGGATGGGGCTGGCAGATGGCCGCCACCCGAGGCTGTTCGGCCGGCGACTCCTTGCCGGCCACCGCTTTCGGACACACCGGGTTCACCGGAGTCTCGGTGTGGGCCGAACCCTCGGGCGCGGGGATCTGGGTGCTGCTGACAAACCGCAATCACCCCGGCCAGCGCGGTGTCGATCTCCACCCGGTGAGGCGAAGATTCCACGCGCTTGCCTCAGCCAGGTGTCGGCATGCCGACATTGGGGAAGCGCCGCTTACGTACGGATAGTCGTCAACCGATTGACCGCGAAGAGCGTTGCCAGGACCACCGGCGACCACGCTCCGATGATCGGCGGCAGCACTTCGACCTCGCCCAACTTGCCGAAAAGAGCCACCAACATGAAGTAGGCGATTCCGAGCGTCAGGGCAAGGGCCACGCCCTGCATGGTGCTGATCCGCCTGCCGCCGCGGCTGAGGGCAAATGGAAGAGAGAGCAACACCATGACGAAGGCAGAAAGCGGGTAGGTGAACTTCTGGTGCCACTGGACGACCAGGTTTGCAGGACGATAGCCGGAATCGACGAGCTCGAGGATGTAGTTGCGAAGCTCGCCGACGGTCATTTCCGACGGCTGCCGGTACTCCTGGCCGAAGTATGCCGGATCCTCCTCGATCTTGAGCTCCATCGGTGCCTCGATGCGTCGAAAGACATCGGTTCCATCCGGATAGAACTGTCGGAACCACCCGGAGTCGGCAATCCACTTTCCGTCGAGAAAGCGTGCGCGGCGGGTGGAGAGATGAAATTTCAAGTTCATGTCTTCGTCGATCTGAAACATCGTCAAGCGGATGAGGGTCTGGGTCTCCCCGTCGTAGCGCAGGAAATTGTAGAGCGATTCGTCGTCCCGTGAGAGCAACCACTGGCGATCGCTCGAACGGTAGGAACGGGAGGTGTCGGCGCCCCTGATGACATCCCGCAGGCGTTGCGCTTCGCGGTTGGCGTCGGGCACGATGAACTCGCCCAGCATCCACAACCCGCCGGCGGCGACGGCAGCCACCAGAAGAACCGGGACCGCCAGACGGTAGAGCGAGATTCCCAGCCGCCTTGAGCGCGGTGAGTTCACGTTGTTGCTCCATCACGGTGAGCAGGATCAGCACCGAAATCATCAGCGCCATCGGTGTGACATCCAGAAACACCTGCGGAATCCGGTTGGCGTAGTAGCTCAGGATCAGGTCGGCCGAGATGTGGTTCTTGGTCATGTCCTCGATGGCGTCACTGAGATCAATCACCACGTAGAGCAGCGCCGTGCTGCACAAGACGAGAAACAGGGGAGGCAGGAGGCGGCGCGTCAGGTACCGATCCATAAGGGCCGGAAAGATGTTGGCGTAACGGCGGCGCTGAATCGCGATCGGGACGCTGCCCGTCAACTCATCCGTAAACTGGCCGGACGTCGCCTTTGGCCGCCGACGGAGGTCTTGCCACCAGGTCCGGATCGATCTGACCCCACGGACGAAGATGTTCACGCGAGGTTCCCGCTCACCAAGCCAACGGCCCATCCGGACCATGAGGACGAGCGCGACCACCGACAGGATGATGTTCGGCAGCCAGATGCCGACCCAGGTCGGGACCGCGCCCTCGATCGCAAGCACCTCGCCCTGGTTGTTGACCAGATAGTAGGCGAGGACGACGCCCACCGAGATCACGAATCCACGGCCCCGTCCGCCGGACCCCGATCCGACTCCGAGCGGCAGGGCAAGCAGCCCGAAAACCACGCACGCGAAGGGGATCGCCAGCCGTTTGTTGAGCTCGATTCCCGCGTGCCGGCGTGAGAGTTCGAGGTCGGGACCGCCCGTTTCTGGCTGCCCCTCGGCGTCGACCAGAGGTCCACCGAGCAGAAACTTGACCAGGTCCCGGCTCGATCGCTCGCGCATGCTGAGGCGATAGTGAGTGGTGCCGCCACCGTCGAAGGACGGCCGAATCAGCTGCGATTTCGTTCGGTTGACCCGATAGGTTTCCGGATCGTCACGCGAAAACTGGTGGGTGACCACCTCTTCGAGCCGGATCCACTGGTCGGCTTCGGGCAACTCGCCGGAGGTAGGGCTGGCGTCCACACTCCCGGCGGCCCCGGAGGACACCATCCTCCCGGTGCGCGCCAGGGTCAGCCGCTCTTCGCCCGGGTTGCTGTTGTCGAACAGCATGATGTCCTGCCATTCGCCGGTTTCGGTATCTGCATCCCTCAAATACAAGAGGGTGTTCGGGATTTCCTCGTGGAAGACCTGTGGGTCGATTCTGCCGAGGTTTTTGGCGCCTGCAAAGAGCTTGACCTTGAGTTCGCGCAGCTGCGTGCTGGAATCTGGAATGACGAAAAGGTAGAGATAGGCATTGAATGCGGCAAGGGCGACCGCAAAAACGAGAATCGGCCGCAGCAACCGTCTGATTGGGATTCCACCGGCCTGCAGGGCCACCAACTCACTGTCGGCGTTCATTCTACCGGCGGCCAACAGGACGCCGAAGAGAAAACTCATCGGGATCGTCAGAACGACCACGTGCGGCAGCGTGATGAACAGAACCTTGGCGGCATCAGCTACCGCGACACCGCGCACCAGGACCTGTTCGATGAGGTTGTAGAAACCGCGGATGACCACCAGAAAGGTATAGGTCATGAACCCGAGGACGGTGGGAGCGAAGATCTCACGAACTGTGAGGCGGTCAATGACTCCGAAGAACCTCATCACCGGTTCCCCGGACGCGGAGGGGTGACTTCACCGAACCCGCTCTTCTTACCAGGTTTCGTCACGAGGGTGACGAGGCGCCGTGGCCAGACGGGCTTTCTCGCTTTGGGGCGCGGAGGCGTGCTTTTTTCTTGCAGTACGTTGAGCACCCCAGAGCGAGAAAACACGTCTGGGTAGGCCGCATCGTCGGCCGCAGTCGAGAGCTGGTGAGAAGAGCGGGCTAACATCCTACGGATTTTACACGCTTTGGCGTTTCAGGACATGGGGCAACCGCTTTGGTTGCGGTGCGGGTTGAAATTCTCCGCAACTTTTCCACAGGGGAGGAGAAATCCACAGATGGCGTGTCCAAATGCAATGTCCGATAAGATATATTATGTAAACCTAAATATGAAACAACCCTGAAAACAATGAAATCGGTGACTCCCCTCAGGCGTCGGGGGTTCCCGCTTCGAGGTCGGCCTCGAGGTCGCGAATCAAAGCCCGCAAAGCTTCGATCACCTCACGGGGCTCTGGTTGGGTCTCGGTGCGGAACGCGAGAGAAACCGAGAACGACCGTTCGGGGTTACGGAACTGAAAACGAAACGGTTTCAAGTCCGAAGTCTGCTCTCCGGGCGAACCGGCGTCGGGCTCGGAAGAATCGGTACCGCCGTGGCGACGATCGCGCAGCGCCGCCCGATCGAGGCGGTGTTCGACGATTTCCCTCACCAGCTCTGCCATGGATGCCTCGTCGCCCGCCCTGGCGATTTCGAGCAACATGCCCTTGGCTGTGATGTCGGCATGCCGACACAGATCGCGAATCGAATCTGGGATCCGGAGCATGGTCAGCGCCTCGGTGACCGTCACCCGCGAACGGCCGACGGCGTTGGCCACCTGTTCGTGGGTATAGCTGTACTTTGTCGATCAGGGTCCGATAACCGTCGCCCTCTTCAAAGGCCGTCAAGTCCTTTCGCTGGAGATTTTCGATCAGCGCGATCTCGAGGGCCTGTTGATCGTTGACCGTCAGCTCGATACACGGGACCTCGGTGAGACCGACCGCCATGGCTGCGTGAAAACGGCGTTCGCCGGAGACCAACTCGTACTTTCCCTGGCCGAGGTTGCGCACCAGGAGAGGCTCGAGAACCCCGTGAGTGTCGATGGAGGACTGGAGATCCTCGAGATCACCGAGGTTCGAGCGCGGCTGATCCTGGTTGCTGGTGATGGCGGTGATGCGGACCATGCGGCCGATACCCTCCCCCATCCGCTGGGCGAGCTCGTCGACGAAGTGCCGATCGTGGCGCATCCGACGATTGGGTGGAAGACCCACTTTGGTTTTACTCGGAGCCGACACGCTGGAGAACCTCCTCGCACAGACGATAATACTCGTAGGCGCCGCTGGACGACGGCGCATGGGTAAAGATGCTGGTCCGATGCGCAGGAGATTCTTCGAGGCGCACGGACTTGGTGATATTGGTTTCGAACACGAGGTCGCCAAACACCTCGTCGATCTGCTCGCGCACCTGGCGCGCGAGGACGGTGCGCCGATCGAACATGGTCACGACGATCCCGAGCATCTGGAGATCGGTGTTGGGGCGCAGTCTTGATCTTGTCGATGGTCTCGAGAAGATCGTCGGTCCCCTCGAGCGCGAAGTACGAGGCCTGGATGGGCACCAACACGTGGGTCGCCGCCACCAGCGCATTGACCGTGAGCAGCCCAAGGGTCGGCGGCGTGTCGATGATGATCGCGTCGAAGTGGGTCTCGAGGGCCTCGATGGCGTCCTTGAGCCGATAGGGGGCGTCGAGTTCACCGGCGATGTGGACCTCGAGCTTGGCCATGGCGATCCGGGACGGCGCCACCCAAAGGTTTTCCTGGGTCGCCGCCACGATGACATCGTCAAGCCGCGAGGTCGCCCGCAGGACGTCGTACATGTGGCCGTTGATCTGGTCCAGATCGATGTTGGACATGGTCGAGTTGGCCTGCGGGTCGAGATCGATGAGCAGTGTTTTCAGACCCTTCTGGGCCAGACCAGCTGCGAGATTGATGGCAGTGGTGGTTTTGCCCACACCACCTTTTTGATTCGTAATGGCGATCCTCATGAAGTCTCCGGGTTCCGCAGGAGCTGCGACAGTGCTGGGCCCACTATAGGGGCGCCCGGTTTGGGGTGTCAACGAGCCGACTCCGGGGAACTCGATCTCATGGAAGACGAGGTGGTGGACCGACTCCTGAGGAAACGCCGGCCCCCATCACATTTCGTATTCGCCCATGTCCTCCGGACGCATCTTTTCCAGAAGCTCGCGAATCGTCTCCTCGACCGTGGTTGCATTGAGGATCCCGTGTTCGAGGACCACCGGATCGACCAACACATCGACCTTTGCCCGGAGGGCGATGGCGATGGCGTCGGACGGCCGTGAGTCGACGGAGTGAACCACCGCGTTGGCGTCTCGCAGTTGAATCGACGCCTTGAACACGCTGTCTTCGAGGGTGTGGATGAAGATGTGATCGACGACGCACCCGGCGGTGGCGAGGAGGTCGCGAATGAGATCGTGGGTCATCGGCCGGGGGACCGCTACTCCCTCGATCTCGAGCGCGATCGAGTTCGCCTCACAGACTCCGATCCAGATCGGCAGCAGCAGGTTGCCATCCGGGTTTTCGAGCACCACCACCGGCGTGTTGGACGTCGGGTCCATCACCAGGCCACGAATCGTCATTTTGACGGCGGACCGAGGATCAAGGGGGTCGTTCATCTCCCCAATCTGTGGGTACCGGGCGCCGATGTCAAGCGGCGCCATCGACGGCGTCGAAGACCGGCAACGAAAGTGACGGCCCGGCGGCTTCGCCGGAGAGGGAGTGCGACCCGGCGCGGATGATCTGCACATCGACAATATCGCCAACCACCTCGCGTCCGGTCTTGGGGAAGTTGACGACCCGGTTGTCCTCTCCCCTACCCTGCCAGTGCAAGGGATTGCGCCGGCTGTCGCCATCGATCAGAACCGGGGCCACCTGTCCGACGAGCCGCTCGTTGAGCTCGTGGGAGATACGTTCCGTGAGATCGAAGAGACGGTGCAGCCGGCCCTTTTTGACCTCTTCGTCGACCTGATCGTCGTAGCGCGCGGCCGGGGTGTTCGGCCTGGAGGAAAAGGCAAACGCGAACACCTGGCCGAACCGTACCTCGGCGAGGACCGACAGAGAGTGCTCGAAGTCCTCTTCGGTCTCTCCCGGAAAACCGACGATGACATCGGTCGAAAGGTTGATGTCGGGCACCGCCTCACGGATCCGCCGCAGCAGCTCCAGAAACTCATCCCTCGTGTAGCGGCGGTGCATCCGTTTGAGAATTTCGTCCGAGCCCGACTGGAACGGCAGGTGGAGGTACCGCGAGACCTTCGGATTGGCGGCCAGGACCTCGATTGTGCGCTGGTTGAAGTGGCGTGGATGGGAGGTGATGTAGCGGACGCGCTGCAGGGGCTCGATGGCGGCGACCGCCTCGAGCAGGGCGGCAAAGTCAGCGCCGGTCAGTGGACACTGGTAGGAGTTGATGGTCTGACCGAGGAGTTCGACCTCCTTGAGGCCCGTGCTCGCGAGGGCCCGCACTTCACCCAGGACATCCTCCATCGGCCGGCTGAGTTCGCGACCGCGGGTGTATGGAACCACACAGAAAGTGCAGAACTCGTTACAGCCCTCCACGACCGTGACCATGCCGCGGGTCGAGCTCTTTCGGAATATCGTCTGGAAGTTGTGTTCGCGTTCGGCGTCAAAACCCGTCAACACCGGCCGGTCGCCCTGATCGACCGCGCGCACGGCCTCCCCGATTCTGCCGATCTCGCCCGGTCCGAGGACGAAGCCGACGCTGCGTGAGCGGCCGAGAAGAGACGCTCCTTCCTGTTGCGCGACGCAGCCGCAGACGCCAATGATCGGGGGCCGCTCGAGCTTTTCCAACACGCCGATCCGGCTGACGATCTTCTGCACCGGGCGGTCGCGAACCGAGCAGGTGTTGAGGATCACCAGGTCCGCAGTTTCCGCATCCACGGCCGGGGCCATGCCCTGTTCGCGCAGCTGCCCCTCGATCAGCTCGCTGTCGTGCTGATTCATCTGACAGCCCCAGGTCTCAATGAAATAGGTTCTCATTCGCAATATTCTCCGCTCCGCGGAGAGTGTAACTGCGCGGCTCCGGCGCGGCAAGCCTTCGCGGGCGGGAAACGTCAGTAGACGATGATTCCAGGCGTCGGTGTCGGCGGATACGGAGTCGGTATCTTCATGCCCCTGAACCACCCCGGTTCCGCGCCGTCCTGGCGAGCCTGTTCCTTGATTTCGCTCAGTCTTTTTTCAGCTGCAACCAGATCTGCCTCGATCTTCGCTCTCCTCGCGGTGGCCGCATCGAGCTTGGGTTTGATCACGCCGTCGCGGTACATGGGATCGTCCCAGGCATAAAAGTCCCGCCACAGCCCAGGGATCTCGCCGTCGAGCACCGTGATCTGATAACGCAGCGAAGAGACCATATCAATCTGGCTCTTGTACTGGTTCTGCCAATATCGACGCCGTTCGTCGGTGTGCTCCGGGTCGCTCGGTGGGACGATCTCGACCTTCATGGGGTCGCGGACCGGGCGGCGATTCGGCGTGTCCGCTCCGGAGGCAGCTGTGACCGAGCCCTTCTCGGCGTACTCGGAGAGATTCTCGTTGGTGATCACGATCGTCTTTCCCTCTTCGCCGCCCTTGAGCTCGGTATCCTTCGCCATTTCATTGAGCGACGTGCCTCCGGCCGGCCGCGTTGTCTTGGTCGGGGTCGGGGTCGGCGTCGGGGGGTCGGCTGCAAACGCCCACAGCCCGACACTCAGACCGAGTGCGGCCGCGGATGCGATGCGAATGTTCAATCGACTCTGTGAACTCATGACGGCTCCCTCAGCCCGGTGGCCACATCCAGTATGACGCCGCTTACGGCGCACTGGTTCCCTTTCTGCCATATCTGTCCTCGAGACGCACCACGTCGTCGAGGTGGTTGGTCGACACCTCGAGGAGGCGGCAATCGGTGATCGCGACCATGCGGTGGAGTTCCTCCGGCGCCACGTGAAAGACGTCACCGGCCACCATTCGAAGCGGTTCGCAGGTGGTCGACGTCCGGTCCCGTGATCATGTCCATCTCGCCGTCAAGTACCCGCAGCGTTTCGTCCTTGACCTCGTGATACTGGAGGCTCAAGGCCTGTCCCGCACGAATCGCGAGGATCTTGCCGACGTAGATCTCGGTTTCCGCGAAGATCTCTTCGTGGCCCCATGGTTTGTCGATCATGCGTGGTGTGCGTATGCCCATCGGATCCCCTACACGTGAATCTTGGTCTTCGCGAGAAGAAACGCAAGTTGCTCGAGAAGGTATTCCTCGACATCGCGGGCAGTCACGAGCTTGAGAGCCTGCGCGCGATGTGGGTCGCCTCACGGTACGAAAGTTGCCGGATCAGGGCCCGAACCACCGGGACGGCGTGCGGGTTCATGCTGAATTTCTCGAGACCGAGACCGACCAGGACCGGGACCATCAACGGGTCAGCCGCCATTTCGCCGCACATCGAGACGTCAACGCCCTCGTCACGTCCCGCAGAAATCACTTCTGAAATGAGACGAAGAACAGCTGGGTGGGTAGGTTTGTAGAGATCGGCCACCAGATTATTGGAGCGGTCAACGGCCAGCGAGTACTGGATGAGGTCGTTGGTGCCGATGGACATGAAGTCCACCTCGCGCGCAAGATCGCGGGCCATCACGGCCGCCGAAGGAACCTCGATCATGGCTCCGAGGGGAACGTTTCGGTGTACTGGCAGGTTGTCCTTCTCGAGATCGGCAACGATCTCGCGAACCAGGAGTCTCGCGATCCGGAATTCCTCGATGCCGCTGATGAGCGGGAAGAGAATCCGCACCCTTCCCAGAGGAAACTCCCCGGCCACGCGGAGGATCGCCCTCAGTTGGGTGCGAAAGAACTCGGGCCGCGAAAAACACAGGCGAATCCCGCGCAGACCCAGTACCGGGTTCGCCTCGGTATCGGCGCCGATGATCTCTCGCGCGAGTTTTCGTCCGCCGAGGTCGAATGTCCGGATGGTGACGGGTGCGGGGCCCATCTTGGAGACCATTTCGCGATAGGTCTCGAGGTGGTCGTCGACCGACGGCAGGGCCGGGCTCATCCTCATATAGAGGAATTCGGATCGGTAGAGCCCGACCCCGGAAACGTTCCAGTGCAGGGCCTGTTCGACCTCCGCCGCCAGCTCGATGTTGGCGTGCAGTTCGATGATGCGGCCGTCCCGCGTCACCGTAGAGAGACCTCGCATCTGCAGCAGGCCGGTCTGATGTTCCTCGTACTCGCGTTGCCGCGACTCATACTCGCTGAGTTCGGCCGGGTTGGGGTCGAGAATGATCTTGCCTTCGAAGGCGTCGATGGCGATCCGCCGCGATTTTTTGGCCTGCTCGCAGACGCCCCGCGCACCGACGATCACCGGGATGCCCAAAGCGCGCGCGATGATGGTCGTGTGGGACGTCGGCCCGCCCATCTCGAGCGCGAACCCCAACATCTTGTCGAGCGGGAGCTGGACCGCGGTCGAAGGCGGCAGATCGTCGGCGACCAGGATCACCGGGTGGTCGAGGTTGCCGAGTTGGACGAGGTCCGGTCCGTGAAGCTGGTTGTGGATCTGGGTCGCGACATCGAGAACATCCAGTTTCCGATCCGCGAGATACTCGTCGGGCAGGGCCTCGAAACGTGAAATCAGCGGCTCCAGAACCTGGTCGATGGCCCAGCCGGCGTTGACCTCCTGTTCGCGAATCACCCGTTCCACGGGGCCGGTGAACGTGGGATCGGAGGCGATCAGTTGATGCGCCTCGAAGATCGCGGCGTACTCCTCCCCCATCTGGGCCGCAGCCCGGTCGCGGTTCTCACCGATGCGCTCGATGGTCGCAGCCACCGCGGTCCGGAATCGTTCGACCTCCGCTTCGACCATCTCGGTCGGGATCGTGATACGAAGAGTTGATATGGGTCGCGTCTCATGCACCACCGGTTCGCCGATGGCAATACCCGGGCTCACCCCGAGGCCGCTGAGAGCACGGCTCACTGGCCCTCTCCGAATTTGTCGGCGAAGAGAGCCGCGATGGCTTCGACCGCGGCCTTTTCATCGACGCCGTCGGCACGAACGATCAGCGGGGTCCCCTTGGTGGCGGCCAGGGTGAGGATGCCGAGGATCGACTTGGCGTTGACCTCCTCGTGCTCCGTGCCGATGTAGATCTCCGCTTCGAAGGCGCTGGCCGTATGGACGAGCTTGGCCGCGGCCCGGGCATGCAGCCCGAGCTTGTTCGTAATCATCACCTGCTCCCGCGTCATTGCTCTTCAACTCCTACCGTGATTGGCGGTCGCAGAGGGGTTCTTCAGACACTGTGCGACCGGTCTATTCAGTTCCATTGTATCCGCCGAGCCGCTGAACGGGCTCGGAACGGAGCTATTTTGACGAAGTTTTGGAATGCAGAAACTCGCTCGCCACCCGGATGCTCTTCTGACCGGCGGTCGTCAGGCCTTCGGCAAGGTCGTGTAGCGACATGGCCCGGCCCTGGAGTGAACCGAGCTTGACCAGCATCGGGAGATTGACGCCGGTCACCACCTCGACCTTTCCGGGCTCGAGGAGTGGAAGCGCCAGATTGGTGGCGGTGCCGCCGAACATGTCGGTCAGGACAAGCGTGCCCTCGCCCTGGTCGAGCTCCCGAAGCTCTTTCTTGAGTGATCGGGAGGCCTCGTCGGAGTCCACGTCCCATGGCAAAGGCATGGCCGATGTCTGCTCGGAGATGGAGGGATCGATGGTCCGCGCGGCCTCCAGCAGCTCGGTTGCGAGGTTGCCGTGGGTGAGGACCAGGACTGGAATCATGAGTACCTCCAACGTTCCTTGTCACGGTGGTGGACAACGACCTCGTGACCGGCGTCGGTGAGCGTCCGGGCCACCCGGTCTGCGACGTAAACCGAACGGTGCCGACCGCCGGTGCATCCCAGTGCGATGCCGACATGCGTCTTCATTTCTTCGGCGTACCGGGGTAGAAGATAAGTTATCAGGTCCACGATTCGCGTCACCGCATCGTCGACCTCGGGAAACCCGCTCAACCACGTGGCGACCTGTTCGTCGTCGCCCGCCAGAGTCCTGAGGTTCTGTTCAAAAAACGGGTTGGGCAGAAATCTCACATCGAACACCAGGCTCGCCGTGGCCGGCACGCCCTGCAGGTAGGAAAAGCTCTGTACCTCGACGGTCAGCTGCGGGCGATCGGATTCCCATCCGCCGAGGGTCAGGACCTGCCGGCGGAGGTCGTGGGGCGACAAGTTGGTGGTGTCGATGATGAGGTCCGCCAGGTCGCGGACCTCGGCCAGGGTGGTTCGCTCCTCGGTGATGGCCTGCTCGAGGCTGAGGTCGCGGAGGGGGTGTGGACGCCGGGCCACCGAGTATCTGCGCAGGATGATCTCCGGTGAGGCTTCGACAAACACCAGGCGAACACCGTCGTACTTTGATTTGAGGTCGCTGAAAAACTGCGGAAAGAGCTGGATCATCCCGTGTGTTCGAACGTCGAGGACGATCACCAGGCGGTTCATTTCGCCTTCGGTCCGGGCGAACAGCAGCGGCACGAGGTCGAGCGGAATGTTGTCGACGCAGACGTAGCCCATATCCTCGAAACACCGGCTGAGCACGGTCTTCCCGGCGCCGGACAAGCCGGTCACGACAAATGGTCCGCTGAAGCTGGTCTCAGTCCGCGTCACCGCTGCCTCCCTGGGCCATCAGGTTGATGTTCTCGAGGAATCCTCGTTCATCCTGGATCCCGCGCTGTGCGAGCAGGCATTTTCGGACTGCGGTCTCGACCATGATCGCCAGATCGCGGCCCGGAGCCACCACCATGGTGTACTTGGGCACCTCGATCCCGAGAATGCTCTCGGTCGACGTCCATGCGCTCGGCCGCTCCATCATCTGTTCGCGCCAGCGCTGTTCCATCTCGCGGGCCTGAGGCGTGAGCTTGGTGAGCTGGATGACCAGGGACACCGCCACCTTGGGAGATGTCGCCGTCATTCCGAAGTGTTTCCTGACGTCGATGATGCCCACGCCGCGCAGTTCGAGATAGTTCTCCAGCAACTCATGCGGACTGCCGAGCAGCCCCTGGTGGTGAGTCCGCCGAATCGAGACCGTGTCGTCGGCGACCAGTCTGTGGCCTCGATAGACCAGCTCCAGGGCGCACTCGCTCTTGCCGATCCCCGGGTCGCCGATGATCAGGGTCCCCAGGGAAAAGACATCGATGAGCACGCCGTGGAGTTGAATGCGGGGTGCGAGGGCATCCTCGAGATAGTCGGAAATGGCCTCGATCGTTTTCGAAGTCGCAGTCTGGGTCATCAGCAACGGAAGGTTGGCTGATGCCGCAGCCTCCAACACCCCGGCGGACGGGTGTTTGCCCTTGGTCGACACCACGCACGGGATATCGAGCTCCATCAGACAGCGCAGGCGCTGCTCGGCTTCCGCGGGTGCGAACGTGGCCAGGTAGTCGTACTCCGACTCGCCCAGGATCTGCAGCCGGCCCGCTTTGACGTAGGGCAGGTATCCGGCGAGGGCGAGCCCCGGCTTCTGGATTCTCGGATTGGTGATTCTCCGCTCTTTGAGCCCTGACGAGCCCGCGACCACTTCGAACTCGAGGGCGGCAAGTCGAGGCTCCGCCAGCATGTCTTCAATGGTGACGGATCGCGTTTGCGTCACAGTCCCTCCGAGTTGGCGGTCCTGCAGATGGCGTCGGCGACCGCGCTCCGGTCTTCGGCGACCAGCAACTCGGTGCGCAGGTCGCTCCGTTTCAAGACCCGCGCGATCTGTGACAGCACCTGGAGGTGGGCAGCCGGCTGGTCGGGAGGCGACAGAACCACGAAGAGAAAGGACACCGGTTGGTCGGCGTCCGGACCGAATCCGACGCTGGTCGTCAGACGGGCGAGGGCGATGGCGATTCGATTCAGCCCCTGAATCTTGCAGTGAGGGATGGCAAAACCATCGCCCACCGAGGTGGATCCGAGAGCCTCCCGTTCGAGAAGGGCGTTCACCACCTCCGTCTCGTCGAGACCGAGGCCCGGCGCAACCGCACCGGCGACCGCGGTCAGGGCGGATGACACGTCATCCGCTTCAAGGTCGAGGAAGACGTACTCCGGTTCAATCAGTTTGTGGATCTTCATCAGAGCTCGGGGGTGATCAATCCCAGGTTTTTGTCATCGCGACGGTACAACACATTGACCTTGTCCGTGGAGGCGTTGCGAAAAACCAGGAAGTCGTATGGAGAATCGTCCAGCTGCAGGACCGCCTCCTCGATCGCCATGGGTTTGATCGGAATGGAGCTTCGTTCGACGATTCTCGGTTGCCCGGACTTCATCGAATCACGCTCGATCACGTCGACCGCCCATCCGGTGTCGATCTTGGCTTCGGAGCCGGCGCGCTTCTTGTGGTCCTTGAGCCGCGCCTTGGCCCGCCGGGCCTGGATCTCGATCTTGTCCACCGCGTCCTGGATCGCGGTCGTCAGGTCCTTGTTCTGCGCCGTCGCCTGGACGTCGAAATCCTTGCCCTTGATCGACAGGTCGACCACGTGCAGGTGGCGCTCGAGCTCGACCTCGAGCCTGACATCGAGAATGTCGTTGAAGTACTTCGTGATCTTTGCCAGCTTCTTTTCGGCGAGTTGGCGCGATTGTTCGGTGAGATCCACCTTGCGGGCGATATAGTCGATTTTCATCATGAACTCCCTGGTGCTAAAACACTTTCTTTCGCTTGTCGGACGACGGGATCATCATCTCTTCGCGATACTTGGCGACCGTCCGGCGCGCCAATCGTATCCCTTCTTTCTGCAGCATTCGCATGATTTTCGAATCGGACAGCGGCCGTTCCGGGTCCTCCGCCTCCACCACTTTTCGGATCCGTTCCTTGACGACCATGGATGACACGTTTTCACCGCGCGCCGAGTCGACGCCCGAGTGAAAGAAGTACTTCATCGGGAAAAGACCCCGCGGCGTGTACATGTACTTGTTGCTCACCACGCGGGATATCGTCGACTCGTGCATCCCGATGTCTTCGGCCACCTGACGGAGGACCATCGGTCGCAGGTGTTCGATGCCGTGATCGAGGAACCCGTCCTGGAAGCTGACGATGCTCCGCGCCACCTTGTAGATGGTGCGCTGCCGCTGATCGATGCTCTTCATCAGCCACAGGGCGGATCGCATTTTGTCGCGCAGGTACTCGTTGGCCTGCGGATCGAGGTTTCTCGCTCTCAGCATGGACTGGTAGCGGGTGTTGATCCGGAGCCGCGGCAGCCCGTCGTCGTTCAGCGTGATGACGTACTCGTCGTCGATCTTGCGCACGTACACGTCGGGCTCGATGTACTGGTTGTCGCTCTGCCGATACCTCCGTCCCGGTTTCGGCTCCAGCCCCTGGATGACATCCAGGATCGGTTTGATCTCCCCAACCTCCGAACAACCCAGGGCCTTTGCCAGCACCTCCCACCGCTGGTGGAGAAGATTGTCCCAATGCTCGGTGATCACACAGTGGGCCTGGTTGAGGAGCGACACATCTGAGTTGTCGAGACTTTCGCGCAGAAGGTGTTCGACCTGAACGCCCAGACACTCCTGCAACGTGGTCGTGGCGATCCCGGGTGGGTCCAGAGACCTGACGACTCCCAGGGCCCTCGTGACAACCTCGTCGCTGCAGCCGGTTCCGAGGCGGATCTCCTCGCGGGTCGCCCGGAGGAAGCCGTCCTCGTCGAGATTGCCGACGATGAAGTCGCAGACCTCGAACACGTCGGGAGTGCAGTCGAGCATGTGGAGCTGCCAGAGCAGGTGATCGTACAGCCCTGCGCCGGCCGAGACGATGTTCTCCATGCGGTTGTCGTTTTCCAGTGACGGCGCCGACATCGACGGGCCCTCGTTGCGTCCGTCGCCGAGATAGTCAGAAAAGAACGCCTCGAGGTCGATGTCGCCGTAGGACTCTTCTTCCGTGGGCAGCGGGTCGTCGCTCTGGATGTCCAGCACTTCCGCGCTCTCTTCGGCGGCCGCAGTCTCCTCCGATGTTGACCGTTCGGTCTCGTCGAGTCGGCTCGTCGCCGCTGTTGTCGGGCACATCGTCCTGTGATTCCTCGACCTCGAGCATCGGGTTCTCGAGAATCTCCTGGGCGAGGGTTTCTTCGAGCTCCAGACGTGACAGCTGCAGCAGCTTGATCGCCTGCTGCAGTGACGGAGTCATCACCAGCCGTTGCGCCAGCTTCAACCGAAGTTTCTGTTCCAGGGCCATTGAGTGAAATAACCTCTTCGCGAGGCGGCGTCGTATCCACTCTCGGGGGCAGGTCGCGGCGTGACCCGTCAGCCTCGTGCCGGGTCAGAGCCTGAATTCCTCGCCGAGGTAGATTCGACGGACGTCCCGGTTTTCTGACAGATCAACGGGGTCTCCCGTAGCAAAAATCTTGCCGTCTTTGATTATATAGGCGCGGTCGGTGATCTTCAATGTTTCACGAACGTTGTGGTCAGTAATTAAAACGCCTATTCCCAGAGATTTAAGACGTTTGATGATGCGTTGGAGATCGAGCACCGCCAGCGGGTCGATGCCGGCGAAGGGCTCATCGAGAAGAATGAATGTCGGTTTGGTGGCCAGCGCTCGCGCCACCTCGAGACGTCGCCGCTCACCGCCGGACAGAGTCTCCGCCCGCTGATTCCTCAGATCGGAAAGCCCGAAATCCTCGAGCAGCCCATCGATCCTGCGGTGGGCGTCCCTGGCATCGACGCCGAGGGCCTCCAGGATGAGCCAGATATTGTCCTCGACCGAGAGGTGTCTGAAGGAGCTGGGCTCCTGTGCGAGGTAGGCCACTCCCATCCGTGCGCGACGATACATCGGTTCGGATGTGATGTCGCGGTCACCGAGGATGACCCGGCCCTCGTTGGGCTGCACCAGACCCACCATCATGTAGAAGGTCGTGGTCTTGCCGGCGCCGTTCGGTCCCAGGAGACCGACGATCTCGCCGGGGGCGATATCGAGGGTGATACCGTCAACCACCCACCTTCCGCGGTATGCCTTCCGCAGACCGTGTGCGGCCAGATCGAGGGCTTTCGGACTCAGGGTGTCTCCTCAGGGTAGTAGATGGTTTCGGTTCCTCCGGCGACCGAGACCGTACCATCGGCCTGATTCCAGGTCAACGAAGACCCGGAGACCTCATTTCCGCCGGGATCGGTCAGCCGGACGGGCGACCCGGTGATGGTGACCAGTTGGGTCTTGACCTCCCGGCGCGCGAACTGCCCCGTCATACGCCGGCCACTTTCCACGATCACCAGCTCGACCGATCCCACGGCCTCAACCGATGTGACCTGGTTGGCATCGTCGAAGAACACACTCAACTCCGCCGCCGCCAGCGTGTGACCCGGATCCGAATACCGAACATTGCCGCGATAAATTGCGGTGCCCTCGTTGTCGTCGAAATCAAGCGATCTCGCCACGACCACCACGTCCTCTCCCTCGTCGCCCTCGAGGTTCAACTGCGAAGCCGGAAAGGTGGTCCGCACATGTCCGGTCGCCCGTACCGTCGCCGCATCCTGGTGGTACACCACGTCATCCGCCAACAAGAGGCGGTGACCCTGCCACAACCGGGTGTTCTCGCGCAGGTGGTAGATGCCCCCCTTGTCGGTCACGTCGAGGATCTCTGACGCAAAATGGGTGGGTTGAGATGCGTCCGCCGCTGATCTTCCGATCAACGACACGTTGAAGATCTGGCCTTGCACGTTGCCGCGGGCTTCGGATCGCCCTTCGTTGTTGTAAAGCTGCGCCTGGTCGCAGCTCAGGCGCCCGCGTTCGGAGAGCAGCAGCACGCGTCCAGGCCCCGCCGGGTCTCCGTGGAGCATCAGCAGCCCCGCCTGTGGGGACAGGCGGGCCCGATAGCCCCTCCCCTGGACGCCCTCTCCCTGGATCACGACGTTTCTCAGCATCTCCACGTCGGTGGCCTGGCCTTCGGAGAACCACACCCGGGCCTCCTCCGCCTCCCCAAGCCGAACCGGACCCTCCGTCGGAACCTCCCTGATGCAGACCCGGTTTTCGGCGCGAAGGTTGATCAGGCCCTCGTCGCCGACGACGCCGCGCAGCACCCACGCCTTGAGTTCGCGTTCGTAGTACCCCTCGCCGCCGATGAATCGGACATCGACCCACGGTCCATGGGTGGTTGCGTCCACCTGCCAACGCCCCGTACCGTCGCGCACGGCAACGATCTTCTCCATCCGGGCCACGACCAGACCATCGCCGTTGGGCGCGGTGGAGCGAGCGGTCACTCCCCCATCGAGCTCGATCCGTTGCGGCGGACCGTCGTCGGGCTCGAGGTCAACCCGCATGAGGGGCGCCTCGAGCTCCGATTGGCCCATCGTCATCCGTCCCCCCAATGGGAAGGACATGACGCCTTCGCCGCGGCTGTAGATCGCGCTGGGTGCCGACAACGTGGCTCCGGTCGCGGTCCGCAGAGTCAGACCGTTTTCGAGCACGATTTCGTCGTGCTCCAGGTCGTAGGCTGCCGAATCCGCCCGCCCGAAGGTCGTCCCGGACACGAACAACACTTCGGCGGTGGCCGTGAACCGCCGTGAACTCGCTTCGAAGCTTCCGGCGTCGGTGGTGAGGCTCGCGCCGCTCGGGAAATCGATCCGGATGCTTCCGCCGAGTTCCGCGTCTCGCGTCTGAATGTTGAAACGGGCGCCGTCGCAGGTCAGAACCGGGCCGGTCTCCCCTTCGCGGAAGAACTGCAACCGCACCCCTTCGATTTCGTGCCAACCGGATGACAGTCCGAGGGTCCGCTTCGACAGGAGTTCGAAGATCTTCTTTCCGGCCACGCGTTCGACAAACTCGAAGCCCCTGTAGACACCAACCGCCCGATCGGCGCTGCCGCCGGAAACGGCGTCGTCGTCCAGCGACGGCACGGGTGGGTGAAACCGCTCGATACGCTGGACGACCAGCCCACCGAGGACCAGCAGTACCGCAACAATGGCCAGGGCCGAAAACCGGCGTATCCACCGGCGGGAACCCACGCTCATCGGGGGCCCCCGGTCGACAACCGACGAGTGGCCGGGCGAGGGTGTGATACGTCCATCGGCCCTTTTTTCAGCGGTCGCTGAAGATGCCCATCGCCTGGAACTTCTTGAGGCGCCGGGCCACCAGGGCCTCGGGTTTGAGTTTCCGCAATCCCTTGAGGTTGCGTCGGATCGCGGTCGAGATGGTGTCGGCCATCAACACCGGATCCATGTGGGCGCCGCCGATCGGTTCCGGGATGATCTCGTCGATGACGTTGAAGCCCTTGAGATCCTTGGCGGTGAGGCGAAGGGCGGCAGCAGCATCGGCGGCCCGCGCCTGGTCCTTCCACAAGATGGCTGCGCAGCCTTCCGGAGAGATCACCGAGTAGATCGCGTGCTCGAGCATCAGGACGCGATCACCGATGCCGAGCGCGAGCGCGCCGCCGGATCCGCCCTCGCCGGTGACCACGACGATGATCGGCACCGACAAGGCGGCCATCTCGATCAGGTTGTGGGCGATGGCTTCAGCCTGTCCGCGCTCCTCCGCATCGATGCCGGGATAAGCACCCGGGGTGTCGATGAACGAGATGATCGGGCGCCTGAAGCGGGCGCCGAGGCTCATGATTCGTATTGCCTTGCGGTAGCCTTCGGGTCGAGGCATGCCAAAATTCCGGCGGAGCTTCTCGGCCGTGTCCCTCCCCTTCTGGTGCCCCACCACAACCACCGGGTCTCCCTCGAAGCGCGCGAGTCCAGCCACGATCGCCGGGTCATCTGCATACCTGCGGTCGCCATGAAGCTCGGTGAAATCGGTGAAGATACTGTGGGTGTAGGCCATCGTGTGCGGCCGGTCGGGGTGGCGCGCAAGTTGGCACTGCTGCCACGGGGTCAGCTGGGAGAAGACTCGTCTGACCACCGCGTCAAGCTCTTTTTTGGCGGCCAGCAGGTCGGCTTCGGTCCCGTGGCCGGAGGTCCCGGCGGATTCCAACTCCAATACGCGGGATCGAACCTCTTCGATGGGCTCGAGGAACGGGGGCGTGGGTGATGCCATTTTGCGACTTTAACCCGGATTCGAGTCGAAATCTACTTCCCGCCGACCACCAGCGCCGGCAGGTAGTCCGGCGGAGGATCGAACCCCAGGAGAAACAAAAGGGTTGCGGCGATGTTTCCGAGACCCGGTTGGGCGACCGCCGGGTTGGCGATGAGTCCGTCGATTCCGGCGCCGACCACGCACAGGGGAACCGGTGACAGGGTATGGCTGGTTTTGATCATCGGCCGCCCCTCGGCGTCGCGCTTGACTTTGCCGGTCTTTTTGTCGACCTCCCACATCATGTCCGAGTTTCCGTGGTCGGCGGTGACGATGAGTGTCGCTCCGGCCTCGGCAACCGCCCGCTCGATCCTTCCGACACACTCGTCGACCACCTCGACCGCAGCCACAGCCGACGCCAGTGACCCGGTGTGACCAACCATGTCGCCGTTCGCGAAGTTGGCCCTGATGAAACGGTGACCCCTTTTTTCGAGGTCCCGAACCACCACCTCACAGACCTCGCGGGCCTTCATCTGCGGTTGTTGTTCGAACGGCTCATTGCTGCTCGGCACTTCCACCCAATCCTCCAGGACCGCGTCGAATTTCTCGGAGTTGTTGCCGTTCCAGAAGTACGTCACGTGGCCGAATTTCTGGGTCTCCGCCGTTGCCAACTGGCTCACGCCGTTGTGAACCAGGTACTCGGAAACCGTGTGCGAAATCGCCGGCGGCGTCACCAGGTAAAGCGGGGGTATTTTGAGGTCCCCGTCGTACTCCATCATCCCCGCATACATGACGTCGGGCACGCGCCCGCGGTCGAAAAACGAAAAGTCCGGGTCGGTGAATGCCCGCGAGATCTCGATCGCGCGGTCGCCGCGGTAATTGAAGAACACCACCGAATCGCCGTCCTCGATCGGGCCGATGGGTGCGCCGTCGGCATCTGCGATCACGAAGGGCGGCAGATCCTGGTCGATGATTCCGGGCTTCTCGGCCCTGAGGGTCCGCAAGGCCTCGGCAGCGGTGGGAAACGTCCTGGCGTCGCCGCAACGTGGGTCATCCACCCACGACGCACCATCTCCCAATCGGCCTCGTAGCGGTCCATCGTGATCTGCATGCGGCCGCCGCCGGACGCCACCGCCGCGTCGACGCCGGCGGCCCTTCGCCTCGGCGAGGACGGTCTCGAGGCGATCGATGTAGACATGGTAGGAGACCGGGTCGACATCGCGTCCGTCTGCCAGAGCGTGGACCCTGATCCTCTTGACGCCCTCCTCCACCAGCCGCCGGATCATCGTCACGACGTGATCGATGTGGCTGTGGACATAGCCGTCGGACAGAAGACCGATCAAATGAAAGGTCGAATCCCTCTGGATGACCCGCGCCACGAGGTCCTTCCACACCGGCCCCGGAGAACATCGTCCCGTCGGCGATCGCCCGGTTGACCAGTTGCGCGCCCTGGACGAAGACTCGGCCCGCGCCCATGGCGTTGTGGCCGACCTCGGAATTCCCCATGTCGTCATCGCTCGGTAGGCCGACCGCAGTACCGTGGGCCTTGAGCCTCATGACAGATGGGCGCTTCGGCGAGGAGGCGGTCGAGAGTGGGCGTCGACGCCAGATCGACCGCGTTGCCTTCGTAGCCCTCGGTCCGGCCCTTGTAGAGCCCGACGCCGTCGAGAATCAGCAGCACCAACTGTCCTTCGATCCCGGGGAAGGAGGGGTTCCTGTCGAGTGTGAATTCGCCCATCATGCTCTCCTGTGGTCCTCAACCGACAGCGGTTGATCCACATTCCGCGAAATATTCTGCGAGATATGCAGGCTGTGCGTCCGGAGCGGTCTCAGAATCCGGAAGATCTCGCACTCACGAGGCGGGAGGGACGACCCGACGCGACCGCAGCAGCACGACGCTGATGTTGTCGTTGCCCCCGCGCTGGTTGGCCGCATTGATCAACCGCTCGCAGGATTCGTCCAAGGAGCCGTTGGCCTCGAGGAGCCCGGCGATCTCGTCGTCGGTCAGCATGGAGTTGAGCCCGTCCGAACACAACAGGTAGAGATCGCCATCACGAAGTTGGGTTTCCGATGACGTCGACCCTTGGCTCGCTGCTGCCGCCGAGCGCCTGGGTAACTACGTTCTTCAGTGGGTGGTTGCGCGCCGCCTCTTCAGTCAAAAAACCTGCAGTCACCTGTTCGTGGACCCACGAGTGGTCGTTGGTCATCAGCGTCAACTCGCCGAGCCGCAGCCGATAGGCGCGGCTGTCGCCGACGTGGCAGATGACCAGTTTGTCGTCGATTCGTTGGTGGACCGCAACGACGACCGTGGTGCCCATGCCCTTGAGGTCGGCGTCGTTGTGCATCTCCTGGGTGACCCGGTGGTGGCCCGCGACGACAGCATCGACGACTGAGTTCGCCGGAGCGCTGAGTGCCGGGTCCCAGTGTTCCGGCCAGGTCTCGTCGGCACCGTTGACGGAGGTTGAAAGAGCCTGCAGGATCTCCTCGGTGGCGACCCGGGACGCGACCTCTCCCGCCGCGTGACCGCCCATGCCGTCGGCCACCAGAAAGACGCCGTGCTGCGGATCGAGGACGAACACGTCCTCGTTGACCCGGCGTTTCATTCCGACGTCGGTCCGGCCGCCGGACTCGATCTCGAATCGATTGTGGATATCAACCATCACCGTTCATCAACCCCGGCGCCTGAGCCGTTGAAACAGGCCGCCACCTTTTTCGTTTTCGTCGCTACCGGCCTGGCTCAAGACCTCGCTCGCTTTGGCGCTGGTCGGGTCGAGGGCCAGAGCCTCTTCGGCCAGTCGAGCCGCTCGACTCTTCATTCCAGCGGCCAGCGCCAGACCGGCGGCCTCCGCCTTCATGGCTCCATTGGAGGGCTCGAGCGCAGATGCCCGTTCCATGTGACGGAGCGCGTCCCGCACCTTGCTGGGCACGCGAGCCAAGGTCAAGGCGTAAAAATAGTGGGCGCGCGAGTTTTCGTCGTCGTGATCGATTGCACTCTTGAGGTGTTCGAGCGCCTCCGCCGCGCTGCCCTCCCGCAGACACTGGGAGCCCTTTGCCGCGAGACGACGGGAGATTTCCCTGGGGTCCATTTTTTTGACATCCGTGCCCTTGGAAATCTCGATGTCGTACTTGTCCCTGCTCGAGGGATGGCTGAGAACATTGAAGGCCTCGGTAATACTCTGAAACTTCTCTTCCGCAGTCACCCGTGCCTCACCCGTGAATTTGTCCGGGTGGTACTTCAACGCGAGCTTTCGAAACGCCGCTCGGACCTGCTGGTCCGTAGCGTCGCGTTCGATCCCAAGCGTGTCATAATGTGTCAACTTGTGACGCATACTCGATCACTCCGTCTGTGACCATTTGAACGTACCACGTCCCCTGAAGTGGTGCAACGGCTCCAAGATAGGAGAGCATATCGAGGTTGCAAGCGCGGTGACCTTGAACCGAAGAGCCGTCCGAAAGCTCCGCTTACTCTCGCCGGGTGCTCATCAGCCGCTGCGCCATTTCTCGGGTCGCGCGGTTGAGATTGCGATCGCGCGAGACCTTCATCTTGTCCCGCGGCGACAGCAGAGGAATGATCTTGCCGGCCGTGTAGACCGGGGTCTTCGGGTTGAGGACGAGCGCGACGATGATCGGGTAGAGGCGCATCCAGCGGCGGTTGGCGGCGATTCCCGCAATCACCTCGTCGGCAACGCTGCGCGAGGCGGCGAATCGTTCCACTTCGAGGTCGGTGAGTTTGGGGCTGGCCAGCACCGAACGCTGAAGCAGCCGGTTGCGGCTGTTGATGAGGATGGCCCGCTCCTCCCTCGTTCCTCTCAAAGCGCAGATGATTCTCTGGTGGACGCTCATCTTGAGGAGGCGGAAATGGGCGGACTGCTGCCCCGCCCGTTTGATGGCGTCGACCAGGGCCGGGTCCTCGGATTCCGGATAGGGCATCGTGTCCTCATTGGGGATGTGAGCCCCGATGGCGTGGAGGGAGTCGATGGCCTCTTCGATGCTTCTGCCGGCGGCCTCGAGGGCCTCCTCCTCCTCGGCCAGCACCTTCTCAATGAACTCCTCCTCGAACTCGCGGACCCTGCGCAGAATCACCTGGTGAGCCTGAGGGTTGGCGCGAAGGTCGTCGAGGATTTCGAGACAGCTGAACAGCCGCATCTGGTTGGTGATGATGATGTCCTGCACGACATGGGTCGCATTGCGGGCGAGCACCCGCAGGGTCTCGTCCGACACGTTTGGGTGGCTGGCCACCGCCGCCCAGACGGCCTCGTCGTCGAGGACACGAATGAGATGGTCGAGGACGAGTGGGTCCGGCGGGCTGCCGCGGAGCCAGGTCAAGATCGTCTCCACGTCTTCGCCCCGCAGTGAACTCGCCGCCACCTCCGCCAACTCGGTGTCGGGATCGGAGGTCAGGACGGTCTGCAGACTCAAGAGGTCTTCGCGCGAAACCGGAAGCAGGCCCTGGGCGGCGAACAGGCGGACCTGCCGCGGCACCTCGCCGCGGACAATCCCGCGAATCAGATCGGACGCGGCCGTGGCCCTGTTGTCAGCCATCGCGAGGCCTCGGCCCGAGGACCACGAGACCCTCCGAGTTGACCTCGGTGTGGACCACCTGTCCCGGCCGGCCGAGATCGTCGTAGATGCGTCCCGCGATCTCGAGGCTCGCCGCGCCGGCGTCCCCGACCGTCAGCTTGACCGGGCCCGCGAGCGAGATCGTCTCTTCGGTGCCGCCCGAAAGGAGCTTGCCCCCTGCGGCGCCGTTGTTGTCGCGGTAGTGAATCCAACACTCCATCTCGGGGCGCACTCGGATGGTAATCGACACGATCTGGGTCAGCACCGGCGCGTTGTCTTCGGCTCTCACCGGCGAGGGGCTGGGCCGTCGTTGGCTGGTCACGGGCGGCACGGCGCGGAATTCGTTCGACGCCGCTCGCGGACTCTGGCTCGGCGTGAACTGGCCCTCGATCCTGGAGCTCTTCCAGATCACGAAAGTGGCCGCCACGAGGATGGCTGCGGCAGCCATCACCGGCACCCAGAAGCGCCAGCGGAAACTGCGGACGAGGGGCGGATCGTCGTACACCAGGCTGGGGTGTGAACCCGATGCGAGGAGGAACCGGTCCCACGCCGCCTCGAAGGCGTCTGCGAGCGGACGCGGATCCACCCCCACCACGTCGGCATACTGGACGACGAAGTTCCGGCAAAAGACCTTCTGCGGAAGAAATCGAAACTCACCATTCTCCAGGCTCGACAGGATCTGTTTCGAGATCTTGGTTTCGGCCGCGATGTCCTCGAGCGTCAGACCGGCTTCCTCACGAAGCCGCTGCATCTCCTCACCGAAAGTCTTCGGGTGTTTGGGGGTCCCCTCCATCGCTTTTCTCACCGGAGGATATTATCACCCCCCGCTGCCCGCTCGCGTGGCGCTCGATCAGGGAGAGAGCCGCATCGCGGACTTGCGCCTGGGACGTTTTTCCCTCTGACCACGTGCCTCAGGTCGCTCACCGACATCTGGACGAGGAGGCTCAAAGCGAGCGGCAGCGGGGTGGAGGCCAACTCGACAATCGCGCGGCGAACCCCTCGATAAGTCCCCCAGCGGCGGTGGCGCGCAATCTCGGTCAGAAACACCGTCGGCACGTCGACCGTGTTGAGGATGACCAGAATGTCGTTCTCCACCAGGCGCGGGTTGTCGAGAAGAGCCACCAGGATCTGCTCGTCGCCCGATGCGGTCAACGCCCGAAAGAGGGCCCGATGGGCGCGCCGGGCGAGCGCGATCTTTTCGCCCAGAGCCATGGTGAGCAGCTGAGAAACGAGCTTGCGTTCGGCGTGGCGCCGCACCACCGGCGGGGTCTGCGGGGCCTGCGAGATGGTCAGGAGCGAAACCCAGGGCAGGGTCGCGAGGAGGTCAAGTGCTCGGCTGAAATTGAATCCTGGAAAGCCTGCCAGCAATTCCCGGACGCCGTGCGGGTCGAGCAGACGACGGTTCGACGCGATGACCTCGGCGATCTGGGCCGTGCAAAAGGGGCTTCTGAGGACCTGCAACGCCTCGAGCTCGTCGAGCTCACCGGTGGTGACGAGGTCCATCAGCCCGTCCGAGTCGAGGTTCCCGATCGACCGGTCCATTCCTCATCGTACAATCGGCGCTCGCAGGAGACCCGCCGAGGCCCGTTTTCAACAAAATTTTGACATTGCCCTGAGCCCGCATATCTCACTGGGCCGTTCTTTGTGTGGACGGTATTCAGTCGTCTCGGCCGGGCGCTGGAGTCAGAATCGCCCGCAGGCGCTGGCGCAATCGGACCACCTCGAGCGATGCGATTGCAGCTTCGTCCTTCGGGATGTGGCGGAGTGCGTGCTTGCGAAACGCAATCCTGGTCAGGAGGCGCGAGATCACTGTGCGTTCGTCGCGCTCAGGCCACCAATCACTCTGCAAACGGCGCCGGTAGTAAGGAATCACCTCCGCGACCCATGCCGGCGCCAGCGAAAGGGCAACCTCCTCACCGAGCTGCCGCTTCAATATCCGATGTTCGGACTGGAGAAAGGCCGCCAGAATCAGCACATAACCGGCGTACAACATGGGGAGAATCACGAGCCAGCCACGCAGACCGCCGCCCGGCGTCATGGGTCCCACCAGCATCAGGGTCGCGTTCCAACCGCCGTGAAGGGCGACTGCGGCGAGAAGCCCGGTCGCCACCCAGGCACCGCGTTGCCAGGGTCTGCGGGTCAGAACCGCGTGCCCCAAAAAACCGCCGAACGTCGCGCTCGCCAGACCGTGGAGACCGGCCGAAAAGAAGGTTCGCCCGACCATCAGCTTCAACAGATCTCCCAGCCCCATCCCGACGCCGGCGCCGATGCCGTAGATCGAGTTCTCGGTGACTGCAAACCCCAGTCCGACCGCCGTTCCATAGACAAAACCATCCGTGGGGTTGTCAAAGTCTCGAGTCAGGAGCACGACGAGAACCACGCCGATCGCCTTTGCAGTCTCCTCCACCAGCGGCGCCGCGACCGCGGTGAAGATGAAGGGCGACAACTGACCGACATGGGCAGGCCACCACCGCTCAAGCGCCAGGAGTGAAAAGACCGCGATCGCCGGAGCGGCCGCAGCGCCCCACAAAAAAACCGCGGCCACCATGTGGAGAGGTTCGCGGTCGTACCGGTCCAGGTACCACACCATGGCCACGACGATCAGCAACAACGTGGCCGAGACCACCAACGACGCCAACAGGATGAGGGCGCCGGTCACGGTCACGGCAAAATCAACTCGAGATCTTCGATCGGATGTTGGGCAAAGACCTCGCGGGCGGCCTCGACGTCCCGGCGGATCTGAGTCATCAGTTGCATGGTCGAGGTAAAGGCCTGTTCGTCCCGCAGTCTGCGGAGGAAGAACAGCCGCACCCGCTCCTGATAGACGTCGGCCGTGAAGTCGAGGAGGTGGCTTTCGACCGTGGTCAAAGAGTTCTGATACACCGTCGGTCGGACGCCGATATTGGTGACCGCAGCAAAGCTGCGGTCGAACGACGGAATGTGGACCACGGTGACGTAGACGCCGTGGCACGGTTCGATTTCGTTTTCGACCTCGATATTGAGGGTTGGGAAGCCGAGCGTGCGACCGAGACGCTTGCCTTCGAGCACTCTGCCGTCGATGAAAAACGTCCGTCCGAGCAGAGTCGCGACCTCCTCGACGCGTCCTGATGCGATGGCCTCGCGGACTCTGGTCGATGACACCACGCCGCCCGCTGCCTCGACGATGGGGGCGGCGGCGGCCTGGAAACCGAGTTCCTCCCCCATCGACTCCAGGAGGGCGACATCCCCGCCGCGGTCGGCTCCGAAGCGGAAGTTGTTGCCGATATAGACCTCTTGAACTCCGAGCCGGTCCACCAAGACGTCGCGCACGAACTCTGCGGCGTCCATTCGGGCGAGCCGATGTGTAAAGGGCAGGACCAGGGTGGTCTCGATCCCGGTGCGCTCGATCAGGGCAAGCCGCTGGTCGAGGGTTGTGACCAGACTGGGGGCCTCACTCGGTCGCAGGAGTTTGATGGGGTGCGGATCGAAGGTCATGGCGACGGCCGTGGTTTCGGCGGCCCGCGCCCGTTGCACCACGTGCGACAGCACCGCCTGGTGGCCGATGTGGACGCCGTCGAAGTTGCCGATGCTGATGACCGTCCGCCGCGGCGGATCGTCGTTGCCAAGGGGATCGCGAAGGACCTCCATGGCGCGGGTCAGCCCAACACCGGCAGGTTCGGCGCGAACTTACCCGGGCTGAGAATCCGGATGATCCCACCCACGACGTCGTACGGATGGGCATCCGTGATCTCGACCTCGACCAGCGATCCGGCCGGTGCGGTGCCGTCGTTGATCAACAGTCGGCCGTCGATCTCCGGGGCCTGTCGTTGCAGTCTGCCTTCGAGCAGCAACTCCATCTCCGGCAACGTCCCGGTGACCAGGGCCGGAAGGGTCCGGCCGACGAGGGCGAGGTTGTGTTCGAGCGCGATTTCCTGCTGCGTCTCGAGGAGAGCGTTGCGACGCTCTTCTTTGACCTCCTGGGCCACCGGATCGCCGAGCTCGGCACCGGGGTTCTCGTCCTGCCAGGAATAGGAAAAGGCCCCGAGGTGATCGAACCGGACCTCGCGCACGAAGTCCATCAATTCACCGAACTCCTCGTCGCCCTCACCCGGAAACCCGACGATAAACGTGGTGCGGACCACGAGATCGGGGACGGTCGCGCGGGCGCGCTCGATCAAGCGGCGATAGCTTCGCGCGTCCCCTCCCCTCTTCATCGCCTTGAGCACCCGGCGGCTGGCGTGCTGCAGTGGGATGTCGAGGTAGGGAAGAAACCTCTTATCCGACGCCATGAGTTCGAAGAGGGACTCGTCGAGGGTTGCAGGATAGGCGTAGAGAAAGCGGACCCAGGGGATCTCGGTCTCCGCGAGCAGCCCTTCCACCAGGGTCCGCAGCCCGTGTTCGAGGCCGAGGTCCTCTCCATATCGGGTCGTGTCCTGTGCGATCAGGACGATCTCCTGGACTCCCTGCCGATAGAGGACCTGCGCCTCCGCGACCAGGTCATCGACGGTCCGGGAGCGGAACGCCCCCCGCATCGCGGGGATGTGGCAGAAGGTACAGGGATTGTTGCAGCCCTCGGCGACCTTTAAATAGGCGTGGCTGCCGGTGGAAACGATCCGTGGGCTCGAGTGGTCGTAGACCCTGAGAGCTCCGCGTTGGTCCGGAATGTGGGCCGCCAGTTCGCCCCGCACTGCTTCGGTGATCCTGTTCGAGCTCGTCGAGTCCGATGAAGGCGTCGATCTCGGGGATCTCTTTCTGCATCTCCGCGGCATAGGCCTGCGCCATGCACCCCGCGACCACCAGACGCCGGACCCGGCCGGTTTTCTTGGCCTGGGCCACTTCGAGCACGGCCTCGATCGACTCTCGCTTGGCGTCGTCGATAAAACCGCAGGTGTTGACCACGACGACGTCGGCCTCGGTCGGGTCGGCGGTCAGTTCGATGCCGGCCCGCTGCAGGTGTCCGAGCATCAGTTCGCCGTCCACCAGGTTCTTTGCACAGCCGAGGCTGATCATCCCCACTCGGACCGGGATGTCGCCACGGGCTCGCTCGGTGCCGGCGCTTTTCTCGTGCACGTCTTTTCCTCCAGACGGGGGATTCTACCCGATCCCGGATGCCTCGAGGTGCTCGAGAACCGCTTCGGCAGCGTTTCGAGATGCTCCCCGCTCGCCGAGCCGCTGCCGAACCACCGCCAGCTGCTCCCTCTGCAGTGCGCCGCCGCCGCCCATCAGCCTCGAGGTCTCGACCGCCAGACGTTGCGGGTTCCACATTGATTGCAGGAGCTCGGGAGCGACCGTCTCTTCGGCGATCAGATTCACCAGCGCCACGTTCGCCACGTTGACGAGCATTCGGGCGGCGAAATAGGTCAGCCCCTGCAACCGATAGCCGACCACCATCGGAACATCGAGGAGGGCGCACTCCAGAGTGGCGGTGCCGGACGCGGTCCACGCCAGAGCAGACCGCGCCAGCTCGAGCCTGCGCTGCTCGCCACGAACCCGAAGCAGGCGCGGGTCGGAACCGGTCGTCGAAAGGACGTAGTCGACCAGGTCCCTCATCCCTGGTGCCTCGACCAGGACCGCCTCGGAGATCTCGGTCGCGGGCAGTTCTCGGAGGGTGGCGATCATGACCGGCAACAGCTGGGTGACCTCCATCTCACGCGATCCCGGGAGCAACGCGACCCTTCCATTGACCACGTCGCGGGGCCGGTCGAGGAGGCCGACCCGTGCGATCTCGTCGACCAGAGGGTGGCCAACGTACCGCGCGCGAACTCCGTGGGCCTCATAGAATGGGACCTCGAACGGCAACAGGCACAGGACCTCGCGAGCCAGACGGCGGACGGTGCGGACCCTTCCCCGCCGCCATGCCCACAACTGAGGCGAAACGTACAGAACCACGGGCACGCCGAGCCCGCGGAGACGGGCGGCCAGCCGGAGATTGAAGTCTGGGGAATCCACCAGGACCGCCAGCGCCGGTCGCCTGCGCGCCGCTTCATCCACCAGGCGATGCATCAGCCGTCGGATGCGGGGGAGTTCCCGCAGGACCTCGACCAGCCCCATGTGAGCCAACTCGTCGATTGGCGCCAGGCACTCGAGCCCCGCCGCGCTCAACCGCTCACCGCCGACCCCGAACGCATGCACGTCCGGTCGGAGATGCTGAATCTCCGCGAGCATGTTGCCGGCGTGGATGTCGCCGGAAACCTCGCCCGCGACGATCATCAGGTCAGACGTGGTGGACCCCAATTCCAGCCCCTCTTTGTGATTCGAAGTGTACAACGCGTGGTCGGTGGGATCAGTCCGGGCTTTTTCAGACTCACGGAAAGGGGTACATCAACCAGCCGAGTGCGGTGCTGCCGACGACCATGATCACCAGGGTCTTGAGGAAGAGCTGACGCCGTCCGCGGGCCGTTCTTCGCCACAGGAACGCAAAGAACACCGAGACCAGCAACGCGTGCCACAACATCAGAAACAGGTGGTCCATCGTCAGTCCTTCTCGCCGCGGGCGATATCGGAGGCGTCAAGCACTGCGAGGAGGTTCATCAGCCCGCCGGTGTAGAGAAAGGTATTGCCGTAGGCGAATCCTGCAGCCGAGGGGCTGCCGCCACCGGACAGACCAAATGGGAAATGGCTGACGAGTTGGCTGACTCCGTTGATCCACACAATGCGCACCAGATAGAGGACCCCGTTGCCGAGACAGGCAAACGTGGCCAGCCACGAAAACGGATTTTGCGGCTTCGGCGTCCCCATTTCGCCGTTGAGCAGCACGCCGGTGACGAAGGCGCTCGCGATGACGCCGAAAAACACCAGTGCGCGGACCCGGCGACCGAGTATCCAGTGGCCGAGACCGGGGACCAGCCAGGCCGCCGCCAACAACATGGAGGGCGCGCGCCGGACGGGTACGGCTTCGTCCTCTCCCTCGCGGCCCGGTTTCGCTCTCTTCTTGTCGTCGCTCTTCACCCTGCCTCCCCGCAGCGCACGGTATTCAGGGCGCTGTGCATCCTCTCGTAGGTCCGTCCGATGTCCTCGGGAATGACCCGGGTCGCACCGATCACGGTCATGAAATTGTTGTCGGCGTGCCACCGCGGGACGATGTGGAGGTGAAGGTGCTCCTCGATGCCGGCCCCGGCCGCTTCGCCCACGTTGAATCCAACGTTAAACCCATGCGGCTGATAGAGCAGGCGCATCGCTGCCATCAGATCCTTGGCGGTGGCCATCATCTCGGTTAACGCATCGACCTCGACATCGGCAAGATCGTTGCAGTGGCGGATCGGCGCGACCATCGCGTGACCGGTTGTGTAGGGATAGAGGTTCAACAGCGCGAAGGATTGCTGGTCTCGACAGAGCGTCAGCGTTTCGGCGTCATCCTTCGAGGCAAAGGCGGTACAGAACACGCACCGCGTGCGGTCTCGATCATCGGCTGCGGAGACGTACTCGAGCCGCCAGGGAGCGTACAAGATCGCCACTACAGTCGCTTACTGCTGCAGCAGTTCTTCCCTCAGGTGCTTGCCAGGCTTGAAGTAGGGGATCTTCTTCGGTGGAACGTGGACCTGGGATCCGGTCTTCGGGTTGCGCCCGGTCCGCTCCCCCCGTTGCCGGATGCGGAAGGAACCGAAACCCCGGAGTTCGACCTTTTCGCCGCGGCGGAGGGCCATGATGATGTTTTCCAGGATCACCTGAACCACGTCATCCGCCTGCTTGCGCGGAACGTCTGCGGCTTGGGCAACCGTGTCCACCAGATCGGCCTTGGTCATGGTCATCAACAGAACTCCTTGCTCCGAGGCGGCCGTCAGGCGCCGTTGTCGCTTTTCTTTTCGTCATCCGAATCGGACTCGTCCGACTCGTCCCCCGGATCTTCAGTCGCCTCAGCAACGCCGTCAGACTCCTCGTCAGCGACTTCCGCGACGTCGTCGGCTCGCCTCGACAGCTTCGATCTCCGCGGCGCTCTCGATGGCAACTCCTCGGCGACTTCAGCTCGATCGTCCGCGACGCTCTCGGTCACGCACTTCTTCCGAGACGCTCTCGGCGCCTCCGCCGCAGACGGCTCTCGTCGCCGCATGCTTCTTCGCTCTCGACCACGCCGCCGAGACGGAGGGCGGCGGCCATGGCGGTCTCGGGTTGCGAGACGTCGGCCGTCTCGGTCCCGGTTTCCGCTGCCGCTCTCATCCTGGTCAACGCCGTGCATCGAAAGCCCGATCCGATTCTCGTGCCAGTCGACGCGCAGGATCCGGCACTGGACCTGCTGACCCGGGGTGAACATCTCCGCCAGCGACAGACCCTCGTCGCGATCGATCTCCGAGATGTGGCACAGACCCTTCGACACCCGGGAGCCAATTCGACGAAGACACCGAAGTCGGTGACGTTGGTGACCGATCCGCGTATCGACGTCGCCGACGCCGTGGCTGTTGGCGTACTCCTCCCATTCGTTGGGAAGCAGCTCTTTCATCGACAGGGAAATGCGCTGGTTGTAGGAATCAACCGAGGTGATGACAGCCTCGACCTCGTCGCCCTTTTGAACCACCTCGCTCGGATGGTTGATGCGACGGGTCCACGACATATCGGAAATATGGACCAGGCCGTCGACCCCGGGGACGATCTCAACAAAAGCACCGAAGTCGGTGAGGTTGCGGACCACGCCCTTGATCGTGCTGCCGACGCTGTAGGTCTCGGCCACCTGCTCCCAGGGGTTCGGCTGGGTGGCCCGCAGGGACAACGAGAGGCGTCGCTTGTCGGCATCGACCTCCGACACCACGACCTCGACCTCTTGATCGATCTCGAGCATGGAACGCGGGTTCTTGATCTTCTTCGTCCACGACATCTCGCTGACGTGGATCAGGCCCTCGACGCCTTCCTCGAGCACGACGAAGGCGCCGTAATCGACGATGCTGACGATCTTGCCCTCGACCCTTTTGCCGACCGGATATTTTTCCGGGACCAGGATCCAGGGGTCTTCGAACCGCTGTTTGTAGCCGAGGGAGACCCGCTCCCGATCGCGGTCGAACCGGAGGATGACGACGTCGACCTCGTCACCGACCTTGAAGTACTCCGATGGGTGGCCGACCCGGCCCCAGGAGATATCGGTGATGTGGAGCAGGCCGTCGAGACCGCCGAGATCGACGAACACCCCGTAGTCCGTGATGTTCTTGATCACGCCGTTGACCAACTTGCCCTCTTCGAGAGTGCCCATGGTCTCGTCTTTGATCTTGCCCTGGGTCTCCTCCAGAATCGCCTTGCGCGACAGCACCACGTTCGATCTCCGGCGGTCAAACGAAATGATGCGCGCATCGATTTCCTGTCCGAGATAGTCCTCGAGCCGCCGGTTCGGCAGCAGATCGACCAGCGATCCAGGGAGGAAGGCGCGGACGCCGATATCCACCGAGAGACCGCCCTTGACCCGTTCCAGAACCTTTCCGGTGACCGAGGTGCCGGCCTTGAAAGCCTCTTCGATGGAACTCCAGGTCTTGAGCTTTGCCGCGCGGTCCCGCGACAGCCGGACGCGCCCCTCGGCCTCGTCGAGACGCTCGACAAAGACCTCGACCTCGTCGTTCACCTTCACCTGGACCTCGTTGGTCACCGGGTCGGTGAACTCCGCGACAGCAACGCTGCCCTCGCATTTGTATCCGATATCGACGAGAACTTCTTCGCTGGTCACGGCCACCACTGTGCCGTGCACGACCTCGCCCTCCTTGAGGGATTGCAGCGAGACCTCCATGAGCTGTTCCATGGAGAGCTCGTTCATGCCCTCTTTTTCATCCAGATCGCCATTCACTTCCGGCTCCGTGCTCAAGTTCGTTCCTCCTCGCTAGATACACCCCATTGTGAACCTAGCCTCCGTAATTTGATGACCTTACGTTCTCATCCCCTGTGCTGTCAAGCATTGTGATGCAAAAGCCTCCCGGCCTCCCGGAGCATCCGATCCACCACCTCCTCGAGGCTGAGACCGGTGGTGTCGATGACCACCGATCCACGCGCCACCTGGAGGGGGGATTCGGCCCGTGACGTGTCCTGCAGGTCGCGCTGCTGCTGCTGTCGCAGAACCTCGTCAAGGCTCAGCCCGCCGTTTTCCGGGGAGAGGTCCCGATGGCGCCGGGTGGCCCTCTCCTGGGGGCTGGCCGTGATGAAGAACTTCAGATCGGCATCGGGCAGAACCACGGTGCCGATGTCCCGCCCCTCCATCACACCACCGGAGCGTTCGGCCAACGCCCGCTGGAGCGGCACCAACGCCTTTCGGACCAAGGGGAGGGCCGACACCGCCGACGCCATCAGCGAACATTCCGGGGTTCGTATCTCCGAACTCACATCGTCGCCGTCGAGGAGGATTCTCGTGCCGTCGCTTCCGACCTCGGCTTCGATGGAATGCTCGAGCATCAGTTGCGTCACGCGATCCGCAGCCACGTCATCGAGCGGCGGTTGCAGTCCGTCGCGCAGAGCCAACAGCCCTACCGTCCTGTACATGGCCCCGGTGTCGATATAGGGCAGCCCCAGGCTTGCGGCCAGCCGCGCGGCCACCGTCGACTTTCCGGCGCCCGCAGGGCCGTCGATGGCGATCAGGAGTTTGGGGGGCTGGTTGGGAGAAGAAGGCGTTTCGGCCACCGACGGGCGTCCTTTCTCGATCGCGCGAAAGCATATTGTACAGGGTGACGTATCCTCGTCCAGTGAAGTTTAACCAGGCCGAGATTCTCCGGGACGAGACGCGGGTCCGCCCGATGCCCGCAGTCGGGGCATTGCGGGTGGCCGTCGGCTACCCCAACACCTACTTCGTCGCCATGTCTTCTCTTGCCTTTCAGTGGGTGGTCGAACTGACCGCAGCCTTTGATGATGTCGGGGTCGAGCGTTTTTTCACCGACCCTCCCCTGCTCGGCCGAACACTGGAGAGCAGCAGCCACCTCGGCGACTTCGATGTTCTGGCCTGGACCTGCTCCTTCGAACTCGACGCGCCGAACATTCTCGCGACCCTCGATGCGGCCGGGATCCCGCGGCGCTCGAGTGAACGGGACCACAACCACCCGATCGTCGTTGTCGGCGGAGCCGTGGCTTCGATCAATCCACTGCCGTTGTCGCCCGCGGTCGACGTCTTCGTTCTCGGGTCAGCCGAACTGCTGTGGCCGTCCTTCCTCGATGCTCTCCGGGGAGAGGCCGATCGCGGCCGCCTCCTCGAAACCCTGGCCGGAATGGATGGCTTCTTCGTTCCGAGCCTCCACCTCGACAGCCGGGGCGCGCCACTCGGAAAACGCCGCCGGGTCGAAAAACGCGATGCCCACATGAGTGATCCGTCGATGGTTCCGGCCTCGCACGTCGTCACGCCCCACACCGAGTACAGCGGCAGGGGCCTGATCGAGATGTCCCGCGGGTGCCCTGAAAAGTGCCGCTACTGTTGGGTGAGCTACAACTACGGGCGTCTACGGTGCTACTCCACCGAGGGGATCCTGGAGCGCGTCGACCGGCTCTCCTCGATCACCAAACGGATCGGTTTCGTCGCGACGGCGGTGGGCGACCATCCCGATCTGGGCTTTATTCTCGAAGCCTGTCGCGAACGCGGGCTCGAAGTGGCCCTGTCGTCGCTACGGATACCCGCCATGCGGAGAGAGATCCTGGAACCGCTGGCCGCATCCGGGGCGCGGTCGGTCACCATCGCGCCCGAGACCGGGACCGACCGGTTGCGCACATCGCTCAACAAACCCATATCGAACGAGGCCATTCTCGAGGCGGTCGCAACGGCGCAGACCTGCGGCATTGAGAACATCAAGATGTACTTCATCATCGGTCTGCCGGGCGAGACTGATGACGACCTGCGCGGAATCGCCGATCTCCTCCGCGAGACCCAGGCGCTGATGGTCGCTCACGGTCGCGAACGCGGCCGGGTGGGATCCCTGCTCGCAGGCTTCAACGTTCTGGTCCCGAAACCCTACACGCCGTATGCTCGAGAACCCATGCTGACCCGGCGGGAAGCCAAGAGACGGATGGGGATCGTCGAAACGGCCGCGGCCGGTATTTCAAATCTGACGATCGACCGCCCCTCCTACCGACAGGCGCAATGGCAGACGCACCTGAGCCGGGGCGATATCTCGGTTTATGGTGCGCTGGAGGACGCGGCGTCCGGGAAGACCCTGGGCGGCCTGCTCGCCACCCACCGCAAGGCGGTCGATGCGTCCAGCCTGTACGCGGTCGAGGGCGCGCCGATCTGGCAGTTTGTGGTGTCGGCGCCGGTCAAAACGTGAGGCTCATCGCTCGCCGGCCACAGGCCGGCGGCTGAGGGTCTGGGTGGGTGCGACCAGAACGGGCACCTCGATGACCGGCCTTTCGGGATCGTCGGTGGTGACCCGGATCCAACCCTCCATGCTGGCGCCGAGAGTGGCCGCGTCGAGGCCTTCGACGAGACCGGTGCGGATGGATTGCTGGGTAGACGGCTCCCCGCTGTAGGCCGCGGCGGTGAAGATCTCGGGGTTCGAGACCTCGACGCCGGTGATCGAGAACTTGCGGTCGCCGTAGTGAGTGAGAGTGACGATCGCGGAGCGGCCGGGGTCCTTTGTGGTCGGAGCGGTCCACAGCCTGACCACGACCGGACGCGCATCGATCAGCGGGCGAACCCGGATCGTGTAGGGGATCTCGATTTCCGCGGCCTCGGGGTGGTTGGTTGCGAGCCGCACCACGTCCGAGTAGCGGCCGGCCGCAAGAGTCGCATCCGCCGCCATTTCCAACCAGACATCACCCGCTTCAGCGGCGATCGCAGCCGGCGCGGCAGCCCCCCACGGCGTCGAGTCCGCATCTCCCCCGTGCTCGGCGTCAGGCAGCGTAGCGTCGACCGGCTCCGCCGTCACGGTGACTCCTTCCATCGGCACCAGAGTCTTGCGGATGACCAGGGCCTCGCCGTCGGTGCGGCGGAGCAGGATGCGCTCATTCGAGTCCTTGCCCTCGATGGTGTTCAGCACGAATCGGAACGAAGGCAGAGCTTCAATCGGCATCCGGATGTCGACCGTGAAGCGAAGCCTGAGGCTTTCCGCGCCCGCGGCGTCGGTGAAGACGCTGACCGTTTTCGAGACCCGGCCGTTCTGCGAGGCCGCGGTTTTCATTTTCGTTGTGAGCGTTCCCGACCCACCTGCCGGGATGACCGAGTCGAACTCGGCAACAGTGCACCCTCAAGAGGGGGCGGCGCGCAGGATCCGAACCTCGCTTGCGCCGTCGTTGTGAAACACAAAGGTCGCGACGGCGACGGTGCCCGCGGTGACAGGCCCGACCTCGAGGGCGGCCGATTCGACCCGAAAAGTCGGTTCAACGTCGGCCGCGCTTGCCGGAGCAACCGAAAGGGACGCCGCAAACACAGCCACACTGGCGGCGACGCCGAACTGCAATCTCATGGGTGCCTCCCCGGGGAATCCTGAAAATCAGAGACGAGCCGCTGCGGCTCTATCCGCCAGCCGATTGTATCAGCCGGCCACCCGTTGGGCGCCGAGAATGTGGCCGCCCGTGCCAACCACCAGGAACTCTACGGGGATCTTGCGTTGCGCCCGCCGTGCGGCTTCCTCGGCGAGCCGCACCAGCCCTCCGCAACACGGAACTTCCATCACCATGACCCGCAGGGACCTGATCCGGGCCTGCTCGATCATCGCTACCAACTTTTCCAGGTAGATCTCCTGGTTGCTGTCGAGCTTTGGACACGCAATCGCCAGGGACCGCCCCGCGAGGTGCTGTTGGTGGAAGTCGGCAACCGCAAATGCCACGCAGTCGGCTGCGAGCAGCACGTCGGCGTCGCGGAAAAACGGTGCGGTCGGCGGCACCAGATGGAGCTGTACGGGCCAGTGGCGCAGTTGCGACGGTTGCTCGGCAGTCGGGCCCGAGGCTTCGGGTAAGGGGACATCCCGCATTGCCGGCCGCGATCCCGGGCAGCCGCCACCGTGGGTCTGTCCCATGACCGGAAACGAAACCTGCGGGCGGTGGGCGGTCGGCGGGGCGACGGCGCCGAGCACCTCCAGGCGTTGGGCAACCGCCGCTTCGTCGAACTCATCGGCCTCACGACGGGTCACCGTGATGGCCCCCTGCGGGCAATGTCCCAGGCACGCGCCCAGTCCGTCACAGTAGACATCGCTCACCAGACGGGCCTTGCCGTCGATGATGGCGATGGCACCTTCGGCACAGGCGGTGACACAGTCTCCGCAGCCATCGCAGAGGTCTTCGTTGATTTCGACAACGTCACGAACGGCCATGAATCACTCCCCTTTTGCGACTTCGCGAAGCATGGTCAGCACCATCCGGCACGCCTCGGGGGCATGCAGCGCGTGCGGAACTCCGGCGGGCATGCGGACGATCTCGCCGGGGCCGACCCTGACCGGGGTGCCGCCGATGGTCAGTTCGAGCGAACCGTCGACGACCTGGACCAGGGCGTCGAACGGTGCCGTGTGCTCCGAAAGACCCTGGTTCGTGTCAAACGCGAACAGCGTCACGTTGCCGCCGCCAGATTTCGCCAACACCCGGCTCACCACTGAGCCCTCGGCAACAGCGATCAGATCGGTCAAGGCGCTGCTGCGATCGGCCGGAAGGGCTTCTGTCGGATTCGAATTGCCGTGGGACATGCTGGGCCTCCTGTTCGGTGGCGACGATCTGCTCGCCTCTCGTTGGTATCTTCGATCAAGCGGCGGCGGTTTTCCTTGATCGCGGTCAAGAGCGCGGGTAGACGGCCCCGGAGGCCATGACCCCGACGGTCACCCCCGGACACTCACGCCGCCACGACTCAATGACATCATCGACCGCCTCCACCGGCTCGAAACCCAGCCGGGTCGCGAGCGAGGGATCGAGGTGGGAGTGGAGAGCGACGCGGTGGCGGCGGGTCTTCTCCAGCAGGCGCAGTGTGGTGTGGCCGTACTGAACCCAGGCGCGGTTGAGGCTGTCGAGAATCTCATCGGGGTCGGGGCGCTCGAGGAAGGGCAACATCGCATCTGAACCGGCCCCGCGATCAATCGCCGCGACATAGAGCAGCCGCCCGCCAGGGGCGAGGAAGCGGCACGCGGCATCGAGGCCCTTGTGGGCCTGGATCAAGGTCGAGTCCGACGGGGAGCCGCCCCCCGATGCCACCATCACCTCGAAGAGCTGGTTGCCGGGAACCTCGTACCACGACCGTGTCTGGACGACCGCGAGGTCGAAGACTTCTCGCCACGGCCCTGCCGCCGCCCACGCGGTCTCCCCCGCCTGCGCCTCGACCAGGCACACGGACATCGTGGGTGGATGGGCGTCGGCCACCCGCGCGATTTCTTCGGCCACAGGATTTCCGCCCAGACGCCCCGGTTCGCAGTCGGGATGCCGAACCCTTCCACCGCCATTCGCTGGCGCGAGCACCAGGGAGTGGTTGGCCTGGATCTCCTCGTACCCCGCGACTCCTGGAAACACCATTTTCGGGCCGCCGCCAAAGCCTGCGAAGTAGTGGTGGCGAACGGTCCCCACGGTGACCAACAGATCCGCCTCCACCGCCGCGCGATGGAGCCGCAGCCGAATGCCGGGCCGTAATTCGCCGACGTCCACCAGGACGTCGCCATCCCGGCTGTCGTGTTGCACCACGGACACGCCCGGCGGCAGCGGCCCTGTCAGCTCGCGGAGAACCTCGTCGCAGACCGCCGGGTGCGTTCCGCAAGCAACCAGAATGACGATGCCGCTTTCTTTGATGCCTTCACTGCGCAATCGGTCGAGGATGACCGGGAGGATCCTCGGCAGGTCGATCTTACGAGTGGCGTCGGGAACGATGACGGTCGCCGATCGCCGATTTCGGGCCAGTTCACGCAACGGGTCCCCTTTGATCGGGTGATCGATGGCGGCCCCGAGGAGGCTTTCGAGGTCGCGTCCGCCCCGCGGTGCGCTGGGTGAGAGTGGTCGAACCCGCATGCCTCGAAGATCCACGGCCACCGTTTCACCGGCGAACGGCAGTTTGACAATCACCCCGACACGATAGCATTCTGGCTTGCGATGGAACGACTCGGAACAGAACCCTCGATCTCGGAAGCCGGGCGGTACGTTCTCCTGCGGCTTGCCCGCAACTCCATCGCCGCCCGCCTGGAGGGCCTCCCCCCGCCTGAGGAAGCGCCCACGGATCCGGCCCTTCTCACACACCGGGGAGCCTTCGTCACCCTCAAGATCGATCACCGCCTTCGCGGTTGCATCGGGCACGTGGTGGCCATCTCGCCGCTGTGGCTTGCGGTCAGGGAGAACGCGGAGGCAGCCGCATTCCGCGACCCCAGGTTTCCGGCTCTCGAACGCGACGAGCTCGCTCAGGTCAAGATCGAGATCTCTGCGCTCACGCCGATATGTCCGAGCTCGCCCGGCGACATCGTCGTCGGGCGGGACGGCATCCTGATCGAGCGCGGTTCGTTGCGGGGGCTCCTGCTGCCCCAGGTCGCTGTGGAGTACCGATGGGACGCGGAGACCTTCCTCGACACCGCCTGTCGAAAGGCTGGGCTCGCGGCCGGGTGTTGGCGCGAACCCGGCACCAACATTTCGACCTTCAGCGCCGAAGTCTTCGGCGAGACGTGAGGAACGCGGAATCCCGTCGAGATCAGCCGCTCAGTCGGTAACGCCGAGCGCCTTCCGCTCGTAGTCCGCCAGCGACTGAAACGCCCTGAATGGCTGTCCCCGTGCAGTCTCCCAGTCGGGCAACGGAGACGCCAACGAGATATCAAGCACGTGCACCGCCATCGCACGAAAAGCCGTCAACTGGTCATCACCCGGAAAGAAAGCCCGTGGATCGAAGGTGTCGCCGAAGATCCGGAAGGACCTCACCAGATCGCTGCCCGCCCCCGGCGGATCGAGCAACAGATCCATCACGGCGACCGACTTCGCCTGCTCGCGCGCGACAATCCCGACCGCTACGGCCTGCAGGGTGTGGAGGTCGATCTGCTGCAGGATCCCGGCGACATCAACGGTCAGGGTGTGTCCGTCGAGGGACATCGGCACCGAATCGGTAACGTACAGCGAGCGGTCGCCACCTTCAATTGCGGCCAGCGGTTCCTCGCTTTTCCCGATCGACGCCTGCCGCGCCATTTCCCGATCGGAGGCTTGTCGGGCAAGCCCCCACAGGGCCACTTCGAGCTCCGGCCGGGCGTCTGCGGGAAGCTCGGGGTGATTCAGTGCAGTCTGCACGATTCCACCAGCATTGGGTGCCTCGAGCAACAACGCGAGCTTTGCCATCCGCAGGAGGACCGGCATGGGGGTTTTTTCGGAGGTTCTTGAATGCCCCAATTCGAGAGTCTCGACGGCCGACACGACTCTCTGCTCGCCATCGAGGATCTCCGCGAGGCGGACTGCGAGGAGGGGTTCGATGGCGATGTCCGGGTGGTGAACGAGGATATCGTCCCAGTGCGCGATGATGAGCTGGGTGTCACCACTGCGCACTGCATTTTCGATGACTTTTGCCATCGCCGGGCCGGCGCGGGAGGCGTCGCCGTTCGCGGTGCACATGTTCCAGAGGGCGATGGCGGCGTCGACGTTTTCCGGATGGCCGGCAAGTTCGGCCTCCAACGCCGCCACGGCGCCGTGGAGGTCTCCGGCCCGAGCCTGTCCGACGGCCTGGTCTACCACGGTGTTGTCGAGCATTGTGACCTTGGACTCGATCGCGCGGTGGAGATAGCGCTGTTCCACCTTCAGCTGCGCCATGACGGCGGCAAATACCACGCCGAAAAGGAATCCCCAGACGTGGGCCCAGAAGGCGACGCCGCCGCCTTCAGGAAGATGTTGTTCCAGACTCTGCGCCGAGAAGAGTTGAATCGCAAACCACATCGGGAAGATGATCCACGCGGGGGCCGCAAACGGCCCGATAGGGACGCCCAACCAGACGAGAAAACGGATCTTCGATTTCAGGTACCGCACGAGGAATGCGCCCATCACGCCGGCGATGGCGCCGGATGCGCCGACCAGGGGCATCTGGAGGTCGGGATAGCGAACCGCGAACATGGCGCCGGCGGCGGCGCCGGCCGCGAGGTAGAAAGCAGCATACAAGGGACGACCCCAGACATCCTCGACGAACGGTCCGACCACGAACAGCATGAGCAGGTTGAAGATCAGGTGCAGCCACCCGGCATGAAGAAATTGGTAGCTCACGAGATGGGATGCCTTGAAGGAGGCGGGCACCAAACCGAATCTGCTCAGGAGCGACGAGTCGATGCTTTCGAAGTAGCCCGAGACGATGGTGTCGAAGCGGTCCTGTTCATATTGCAGTTGGGCCGGGTCCTTGGGCTTGGCGGGTCCAGCGCGCCGCATGTGCTCCGTGAACACGACCGCCTGATCTTCGCCGAGTTCGTTGACGAAGATGGACCGGAATCGGGGTTCCATCTTCAGGTACGGGTGCTGCGTGAAATATCCCAGAGATTGCTGCAGCCTGAGGAAGCTGTCCATCTCGGATCGATGCTCGTCCGGCGCCATGAGGATGAAGATCACCACGCACAGAGCCATGATGGTGAAGGTCACCCACGGCAGACGGCGGACGCTTGTTTGCTCGTGGCCGAGCGGGATGAGCATGAACTCTCCTCGACGATACCCACGCTATTATATCCATCCATGAAAATAGCGTCGGTGATTCTCGTCCAAACATCCCTCGCAGGAAACCTCGGAGCGGCGATGCGGGTCGCTGCGAACTTTGGCGTCCCACGGATTGATCTCGTCCGCCCAAAGATCGATCCTGCAGATCCCGAGGTCCTGAAATGGGCGTGTGGGGCCGACCAGCGCCTTTTCTGTAGACAGTGGGACAGCCTGTCCGACGCGGCAGCGGAGTATCGAACGCTGGCCGCCTCGGCCTCGGGCCGGGGCCGCCACAGCCTCCCTGTGGTCTCACCCCGCGAAGCCGTGCCGATCCTGCTCGACCGCGGCCTCGACGGCACCGCGCTGGTGTTCGGCAACGAGACCAGCGGCCTGCGGAAGGAAGATCTCGACTGCTGCGACCTCGTGGTGCGGATTCCGACGGTGCCGGAATATCCGGTGCTCAATCTGGCTCAGGCCATCGCAATCCTGGTGGCCGAGATCGACATGGCGGCCGAACCGGTGAACAATTCCGCCCCCGAACCCGCGGTACAACGCGAGGTCGAAGAGTTGATGTCGCACCTTCGGTCGAGCTTGACGACCATCGGATTTCTCGATCCAACAGCCCCACAACGAATTCTCCGCAAGCTCCGTCGGCTTTTCGGCCGGGCCGGGATCACCGGCAACGAAGTCAGTATTCTCCGCGGGATGTGTCGGCAGATGGAGTGGGCTGCTGGCGCCCAGCCGGAGTGCGATGCCGACGACGAAGAGGACCCGGAGGGGTTGCAGTAATCAGCGGATACCGACGTCGCGGCGAAGCCGGTCGGCTTGCGCCAACAGCGAGGGATCGGTCGGGTGGCGGTCGAGGGCCTCTGACAGCGTCATCGCCGCACTGGTGAAATCTCCCAGACGCAGCTGGAGGGAAACCAGCTGTACCGCCAGTTCCGGTGATGTTGGATCGATTTCCACCGCGCGCTCCATGGCGAGGACGGCGTCCGGCGTCTTGCCGGCCCTTTCCGCAACTCGCGCGATGCGCACCAGCAAACCGACGTCGGAAGGCGACATCCCCCACGCCCGCCGCAGATGTTCCAGGGCCTCGTCATAGTCGCCGCGCCGCTCCGCCAGACCGGCAAGCGACACAAACGCGTACGGCGAGTTCTGATCGAGATGGAGCGCCTGGAAAGCGGCTTCCACCGCTCCAGCCTGATCGCCATCGAGGTCTCGCGTGATGGCCGTCATGGCCCAGGCGCGCGCAAGGAGGCCGCGAGGTGCCGACCGTTGTCCGGTGACGATCTCGAGCAGGAGGGAGGCGGTCTCCAGGTCGCCGGCATCGACCGCCCAACTCGCCCGTTCGAGGAGCACCTCGGGGTGGTCCTCGTGCTCCATGAGAATGGCGAGAGCGCCTTCGATGTCGCCTCCCTGTCGCAGCTCGCGAGCCAGTGCCAGCCCGGTTTGAATCCGCCGTCTCGGATAGAGATCGCGCCGCAGTTCGAGACTGCGAAGGCGCACGGAGCGTGCGTTTTCGGGTGTGAGCTCGAGCTCGGGTTCTCTCTGGTCCGGCGCCAGCGCAGTTGCCACCGCGAGGTCTTCGAGGGCGGAGCTGATTTCGCCCCGGGCCATCAGGACGAACGCACGGAGGCGATGCAGGTAAGCGTTTGTCGGGTCGCGGAGGAGCGCAACGTCCACAAACGCGGCGGCGGCCTCCAGATCGCCCGCGAGCAGGTACCCCCGCGCCAGATTGGTCGAGCCTGCGGCGTGGGCTGGCATCCAGCGGCGTTGGTTGATTCCGCTGCGCATGAGGACGGCAAACGCGAGATCGATCGGTGCAGAACCGAGCTCTCTGACCGGTAGCCGTCGCGACCTTTGAACGGCCGATGGCAGGCCGAGCAGGTGGTCTTCAGCAAAACGGGCCGCCCCGCGTTCCGGGCTGATCGCCAACCGAGCGGACGCCGAACTCCACGAGAGCCAACCAACGAGATCGACCAGGGCCGCCGCCACAGCCAACAGGGACATCGCCACCAGGGTGGGCTTTCGGTATGCAGGGTAACCAGTCATGGCTCTACCGTTCGGGCGTGCTCGTCGACAAACGAGAGAGCGGATTCGAGCCTCACGCCGGCGCGGTCCAACACCCGTTGGCGAACCGTCTGAACCAGTTCGAGGACGTCACCGGCTCTTGCGGATCTCGCCGTGCGGATCCGATTCGGTGAACTTTCGGAGAGGCGGGCGCCACCCACGACGAGCCCGAGACACCCGGTTTCGGTCAGCAACGCCCCGGCCCGCACGCCCTCGGGCCCGACAAACACCGGGCCGGCCATTCGCGGCTGGCGCTGCCATGTTTTGAGCCCATCATCGTCGAGCCGAATCCGAAGCGCGCTCAGACTGTCTTTTGAAAGCCTCAAACGAGCTCTCAGGACCACCCGCCGTTCGAGTTTCAACGTCAGCCCGCGACCGGGCCCGCTCGACACTGTCGGTCGCACCCGCTCCACCGGCGCCCCCGGCCGCGCCAAATCCGTCCACTCGAGAATGCCCGCGAGCGGGAAATGACCGCGATGGGCCGAGTGAACCGCGCCGCCGACGGTGCCCGAGGCGGCCATCAGGCCGCCGAACCCGCCGAGACCCGATCGTGCCGCAGCGCGACACACCTGTGCCAGGTTGGCACCACTGGACGCCACTGCACCATCCACGTCCAACTCCCACAGCCCGAGATTTCCGGAGAGATTGAGGATGGGGACCCGAAGCCCGTAATCGGACGGCACCAACCTGCTGCCGGATCCCATGACCAGCCAATCCTGACCATAGGCGACGAGCAGGTCGAGGGCCCGCTGAAGCCCGTCTGCACTACGACATCGGATCAGGAGGTCGGCCGGTCCACCCACTCCCAGAACGGTCCACGCGCGAAGATCCACACGTTCGTGAATCTCTGGTTCGCCGCCCTCCTGGAGACTCCGAAGGTCTGTTTTGAGGCTCACGCGGCGATCCGTAAGTGTTCCACGACCCTCCTTGGAATATTGGCACACCGTTTGCTTATTGTATGGGTGCCGGGCACACAACGACCTGGTACACGACATCATACCTCCTCCTTCCTCCTGCGGGCTCCCCAGCCCGCACCTTTTTTTTGTCTGAGACGAGCGGGTTAGGCTTTGGAGCTTTTGTTGAGGCCGAGGCTGCGGAGGTGATAGAGGAGGGCCTGACGGGAAATCCCGAGCTCCCGCGCGGTGGCACTCCGGTTGCCCTGGTTGCGGTGCAGGGCGGCGGTCAGGAACCGCCGGCGAAAATCGTGCTGCGCCTGGTCCCAGGTCCCTCCCGGCATGAGTTCCGGGGTCGATATCGGGAGGTGGTCGCACTGAACCACCGAACCGGCCGCCCTGACCATCGCGACTTCGACGACGTGCCTCAACTCGCGGACGTTGCCGGGCCAGTGATAGCGTTGCAGAGCGGCATCGGCCTCCGCGCTCCATACCGGACGTTTCAGGCCGTACCTGGAAACCGCTTCGCGCTCGAACACGTCTCGCAGCAGCGCGACATCCTCGCGGCGGTTTCTCAAGGGCTCCACCTCGACCTCCGGTGCGGCGATCCTGAAGTAGAGATCGCGCCGAAAATCTCCTTCGCGCATCCTCCGTCCGAGGTCAGCGTGGGTGGCGGACACGATTCGGACATCGACCTGCCGCGACTCACTGGCACCGACCGGCCGCACCTCCCCCGACTCGAGGAACCGCAAGAGCTTGACCTGGAGATTGCCGTCGAGGTCGCCAACCTCGTCCAGGAAGAGCGTGCCGCCGTCGGCGGCAACCGCGAGGCCTCGACGCGAGCGATCGGCGCCGGTAAAGGCGCCCTTGACGGACCCAAAGAGCTCGGCCTCCAGCAGGGACCCGGGGATGGCGGCTACGTTGACCGTGACCAGAGCGCCCGGACGGCCGGAGATGCGATGTAGCGCCCGCGCCGCCACCTCCTTCCCGACACCGGTCTCACCCACCAGCAGGATTGGAAGATGGCTCGGACCGAGCTCGAGAAGCTCGCGTCGCAGCGACCGCGCAGCTTTGGATACGCCGTAGAAACCAGTCTCCTCAACGTCGGAGTCATCGTGACACGGCTCCAATGGCAGCACGAGGTCCAGGATCCCGAGAACCAACCGGCTGGCTGGGCCGTCGACGAGGTCGCCTCCCAGTGGACGGACCGTCAGACGTCCGTGCCGCAATTCGCTCCCGGAGCGGCCGCTGCCGTAGCGCCAGATCGGCTTCCGTTCACCGACATCGAGGACCTCGATGCCGGTGATCTCGAGGCTGCGGACGAGGAGGTCCAGCTGCTGTACCTCCACCCCATCGACTCCCCCGCTTTCGACGATTCTGGCCAGCGCGGTCATCAGCCCGGCAGCGTGTTCCTGAATGGCACTCAGTATTTCGGCCCAGCCCGTCAGCCCGGCCGACCGGAGGGCCCTGATGGCCGCACCCCTGGTTTGGGCGTCCAGCGCCAGCCTGACACCATTGATGCGTTCTGCAAGCGCGATCGCGAAACCATCCGCTGGTCCGAACTTTTCGGAAGGGATCGCAAGATCCGGGTCGCGACCCATTCGCACCACCCGGAGGATCGCTGCCGCCCGGCCGACGCCCCACTCGTCGTGGAGATCGCCGGGAACCTCCCGCCCGCCGTCCGCCGCCGCCGCCAGTGCCAACCACGCCAACCCCTCCTGGCCTGCCTTTTCGAGCATCTCCACGGCCCGGGTGTGATCGCCCTCCAGCACCGAGGCCGCACCCCGAAGCAGGGCGAGGCCCTCCGCGAAACGGGGGTCGTCGTCGCGGACAGCTTCTTCGAAGGCCGCAAGCAAACGCCGAAAAGACGGCTCATCACCGACAGCCAGGGCCAGCCGCGCCCGTTCCCCGGTTACAAACACATCGGAGGGGTCCGAGGCGGCCAGGAGCCGGAGCCGTTCTTCGGCGCTGTGGACCCTGAGCTGGTCAATGTCGGCGACCGCAAGATTGAACAGAGCGGCGTTGGTGAGGTGCTCGAAGCCGGCCGCCCTCATCCAACGATAGGCGCGGAGATGATGGGCGGCCGCGTCACGACTCCGTCCCTGTTGAAGAGCCACCGCTCCGAGGTCGAGCTCGACAATTCCCAGAAGACCGGGACCGATCAAAGCCGTCGCCAGAACCTCGAACAGCCGTCGCGCCGACTTCAATCGGCCGTTATCGAGGTGGATCATGGCTCGGCGGTGTGCGAGCTGGACGCGGAGGGCCGGGGCATCACCAGTCATTTCCCGACCCCATCCGGTATCCGCGAGCAGGGGCGACTGCTCAATGTAGGCGAGCTCGATCTCGATTCGCCGCCGGCTCTCGCCTTGGAGATGCTTGAGGGCGGCATCGACCACCTCGGCGGCGGCCCTCTTCTGTTCCAGTCCACGACGATGAGCGTCGTAAAGGACGATGACTGCGGTTTCTGCTGCGACCCTCGCGTATGACCGGATCTCCGCATCCGTCGGCAGCGACCGCGGCTTCCCCGGCGGGTGGTCAATGGCTTCCAACCAGCGCATGTGGGCGCTCGCCGGTCCGGCCGGAACACCCTTCAGGGCCCTGCGGGCACCGCACAGGTCGTTCACTGACAAACACGCCTCGGCTTCGAGCAACTGCACGGGGTGTCCCAGCGCTCCGGGAGCGACCAACGACAAGAGCTCTCGAACCTGGATGGCGTTGAGCCGGTCGAGCTCTCCTCTGGCCCAGGCCTCGAGTCGTGAGCTGTCGCCGGTCCCGAGCGCCGAGTGGACCAGATGGAGAGGCTGGTCGATACTGATGATGCCGGCCACCAGGAGGTGGCGGGGGTCGAGGTTGAGAAGCTCCGGCTCTGGGAGACGCCAGGTGCCGCTGTCGGAGATCACACCCAGTCTTTCCCTGATGGCCTCCAGATCTGAGATCGCGATGCCCGAGTGGAGGGCCACGATGTTCGCCGGGAGTCCGGTCGGTGACAGCGCCAACCAACTCGCGAGAACTTCGTCGACGGGATGACGCCGGGCCGGCTGGTAGCTGCGTCCTTTGGGCGAGGCGGCGCTGCACACGGCCGTTGTCAGAGCGTCGCGGTCAGCGCCCTGGACCGGGTCGAACCGCGAGCGCCTTTGCTCGAGGATCCGGCGGGCGCGATCCGGCGAGATCCCGACCAGAGAGATGTGCCGGATCAGACGTTCGCTGTCGATTCCGGGCGAGGGCGCCTGCCATCCGCTTGGAAAGGTGCCGATGGCGACGGCGTTGCAATCCTCCCGTCGCGACCATCGGTTCAAGGCGTTGAGCTCTCCCTGCGACAGGGAGCCAACCACGATCAGCGTGCCGCGCTCGCCGAGGGACGGCATCGGCGCCGTGTCGGCGGTAGCATCACCGGCCGACCACAACCAGGCGGAACAGCGTTCCCGTCGGAGCCGGCACCACAACGCGCCTGCAAGCCGGCGCGCCGCCTCATCCCGAGACACCCGCCACAGCTGGACGACTCCAGCCTCCGCAGCGGGGAGTTCGTTCCAACGCAGCGCCCACAACGATCGCGCGGTCAGCGGATCCACGGGCTGTTCGAGCTCACGCAATTGGCGGGTGATGGCGCTTTCGAACACCAACCCGGGCCCTTCGTGGGGGCCGTCGATATCCTCCGGCGCGAGTCCGACCGCCCCCGCGATTCTCTGAACGGCCGCAGTCCGCAGGCGCTCCATCGCCCCCTCGCCTCCCCCCAGCCGCTCGATCGCGACCGACAGTGGGTAGGGAAACCGACCCATCGTGACGGACAGACCCCCGGACGTGCGGTCCAATCGAGCCAGACTCAGGGCATCGCGCCCAGGCCACAGATCGAACTCCGCGAGGTGCGCGATGCCGGCGGTCAGCTGCAGGGCCGCTCGAAAGCGGTCGCGGCGCGACAGCCTGACCTCGCGAATCAACTTGAGGTCACGGTTCGGAATGTAGCCGACAGCCCCCGAGATCTGGGGTACCGGCATCGTCGGGTGTTCGACCAGAAGCGCCGCCGGGGTCGGGACTCTCACCGCCTGCGCCCTATCCCGAGGCCGGCCCCGTGAGGCGATGCCAATCGGCCCAGAAAGCGGGAAACGACTTGCTCACGCAGGCCGCGTCATCGAGGTCCAGGGGCCCGGCGCCGAGGGCCGCAACCGCCATCGCCATCGCGATCCGATGATCGCCCGCCGCCGTCACCTCACGGGGGAAATCGACGTCGGCACGGAGGGGCTCCGCAATCTCGAGGCGGGGGCCGTCACAGGTGATGCCGGCGCCGAGCCTTCCCAGATTCTCGACCATCACCGCGAGGCGATTGCTCTCCTTGTGGACGAGATGATCGAGCCCGGTGAACCGCGAACCCGGAGGCGCACAGGCCGCCACCGCGATCAGTGCCGGGAAGAGGTCGGGAGCGTGTTCGAGGTCGGCCGTGAGTGGTTCGGTGATGGGCCCTCGGGCCGTCAACCGGTCCCCGTTCCAGTCCACCTGGAGACCGGCATCAGCCAGCAGGCGCACAACCAACCGATCGCCCTGGCGGCTCCCTGGGTCAAGCGGGCCGATCTCGACCGTGCCTCCGGCGATCGCCGCGGCGGCGAGGAAAAACGCCGCGGCCGACCAATCGCCCTCGACCTCGTACGTCGACGGTTGCAAGGGATGGGGGGCAACCCGCCAACGGCGCCGGTCAAGGCTCGCTGAGACCTCGCCACCAAAAGCTCTCAAGACCTCCATTGTGAGGTCGAGATAGGGAGCGGACGGCAGTGAGCCGACCACTTCAAGATCGATTCCCTTCCGCATCAGCGGCGCAGCCAACAGGAGCGAAGAAACGAACTGAGAGGACACCAAGGGGCGAATCTCGACGTGACCCCCCTCCAGTACGGTGCCCACCACCTCGACCGGGAGCCGATCGTCCGAACAGTGCAGCACCGCTCCGAGGGCCTCGAGAGACCGCAACAGCGGCGCCATCGGTCGTTCGCGGAGCCGGCCGCTCCCGTCCACCACGGTCCGCCCGGGGCAGGCCGCCAGCAGCCCGAGCACCAGGCGAGCGCCGGTGCCCGAGTCTCCGACGTGCAACACGACCCGATTGGCTGGAAGATTTCGGGAGCCGATTTCGATATCGCCGTCCCAGTGAACGGCCCAACCCGCTGCAGCCAGAGCGGCCGCCAACACCCGGGTGTCGTCGCAGTCCAGGGGACGGACGATCCGGCCCCCCCCCGCCACTGCGGACGCGATCAGTGCCCGGTTGGTCAGACTTTTGGAGGCCGGCACGTCGACCTTCCCGGCGAGACCGGTCAGCGGTCCGGGGAGCCTCCGGGGCGTCATGATTGGGCGCCCGCTGCGGCGGTAGCGGCGATCACCGGTTCGTCCTTGAAGATCAGTTGTTTCTCCTGCAGAAAGTCATCAACCAGCGACCATCCGCCATCGTCACGGACCAGCACGCTCGACCGGTTTTCCAGCCAGGCCGGAATGATGAGCGCCTGGTGATCGCCGTCGCTGCACATCCACGGCGTGTGGAAGTGGCCCCAGAACACCGTCCCAACCCCGTCCGCCCAGGCCTCGGCGGCGCTCCTCTCGAGATCTGCGATCGGCTTGACGTAGCGGAATTTGCGGTTGGTCTTGGCGAGGTGCGCCTCCATCCGCCGCACGATGGACACGGCCGCGGAGCGCGGCAGCAGACCTGCCCACACCCGCGCCACCCGGGACTTGGAGATCGTCGACCAGAAGCGGTACTGGAAATCGCGGCGGTTCACCAGGTCTCCGTGGACCAGACGATAGCGGTGGCCGGCGGAATCGAACTCACGGACACGGGCGCTCCAGTCGATCTCCGCCGCGAGGTCGGGAGCATCGAGAAAGAAGTCGCGGTTGCCCTCCACGATCCCGATCACCATCCCGGCCAACCTCGCCCGCCTCCAGCAATCGAGCACCCGGTGGACACCGCTGGTCCAGAACTTCGACATGCCGATGAGGTACTGGAAGGCGTCGCCGAGATAGACAACCTCCCCCACCCCTGCCGCGGCGGCGCGGTCCACGAGGGAGATCATGGCCCGGCAGTCGTTCGTGCCCTGGCCGACGTGCGCGTCGGCGATGATGAGTCTCTTCACGGTTGTATGGTAACGCAACAAAAACGGACGGGCCGAAGCCCGTCCGATGGCGGCGTGTCAAACACGACGATCACCCGTTGGTGCGGGCGAACTCCTTCATGAAATCCGCCAGGACCTGGACGCCTTCGATCGGCATCGCGTTGTAGATCGAGGCGCGGCAGCCTCCGACCGACCGGTGGCCCTTGAGACCCACCATGGCGGCGGCCTTTGATTCGGCGACGAACTTTGCCTCGAGCTCCTCCGAGGGCAGGCGGAACACCACGTTCATGTAGGAACGGCTGTCCTCGGCGACCGGGCTTGAGTAAAAGCCCCCGCTCTCGTCCAGAACGCTGTAAAGAAGGTCGCCCTTGGCGCGGTTGGTCTTCTCCATCGCCGCCAGCCCGCCGTTGCCCTTCAACCACTCCAGGACGTTGCGGACCATATAGATGGCAAAGGTCGGCGGGGTGTTGTAGAGCGAGTCCTTGGTCGAATAGGTGCCGTAGGAAAGCATGGTCGGCAGCCCCTTATTGGCCTGCTCCAACCACGATTTCCTGATGATGACGATGGTGACGCCCGAGGGACCGATGTTCTTCTGCGCGCCGGCGTAGATCAGGTGAAAGCGGTTGGCGTCGAAGGGCCGCCACAGAATGTCGGACGACATGTCGGCGACCAGCGGCACCGAACCGGTGTCCGGAAAGGCATGGTACTGCGTCCCCTTGATGGTGTTGTTCGACGTGATGTGGACGTACGCCGCGTTCGGGTCGAGATCCAGCTCTTCCTGTTTCGGGATCCTGCTGAAGCCTTCGGCCTCGCTCGAACCGGCGATGCGGCCGGAGGCGACGATGTCGGCCTCCTTGAGAGCCTTCTGAGACCACGTGCCGGTGTTGATGTAGTCCGCCGAACCTCCCTTCGGGACGAAGTTCATCGGCACCATGGCGAACTGGGTCGAAGCTCCTCCCTGGAGGAACAGGACCTGGTGGTCGTCGTCGAGACCGAGCAGCTCGCCGAGGAGGTTCATGGCCCCGTAGTGCACCACGTCGTACTCGGCGGATCGGTGTGAAGTCTCCATCACCGACATGCCGGTATTCTCCCAGTTCGGGATTTCCGCCTTCGCCCGCTCGAGCGCCGGCGCAGGCAGGATGGCGGGTCCGGCGTAGAAGTTCCAGGTTTGGCTCATCGTGGGCCTCCTATGCGGTCTGTTGTTGAAAATCTTCGAGAATTCGGACAACCACGTCACCGATTCGAAGCATGTTCTCGCTGCTCGAGGCCCCGAGGTGCGGTGTCATGATGGCGTTGGGAGCATCATACAGGGGACACGAAGAATCCGGCGGGTCGGAGTCATACACGTCAGTGGCATAGGCCCGGATTTTGCCGGTCTTCAGCGCCTCGACCACGTCATCCTCCACGACACAACCGCCGCGTGCGGTGTTGACAATCACGACACCGTCCTTCAGGTTGGCGATGGTGTCGGTGTTGATCATGCCGCGAGTGGTGTCCGTCAACGGCACGTGGAGCGAGATGTAGTCCGACTGCGAAAAGAGCGCGTCGAGGCTGACGAGATCGACACACTCATGGCTCTTCAACAGGGGGTCATATGCGATCACCCGCATTCCAAACGCGATGGCGCGCCGCGCCAGTTCGGTGCCGATGTTGCCGGCGCCCACCAGACCCAGGGTCTTGCCCATGAGCTCGGTTCGTTTGAGTTGCTTTTTCAGCCACTCGCGCCGCTTCATACCTTCGTGGCCTTCCACCATTCGGGTCGGCACCGAGATCATCAGCGCGAAGGCCAGTTCCGCTACCGCCACTGCGGAGGCCTCGGCGGTGTTGAAGACCTGAATACCCTTCGACCGCGCGTATTCGACGTCGATGTTATCGAGGCCGACACCGCCGCGGATGATCAGGCGAAGGTTGCGGGCCTTGTCAATGTACTCGCGGGTACATTTTGTTTTGGATCGAACCAGCACGACGTCCACCTCGGGCAGCCGCTCCTTGTCGTCGATCACCTCGCCGAACGCCTCGAGCTTCGCCGGCAGGGACGGGTCAAAAGCATCGGAAATGAGTATCTTCACAGTTCTACCTCGCCGTCTTCAGTCCGCGAGCGGCCGCACGATCAGGCCGGATCTGAGTTTTGGTTCGAACCATGTCGACTTCGGCGGCATGACCAATCCGGCATCCGCCACCGCGAAGAGTTGCTCGATTGACGTCGGGTGGAACGCGAATGCGACCGCCCACTCACCGGAATTCACTCTTTTTTCGAGCTCGCCAAGCCCCCGGATGCCACCCACGAAATCGATGCGATCGTCTTTCCGGGGGTCGCCAATACCGAGCACGGGAGCCAGCAGGTTGTTTTGCAGAATCGCCACGTCGAGCCGGTTGACCGGATCGTCCTCCGGGATCCCGGCCGCCCTCGCGCGCAGCCGGTACCATGTGCCGTCGAGGTACATCCCGAACGATCGGGCGCCCTCCGGACGGCCGTTCTCCACCCTCTCCACTTCGAACAAAGTCTCTGCCTTTTCGATCAACTCCGACGGCTCGAGGCCGTTCAGGTCCTTGACCAACCGGTTGTAGTCGAGAATCTTCATCTGGTTGTCGGGAAAGATCACCGATAGGAAGTAGTTGTACGGCTCCTCGCCGGTGTGTCCCGGGTTGGCGTCGCGGCGCAGCGCCCGGATCCTGGTTCCAGCCGCCGAACGGTGGTGACCGTCGGCCACGTAGAGCTCGGGCACTCCTGCAAACGCTGCGACCAGTGCGTCCCGGTCGGCCGGATTGCCGATCACCCACATCACGTGCTGGATGCCGTCGGGGGCGACGAAATCGTAGGTAGGTTCGGCAGCGGTCAACCGCTCGACAAGCAGGTCGATCTCCGGCCGCGCCTTGTAGGTCAGAAAGACCGGACCGGTGTTGGCGTTGAGGGTGTCGATGTGGCGGGTGCGATCGTCCTCCTTGACCGGGCGGGTGTGCTCGTGCTTTTTGATCAGGTCGGCTTCGTACTCGTCGACGCTGGCGCCGGCCACCAGCCCGGTCTGCACGTGGTCGCCCATCCGCTGGCGGTACAGATACAACGATGGCACTGCTTCGCGGAACAGCACACCATCGTCCATCAACTTCCGCAGATTGGCGGCGCCGGTGGCATAGACCTCTGGCGAGTAGACGTCGATCTCGGGGTCGAGGTCGATCTCTGGTTTGACCACATGCAGGAACGACAGAGGGTTGTCCGACGCCATCTCGCGCGCCTCGGCGCTGGACAAAACGTCATAGGGTGGGCTCGCCACTTTCGCGCACACTTCGGGGCGCGGTCTCCACCCACGGAATGTTTGAATTCGGGCCATTTCTCTCCCCCATTTGGGCTCTCGGCGGATCCCGCCACGGCACGTGAAATCTATCACATGCCAAGAACGGCCGCTACCCGGGGGGAAGAAATGCGCCCTTTGGTCTCGCTGTGATGACGGTTTGCGTCAGTTCAGGTACAAGCGAAGGTTGATCGGGACCTCCCAGCCTTCGGGTCGGACCGCGAGAATGAAGGGGCGGCCCGTCTGCTCAATGCGCAGTTGCTCGAAATACATGAGGTCGACCATACCGTAGCCGGTGCGCAGATTGATGGTGCTGATCGCCGTATTGCCGCGGGTGCCACTCAGGTCGGGAAAAAAGTTCGACCTCGCCAGTCTTCCGCTCTGGTACCACACCTCCCACGGGATGCCGCCGGTCGACATCAACCTCCGGTCGATGACGATCCTCTTGTAGCCCTTGCGCCACTCTTTGATGGTGGGCATGGAGTAAACCACCCCGTCCATGTCGGCCAGATGAAAGCTCTCTCGAGTCAACTTGATTTCATTCGGTGAGTCGTTCTGCACACCGACGACCATCGGAATGTAGGCGTCATCTCGATTCTGCAGGGCGAGACCGACATTGGCCCAGACCGTGCCCTGGTCATCGCTCGCAATAAAGAGCACTTTGGCCTCGTCTTCCCCATCCTGACCGGTCGCCGAGACGACCACCAGGGCTGCGAGACCGAGAATGACGAGATATCGAGCTGTTCGCATCCGGAGACTCCCTTCGACCAGCGCAACGTCAACCGACGGCAACTTGTTCCCTGACCCCACCTACTCTTCCGGGTAGAGAGCTTCCCACCACTGCGGTTGGTCTTTGAGCGAGCGATCGAACCAGGCGAGGATGCTTTTTGACCACAACGCCCTCTTGTCGTGTTCCATGATCAGGTGGCCGAGGCCGGCAATCCGAAGGTATTCTACCTCCACGCCGAGCAGCTTGAGCGCCGCGTAGAACTGGTCGCTCTCCCCGGGCGGTACGTTGGGATCATCATCGCCGTGGGTCAGAAGCAGCGGAGTCGTGACCTTATCGGCGTTGAAGAGCGGGCTGCGGTCGACGAAGATGTCGCGTCGGTTCCAAGGGAAACTGTCGGCGTTAGCCACCGCGCCATAGCTGTATCCCCAGTAGCCCTCCCCCCAGTAGGACGAAAGGGCGGAGATCCCGGCGTGGGCCACTGCCGCGGCAAAGAGGTCAGTCTCGGTGATGAGTTTCATGGTCATGAAACCGCCGTAGGAGGCGCCGATGCACCCGACGCGTTCGGCGTCGACGAACGAATGGGCTTCGAGGAAGGCGGTCACGGCCTCGACGATCTGGCGGCTTGTCACCTCGCCCCAGTCGTTGACGTGCACCGTCGACTGCTCCTGGCCCCATCCATAGGCGCCGGTCGGGGTCAGCACGTACACCACATAGCCATTGGCGGCCCACCACTCTGCCGGGTAGCGCCCGCCGAAGGACCGGTCCATGGGCGAGGTGCCGCCGTAGTAGTTGATGATGGCCGGGTAGCGGGATTTCGGGTCAAAGGTGGTCGGATAGTAGATCCGTCCTGCGACCTCCCTGCCGTCCGTTAACGTGACGTTCCACTCGCTGACCGCACCCCGGCGCACGTCGGCAAACCGCTCGGCAGCAGGTTCGAAAAGGAGCTCTTCCGGTTGCCCCGGCGCCCCGGCCGCCACCACCCGCTGCGGCTGCCAGACCGAGGTTCCTTCGGCGATGATGGTCGGACCGTCGAGGGCCGCGTCGAACGAACCGACGCTTTCGATGCCGGTCGGAATTTCGGAATAGCTCCCTGTCTCCGGGTCATATCTGAAGAGGGACCGCTGGTGACCGTCGATCGCGAGGACGATGATCGATCCGTCGAATCGGCTCCAACTCGCGTCGCTGACCGCCGGATCGAAATCGCGGGTAATGGCATCCACCGCGTCGGTCTCCGGGTCCCAGATGAAGAGCTGCCCATCGAAGTCGTTAACGGGACCCGCAGCGGCCACCGCAACACCGGCATCGCCGAATTCGCTTGGGCCCGCCTGAACCAGGAGACGACCGCCATCGGGCGAGTATTCGACCCCTCCGAACCACCGGAAGTCGCGCAGCTTGCGCGCACCACCGGTCGCGATTTCGAGCTCCCACAGCTCCTGCCGGGAGTACGGCCGTTGCGACAGGTCCTCGATCTCGCGGGTCACCAGGATTTTCGAACCGTCCGGTGAAAATGCGGCCGCGTCGGCGCTCACCCGCCCCCCGGTCAGCCGCCGCCGTACTCCGCTCGAGACATCGACCAGGTGGAGCTCGGCGAGGTCCCGGTGACCCGCCATCCGGTCGAGCAACCCCCGGAGCCGCTTGATTCCGCTCTCGTTCTCCTCCGGCTCCGTGCTCGTGCTGAAGACGATGGTCTCTCCGGTCGGCGACCAGAGATAGCCGTTCCAGTCCTCGATGCCGCCGACAACCTCGGAGGTGTCCCCACGATCGAGATCGGCAAGCCACAGGGTGGCGGTCTCTTTCTCTGCATTCCGAGTCACATATGAGACCCGGTTACCGGTGGGTGCAAAACGCACCTCAGCCATCGATGGCGCGCCCCTCCAACTCCGAAGCAACGAGCCGTCAAGGGTCGAGCGCAGCTCGACCCAGCTCTCCCGTTCGTCGGTTCCAGGCTCGATCCGCGAGACCGTCAGCGCGACCCGGTCGCCCGAAGGCGACAGATCGAAGGCAGTCACGGTGGCCGCATCCAACACGTCCAGCAGAGCCAGCTCGCGCTCGAGTCGCAGATCCACCGACACCGAATCGTGCACGTCCGCTGTGAGACCCACGGATACAGTCCAAGGGCCGTCGGTATCTGGGTCGAACACCGTCGCCAACGCCAGGACGTGGTCTCCGGGCTCGAGTTTGAGCTCGAGGTCCTCAGGGTCGATCGGGTGTCCGTCGAGTACCAACTTCCACTTGTGTTCGTTCTCGACTTCGACCGTCACGGAGACGAATCTGGTCGTCCGGATCGAGGTGGCGAACCAGCAAAGCGCGGCCCGCCGATCACTGACCCAGCTCGGTTGCTCGAGTTCGACCTGCCCTTTTTTGCCCGCGCTGACGGCTTTCCAGGTGACCGGACCTGCAAACGCGTCGAGCGTCTGTCCGGCCTCCGGCAAATGACGAATCCCCGGCAGGGAAACCGCATCCAGGATTTCGGCAAGGGCGTCGGCATCCGCTTCGTCGTCGAAGACCGGAATGGTCGCTTGCAGCGGTCCGAGAACCAACCACTCGGAAATCTGGAGCGGCTGACCATCTTCGGCCCCAGTGGTCGCCCCAACCGCGGCGATCAACAGCAATTGGAGAACCAACAGTCGCACACGCACTGAGTAAGCCATGTGTCTCCTCAACGCTCGCGAGTATACGCGTACAATACGCGTCGCCCTGGTTGCTTTCATCTCATCCGGAGGCCCATGTACCGTCCCGAACTCAAGCGCGTCCTTCTCGCCACCCTCTTCTTCGGTGCCGCCTCCGGCATCTTCACCGCGACGCTCAACAACTACCTCGCCGAGGTCCACCACCTCGACGCCGAAGCCCGTGGTTGGTTGGAGCTGCCTCGGGAGCTGCCGGGTTTTCTGATCATGTTCGTGGCGGGGGCGATGCTGACGGTCTTTCGCGAGACCCAGATGGCGGCCGCGGCCATGGTTCTAACGGCAATCGGCGCAATCGGTCTCGGCTATCTGGCGCCGACTCACGCCGCCCTTGTCGTCTTCATCGTGATCTGGTCGCTCGGCGACCACATCATCTTCGCCGTCGAAGGGCCGATAGGGCTCAAGCTTGCCGATGGCGGCAGGGAGGGACGGCGTCTCGGCCAGTTCGGCGGCGCCCGCAACCTCGGCACGATCCTCGGCGTCGGCACGATCTATGTGTTGGCCCGTTTTCTGGGTGACCGCTTCTCGTTGTTTTACGCCATAGCTGCAGGGAGTGCGTTGGTCGCCGGCGTGCTGTACGCGCGGTTGCAGATTGGCCGCGGTGACCCTCCATCGAGACGTCTGGTCTACAAAAAGAAGTACCGGCTCTTCTATGCCATCTCGGCGCTGTTCGGTATCCGCAAACAGATCTTCCTCGCTTTCGGTGCGTGGGTGCTGGTGGAGATCCACGGGGTGCCGGTGAGCACTATCGCACTGCTCTACTTCATCGCCGCCAGCCTCGGAGTGATCCTCAGGCCTCTGCTGGGCGAGGTCATCGACTGGCTCGGTGAACGAACGGTGCTCGCGACCGATGAGCTGCTATTGCTGGCGATCTGTATGACTTATGCCTTTGCGGGCGATCTCCTGCACGGGCGGGCCGTGCTCTTTGCCCTCTACGGCGCCTACATCCTCGACATGGTTCTTTTCGCCCTCAGGGTGGCGCGCACGACCTACCTCAAGAAGATCGCCGACGACCCGAGCGACATTACGCCGACGATCTCGATGGGCATCACCATCGACCACGCCGTGGCCATGACCCTGCCTGTTTTGTCCGGCTACATCTGGGAGGCTTACGGATTTCGCTGGGTGTTCATCCTCGCCGGCGCCATAGCGTTAGCGGGATTCTTCGTCTGTCTGCGCATTCCGAAACGACTCGACCTCGCGGCCTCGTCGGCCTGAGAGTACGCTTCACCAAAACCGCGTGCAGCCGAGTCTGACGAAAACGGCTGCTCTGTTTGTCGGGGTCATCTGGAAGTCCGTTGTGCTGCCCTCCCGCCTCTAATCGATCGGCGGCAACAGGAGGGCGTTGAACACCAACTTGAAGGTGGCCGGCGTCGAGCCCCTGAACTGGGGACGGACCGCAAATAACGCCAGCTGCCCCTTTCCGACCCGGACCCAGACCACCGCAGGTTTGTTTTGAAGCTCCTCCTCGCCCTCCAGATAACCGCTCAACAAGAGGTCGCGCTCCGGGTAGATGGCGACCACCCGGCGGTCCGTGTCGAGCCCCGGGATCGACGTGGCGAAGACCGGCTCGCCGCGGCTGAAGGCGCCGCCGTGCTCCGGCATGCCCCAGGTGAGGGGATGATCCGGCAGGTAATCAACGGCGAGAAAGGCTCCCGGCACCATCACGTCGTCGAGGTCGTCGGAGATGTCCCGGACCGGGATTTCGACCGTGTCGCCCTCTTCCTTATCGGATTCCGGTGCGGCCATACCGGCGGTGAAGAGCCCGGTGGAATCTCCCCACGACACGACCGTCCCACCACCTTGAACAAAGGCCGTCAGCTGAGCGAGGCCCTTTTTGGAAATCGGCTCACGGAACTGTGGCGGATAGTCGTTGACGACGTAGCGGTCTCCGCGTTTGTACTTGCCTTTGGTGAGGACATCGACGTCCGCATCGGGAAAGACGATGACATCAAAGTCCCGCGCCAGGTTGGCGCCCTCGAAGTCACCGGGGTTGAGGACCCGGTACGGGATGCCGTAGGTGTCGAAGAGGTACCGAGTCCAACCTGCGTCCATATCGTGAAAAAAGGTCTCGACGAGAGCTATTCGCGGCCGGCGGACCGGGAGCCGCGGCACCGTGATCTCGGATTCCAGAACCAATGGTGCGATCGACAACTGATCCACGATGTTCTGGAGACCGTCGGCGCCTCCAGGCCCTGCGAGGATCACGAAGCTGCCGGCGGGGAGCTGATTCCCCTCCGGACCGAAGGGATGCGTGAGACGTCCGACTTCGAGACCGGCCTTGAGAGCCGCAAAGACAGCCTTGTAGGCCTGGTTGCTGGTCGCCGGATAGGCGATCGCCCACACCTCGTTCGGCAGCGCCAACCCGAACCCTTCTTTCGGCAGCGGGTCGAGGCGGCCTTCAAGTTCGGCACTGCGAGTGTCGATCTGGATCGCCTGCACCCCCATGTGGAGGGGCAGCGACCAGCTGGTGATGTCGTAGGGTTTGATCAGTTCGCCGCCGGGGGTGTAATGGCGCTCGGGATAACGTTGCGCCTCCAGCATCTCCTTGACGAACGCACGGTAGGGCTGCGCCGTGGGAACCACCAGGTCTCCGGCGTTGAGGTGGTGGCCGCCGACAACCGTGTCCTGGGTCAGTCGGTCGACCTCGATGCCGTGAAGCTGCAGCAGGTCGGAAAGCGCGGCGAGTTCGCCCGGGTCCGCCTGCGCCTTCGGCAGCACGAAGTAATAGGGCGCCTCGGTCCTCCCCTTCTCCACTTCCTTGCGGCAGAGGTCGTTGCGGAAAGCCAGGATCTGTTCCCGGTTCGATGCCGCAGTGGCGAGGATCGAAGCCATCGACGACAGCTCGTACTCGACGATGTCGCCGAGACTCCAGTTTCCCCCCGGCCACGGGTCGGGCATGTTGACGCCCTTCTTGTACTCCGAAAGGCCCTTGCCGCGGACGTTGAGCTCGGTGGGCTCGACATAGATCGGGGTGGCGGTCTTGCAACTCGCCGCCTCGGTGAGAAAGCTGATGATGTTTTTCCAGTGCGAGGTCTCGGTGGAGCCCGGCCAGTAGTCGTCGAACAGCCAGTGGCTGGCGATGCCCTGGAGTCCGTCTGCCGTCATATCGCGCGAAAGATTGGCGCCGAAAACGGCCGACCAGTTCCACAGGCCCTCGTCGATCACCTGGGCGATCGGATCGTGGTTTGGCGGCACGTAGTAGCGCGGTCCGGTCGAGCCCATCTGGTGCTTCTCGACCAGCACCTGTGGGTACCACTCGGTGCTGTAGAGGCGCGAGATCACGCGGGTGTCGTCCTGGGTCAGAACAACGAAGTCGCGGTTGTTATCGTGACCGACATACTTGTGGTAGACCCGCGGCAGCGACGACCCCTCGTAGATCGTGCCGACGTACTTGCGATAGTGCTCGACCACCAGATCCATCCCGTCGGGGTTGTGGCACGGGACCATCATCAAGACCACATCCTCCAGTTGCCGCAGCAATGCCGGGTCCTCGGTGGTGGCCAAGGCGTAGGCGTACAACGGCAGCGACTGGCTCGGCGCGACCTCGCCGGAATGCATCGAGAGCGTCTCCATGACGAAAACCCTGCCACGCTCGATCAAAGAGGCTTGTTCGGCGTCCGCAAGAGACGGATCGAGGGCGAGCTGTTTATTGATATCCCGAAGCTCGTCCAGTCTGTCGATATTGTCTGACGATGAGATAAACGCCACGTACATGGTTCGGCCGAGCGGCGTCGTTCCGACCTCGCGCATTTCGATGCGGTCGGAGGCCTCTGCCAACAGCAGCATGTAATCGGTCAGTTGACCGTAGTCCATGAGTTGGCGGTCGGTGCCGGGCTCGAACCCGAGCACACCTGCCGGAGTGGGAATGGTGGTTGACGTCTCGGCCGGCGCGACACCGGCGACGGTCGCAAAGATCACGATCACAATCCACGCCCGGAACAGGATTCTCATCTTGGCCCCCCTTGCAGAGTCCATTGTAGAGGTACCTGTCAACCAGTGGGTATCGGGGGATATCCCGTCTCACGAAGACGCTGCGGAGCCACAGACTGGGAGCCGCCGGACAAAAAAAGACCCGCGTCGACCGAGGGTCAGTCGCCGTCCGCCGTTGCGGCGGTCTCCAGGGCCTCGAGCCGTTTTTCGGCTCCCCGCCGGTTGTCGAGCATGACCGCCACCCACCTGAGGTCGTCGGTGTTCTCGAACAGAATCTTGATGATCATCGTCAGGGGGACCGACAACAGCATGCCGATGCTGCCCCACATCCAGCCCCAGAACACCAACGAAAGAAAGACGACCAGGGTGGAAAGCCCGAGGGTGAGGCCCAGTAGATAGGGCTCGATGAAATTGCCGATGGCCACATTCACCACCACGTAGCCGGCGGCCACCAGGAGGGCGTAGCCGATCCCACCCTGGACCAATCCGAGCAGGACCGCCGGGACGGCGGCAACGATCGAGCCGATGCTGGGGATGTAATTCAGCAGAAAGGCGAGCAGTCCCCACACCACCGCGAACTCGAGCCCGATGACGGCGGTCCAGACACCTACCAACAACCCTGTCGCGAGGCTGGTGGCGGTCTTGATTCCGAGATAGCGCTGTATCTGGCCAACGATCTGGCCGAGGTTTTCGATGTCGACGCCGCCTCTTCGAACCGCGGCCCGCATTTTGATCGGAAGCGTCGCTGCCTCGAGCAGCATGAAGATCATCGTCAGGATGATCAGCAACAGATTCGAAAGCACGGCAGCCAGGTTCTTGAGCACACCACCCAGCATGTTGATGAGTTTTCCGGGTTGCAGCATGGTGAGGACGTCGAGCGATTGCGGATCGATGTCGTGGGCCTCGAACCATTCGGTCGCGGAGGCGATCAACCCGTCGAAGCGCACCTGGTACTGTGCGGCAAAGGCGGCGAACTCGTTGACGGAGCTGCCGACGATCGCGCCGAACCCGGAAAACACCGCCAACAGAACGATCACCACGATCAGAACGGCGACGCCGACCGGCACTCTCTTGCGGGTCAACCACGATACCGCCGGCGCACAGATGATGGCGAGGAACAGCGCAAGAAGGAACGGAATGATCAGCGTCTGCGACGCCTTGAGACCGGCGAGAACGACGACCACTGCCGCCCCGATCATCAACGACCGGGCGCCAGTCCGAGCGCCGCTGTCTTCCGCCATGAATTAAGGATAGCTCAGATTCGAAGCGCGTTGCGCCGATCCAAAGGGTCGGCGGCGCCAGCGTGAAGAAATTCACAATTCGCACTGGACGTTGCCGAGAATCGGCGTATCCTAAACCAACCACTACGGAGGTGCTTCCCGGCGGCCATGCAATGTCGGCAACGACCAATCCATTTCCCAGCAAGTGAAAAGGAGTGAGGTTTGGCTGTATCAGGCCTGGTCTCTGCGTGTTTGATCGCAATGGCTGCAGTGTTCGCCCTGCTCGGACTGCTGGCCGCCATCATGTGGCTGATCACCGCTGTCTTTCCGGTCCGTGAAGGAAAGATCGACTCCGCAATCGTTGCTGCAATCACCACCGCCGTCGCCTCGGTCTACCCTGGAGCGAAGGTGACCCGTATCGAGGAGGAAACGTGATTTTCACCGAGAAACCGAAGAGGATCCAAGTCATGTTCACGCCGTTCCGCGACGGCCTGCAGAGCTCGTTCGGCGGCAAGGTCCGGCTCGCCGACATCTTGCCGGCCATGGAATTCTCGGCCAAAGAGGCGGGCATCCGGCACTTCGAGTTCGGCGGCGGAGCCCGTTACCAGGCGCCCTTCTTCTATGTCGGTGAGGATCCCTTCGTTTGCCAGGACAAGATGCGCGAGGCGGTGGGTCCGGACGTCGACCTCCAGATCCTCACCCGCTCGGTCTCCGGGGTGACCCTGACCACCCAGCGGCTCGACGCCCTCGAGATGCAGGCGAAGCTGATGGCGAAGCACGGCACGACCTGGGATCGCAACTTCGACTACATGAACGATGTCGACAACCTGGCCAAGACCGGCAAGCCGATCGTTGACGCCGGCATGCACCACCAGGTCTGCGTGGCCCTGATGGGGCTGCCGTTCAAGGACGAGACGGTCCATACGGCCGAGTTCTACATCAACATCATCCGGCAACTGCTCAAACGTGGCGTTCACTTCGACTCGGTGTGCATGAAGGACGCGTCCGGCACCACCGACCCGACGACCTGCTACGAGACAGCCGTCGGCCTCAAAAAGATTCTGCCGCCCGAGGTCATCCTCTGGCAGCACACCCACGACACGGCCTCGATGGCGGTATCGTGCTACATGGCAGGTATCGAAGGCGGCGTCGACGGGATCGACCTCTCCGTCCGTCCGATGGCCTCCGGCACGGTGCAGCCGGACGTTCGCTCGATGTGGCACGCGCTCAAGGGCACCGGCTACTCGCTCGACATCGACCACACCAAGATGGGCGAGATCGAGAACCTGCTCGACGAGGGTCTGGCCGAGTACGATTTCAACCCCGTTACAACCACCGCCGACGCGCGGGTGGTCGGCTTCCCAATGCCGGGTGGCGCCATCGGCCCCAACGTCCATATGATGAAGGAGGCGGGGATCCTCGACCGCTACTCCGAGGTTCTCGCCGAGTTCCCGGTGGTGGTCAAGGCGGGCGGGGCCTGGACCAGCGTCACCCCGGGCAGTCAACAATACTGGCTGCAGGCGTTCAATAACGTTCTCCTCGGCCGCTGGAAAAAGATGAACGACGGATACGGCAAAGCCGTCCTCGGCTATTTCGGCCGCCCGCCGCTGCCGCCCGATCCCGAAGTGGTCAAGATCGCTTCCGAACAACTCGAAAAACCGCCGTTCTTCGGTGACCCCCTCGAGGCAGCGCCCGACAGTCTGGCAGCTGCCCGCGCGGCCCTCACGGAACGCGGCCTTGCGACCACCGATGAAAACGTCTTCCTCGTCGCGTCGGCGATCGTCGCCGGCAAGAACATGGATCTGAACGAGGGCATCCGCCTGCTCACCGGCAAGGCAAAAATCGTTCTCCCGTTCAAAAAGAAGGAGGCGGCCGCTGCCCCCGCTCCGGCGGTCGCAGTCTCGAACGCCGCCCCTGCGTTGTCCGGGCCGGTCACCACCAGGTGCACGGTGGTCGAAAACGGGAGCAGCCGCAACTTCACGATCACCATCGAACCGGCCGGCGGCCGCAGCGAGAAAGGCGCACCCGCTGCGACGGCTCCAGCGCCGGCCGGCAACGGCACTCCGGTGTACTCCCCATTCCAGGGCAAGACCGAACTGGTGGAGATCAACGTCAAAGTGGGCGACGCCGTGACTCAGGGCCAGGTCGTGGCCGCGGTCGAGGCGATGAAGGCGAAACACGACGTCAAGGCACCGTGCGCCGGCCGCGTGGCCAGCATCGATGCCGCGATCGGTGCCGATATCGAGGCGCGTCACTCGATCATGACGCTCGAGGCGTGAGATGGGTGCTTTGAGCACCCTGCTCACACAGTCCGGGTTTGCCGGTCTCGAGTGGCAGAACCTGGTCATGTTTGCGCTCGGCGGCGTTCTCATCTACCTCGCGGTCCGCAAGGGCTTCGAGCCCCTGTTGTTGATCCCGATCGGGTTCGGGGCGATTCTCGCGAATCTGCCGAACGCGATGATGAGCGCATCGGCTGAAGGCGTCGCCGTCGCCAACGGCAGCCATCCCCTCTTGCAGTTGATCTACAACGCCGGCATCAAGACCGAGTTCCTGCCGCCGGTGATTTTTCTCGGCGTCGGTGCTCTGACCGACTTCCGCCCGCTCCTCGGTCGGCCTCTGACCTTCCTCCTCGGCGCTGCGGCCCAACTCGGAATCGCCGTTGCCGCCCTCGGTGCATTCCTCGTCTTTGGTTTCACCGCCCAGGAGGCGGCCTCGATCGGCATCATCGGCGGCGCCGACGGACCGACCTCGATCTTCCTCGCTTCCATTCTCGCGCCGCACCTGCTCGGAGCGATCGCGGTGGCCGCCTACAGCTATATGGCGCTGGTGCCGATCATCCAACCGCCGATCATGCGGATCCTCACCACCCGGTCCGAACGCGCCATCGACATGCCGCAGATCAAGCCGGTGTCGAAGACCGCAGTGATTCTCTTTCCTATCGTCACGGCGGTGGTTGCATCCCTTGCCATTCCCGCGTGCGCGCCCCTCATCGGGATGTTGATGTTCGGCAATCTCCTGCGCGAGTCGACCGTCACCGACCGATTGTCCAAGACCGCCGGCGGCGCGTTGATCAACATCGTCACGATCTTTCTCGGGATCGTGGTCGGCGCCACCATGGAGGGGACCGCGTTCATCCATGTGCGGACGATCTTCATCCTGGTGCTCGGCGCCGTGGCGTTCTCCTTCAGCACCTTCGGCGGCGTGGTCTTCGCAAAAGTCCTCAACCTGGTCCTGCCGAAGAACTCGAAGATCAACCCCTGCATCGGTGCGGCCGGAGTCTCCGCGGTGCCCATGTCGGCGCGGGTGGTGCAGAAGTTCGTGAGCGATGCGACCGACGGCAGGGTCAACCCGCTGATGGCCGCCATGGGCCCCAACGTCGCCGGGGTGATCGGCTCCGCCGTCGCCGCCGGAGTTTTTCTGGCCCTGCTCGGCTGAGCGAAGCGAACCGCAATTCGCCGCAGCGAATTGCAATCAGAACAGCGTGTAGATAAACGGCGCCGCTGCCGAACCGGAGAGGACGATCAGCACGGTCACCAGCAACAGGACCAGGATGATCGGGGTCAGCCACCACTTCTTGTTATGGAGCAGAAAGTCGAGGAACTCGCGCACGATGCCCTGCTGCGGGGCGCTCGCTTCGCGTTCGAAATCGTCGTTGTCTGATCCGTGCTCGCTCATGTTGGCCCCTCAGAACTGCCGGAAGTGGCGCTTCGCGTCGACACCCGCCACGGATCGCGGCACCCAGTAGCTGTCCGCTTCCCGGTCAAATGTCTTCTTCATGGAATCATACCCGAACAGGCGCATCAGCAGACCAATGGGGGTCAGGACCAGATAGTAGACCACCGCCAAAACCACGTGCGAGACGACGAACCCGATCGGCCACGCGAGGTAGGACATTCCCAGGAAGACGAGCCGCATGAACGACGGGACCGCCCACCCGAGGAGGGGCACCACGATCGCGGCCACCCACAGCCCTCGCGCAAGCGACGGGTTGTGAAACTTGAACCAGACGACGGCGCCGAAGAAGGCCACGAAGGCCATCCAGATCCAACCGAACTGGCGGAGATCCCGGGGGGTTGGGTTGCGGTTGATCTGGACCACGCTCATGAACGCTCCTAATCCAATTCGAACTGGGCCAGGTAGCCGTCGCGATCCGGGGCGGCCGCCTTCGGCTGCTCCTCCTTGAGGAGGAGGAAGTTCTCCAACACCAGCACATCCATGTCGGTGCCCATGAAACAGTGGTAGGCGTGCTCCGGGGCGCACACGATCGGCTCGCCGCGGACGTTGAACGAGGTGTTGATCATCACCGGGCAGCCGGTTCGCTCGGCGAACCGCGTCATCAGCCGGTGCAGACGGGCGTGGCGAACCGGATCCACCGTTTGCACGCGCGCCGAGTTGTCGACGTGGGTGATGGCCGGAACCACGGAACGAATGCTCTTGAGCTTGGCGAGACCCTCAGCGCCGTCTTCGGCCACCGCCAGCCGCTTGGCTGCGGCGACGTCTGCCACCAGGAGCATATAAGGGCTGTCCGCCCCGTCCTCCATCTCGAAGTATTCGCTGACCCGTTCGCGCAGCACGATCGGCGCGAAGGGGCGGAAGGACTCGCGGAACTTGATCTTCAGGTTCATGACGGACTGCATCTTGCGGCTGCGCGCGTCGCCGATGATGCTGCGGCAGCCGAGCGCGCGCGGACCGAACTCCATCCTGCCCTGAAACAGACCGACCACCTTTTCGTCCTCGATGAGGTCGACGATCCTGGCGTCGAGTTTGTCGTCATCGGCGATGTGGTGAAAGACAGCAGGCGTTGTTTCGAGAAAGGCCAGGATCTGTTGATCCGAAAACCGCGGGCCGAGCAGCGACCCCTTCTGACCGTCGGGTGAGGCCGGGGTCCGTGGTTTGTCGAGGAGTTGGTGCCAGATGTAGAGCGCGGCTCCGAGGGCGCCGCCTGCATCGCCCGCCGCCGGTTGGATCCACAGGCGTTCGAACGGGCCCTCGCGCAGGATGCGGCCGTTGCCCACGCAATTGAGCGCCACACCTCCCGCGAGACAGAGGTTTTTCATCCCGGTGGTTTTGTGCAGGTGAGTGACCGCCCGCAGGACGATTTCCTCGGTGACCTTTTGCACGGAGGCGGCGAGATCCATCTCCCGCTGGGTCAGCGAGGTCTCGGGCGCACGCGGAGGTCCGCCGAACAGGCGATCGAAGTTCTTCGAGGTCATCGTCAGACCCTGGCAGTAATTGAAGTAACTGAGGTCGAGACGGAACGACCCGTCGTCCTTGAGGTCCACGACTTTGTCGAGGATCTCTTCGGCATAGACCGGCGTACCGTAGGGCGCGAGCCCCATCAGCTTGTACTCACCGGAGTTGACCTTGAAACCGCAGAAATAGGTAAAGGCTGAGTACAACAGTCCTAACGAGTGCGGAAACTGAAGTTCATGACTGAGGTCGATCCGGTTGCCGCGGCCGACGCCGAAGCTGGCGGTGGCCCACTCCCCCACCCCGTCGAGAGTCAGGATCGCGGCTTCGTCGAAGGGTGACGGGAAAAAGGCCGAGGCCGCGTGGGACTCGTGGTGTTCGGTAAAGACGATCCCACGGCGGTAGTTGCCTTGAAGTTCGCGTCGGATCTCGCGCGGCAGGTGGAGCTTCTGCCGCATCCACAAGGGCATCGCCTTGAGGAATGACCGGAAGCCGGCCGGCGCAAACGCGAGATAGGTCTCCAGGATCCGTTCGAATTTGAGGAAGGGCTTGTCGTAGAAACCCACGTAGTCGAGGTCGCCGGGGCCGATGCCCGCCTCCTCGAGACAGTAGGCGATGGCGTTCGTCGGAAAGGCGTGGTCGTGCTTGATGCGGGTGAAGCGCTCTTCCTGGGCGGCGGCGACGATGTCGCCGTCCACCACCAGCGCGGCGGCCGAATCGTGATAGTAGGCCGAGATGCCGAGAATCGACGTCATCGATCGATGGTACTACTCGGGCGTCCCGAGATAGCTCAGCAGCAGCTCTTTCTTGGCATCCATGAGCTCGGCCGTCCTCGCCTCGAGGACCAACCGCAGCAGCGGCTCCGTATTGGAAGGCCGGACATTGAACCACCAGTCGTCGAACTGAACGGTGATGCCGTCGAGGTAGTCGATCTCACCGTCTGAAAAGACCTCGGCCAATTGGCGGATCATCCCCTCCTTGTCGTCGACGTGGAAATTGATCTCGCCTGTCGAGTGGTAGCGGTTGAGTGGGGCCACCAGCTCGGAAAGAGGCTTGCCGGTCTCGCGGATGTGGTTGAGCGTTTCGATGAGGGTCATGATCGAAGAATCCGCCGTGAAGTTGCGGCGAAAGTAGAAGTGGCCGGCGAGCTCACCGCCGAACGGCGAATTGTGTTCGCGCATGGTCGCCTTCATGAACGAGTGGCCCACCCGCTCGCGCAGCGGCACCCCGCCCGCCTCTTCGATGGCCTCCTTGGTCGCCCACGAGGAACGGAGGTCGTAGACGATCGTGGCGCCTGGCTCGTTCCTCAGGAAACGCGGCGCCAACAAACCGGTGATCTTGTCGGCCGAGATGAAATGGCCCTTCTCGTCGATCAGGATGGCGCGGTCGGCATCGCCGTCGAAGGCGACCCCGAGGTCGCACCCAGTGTCCGACACGGCACGCTCGACATCCACCAGGTTTTCGTGTTTGAGCGGGTTGGCCTCGTGGTTGGGGAAGTTCCCGTCGAGCTCGAAGTACAACAACTCGAGATCGACGTTGAGCCGTTCGAGGATGGGGAGGTAGATGGTCCCCATCCCGTTGGCCGCGTCGGCGGCCAGCTTGAGCCTTGGAGTGAGGACCGTCACGTCAGCGAGGACGTGTTCGCAGTATTCCTCGAACACCGGGCGGTCCTCCTCCCCGGCCAACGGCGGAAGATCGGGGGCCGCGTCGGATGCCAGAACGAGCTGTTCCAGCTTGGCGATTCCGGTCTCGTACGACACCGGGATGGCGTCTCGCCGCGACATCTTGAACCCGTTGTAGACCGCTGGGTTGTGGCTGGCGGTGACCTGGATACCACCGGAAGCCTTCAAAAACCCGATGCCGAAGTAGTTCTGCGGCGTGTCGGCGACCCCGATATCGATCACCGCCACCCCTCGCGCGCGCAAACCGCTCTTGAGTGCCTCAGCCAACGGCACCGAGTGGGCGCGCATGTCTCGCGAAACCACCACCACCGGGCCGCGCGCCAGGTCCTCGTCGTCGAGCAGGTCGCGGAAGTGATAACCGACCTGGAATGCGATGGTCTCGTTCACCTGGTCGGGGTAGGTGCCCCTGATGTCGTACGCCTTGAAGATCCCTGCCATCACAGCTCCTCTATTCTTCGGTTTCGGGTGAAGGCTACCATGTTCCGTCAGTTCTCTCCGTTCTTCGATTGTTCGGAAAACACCTGGTTGCGGAGAAAGGCCTGCGGGCTCCACGGGGACGGCTCGCCACCCAACCACTGGTGGAACCAGTCGAGGTGGACCAGATAGTAATAGGCCATCTCGTACCAGCCCGGCCAGTGTCCGGCGTCGGGAAAGACCACCAACCGCGAAGGCACGTCCTGCACCTGAAGATCAGTGAAGAAGTGCAGGCTCTGGGTGTAGGGGACGCGGTAGTCCCGTTCGCCGGTGATCACCAGAGTGGGGGTCTTGAAGTGCTTGGCGAACGACGACGGCGACGAGGTTTCGTACTCCTTCGAGGTCCACGGCAAACCGCAGAGGTCGTGCTCGACAAACCACAGTTCCTCGGTCGCCCCCCACATCGAATGCAGATCGTAGACCCCCATCATCGAGGCCAGCGCCTGGAACCTTTCGGTGTGGCCGGCAAACCACATCATCATGTAGCCGCCGTAGGACCACCCCATCGCGCCCATGCGATCGGCGTCGACGAAGGGCAGGCCGACGAGGGCGTCCGAGACATCCATCAGATCGTCGAAGACCCGGCCGCCCCAGTCGCAGGCGATGGCATCGACAAAATCCTGACCGAAACCGGACGAACCGGTGGGGTTCGGAAACGCCACGACGTAGCCCTTGCCCGGGTAGACCTGCCAGTCGCCGCGGTAGCGGTCGCGCCACGGAGACTGCGGTCCGCCGTGGACATTGAGGATCAAGGGATATTTCTTTGTCGGGTCGAAGTCGTGCGGCTTCACCACGAACACCTGGACCCGGTAGCCGCGGTCGGTTGTCACCCACATGACCTCAGCCGGACGGATGTCGACCTCGTCGGCCAGCGCGTCGTTGAAGCGGCTCAGCTGTGATGGTGTCCCACCGGTCACCGCCACCGAAAAGACCTCGGTCGGCGCACCCACTTTCGACCGCACGTAGACCAGCGAGTTGCCGGCAGCGAGGTCCCACCCCACGACAGCCCCGTCGGCGACGATTTTCGAGGCCGTGCGGTCGGCCACACCGAGACGGAAGATCGGTGTCTCGCCGCTTTCGTCGCCCGAGAAGAAGAGCGCCTTCGAGTCCGGCGACCACCGCAGATCGTTGATCCAGTTGTCGAAGTTCTCTCGGCCCGTCAGATACCGGGTGGTCCGGGTCCGCCGGTCATAGAGGCCGATGCGATAGAGATCGGACTCGTAGCCGGCTCCGGCCTGGCTGCGGAAGGCGATGAACCGCCCGTCGGGCGAGTAGACCGGGTTCCCGTCCCACCCGCCGTTCGCCTTCGTGATGTTGACCGGGGTGGGGTCGACGGTCTCGGCGTCCACCGCGACCACCCAGAGATCGGAATTGGTGGACCGCGCCTGGTCGCGTTCGTGGTTGGAAACAAACGACAGTTCGCTCCCATCCGGCGAGAACGCGAAACCTCCACCTCCGCCGACCGCAAACGTCGGGCTATCCCAGCGGCCAGGCGTGAGATCTCGCACCACCTCACCGGTTTCGGCCTCGACCAGCAGAACGTGGGTGAACCGTCCGTCCCGCCACGAGGTCCAGTGGCGGTAGAGCAGCTCGTCGCTCGTCCGCACCTTGAGCGGCCCGGCCGCCACCGCATCGGCGATGGTCGAATTGCACTCGGCATCGCCGCCGCACTCTGGGTAGACCTCGGATTGCACCGCGATCCACCGCCCGTCGGGCGACCACACCGGACCGGACACTCCCAACGGAAAGTCGGTGAGTTGCCGGGCTTCACCGCCGTCAACCGGCATCAGATAGAGCTGGGTGTGTTCGCTCCGGTCGGAAACAAAGAGGAGCTTTTTGCCGTCCGGCGAAAAGACCGGCGAACTGTCGTGGTGCCGGCCCTGGGTCATCTGCCGAAGGCCCGACCCGTCCGCCTGCATCATCCAGATCTCGCTCCAGCTCTCTCCCGCCTCGAGTTCGTAACGGGTGACCGGGAACGCGATCCTCTCGCCGCCGGGGCTCGTAACGGGCGAGCCGACAAATGCGGTGCGGTAGTAGTCGGCGATCTCGAAGGCGCGCTTGTCCTCCCCCGCGTTCGCGAAAAGCGGCACTGCAAATAGCAAGCCTGCCGCCACAATCGATTTCGATGTGGTTCCAATCACGAACACCTCCCGGAGACCGCGACATCATACTGCACGACCGGAAAACCACAGAGGCACGGAGACACAGAGAATGCACAGAGCCACCTCCCCACGTCACAACCACGAAGACACAAAGACACGAAGACATCACAAAGCACCCTCGATCGTCCGGCGAGGTCCCGGCCGCCAGGCGGCCGGACCGCTGGGCGGGGACATCGCTCCGGACACAAGTGTCCGTCGCAGAGTCCCCGACCCAGCGGCCCGCGCTCTCGGAGAGCGCGGGCCTCGCCTCTCTCGTTGATCAGATCATCGCGTTCGAGCTGGCACTGCTACGGCGGGACCGACGCGCTGCAGGCGCGTCGGCCGGGGGAAAGTCCGACCGAGACGGATGCTTGCATCCGGAGCGGTCGGGCTTTTCACCGGGTGCCGGCGATCCTCGGATCGCCGGCATTCCCGCCCTTCCACTCCGGGCAACTTCGCCGACGCAGGTATCGCTCCTTTGTGTCCTTCGTGTCTTCGTGGTTGCGACGATCCTTCGCTCTGTGTCCTCTGTGCCTCTGTGGTTTGGTCCGGGTCGGGATCGTTTAGGATGGTCGAATGTGCGGACGTTTCGCCCTTATCGTCGACGCCTCGGTCCTGGCGGACGTGTTCGATGTCGACCCGCCGCGCGACCTCAAACCGCGGTTCAACATCGCGCCGACTCAAAACGTCCCGGTCGTGCGGCAGGGTGTTCATGGCGACCGAGAATGCCCGATGCTCCGGTGGGGGCTGGTCCCGTCGTGGTCCAAGGACGACAAGATCGGCGCCCGCATGATCAACGCGCGGTCCGAGACCGCGGCCGAAAAACCCTCCTTTCGCTCGGCGGTCAAGACCCGCCGCTGTCTGGTTCCGGCCTCCGGGTTCTACGAGTGGGTCAAGGGCCCGGATGGCAAACAGCCCCACTTCATCCACTTCCACGATGCCCGGGTCTTTGCCTTCGCCGGTTTGTGGGAGCGTTGGTCGAAATCCGAGAGTGGTCCGCTCGATACCTTCACCATCCTCACCACCACCCCCAACCGCCTCATGGCCGACCTTCACGACCGAATGCCGGTGATCCTCCCGCCCGACGCATATGCCGAATGGCTCGAGCCGCGGCCGCTAGCTTCCGATCGCCTCCAGAAACTGGTGGCCCCCCACCCCGCCGACGGCATGGAGGCCTATCCGGTGACAACCCACGTCAACCGCCCCGCCAACGACGACCCGGAGTGCATCGCTCGGGTGGACGCAACGTTGTAACCTTCAACGTTTGAACTTGCAACGTTGCGAAATACCGAACGGGAACACTCGCTCCCCTCCCCGCGTATACTGTCTCGACTCGATCGAACGGGAGGCACCATGAGCAACACCATGTGGTACGTGGCCGTTGACGGCCAGACGGTTGGACCGATGAGCGAGGCGGAACTGGTGGACGCCCTCCAGGCCGGCAGTTACTCCCCAGACACCATGGTCTACTGCGAAGGGATCACCGAGTGGGCGCCGGCCAACACCGTGCCCGCCCTCAAGAGCCACACTCCCCCGCCGGCCCCTCCCGGCCGCCGCACCGGCGGCACCGCTGACCAGGTCGACTTCGAGATCCACGGCGAGGAAATGCAGTTTGTCGAGGTCGAGCTCGACCCCGGGGAAAGCGTTGTCGCCGAGGCGGGCGCCATGATGTACATGGGCGACGGCATCGAAATGCAGACGATCTTCGGTGACGGGTCGCAGAAGCAGACCACCATGATGGACAAGCTGGTGGGTGCGGGCAAACGACTGCTCACCGGCGAGAGTCTCTTCATGACCGTCTTCACCCACAACGGTACCGGCAAGAGCCGCGCCGCCTTTGCCTCGCCCTATCCGGGCAAGATCATCCCGATCAACCTCTCGATGCACGGCGGCACTCTGATCTGTCAGAAGGACGCTTTCCTGTGCGCCGCCAAGGGCGTGTCGATGAGCATCGCCTTCCAGAAGAAGATCGGCACCGCCCTGTTCGGTGGCGAGGGCTTCATCATGCAGAAACTCGAGGGCGACGGTCTCGCCTTCATCCACGCCGGCGGCACCATCATCGAGCGCACGCTCGGCCCCGGCGAGGGGCTGCGGGTCGACACCGGGTGTCTGGTCGCGCTCGAGACCTCGGTCAACTACGACATCGAATTCGTCGGCGGCGTCAAATCAGCCATCTTCGGCGGCGAGGGCTTCTTCTTCGCCCGCCTCAAGGGGCCTGGAAAGGTGTGGCTGCAATCGCTGCCCTTCTCGCGCCTCGCCGGCCGCATCTGGCAGGCTGCCCCAAAGGCCGGCGGCAAGGACCGCGGCGAAGGCTCGATCCTCGGCAAGATGGGCGGCATCGGGGGCTTTTTCGACGGGAATTGACGTCGTTCATCTCTCCCCTGCGCCCCGAGCCCCCATCTCCTTCGCCCACCTCCAAGCGCTTTGTGGCACCGAGGATGAAATAAAAGGGGCTGCCGGATGGCAGCCCCTGGAAACGCCTTTCGGCGGGAAATGAACTGAAATCAGAACTCGAACTTGAGGGTGAAACGGAGTTCGCGCGGGAACTGGAAGGTATCCCACATCCCGAAACGAGTATCCAACTCGTCGGCGCCAAGTGCCGCCTCTTCCGCGGCATAGTCGAAGCCCGAGATGAAATCCGCGTCCTCGACCTGAATGTCCCCAAGCGTACGTTGTGTCCATTGACGGATCGCGGTGTCCTGGTCAAAGAGGTTGAGGACCGTCAGATGGAGGGACAGACCGAGGTTATTGCCGAATGAGAAGAGGTAAGAGATCGACAGGTCGGTCTGGGTGAGCCACGGTGTATCACCGAGGTCGCCGCGACCGTAGGGGTAGAAGGTGTTGTTGACCGGAATCGACCCCATCGTCGAGATCGGGGTGCCGCTGCCGATGTACTGGTTGACGCCGACGTTGAAACCGAACGGGAAGGTGTAGAGGAACTGCGCCCCGAACTGGTGGGTCCGATCGGTCGCGAGCCGGCCATAGACCGGGTCGCCGTTCTGGTCATACGCTGAGCCCGCGACATCCCACAGGCGGCTGACGTTTGGGTCAGTTCGCCCACCGGTGCCGGCCGGGTTGAGCGGGTTACCGACGTTGTTCACCTCGTCGGAGTTGGCGAGACCGGAGTAGTTGCCCTCCAGCCGGCTCAGGGTGTAGTAAGCGCGCAGCGACCAGTTGTTGTTGAAGCGTTTGTCATAGGAGATCTCGAGGGCGGTGTACTCGCGCTTCGGTTTGACATAGGGCAGGTCGTAACCCTCAGTAACGCCCTCGCCGGGGTTGGCGATAATGTAGACCTCACCGACACCGGGGTAGAGCAGGCCCACATCCTCGATCGTGCGGACGATCTCTTTATAGACCAGACGCGCGCCGAGCTGGCTCACCGATGTCAGCTGGTGATCCACACCGAGCTGGTACTCCGTTGACTCCATGGGTTTCATGTTGGGGTCAATCGTCGGGTAGCCGAGAAATTCCCAGGTCGCCGGGTCGGCCGAGTTGAGCCGCCGGTCGAGGACCTCGATGAGGGTCCCGGCCGGGCAGCCCGGGCGCTCGGCGATCGTGTTGGTGCCGGTGCGGCAGGAGGCTGCGTCGTTGAGGCCCGGGTTGGCGGTGTCAAAGGTGTAGTAGTAGTCCACCCACTTGTCGCCGCCGAAGGAGCCGCGCGGCATCGCGTACTTGGTGACGTCGTAGTAGGTGCCGTAGCTGCCGTAGAGCTTCCACTTGGTGTCGCCTTGATGTCCCAGGCAAAACCGAGGCGCGGGGCGAGCTTGTCACCCCAGCCAAAGGCAATGGCCGGGTCGGGGCCGGTGGAGCCGTAGTTGGGCACCGCCTCGTCTTCGGAGCGGACGCCGAGGTTGAGGGTCAGATTCGGAAGGACCGTCCAGTTGTCCTGGATAAAGAGAGCCTGGTTGGTGGTCTTGGCCTCACCAAAGGTGGAGATGTTGAGGAGCCGGAAATAGCCGTATTCGCCGTTCACACTTTCACCCTGGGAGGTGGTGTAGGACCGGTCCCAGTAGTAAAGGATCCGGTCGGCGTTGTAGCCCGAGTTGACGCTGTTGTAGATCTCTTCGTTCTGGTAGCCGAACTTGAGCGAGTGGTCGCCGGCGCCCTGGAAGAACCACGTCGCATCGACGCCGAAAGCCGTCCGCTCGTAGAGGTTCTCCTGGTTGACGCCGGTCTGCAGGTTGCCGCTGAGCCAGCCCGCGTTCTGCTGAAATGGGGCCGGAATTTCGGGGTATCTGTCGACAAAGCCCGCGATGCTCCCGGTCGAGTAGTTGTGGATGAGATCATAGAGCGGCACGCCGGTGTCGACGACGTTGGTGTGGTAGAAACCACCCCGGCCGCTGACGATGAAATTGTCGGTGGCAATCCAGTCGGCCGTGAGGTAGTAGGTCTCGCGTTCACCTTCGACGCCGAGGGGGGCGTAGTTGTCTTGGCCCGGCAGATCCGACAGTCCGTCCCGGTTGGGCAGCAGGCCATCCGTCGTGTACGGCGAGAAGTTGAGGCCGGCCTTCAAGAGCAACGAGCTGCTCAGGTTGACGGTGGTGTTGAAGCTGGCGTAGTCGACATTGAAGTCCTGAGTGTAGGTGTCGGCGGGATAGCTCGGCCAGTCCACCGTGCGCTTCGTGGTGCGGATGCCCGGCTGGTACGTGGCAAAGAACCACCACTTGTCGCGAAGGATCGGACCGCCGAGGACAAAGCCCGGGTCCACGCGCGTCTCGTCGTCCTTGGCATAGGTGACGAGGCTGGCGCCGGGGCCGTCCGTGTCCCATTCGATCTCCGGTCGCGACGAGCCGTTCCAACTGTTGTCCTCGTAGTCGGCAAAGACCGAACCGTGGAACGCGTTGGTGCCGGAGCGGGTGACGGCGTTGATGACGCCGCCGAGCGCCCCACCAAACTCTGCAGCGTATCCGGCCGACTTGATCTGCACCTCTTCCATCATCTCGGCCCGCATCGGGATCGCGGCTGTCCCATCCTCAGGATCGGTGGTATCGATGCCGTCGATCACGTAGCGGTTCTCGAGACCGGAAGCGCCATCGACCGAGATGCCGCCGGCCTGATTGTTATCGACCACGCCCGCGGCGAAGGTGACCACATCGGTGTAGTTGCGTCCACGCGGCAGATTGTCGATCTCCCACTGGTGGACGCTGGTTGTCGTCGCACTTTCGGTGAAGTCGATGGCCACGGTGTCGGAGTAGACCTGAATCTCCTCCGAAAAGGTCTTCTGCATCGAGAAGTTGACCGTCATGGCGTCACCGAGTGTCACGTTGACGTCGGTCGCGGCATCAATGAATCCCGCAAACTTCGCGACGACCTTGTAGCTGCCGGCGGGCGTTCTCGGGAACCGGAATTGGCCCGACTCGTCGCTGACCGTTGCCAATGTTCCCATCGGACCAGTCGCCTCAATTCGGGCGCCCGCGATCGGGGTTCCGACATCGTCGGCAACCGAACCCTTCATCGAGCCTACGGTTTCCTGGCTCATGGCCGGCGAGGCGGCGAGCGCAAGCGCAGCCACCACCGCGAACAGAATTGTGCGTTCAAACAGTTTCCTCATGGCCCTCTCCTTCGATTTCCTCAATTGATTAAAAAATCAAAACCTCACGTGCCCACACTCACCGCGCGTTGATATCCCCGTGCGCGGAAGGCGCGCGAGTCTTCCACCTTGTGACGCCTCCTCTTCAAGGCCCCCTTTCTTTTGTTTCGACATAGCCTTAGCAAAGAAATCATGAGTTTGCAGTAAAAATTTATTCAATAATCATGCCAACTTCACTCGAAAATGAGAGGCAATATTACTTGAGGTAAATCGATGTGAAATAAACGTTTAATCAATTCCTTCATAATCCCTCACCGATGTAGTCCCCCGTCACATGGGGATCGTCTCCGATTATCCGTACAGCCGCGTCCCGGATTCCGAACACTGAGAACACCAGCCCACACTTCTGAAATGCCGGTTTCTTGACGACGAAAATGATTTCTACCTCGATTTGCTGGTCGGTGGCAGACCGGGAGCACGTCGGTCGTTACATCAAGCTGATCGACGAAGGTGACGAAATCCTGGCTGGTGGCGATCAGAAATCCAGATAGCCCTCGTGGGTCCTTACCGAGACACCGGGGAGATCGACCTTGACCTTGATGCGCCGCCAGCTATCGTCTTTTCGCCGTTCATTCGGATAGTAGCCGAGTGCGTACTGCTCGCGGAGCTCACGCAGGATCTCGACGAAAATTGGTTCGATCTCCTCCGGGGAACGAGCCGGAAAGATCCGCCCTCCGCTCAACTCCACGATTTCTTCCAGCGACACGATCTGCCGACGGTACTCTTCCGGAGTCCGCCACGCAGACACATACTGGCGATCGTCCCCTTCGGCGAGCGGATCCCGAGAGCTCAGGAGTCGGATCCAGTAGACCATCGCCTGGCTGCGCCGCGCGTGGTACAGCAAGTCTTGGCCATCAAGCACGCTGTGTGTGTCGATGCCATCGCTCAGGAGCACGACCAGACGGCGCCCCTGGCGGACCGAGAGGAGCTTGAACGCGCAATAGAGATTGTCGTCAACAGCCGTACCGCCCTGCCCTGTAGCGCCGATCAGCCCAGCAGTGAGCACCTCTTTCGTCCCGGAAAATGGGGTGCTGCTCTGGATCACATCCGAAAACACGACCACCTTGCCCTGATCGAGCTCGCGCATCCCCTGGATGAATGCCGCCGCGCCTGCTCTCGCCGCTTCCATCTTCAGGCCGTACATGCTGGCGCTGGCATCGATCAACAGTGCGGCGGTGAACGGAACATCCCCACCCGCGAAGGTGACGATTTCCTGCGGTCTGCCCTCATCGAGAACGGTGAAATCATCTCGCTCGAGGTCGAGGACCCGATCGCTGCCAACTGTGGCGGTCACGTAAAGCTGTTGCAGGTCCACCTCGTACTCGCCGCCGATCGGGACGGGGACGGTTGTGGTGCGAGCTCTCGCCTGGTTCCCTTGGGAGTCGGTCGCCACCACTTCGAACGTGTGGGAGCGGTTTTCGTCACCGAGGTTGAAAGTCAACCGGTATGGCGCCGTGCTGAGAACGCCTATCGGCCGGCCATCCACAAAGAAGACCACATCGTGGACCTCGTTCGCTGCCACCACATCGGCCTCGATCTCGATCTCGCCGATGACCTCGTCTCCCTCGCTGGGATTGACCAGGTGCGTCCAAATTCGTGCTCCATCGTCTGCATTCGCCAGAAAGATCACTCCCAACAAGGTCAGGCTGCAGGCCAGCCAGACGGCAACCGATCGCCTCATGGGAGAGCCTCCCGGAGCGCCGCAAGCCCCGCTGCTTGGGCATCCTCGAGCGTCAACCGGACCCTTTCACGATCGAGGTCCGGCCATTGAGAGTAACGGTAGCGCGGCGATGTGGTGTGCCGCAGCCCTCGTGCCTCGAGCTCTTCAATCACCGCTGTGGCTGCCCGTGGTCGCTGCCCATGGTCCAATGCGTGTGCCATCAGAATCGGCAGGTGCTGGTTCTCCGGGATCTGGAGCATCCCGGCTCCGACGAGCTCCTCAGCTTCTTTACCCCGGTCATTCCTGAGCAGCAACCGACCGAGTTCCTGATATGAGACGGCCCGAATCCACCTTGGAGAGGACGGGGAAAGGAGACTTCGAAACAACGCCTCGGCCTCCGTGTCCGCACCAAGCCGAGCACGATTGACCGCCAATCGCAATCGCCCTTCCTGGTGGTCGGGACTGATCTTGTTCAGAGTCTTGAACTCCTCGACAGCCTCTCTCAGCAGGCCCGATCGTTCGTAGAGGGCGCCGAGGCCAAGCAGTACGGGTGCGCTATCGGGCGCAACCTGAACGGCGATGTCCAGCACCTCACGCGCCGGACGCATCTGTCCGGTCCGGGCGAGGTGAGTGGCGAGGTCGAGCAACATGCATTCGCTGAACTCGTCCGCTCCGTCCCAACTGTCCCTGCTGGAAGATATCCGGGCCACCATGGCGACCATTTGCCACGAGTGCCTGGCAAGCTCCATTTCACGGCGCGCCAAATACCAGCTGAACATGTCGCGGTGTAAAAAGGCCACCCCCATCAAACTCGCCGGATCGTCGCTGCTTATCAAGACGGCGGTAGTGCGCTCCAGATTGATCAGCCGACGCCAAAGACTGGGCAGCCCCGCCGCCTCTATCGGGCGTTCCAACTCCGCCAACCCCCGTCTGGCCGCCACGTTCTCTCCGGCCGACCACAGTCGCAGGGCTTCCACATAGGCGTCGCGCATCGCCTCTTCCTGTTGCTGCTCAGCGGTCAACTCAACTCCTGCGGGCGACGACATTTCGGTTTCGGTTTCAATCGGAGCCACCGCGTCCGTCCATACAAACGCCGTGTCCTCGACGTGGATCAGTACCGGCAACGATTGTGTTGCCGACTGACCGGTATTGGCATCCGTGACAACCATCTCGAATCGATACCGTCCCTCTGGAACGTCAGGGGCGGCCACCGAAACGCGATAGAAGCCAAGCCCGCCATCGAGAACAACCGGCGAAACCGATCTCCAGACCGGGATCGAGGACCGGTGATCCGAGTTTGTTGATCAACCGCGCCGAGAGATGTCGTCCTTCAGTCAACTCCGAACAGCCGACCACCATTTCCAGCGATTCCTCGGCACGCCACCCGGGCATTGCGGACGGCCAGGCTTCCATCCCGGGGAAAAGGCCACGAACCTCATCAATCTCCAAACCGTGTTTTGCGGCGAATACCCAGCTTTCATCTGGTTCGGCAACCAACGGCGGCAAGAGAACCAGAGTCGAATCCAGGTCGAACCGCACATCAAGATCACGCCGCACAAGAAAATATTTTCGAGACTCTCGATTCCGGACCAAAACCCTTAGGGAATAAAGACCCGGCTGCACGCGAACTTCGCCGACAAACTTGAGGCCCTTTGACGCAACCGCCGCCGCGGGTCGGCCGCCATCAAGCAGGACCCCCTCCGCCAAATGCCCGACCACGGTTCCGTTTTCATCCAACAGGTAGCTGTAGATTTCGATAGGGATCATGGGGCGGTCCGAACCGGACAGCAGACCGCCACCGTCAACCTCGACGAGAATCTGAACCGATACCAGATCACCGTCTTCAGGTGGACCGCGGCTGCTCCAGATCAGCGCCCCCTCGACCTGACCCCCGTTTTGACCCGACAGGAGCAATGCCGCGCCTCTCGCATCAACCACGCGGAGGGGCCGCGCCGTGACTGGGGCGATCGGTTCCCACCGATCCACTTCGAAATCCGTGAAGATTTTCGGCCCGACATATGCCTCGGGCAATGCTCGCTCCTGTTGCTCCCCGAGAGCGGGATCAACCGATTCCGGCTGTTCCTGCGCAGCCTCCGCAGCCAATTCGGCGACTGCGTCGGTCCACACGATGGAGTCGCCGTCGTCGTGAATCCACACCGGCAGCGATTGCGACACCGACCGCCCGTTCTCGTCCTCACTCACGACGATGTCGAGTCGATATCTCCCATCCGGCAACTCTGCAACAACCACGGCAGCTGAGTAGAACGTGAGGTCAGGACTGGCCGCAACCCCGGCACCGATTTCCAGATCGAGATTGAACAACTGCAAACCGGAGTGATCGACCAGGCGAGCCGAAAGGTTTCGCCCGGGGGTGAGCTCGGAACATCCCACCACCATCTCGATCCGCTCTCCAGCCCGCCGCACGGGCACTGCCGACGGCCAGACGTCCATGCCCGAAAATCCCTGCAGAATCGAAGGGACCAGCAAACTCTGCTCGCCCGCGGTCACCCAGACATCCGCTCTCTCCTTCACCAGCGGCGGCAGCAGGATCGGGGCGGACGATTCATCGAATCGAAGATCGAAATCGCGACTGGCCAGGAAATACTTCATGGTTCCGCGGTTTCTGACCAGGGTCCGAATCGAGTAGAGCCCCCTCGCGACCTTGAAATCGCCCACGTACCTGAGGCCGGTCTCACGAACTCTCTCGACGTATTTGCTGCCGTCGAGAACCATGCTCTGTGCGAGGTGCCCTACGACATTGCCGGATTCGTTGACGATATAGAAAAATACTTCGATCGTCTGCCGCGAACCCGCCGACCCGGCCAACAAACCGCTGCCGTCGACCTCGACGAAGACCTGAACCGACACCTGTTCATCACCCGCCGCGGGGCCTCCGCTGGTCCAGAGAACGGCGCCTTCGAAGTCGCCCCCGGTCTCACCAGACAACAGCAATGCTGCACTCCGAGCATCGACGGCGGTGAGGGGTCGCGCCTCGATCCTTGCGATCGGCAAACGCTCTTCTGACTCGGGTTCGGCGATCTCCTGCACATCGGGTGCTCCGGCCTCGCTCTCGTCCGGCGCCCGGCCACCGGGCAGAGCATGCACACTCGGGACACCGAACAAGAGGGCCATCAGCAGAGCCCCGGTAGCCACCGCCGTCGTGTGGTACAGAATCGATACCCGGCAGCGGCTCACTCGATCGTGTCCCCGGTGTCGTTTCCAACCAGCACGTCGACGATTGCGGTCGATTCCGATGACGAGCGGTCGTCGCGGATACTGACCGCGATCCGATGCGGTCCCTCTCGCAGCACCATGCCGACAATGAACTTGGCATCTTGTTCGACGGCACTCAGCAAGTGGTCGTTTTCGATTTCGATGGGATAGGCGCGCTCGTGCACATCCGACGATCTCCCGGCCTCGTCGAAGACCACCGAGTAGACCGAGATCTGGGCCTGGTGCCGTCCCTCCTCAGGCAACAAAACGAGTTCTCCGATCGGAATGCTGATCAGCACTGGAACCAGGAAGGTGCCGTCGTCTCGGACTTCCTGTTTTTGACACTCCACGGAGATCCCGAGCGGGTTCTCGGCAACTCCCAGCATCCCGGCCACCCGAGTGCGTTCCGCAGTGCCGTCTGCGACTTCAGAGTCTTTATAACTCAAGCGATAACGGAGGCGGACATTTTCGCGGTCCACCACGACCTTGATGCTGTGTTGTTTCCCGTCCCCGGGTGAGGGCGGCGTGTAGCCCAACGAGTAGTAGGTTTCAAGCTCTTCGGCAACCTGTGCGAGCTGCTCGCCGAGCTTGGCGTTGTCGGATAGCATGCGGCCGCCGGAGAGATCGGACATTACCATCAACGCATCGTCCTGGCTCCGGATATCCCGTTGCGCCTGCTGCCCGGGCCGGCCGGACGTCTCGAGGATTCGTTGATTCATCGCGGCGGTGGATGGGGCGCTGCCGGCGAGCGAGCTCAGCGTGTAGAAGCTGATGCGGTTGCTGTTGGCACGGTCGACCAGTTCGCGAAGATCGCGACTCATGTCGTACTGGATCGACTCCATCATCGGGTTGATGGGTTGCCGGCGGGCTTGATCCGGAAACAGCTCCTGCCAGGTGCGGAACATATTTTCACCAGCCCTCATTTCGAGGCCGCCGACCCACAAAACGACCTTGCGGCCGCGAATCGCCTGCATCTGGCCGATGAAACCCTCGAGCGCGATCAGGCTGGCCTGGTTGCGCACCTTCTGGGTTTGGGCGTAAGCGCGGATCTGGGGCAGAAACGCGGAAGACTCGGCCGGCTGCAGATCGACGTTCTCGTACTGCGGTTGTTTGACGGGGCCCCCAAGACTCGGTGAGTACAATTCATGCCGAGGGCTGGCCGCGACCGCCTGCATCCTGCGGAGGATCGCAGCTCCGTCATCTCCCATCGTCACGGCCGGCTCGGCCATGACCCGTTCGACGGCGGGGACCAATTCGTCGGTCTGGTCCGTGAATCCCTGTTCTACGTGAATGCTCCCGTCATACCGGACGAGCATCGCCTGGACATTTTGCGGAAGCGGTTGTTCCAAAAAGTCTCGCAGATGTTGGAGGGCTGACGTCCGGCGTTCGAAATCAATGTTGGTGTCATCGAAGTAAAGCGCCAGGTAAAGATTTTGCCGGAAGTTCTCGGGCAGATCCTCTTGATAGGCGACAGGATCTTTCTGCGCCAACTCCGAATCCGAAACAAAGAAGTGGCTGATCTCCACCTCGACGTTGTCCTCGAAGACCTGGAAATCTTCCCGCGTGAGACCGCGGATCGGGACACCATTCTTGTCCGTCGCCACAACTTCGACGCTCACCAGCGGCACACGATACGGCTCGAAGAAGGTCGCCGCGGGTTCATCCGTCAATTCGTCCGCCGTCAACCACCCAGCGCTGAGAGCAATCGCAAACAACCCGAAGATGGCAGCCGACCCGCGGTATCTGTACCTGAGCTTCAGAGAGAACGCATTTCTCATGCCAGTTACCCCAAATTTTTCGCGCGGGACGGCGGCGCCGGACCGCCGCCTGATCTGCCCATATCCTGACGGAGAGCATCAGTATTCTATCTCTCGCCTCGAATAACTCAAGCACCTTCTCTTCTGGTACGCACGATCTCGTCATAATTCGCGCAGTTCGCGGAGAGTGATTCTGTTCGGTCCGCCGAGATGACCGGTGTCAAAGACCTCGGGCAAGAGCCGCGCCGCCTTCGCCTAGCCCTACCCCGCCGAGATCATCCCGATCAACCTCGGAATGCACGGCGGCACCCTGATCTGTCAGAAGGTCTGAAAGGTTTCTGAATCACTCAACTTTGCAATCCGTGCAAGGAATCCCGGTAGAGGGTGTCGTTATCTGGAAATCCGGGTGGCCGTCAAAAAACCCGTACGCGTTCATCACGGTACGGCCACCTCGAGCACGGCGCATGAGCTTTGCCGCGTGGTGAGGTCCATCACCCCCACCGCGAGCGTGAGGCGCTCCTCTCTGACCAGGACCGGGATCGCGATCCGGTAGCGCTGCGTTCCGGCGGGGTCGTACTGTGCGGCCGCAACCCGGACCACGTGCTCCCTGCGCTCGAGCACCGACTCGTGGTCGTGAGCGTCGCGCGCACCAATGAGCAGCTGCAGCCGGCCCACGTACTCGTCAGCCTCCAAGGCCAGCGCCAGGTGAGCGAGGGGGATGGACACGCCGATCGGGATTTCCCAGCGTTGATCCGGCGCCGGCGTCGGAATGCCGGCATCGAGCCGCAGCTCCATCGGGTTGCTTTCGACGCCTCTCAGCAGAGAGTTCGCGACCAGCTCCCGCACCCGGGTGTCGGGCGATTTCTCGACCGCCCACCGCCGATACCTGAGGTCGTACTCAGGGTAGCCCGGCAGGTCCACCTGGATGCGGTACACACTGTCGTCGGGGCCCGACGAGATGGTGTAGCCGAGCGAATAGTAACTGAAGAGATCGTCCCGGATCAGCTCCAGCCCCTTGGCGACGTCATTGGTGTTGAGCACGGCGAGACCGCCGGTCGAGTCCGCCATATAGCTCAGCGAGTTCTGAAGGTCATTCATGTCGACCGCCGAAGCCCTGGATTCGGGCACGAATCGGTCCTCGGCGCCGAATCCCTCGAGCGGATTCAGCCCGCTGGCGTCGACCGTGTAGAAGCTCACCCCCTCGACGTTGGCGGCGGCGTTCAGTGAGCGGAATTGGTTCTGAAAGCTCCTTTGCGGGATACGGGTCAGGATGGAGTTGTCCCGAAACACGGCAGCATACTCGTAGACCATCCCCAGTCCGGGGTTGAGGGGGAGGCCACTCGACACGTACACGATCGACCTGCGTCCGTCGAGACCGGCGAGCAGCCGTAAGGCCTCGCGCATCCTGCCCAGGGTGTTGCGCAGGATATCGGACTCTTCCTCCACGTAGGCGAGGATCTGGGCCTCGATCTGGACCCGGTTGACCTGCTGCTCGGTTGCGTTGAAAAACTCGAGCGAATCCAAGCGGGCGTCCGAGGATGATTCCTCCATCCAGTCGAAGATCTGCCGGCGATCGCGGTCTCGGGCGAGCCGACCGCCGCTTTCGTCCGCCACGGTATCGAAGGCCGCCAGGACGGCCTCGGGCTGATCGGTGAACGGCTGCCGCACCTTCAGCGAGGGGCTGGAGCTGACCACCATCATCTGCACCGGCGGCGCCAGGTTCTGGTCGACAAAATCCCGTATCCGCTTGAGCACCCGGTTCCGGTAGAGAGGGTGGAGATTCACGTTGTCGATGAAGAACAACATGTAAACGGGCCGGAGGTCCGGTGCGCGCGCGACCGCCGATATCGACGACATCGAGGAAGGATCCTCGGTCGGGGGCACAGTCTCGATGGCCTCGGAGCTGAAGGCCGTAAAATTCGAGATCGGCATCGGGATGCCGTCTTGAGAAATCTGGAAATCATCAGCCGTCAGGCCCCGGACCGGTCGCCCCTTGCGGTCGCGGACGTAGACGTCGACGTTGATGACCGTCACCTCGACCTTGTCACCGAACAACGGTGCGCCGGCCTGCGGCTGTGTCGCCTGGTCATCGCCGACCGCGGCCGTCGATGCTGCCAGCACGAACGCCGGCAAGAACAGTGCGAACTTATGCGTCATTGATCCTCGCGGTCTTGTACGGTCAAACCGGAGCGGCTGTTTCGTCGATGCCTATGGCGTCCATTCTACCGCCTCTTTTCGCGGCCGGCGACCGTCGATGCCAGCACGGTTCATGGACAACGATCGGCACCGCCCTGTACGGCGGCGAGGGCTTCATCCCAGGTAGTGGTGTCCGGGGGGGAAGGGTGCGGTGTTGGTGGAGATCGACCTCACCGACCCCACGACCCCCGTGGAGGTGGCGGAGTTGGCGCTCGACGGTACCGTCTTGGGGATTTCGTTTTCAAATCAGCACGTGTTCGTGACGATGGCGGACGCGGGCCTCGCCGTCATCGATGCGAGCGCCTCCGGCACGCTCGTACAGGTGGGGAGCATCGACACTCCCGGCTCGCCCAACGACGTGACGGTCTCGGGTGCCTACGCCTTTGTCGCCGACCGTTCCGCCGGATTGACGATTCTCAGTGACTGTTCGATGAACCTGTTCTTCGACGACTTCGAGTCCGGCGATTCCACCAGGTGGTCCTCGGTTGTGCCGGACTAAAAGGCTCCGACGGTGGGCTGAAGCCCACCCCACGAGTCCGCACAATCTGTGCGCCTGACGTGGGGTGGGCCGTGCCCTACCTTTCAATCGTGACCTTTGAACCTGGCACGACCGGTCAGGGAGCCGCCAGGAACTGGCAGAGTTCTTCGACGTTTGCCTCCCACCACTGGTGCTTGCCGGCATCGAGCGTGAAGCTGCCGTCCTCCCAGTTGAAGACAATGACGCCCACATCGATGAAGATATTGCCGGAACCCGGCAGAGTCACCAGGGCCCACAGTCCGGTGTAGCGGCTCTCGTTCGTTTCAGCGGAGTAGTGCTCGTTGTACACCGAGTTCTTGTAAGGGAGTGTGATTTCAGGGTCTTCTGAATTGAAGACGAAGCCCTCGACCGTCCAGTGCCACTTTTGTTTAATGAAATCGCCGTTCTTGTTGTAATAATCTTTGCCTTCGACCACCCAGGTGATGTCCTCCCAGACCTCGAAGTCGCCGCAGTTCCCGACAAATCCTTGGCCGGCGCCACTGAAGGTGTACATGTCCGGTTGACCGGCGGCCAACACTCCGGCTCCGAGTAACATCACTGACGCTACCGACAACACTGCTGCGCGTCTCCTCATCACATCCTCCTCTTCTTTCAGTTGTTCGCAACGACACCGCTGCTCTGAAAGAAAAATGCGTTGGAGGCACCGATGTAAAATGAGGAATGGGTGGGAGAAACATGAAGATTTCGTGGGGCGCGCGACAGCCTGGAGCGCTCACGGAGGGCGGCTGCCGAGACCGGTGATTCCGTAAGGTGGTCTTCAACGCACCCTGACTGACTCTGATGGTGGGTCGATGCCCACCCTACGAGACCGCGCGGTATGTGGGTCCGAAGTAGGGTGGGCCTTGGCCCACCTTCAGGATTGCTGCAGGACCCTCGGGTTCGCCACGCAGGTGAACGACTCTGATGGTGGGCTGCCGCGCCACGGCGGAGCTCCGAACGAAGCCGGGAAGCCCACCCTACGAGACCGCGCGGTATGTGGGTCCGAAGTAGGGTGGGCCTTGGCCCACCCTCACTCGCGCTGCTGGTGAGCGGACCACGTCCACCGCTCGGCTCACCCCTTCCCCACCCGCATTGCAAAGGCATCGAGGACTTTGAGGTACGGTTCGATCGACGGGATGTAGTGCCGTTCGTCGCGGGAGTGGGGGCCGATCCCGCTCTGGCCCCAGACGACCTGGTGCCCACCGGGGGCGAAGCGGGCTGAGGAACCGGGTTTTTTCTTGCCGACCACGGCGGGCTTCCCGGACACCTTCGCCACGGCCTCCAGCAGCTTGGCGAGGTGGGGGTTGTCCGGACGGCAGGCAACGCCGGGCTCCATGAGCTCGAGGTTGGTTTCGAGACCGAGCTCGCGGCAGAGGCTCTCGATCTCGGCCACCAGGCCCTCGAGATCGTCGCCCGGGATGGGGCGGATTTCGATACCGAGAACGCCCTCCCCGGCGGTGATGTTGTAGACCCCGGGCTCGCCGACGGTGAGAAAGGGGAAGCGGGTCGTGGTCTCCCAACCGTCGAGGCTCGACACGGTGAGGTGGCGCTTGAAGACCGAGCCGAGGACCGCTCGTA
>CAVQQV010000037.1:0-11236 GCA_963714885.1 Candidatus Sulfomarinibacteraceae bacterium | reverse complement strand
CCGTCATGGAGGACACCGAAACCCGCGCCGGATCGTTGGCGGCCGATGCGAAGGTGCCGCTCGGAGACATCGAACGACCGCCGTGGCTGTGGCCCGACGCACCGGGCGGCCCGGTCACCGGTCACCTGAGAACGGACGGGTTCACGTTCGGGCCGGTTGCTGAGATGCTGGCGGTCGACACCCTCGGCACCGAGATCGAGGCCGATATCGAGGCGGATTTCGAGTGGAACCCCTTGACGCCGGATCACCCCAAGATGACGGCGTCGGCGCGTGGACTGCGCGTCATCCACCCGACCGGCGAACTGGCCGCCGACGGCCCCGTGGAGCTGCGGATCGACGGGCGGCGGGTCCACGTCGAACCGGTCGCCCTGGTCGGGTTCGACAGTCGAATCGAGGTCGAGGCCTCGTACGATCCCGCGCGGGAGAGCGTCGACGGTCGGTTGAGCGCGGTCATCAACGAAGACCTGGCGAGGCTTCTGCAACTGCCCGTCAGCGTTCGCGGACCCTTCAGCATCGTCGGCGACCTTCACCTGCCGGTCGCCGACGACATGTCGTTGGAATCCGCCACCGGGACGTTGACGCTGGATCACGGAGACGGCGCCATTGTCATGCGCGACCCGCCGGTCGAGATACGACGGCTCAAGGTATCGGCCAGGGTGCAGGATGGCAGAATCGACATTCTCGACGGATCGGCCGAGGTCAACCGGGGCACCGTGGTTCTCGGGGGCGGTTGGGACCCGAAATCCGGACAGGGCGTCGTTTTTGAAATCGATGACGTCACGCTCTTTTTCGAGGGGACCCTGACCAAATGGGATGGTGATCTGGTGGTCGAACCAAGGTCCGACGTGTTGGCCCACGTGGCCGGCGACCTGACCCTGATAGCGGGCCTCTGGGACGAGACCTTCGACCTCACCTCGGCGGTGCTCGGCGGCGATGACCTCGAGTTGGCTGCCGACGACCCGCTCCACGACATCAGCCTCGACATCAGCGTTCGCGGAAGATCGGGAGTCAAGGTCGACAACAACCTCGGCCGCTTCGATGTGGCGTGGGACGTGCTGAGAATCGAAGGCAGCGCGGCGGAACCTCGCATCCACGGTTCGGTTCGCATCGCGCCCGGCGGGATCATCGGGTTCGGTGGTCGGGAGATCAAGGTGCGGCGGGGGACGCTGGAGTTCACCGGAGACCCGGCGATCGACCCCATCATGGAAATTGTGCCGGAATCCGACATGACCCTGGTCGGAGGTGAGGGCGGGGACCTGAAAATCGACCCGACCCTGATGGCCACCCGTGGGTTGGCCCAGGGCCTCAGCAGCGTGCTCGGCTTCGAGAACGAGACCCTGAGACCGGCCGAGATCGCCGGTCAGATCGAACGTGACCCGAGCGTCAACTTCATGGTCGGTCAGCGACTCAACCGGAACCTTGCCCTGTTTCTCTCCGCCAACCTGACCGATGTGCAGGACCGGATGACCATGATCCAGGGCATGGAATTTCCGTGGTCTTCGGGGACTGGTCGCTCAGGTCTATCAGGAGACCGTCGATGACAATGCCGGAGCCGCGCTTTTCCAGCGGTTCAGCTGGGGGGGGACGGCGGCGACGCTCGCCCGTTCCGAGATCTACCGCCTCAAGCTCGAGGGCGACTGGCCGATGTCCAAGCGACAGCTCAAAAAGACCACACGCCTACGGCGTGGCCAGCCGTTCGACCCGTTCCTTCTCTTTGTCGCATCGGTCCGCATGGAACGGGCGATGGCGGCCAACGGGTACCAGAACGCTCGGGTGACGGCCTTTCAAGAAGGGGACGATCGATCGCCGACCCTGGTGTTCTACTGCGATCCTGGGGTGCCGCAGTTCGTCCGCTTCGTGGGTGAGCCCCCGCCGCGGCACGTACGATCCGAAGTGACGTCCATGTACGAGCCGCCGCCGCTCGAGACGGAGTCGTTCGAGGGAATGAGAGCCCTGGTGACGCGGTACTTTGCGCTGCAGGGTTTTCCGGATGCCGCGGTAACGGTTGAGCGGTTGGGCGATCTGATCGTCGTCGACGCCCATCGCGGACAGGAAACAAAGCTCGAAGGACCGTACTTCGACGGTCTTCCGCTCGATGTCGCGATCGCCATTGGGAGACAATTGGGGTCAGCCAACGTCGTCGCGGCCATGGCCAACCGGCCCGAGTCCCTAGCCCGTTCGGTGGAGCGCCGACTGGCTTCGTTCGGCTATTTGAGCGCCAAGGTGCGGTCGGTTGACGTGGTTCGTCTCGATCCATCCAGAAGCGAAGTGCGAATTGACGTCGATTCCGGACCGAGGCAGACGATTGACGTGGTTGCGCTGGTCGGCAGTGATCCTCTGGGGCTCGTCGAAGCAGAGACTTTCGGAATCCGCGTCGGGCAACCTCTGGATCGGGAAGCGGTCGATACCGCCACCCGGAGCCTGCGGAACGCCTACATTGCGGCGGGTTACCGTGAGGCGCGTGCGAGGAGTGAGTTTCGCTCATCCCCCGAAGGCGAGTGGGTGGTGGAGGTCGAACTGGAGCCGGGCAGGATGCGGGTGTTGCGCAACGTTGAGTACTCCGGTCTGAAACACACCAGCCCTCGGGTGCTCGACAAAGGGGTGACGGTCGCCGCCGGCGAGGTTCTCACCGACCAGGCTCTCGACCAGTCGGCCTCCCAAATCGCCAACTTCTCGCCGATCGAGCGGGTCGAAGTGCGGACCCGTGATGTCGGTGTATCCGAGGTCGATGTCGAATTCGATGTCGTGGAGAAGGACCGATGGGCGGCCGAGGTCGGAGGTGGGTGGAGCACCGAGCGCGGCGTTTCGGCGAGCTTCGGTCTCCGGGACGATGATCTCTTCGGCAGGGGTGCGGGGCTCAACCTCAGGGGCGGGTGGGGCTCGACCGAACAGAAGCTCTTTCTGATCGGGTCGCTGCCACCGGTACCGGGTGGGCGGTTGTCACTGATCACGACCGTCGGCTACGTCGAGGGCGATGCGCCGACGAGCCGAACCTTCTGCGTCAACCAGGACGAAGCTCGCATCGTTGGAGGCTGTCGTACGCCCTCGACCGATCGGGTCCAGGTGCGGTCTGTACTACCGGTACACCGATACGAGGACGTTCGAGAAGGTGCCCGACCCGTTTTTCGACCGCCTTCGATATCCGCGTCAAGATCGGTACCATCGGCGCGCGAACGGTCGTGGACTCACTTCGACAACCTCTTCGATCCCCGCAGGGGTTACGGCCTCACCTCGGACCTCGGTTGGAGCTCACAGACTTTCGGCTCTGATCTCGACTACGTCAGCTGGTTGAGTAACTTCAGCCTCGCGCTGACCCCGTATTCGGGGGCGACCTGGATGCAGACCGCCCGGCTGGGCGTTGCGGAGCCGCTCCAGGGTCAGAACCTTCTGCGCGATGCCCGCTTCTTTGCCGGCGGTCAGGCCTCCATCCGGGGGTTCGACCTCAACAGCGTCGGACCGGTGGACCTCGGATTCGAAGGGACATCTGGTTCCCGCAGGAGGCGGCGCGCTGTTTATCCTCAACGAGGAGCTGCGGATCCCGGTGTGGGGCGCGCTGCGCTTCGCGGTCTTCGCCGACATCGGCCAGGTCTGGCCGAGCTGGCGCGACGCCGACCTCGGGCTGGCGGTGGGCGCCGGCGTCGGCGTGCGGTGGTCGACGCCGATCGGGCCGCTATGGGCGGACGTGGCGTGGCCGGTTGCCGACGTCGGCATCAGCTCGAAGAAGATGAAGTTCTACCTCGGCATCGGGCGGCCATTCTAGCCGGAGCCTCGTCACTCGTCGCTCGACACTCGTCAATCCAAATCTCCCCTTGACAACGCGTGAGGAGAATCTACGATTTCGCCGCATCGAGCCTCGAGGGTCGAGCCTTCACCCTCCGGCTGACTTCAGGATCGCCCTCGCCTTGCCGGCCTCGGGGCCGTTGGGGGCGAGTTTGACGTACTGGTCAAGATCGAGCAGCAGGTTGTCCTTGCGGCCGAGCTTGTCCCACGCCATCGAGCGCCAGTAGTACATGGGGGCGAAACGGGGATTGACGGTGAGTCCGACGTCGAAGGCGTCCTTGGCCTCCTTCCACTTCTGCTGGAGAAGGTACATGAAGCCGATCTGATAGTTGACCATGGCCTCGTCGAACCCGCCGCGGACGGCGAGCCGCAGGGCCTTGAGAGCGGGATCGTACTTCTTCTGGCGAACCAGAGCGGCGCCGAGGTAGAACTGGGCGGTGGCATCGGTCGGGTCCTTCTTCACCATTTCCGCCGCGCTTGGGCCGACGTCGCCTGCCAGGCCGCGTCAGCGCCTCGTTGTTCTTGTTCTGGTGGTAGAAATAGCTCGGCTTCCCAGTACGGGCGACAGGATCGACGCTTCTCGGCTTTCGCCATCTGTGCGAGATGTCGTGAAGCCCGCTGCCTGCATAGCCCTTGCCCGCGACTCGCCCGCCTCCTGGGCCTCGAGCAACGCCCACGCCGTCTTGAACTCGGGCGTCGGAACCGAACTTGTCTTTCTTTGCCTGCAGCGTCTTCCGTGCGGCCTGGGTCTGCCACCCCGCGAGTTGGGCGATGGCGGCGTTGGCCACTGCCTCGGCCTCGTTGGATTGCGGTGGGTCCCCGGCGATCGCGAAGGAGGCGGTCACGAAAAGTGCGAGGACCGATCCACTGAAGATTCTCTGATAGGTTGTTCATGACTTCCTCCTGGAGTTGTTGTCGAGTGCGCACTATGGTGACACAGCAGGGCCACGGTCGTCCAGATGATTCTCCGGTGGTGCGAACCGTCGTATGCTGCAGACCGATTCGAGAGGGGGCGCGTGTTCGACCGCCGACGAACCTGGACAATTCTCGCTCTGGCACTGCCGATCATCGGCGGGATGGTGTCGCAGAATGTTCTCAATCTGGTCGACACCGCGATGGTGGGTACTCTGGGCCCGTCCGCGCTCGCGGCGGTGGGGATGGGGAGCTTCGCCAACTTCATGGCGATGGCCTTCATCATGGGTCTGTCTGCCGGCGTTCAGGCGATCTCGGCGAGGCGCCTCGGTGAGGGTCGCTCGAGCGAAACGGCAGCGCCTCTCAACGCGGGGCTCCTGATCGCGTTAGCGGTGGGTATTCCCTGGTCACTCCTTCTCTTCAGCTTTGCCGACCGCCTCTTCCCATTGTTGGTTCAGGACTCTGAGGTGGTGGCGATCGGGGTCCCGTATTTCCAGGCGCGGTTGGTGGGAATGACGGCCATCGGGATGAACTTCGCATTTCGCGGGTTCTGGAATGGCATCAGCGAGTCGAAACGCTATCTCCAGACCCTGGTCGTCATGCACGTCTGCAACGTCATCCTGAACTGGCTTCTGATTTTCGGCCACCTGGGGCTGCCCGCGCTGGGCGCTGCCGGGGCCGGAATCGGGACCACCATTTCGACTTATATCGGGACTGCCATCTATTTCGGACTCGCACTGCGGCACGCCAGGCCGCTGGGCTTCCTGCGCAGCTGGGCGGACCGTTCGACTGTGGCGTCGATGGTGAGGTTGTCGGTCCCGGCGGGCCTGCAGAGCTTTTTCTTTGCCGCAGGGATGACCGCCTTCTTCTGGATCATCGGCCGCATCGGCACACCCGAGCTCGCCGCATCCAACGTGCTGGTCCAGCTTCTGCTGGTGGCGATCCTCCCGGGTGTCGGTTTCGGTCTTGCCGCCGCATCACTGGTCGGCCAGGCCCTCGGCAGGGGAGACCGCGACGACGCCGTGCGATGGGGCTGGGATGTCAGCAGGCTCGCCATGGTGTTGGTTGGTGGTGGGGCCCTGGTGGGTCTGGTGTTTCCCGACCTCCTGCTCGGGCTGTTTCTCCACGACGAGCACACGATCGCTCTCGCGCGCTTTCCACTGCGCCTGCTCGGAGCCACGATGACCATCGAGACGCTTGGCAGCGTTCTCCTGAACGCCCTTCTCGGCGCCGGCGCCAGCCGTCTGGTCATGCGGGTCTCCATCGGCATGCAGTGGGGTCTGTTTCTGCCGGTAGCGTACGTTCTCGGTCCGGTTCTGGGTATGGGATTGTCCGCCGTGTGGGTCGCCCAGGTCTGTTACCGAAGCGTGCAGGCGTTGGTGTTCGCAAGGGTGTGGGGAGGCCGGACCTGGATCGACCTCGAAGTGTAAGATTCACAGCTATTTGCCGCGTCGTGCCTTTTTTGCCGCGTCGCGGGATGGTACCCTCGCCGCCGCGAGATTGCAGCAACCCGCCACCGGTTCGAATCTTTCCGGTGAGCGTTCCTCGTTGGAGAAAAGCATGAACTTCAAAAACGTGTCGGTCCTCAGCGTTGCCCATGTGGACGCACCGCATCGCATCACCTCGCTGGAGATCGAAGAACGTCTCGCTCCGACCATGGAACGTCTGGGTATCCGACGGGACCTCTTGCGGGAACTGTCGGGCATCATGGAACGACGGGTGTGGGACGAGGGGACGATGCCGAGCGAGGTTGCCGCCAGGGCCGGCGAAAAAGCCATCGAGGCCGCGGGCATCGATCGCTCCAAACTCGGTATTCTCATCAACACGTCGGTGTGCCGAGATTACCTCGAGCCTTCGACTGCCTGCATCGCGCACTCGATGCTGGGGCTTCCCGAAACCTGCATGAACTTCGACCTCGGAAACGCCTGTCTCGGTTTTGTCAACGGGATGGACATGGTGGGCAACCTGATCGACCGTGGCGAGGTTGACTACGGCATCCTTGTCAACGGCGAGACCAGCCGCCAGATCACCGAGGCAACGATCGAACGGCTGCAGAGCCCGGACGTCGACGAGGCGACGTTCAGAGAGAATTTCGCGTCGTTGACTCTCGGTTCCGGCGCCGCCGCCATGGTGCTCGGCCGGTCGGACCTCGAACCGAACGGGCACCAATTCAAGGGCAGTGTCAATCTGGCCGCGACCCAACACTGCCGTTTGTGCGCTGGCAATATCGACACCATGGTGACGAAGACCAAGGAACTGCTGATGGCAGGGCATGGAGCTCGCGGTGCGCACGTGGGGCCGGGCGACCGGTGCCCTCGACTGGACGGTGGACACCATCGACCACTTTGTCCTCCATCAAGTGAGCAAGGTCCACACCGAACAGTTGGCGGGCATCCTCGGTATCGACCTTGAGAAGATCTTCCGTCTCTATCCAGACTTCGGCAACATCGGTCCTGCCGGTGTGCCCATCGCCTTGTCGAAACTCGCCGAGACCGGGAAGTTGTTGCGCGGGTCAGAGGGTGGCCCTCCTGGGCATCGGCAGCGGCATCAACTGCACCATGGCCGAACTGATCTGGTAGCGATGGGCTGAGCGCACATAGCTGAATAGGGTATGCAAGAGATTCCAGAGCACCTCTATCCGTTCAATAGAAACTGGCTCGACCTCGATGGGCTCAGGCTTCATTATCTCGACGAGGGCGAGGGCGAGACCGTGGTCGCAGTCCACGGCAACCCGACATGGTCGTTCTACTACCGCGATCTGGTGCGCGACCTGCGGAAGGACCACCGGGTGGTAGTTCCCGACCACATGGGCTGTGGTCTTTCCGACAAGCCCGGGGACGACCGCTACGACTACACCCTGAGCCGGAGAATTGACGACTTCGGCCGATTGATGGACGAGCTTGATCTCACGGACATCAACCTCGTGGTCCACGACTGGGGTGGGATGATCGGGCTCGGCTGGGCTGTCCGTCACCCCGATCGGATCAAGCGCCTGGTGGTGCTCAACACCGCCGCCTTCCACCTTCCGAAGTCCAAGCCCTTCCCATGGCAGCTGTGGATGGTTCGCGACACTCCCCTGGGTCCGTTGATGGTGCGGGCGTTCAATGCCTTCAGCCGCGGCGCCTCCCACGTAGCCTGTACCCGGAAGAAGCTCTCCAACGAGATCCGAGACGCCTACTGCGCGCCGTACGACAGCTGGAACGACCGCATCGCCACCCTGCGCTTTGTCCAGGACATTCCGCTCAAGCCCGGCGACCGCGGCTACGACATCGTGTCGGACACGGCGGCACGACTCGACGTCTTTCGCGACCGGCCCGTGTTGGTGTGTTGGGGCGACAAGGACTTCGTGTTCGACACCACTTCCTCGAAGAGTGGCAGACAGATCTACCCCGACGCCGAGGTCCACCGCTACCCCGACTGCGGTCACTACATCCTCGAAGATGCGGGGGAGGAGATCATCCCCCTGATCCGTGCGTTCCTCGACTGCGCGCCATGAGTGGAGTGTTCGAAGAACCACAGAGGCACAGAGACACAGAGGGTCCCACAGAGCGATACGAGGTACTCGAACGTGCGGTGAGGTCCCGGCCGCCGCGTGGCGGCCGGGGACCGTTGGGAAGGGACGCCGCTTCGAATGCGAGCATTCGCGGCGGCGTCCCTTCCCAACGGCCAGCACTCTCTGAGAGCGCTGGCCTCACCGCCCTCACAGTCATCGACGACGGTAGGACTCGGTGCCGTTCGAATCACTTCGGGCAATCGTGTCGGTTTTTTTACCGCGCCCTCTGCGTCTCTGCGCCTTTGCGTTAAGAAACACCAGCTGCCGGGCGTGGCTTCAGAAAAGTCGAATCGGTACGTCGAACCTCGTTTGTCGACCTGCTCTGAGCCCGTGCGATGGCAGGAAGAATTATCTCTGTGAAATACTCTGTGCCTCTGTGTCTCTGTGGTTATCCTCTGGGGGTAGAAACTGAACGAGAAGATTGACCAATGACTGAGAAATCGAATATTGCGGATTTCCTGCCGGAGATGGCGGCGCGGCAGCCGGAGGCCACCGCTATCGTTTGTCCGTGGGGTCGGCGCGGCGGGCGGCTGACCTACCGGCAGCTGGAGGAGCGCACCAACCACATCGCCCGCGGTCTCGAGTCGATCGGAATCGGACGCGGTGTGCGGACGGTGCTGATGGTGCCGCCGGGGCTCGACCTCTTCGCCCTCGCCTTTGCGCTCTTCAAAGCCGGCGCGGTGCCGGTGCTGGTGGATCCCGGGATCGGTCTCAAACACCTCAAGGCCTGTCTCGGCAACGCACAGCCGGCTGCGTTCATCGGAGTTTCAAAGGCCCACGCTGCGCGGGTCGTCCTGGGGTGGGCCCGCGACACGGTGCGGACACGGGTGACGGTGGGCCGACGGTGGTTCTGGGGCGGCGAGACCCTGGAGTCGGTCGAGGCCCTGGGGGCGGCGAGGCCCGAGACCAAAATCGCGGCGACGGCAGCCGACGACGTGGCAGCAATCGTCTTCACCTCCGGCAGTACCGGGCCCCCCAAAGGTGTGGTTTACCGCCACGGCAACTTCGCCGCCCAGGTCGAGGCGATTCGCGAGGCGTACGGTATCGAGCCGGGGGAGGTCAACCTGCCGACCTTTCCGCTCTTCGCCCTCTTCGACCCGGCCCTCGGCATGACGACGGTGGTGCCCGATATGGACCCGACGCGGCCGGCGCGGGTCGATCCTGCAAAGATCATCGAACCGATCCGCGAGTTCGGCGTCACCACCATGTTCGGTTCGCCGGCCCTCCTCGACACCGTCGGCCGGTGGGGGGTCGAAAACGGCGTCGCGTTGCCCACGCTGCGCCGGGTGATCTCGGCCGGTGCGCCGGTGTCGCCCCAGGTGATCGAGCGCTTTCAGTCGATGCTGACCGGCGATGCCGCGATCCACACCCCCTATGGTGCCACCGAGTCGCTGCCGGTGGCCACCACCTCGAGCCACGAGATTCTGGGTGAGACCCGCCACGCCACCGACCGCGGCGCCGGCACCTGCGTCGGCCGGCCTGTGCCCTCCATCGAGGCGGCGGTGATCGGGATCGACGACGGACCGATCGAACGCTGGAGCGAGAGCCTCCAGATCGCGACCGGAGAGATCGGTGAGATCGTCGTCAAGGGCCCGCAGGTGACCCGGGAGTATTTCAACGCGCCGTTGCACACCGCGCTCGCCAAAATCGATGACGGTGGGGGAGTGCGGCACCGCATGGGCGACCTCGGTTACTTCGACGAGAGTGGTCGTCTGTGGTTCTGCGGCCGCAAGTCGCAACGGGTACAGACGGCCGGTGGTGTCCTCTACACCGTGCCCTGCGAGTCGGTCTTCAACACCCATCCCGAGGTCTACCGCACCGCGTTGGTCGGGGTCGGCGAACCCGGAAATCAACGACCGGTGCTGTGTGTCGAGCTCGAAAAGTACGTCTCCAACACCGATCACGAACGGGTGCGGGGAGAGCTCCTGGAAATCGGCGCCGGCTTCGACCACACACGGACGGTCAGAACGATTTTGTTCCACCCGGGGTTTCCTGTGGACATCCGCCACAATGCCAAGATCGGGCGGTCGGCGCTCGCCGCGTGGGCCGCGCCTAGGATCGAGCGGTGAAGGCCCTGGTCACGGGTGGCGGCGGGTTTCTCGGCGGAGCGGTCGTGCGCCGCCTGGTGGACCGCGGCTATTCGGTGCGTTCTCTTCAGAGAGGCCTCTATCCCCAGCTCGACGCGCTCGGTGTCGAGCAGATCCGGGGCGACATCGCCGATCCCAAGGTGGTTGGTCGGGCGGTCGAGGGATGCACGATCGTTTTTCACGTGGCGGCAAAGGTCGATCCATGGGGGGCCTTCGAGCCCTTTCGTCGCACCAACGTGGTCGGCACCGAGAACGTGCTCGCAGCCATGCGTCGCCACGGGGTGCCGAAGTTGGTGTTCACCAGCACGCCGAGCGTGGTTCACCGAGGGGGCGACCTCGCCGGGGTCGATGAGTCGGAGCCCTACCCGGAGCACTTCGACGCCGCCTACCCCCAGACCAAGGCGATGGCCGAGATGGCGGTCTTGGCGGCCAACGACGACACCCTGTCGACGGTCGCGCTCAGGCCCCGACTGATCTGGGGCCCTGACGACACAAACCTCGTGCCGCAACTCGTCGAGAGAGCGAGATCGGGACGGCTGCGTTTTGTCGGCGGCGGCGACAACCTCGTGGACACGACCTACATCGACAACGCCGCCGACGCCCATCTCCTGGCGGCCGATCGGCTGACGCCGGGCTCGGCCTGTGCCGGCCGTCCGTATTTCATCAGCAACGGGGACCCGTGGCCGCTCAAGAAGATCGTCAACGGCATTCTCGCTGCCGCAGGGCTGCCGCCGGAGGAACGGGCGGTGCCGCTTCAGCTTGCGGTGGCTGCGGGAGCCATCTTCGAAACCGTCGAACGCTTCGTGCCGTTTCCAAACGGACCGCCGATGACGAGGTTTATCGCGCGCAACTTTGCATCCGCCCACTGGTTTGACATCTCGGCGGCCCGGCGTGATCTCGGATA
>CAVQQV010000036.1:0-189511 GCA_963714885.1 Candidatus Sulfomarinibacteraceae bacterium | reverse complement strand
TGTTATGCCTGCTCGAACCGTTCATGTTGTCGTTGTGGCCATCGTGTCCGCAGGCTGGGGGCCGGAACACCCGCAGATCGCCATCAGCCTGCTCAACCTCTCGAGCCTCGAAAAACAGGCCGGGGATTTCGAGGCCGCACTCGAGGCGTCGCGCCGGGCCGGCGAGATCCTGACCGCCGCCTACGGCACCGAACACCCGCTCTACGCCTACGCCGCCAACAATACCGGGGTCTTTCTGATGGAAACCGGACAACCGGCGCAGGGCGTCGTCCACCTCGAGAAGGCCCTCGCGATCCGGACCGCCGCCGACACCGACCCGGTTTTGATCGCGGTGACCCGGTACAACCTCGGCCGCGCACAGTGGGAGGCCGGCCAGCGCGAACTCGGCCGCCGCAGCGTCGCCGCCGCGGAGAAGGAGCTGGTCGCGATCGGCGAGCTGGGCGAGGAGGATCTGGCTGCGACCCGGGAGTGGCTGGCGAAGCACTGAGCGACGGCGGCTCGGATCACGCCGTAACATCAGCCAGCCCGAATTCGTAAAGGAGTTCGTGGGCCTCCGATGGTTGATTTCAACGGGGGCGCTGAACGGAGGCGATGGCATGAGGTCCTCGATGTCGAACACCGCTGATCATTCGATCGTGCTCCGCGGAGGTGGTGCACTCGTGTTGGCGGCGGTCTGTGCGTGCGCCGGGCCGGCGGCCGAAATGGAGGCGCCGGCCTCTCCGCGCGGCGGGTTCGATATGTCACAGGCCAGGACGATGCTGGGGTTTCTCGGCCAGTCCGCCCGGGGGCCGATCGACGACCCGGCGGTCGAGGCGGTCATGGCGGCGCCGGGCACGGCCCTGGTGATTGAACAGATGAACCTGGCGCGGCGGGTCTCGGCCGAACAGTACGAAACGATCCTGAAGAGCGTGGGAGAAGACCGGGCTCCGGTTCTCGCGCCCGCCGACGAAACCGAACGTGCTCGGCGCGGGGTCGTCGGCCTGACCGAGAACGTGTGGCCCGTGCTGCGTTGGGGGATGGCGCACCTCGATGTGCTCGAACGCCGCCTCGAGGAAATCGAGGCTTACGACGTCTACGAAACCAGCCGCGCCCGCGCGCTGGCGATGCTGCCGGCGCCGGTCGACCTGTCACCGCCCGCGTTCATCGTCATGGGCGGCCGGGCGGGCGCTGCTGCGCTGCCCGGCGGCGAGATTTACGTCGACATTCTGATGCTGAGCTTCCTCGACGGCACGGGGCGCCGCCCGTACTCCGCAGAGTCTGACCTGGTCGACTTCATCGCGCATGAGATGCACCACCTCGGCTATCGGGAGATCCTGGCGGACCGACGGGCCTCGCTCGAGCTAACAGCACGTGACGAGCTCGCCTACGGCCTGCTGGTATCGGTTGTGACGGAGGGCAGCGCCACCTACCTCATCAGCGGCCGCCGCGACATGGAGCGGGCGATCGCGAGCGACTCGGGAGTCGCGCAGCTCGCCGAACGGGGTGACGAGCTTCTGGCCGAGGTCGAGCGCGTCCTCACCGCCATCGAGGCCGGCGAGATCACCGACCGGGAGCAGTACGACGCGGCCACCGGGTTCCTCCTGGGCGCCGGGCCGCACACGGTGGGTTCGCTGATGATCAGCCGCATCGACAGCGGATCCGGCCTCGAGGCGGTCATGGAGGTGTTGGCCGATCCGAGGCGGCTGCTCGATGCGTACAACAAGGCCGTCCAAGCTGGAGCCGAGGACACCGGCGTGCACGTCTTCGATTCCGACCTCGCCGCGGCGGCGGCCTCGATCGGAGATGGGTAGCCGCGGGGACTGATTGACCTCAGAGAAACAGCAGCGCGCTGCCGCAGACGGCGACCGCGGCGCCGACGGCGGCCGGCCACGCGACGTGCTCGCGGTAGAAGATCGATGGACACCGGGATGATCAGGACCGGGGCGAGCGCCATCAGGGTCGCGGCGACTCCGGCTTCGGTGTACTGCACCGCGAGGAGCGACAGCGAGACGCCGAGGAAGGGGCCGAAGAAGGCGCCGATGCCGGTGCTGGTCATGGCCTTGCGGTCAGCGAGCGCGGCGCGGACTCTCGGCCAGCGGCCGGTCGCGGTGAAGACGACCACGAACCCGACGAGCCCGACCAGCACCCGGATCTGGGTCGAGGCGAAGGCGTTGTAGGAGCCCATGCCGAACTTGGCGAGGACCAGCCCGAGCGCCTGACCGACGGCGCCGCCGAGACCGAGGAGGATCCCGGCCAGCGGGAGGCGCTCGATCTGGCCGTTGGCGTCGCGGCGTCGTTCCAAGACGACCGAAGACACCCCGGCGATGGTCAGCGCCATCCCGGCCAGCTCCATCGGCGTCAGAACCTCGCCCATCACCAGGAAGCCGAAGATCGTGGTGAAGAGCGGCACCAGGGTCATCAGCAGCATCGAGATCCGCGCCCCGACCAGGACGAAGGCGCGAAACAGGCAGAGGTCGCCGATCGTGAAACCCACCAGGCCCGACAGCCCCAGCCACAGCCAGGTGTGGGGGGAGGCATCCGTCGGCAGCGGCGTGCCACGGGTGGCCCAGGTGAACGCGCCGAGGAGAAACGACCGCCATCACCAGCCGGATCAGGTTGACCGGCAGCGAGCCGACGCGGCGGCCGGCGTTCTGGAAGGCGAGGGCGCTGACCGTCCAGCAGCAGGCGGTCGCCAGCGCGGCCAGTTCACCGGCGTGAGAAAAGGGTGGCTCCATGGCCGGATGATTCTAGCCTTCACAGCTCACAGAGTGGGAACGACCTGCGAGGTGAGCTCACGATCGGTTTTGTGGTGCAGCCGGGACGCCTACTCCACAAGCGTGGTTTTGTGGTGCAGCCGTCCCGGCTGCACGCGCAGGCGAGACGCCTGCGCCACAAGCCTGTCAGATCGGTTCATGGAGACTGCGCCGACCAGAGCCCCTCGTCGCGCTCGTAGCGAAAAGGGTGAGAAATGCGGGCTCACCGGGGTTCAATGACGTTCTGTAGGCGCCGACGCCGAGTCGTCATCGCGCAAGAACGCGATCAGTCGCCTGAATCGCTTCTGCGCCTCACTCTGCTCATCGGAAGCCAACCGGCTGAAGTCGCGGCCGATGACCGAGGTGCGGTGGCCGAAGACGGCCACCTCGAGCTCCACGTGCTCGGCCGACCACAGGTTGACCGGCAATGAGGCGACGTCAGCCTCGAGCAGCGCCTCGACCGTCGCGGTCAGGCGATCGGAGTCGAGCTCCGACACGGTTTCGTCACCGATACGGCGGCCGGGTGAGTAGGCCTTGCGCGATTCCAGGCCGTCGCGCATCGAGAGAATCTCGCCGTCGCCGTCCTCCGGCAGCCACACGAAACGCAGCCGGAAGACCTCCGCCGCCAGGTTTCCCCCGGCCAGCTTGCGCAACCCGTCATCGAGGTCGTCTGCAGTCACGCCCTTCGCCGCCAGCGGCTCCACGCGGTCGAGCAGGGCGTCGGCCAGCGCCGCCAGCTCGGCCGATTGCTCGCCGTCAGCCAGCTGCACCGAGCTTTTCTCGACGCCGTCGAGCTCGAGCGCCACCCGGCAGGAGACGCGCAGCGCAGCCTCTCCCACCTCCGGCGTCCTCTTGCCGCCGTAGCTCGGCGCCATGTCGGCGAACCTGCCCTTTCGCAGGATCTCGAGGAGGGACGCGCGCACCGCCGGCGGCAGCGTGATCTGGGCGCGGTGGTTCCAGATGGCGACGCCGCTCGGGAAGACCTCGAAGCTGCGTTGTCCCGCGTCGTCGGTGCGGTGCACGATCAGGTGATAGCGAGGCGGCTCTGCCCCGCGCGCCGCTTCGAGCGCTGCGGCGAGTTCGTTCGAACCCGCTTTTGCCGCCGACGACGACTCGTCGATCCCACCGGCGCCGGCCGCGGCGCCGAGCGACAGCAACAACCCGAAGAAGAGGCTTGACGTGTTCTTCATGGCGCGGACTCTAGCAGACTCCATTGATTGAGAATCACTCTTGACGGGAGTGGCAAGAGGTAGCTATCGTCGATTGCAGGCAAGAATGCGACACACAGATCGAAAACGAGGAGGAGTCAGATGTTGAGAGAATCTCGGGGGACATTGGTAGTGATCGTGTGTGCGGCGATCGTGCTGCTGGCGGCCGTGCCGGCCGTGGCGCAGAGCGAGACCGCGCTCGAACGCATCGAGGCGCACGCCAACAACAAACCGCTGGCCTCGCTCGCCGCGGCTGCCGCCCAGGCGCGGGCGCGCGGTCCGAAGGCGGGTCCGCCGCGCGAGGTGATGAACTTCCGCGGCGAAGGTAAGCCGGCGTTCGGCGGCGGCGGTCCGTCGGCGCCCGATGCGGTGCTGCAGACCACTCCAGGCGACGGTGCCACTGTGATGGGTTCCGGCTTTCCCGGTGCCTCCAACAACGACAACGGCGCACTTTTGGGATTTCTCATCGCACCGCCCGACACCGACGGTTCCGATCGGTCACCAACCACTTCGTCCAGATGATCAACCTCCTGACCACGATCTATGACAAGAACGGCAATGTCGTCGTGGCCTTCGTTCGCGAGCAACGCCTTCTGGACGGGCATCGGCGGCAACTGCGAGGCCTACAACCAGGGCGACCCCATCGTCCTCTACGACGAGGTGGCCGACCGCTGGCTGGTGAGCCAGTTCGCCTTCCCGGATTCGATGGGCACCTTCTCGCAGTGCGTCGCCATCTCGCAGACGGGCGACCCCGACCGGCGGCCTACAACCGCTACGAGTTCGCCTTCGACGGCATCGGCTTCAACGACTACCCCAAACACGGGATCGTCAGCGATTCGATCACCATGACCGCCAATCTGTTCACCAAGCGAGGGCGCAACTTCAGCTGGGGCGGCACCTTTCTCGGCGTCATGGACAAGGCCGCCATGTACGCCGGCCAGCCGGCGAGCCTGATCGGCTTCAACATCGGCACCGCGCGAGTTCGGCTTCGTCGCCGGCGACCTCGACGGCTCGGGCTCGGTGCCGGCGCTCTTCGCCACCGCCATGTCGAATGCCGGCTCCTTCGACATCTGGAAGATCGACGTTGACTGGTCGCACTGAAAACGCGTCGGTCAGCAAGATCGCATCCGTTGCCGATGACGCCCTTCAGCGGAGACCTGTGCGTGGCCTCGCGCGAGACCTGCATCCCGCAGCCCGACGGCGGCCCGGCGCTGGAGGCCCTCAGCGACCGCCTGATGCACCGGCTGCAGCTCCGCGATTTCGGCGCCTATCGCACCATGGTCGCCGCCCACACCATCGACGTCGGCGGCGGTCGCGCCGGCATCCGCTGGTACGAGCTGCGCGAAAGCGGCGGTGGCTGGTCGCTCTACCAGGAGGGCACCTTCGGGCCCGACGACGGTTTGCACCGCTGGATGCCCTCGGCAGCGATGAACGCCGCCGGCGACATCGGCATCGGCTACCTGGTGTCGAGCACCAACACCTACGTTTCGACCGCAGCCGCCGGGCAGTCGGCCGCCAACAGCGGCAGCGGCTTCCTCGATGCCGAGGAAATCATCTGCGCGGCGGGTACCGGCGTGCAGGAGGGTATCGGGCGCTCGGGCGACTATTCGTCCACCTCCGTCGACCCCACCGACGACACCTTCTGGCACACCAACGAAGTCTTCATAACCGGCGGGAACTTTCAGTGGGACACCTTCGTGTGCGAGTTCTCGGTGGGCTCGGGTGAGCCTCCTGTCAATCAGCCGCCGACGGCATCGTTCACTTCCAGCTGCACGGACCTCGGCTGCACCTTCGACGGCAGCGGCTCGTCCGACAGCGACGGCTCGATCGTCAGCTACGCCTGGAACTTCGGCGACGGCGGCACGGCGACCGGCGTCGACCGCCGAGCCACACCTACACGGCCGGCGGCACCTACACCGTGACCCTGACGGTCACCGATGACGACGGCGCCACCGACAGCGACTCGCAACCCGTCACCGTGAGCGAGACTCCGCAGAACACGCCGCCGACGGCCGCGTTCGCCTTCAGCTGCACCGATTTGACCTGCACCTTCACCGACCAGAGCACGGACTCGGACGGCACCATTGTCTCCTGGAGCTGGAGCTTCGGAGACACCACCGGTTCGTCGGCGCAGAATCCGAGCCACACCTACAGGCTCGGCCGGCACCTACAACGTGACCCTGACCGTCACCGACAACGACGACGCGACCGACAGCGACACGCAGCCCGTCACCGTCACCGCACCCAGCAGCGGCATCACCCTGACCGCCACCGGCTGCAAGGTGCGGGGGACCCGGTATACCGACCTCGCGTGGTCGGGCGCCACGGCGCGAATGTGGACGTCTACCGCAACGGTACGCCTGTCACGACGACCGCCAACGACGGCGCCTACACCGACAACCTCGGTCGCGTCAGCGGGACCTTTGTGTACCAGGTGTGCGAGCAGGGTTCGTCGACCTGCTCCAACGAGGTGTCCGTGGTCTTCTGATTCCTGCGTTCGACAGATCACTCAACCAGCCGCCCCGCAAGGGGCGGCTTTTTGTTGAGCTGAAAAGAGCGGCGCGTGCGGCGCCGTCCGAGCGCTTGAATGACAGGGGCCGCGCAACGTGATTTCAGCTCGCGTGCTGCACGGTTCGCGGGATTGTTGTGGCCAGTTCCCCGGCGTGAGAGAAGGGTCGCTCCATGGCCGGAGGAGTTTACTCCGCGCGTTCAGGATCTTAGTGCCGGGGCGTGGCTTGAGTGGCGTTCGTTGGCAGTTCGGATAGTTTTGAGTTTCCGCCCGCAGCGCCATGCCGACGTGAACAGGGAGGGGATGAACCCAACCCTTCGGCGCTCAGGGATGGTTTGTGGTGCGGGCGTCTCGCCCGCACGCGCAGGCGGGACGCCTACGCCACAAGCCTGGTTTTGTGGTGCGGCCGTCCCGGCCGCACAGTGCAGGCGGGACGCCTGCACCACAAGCCTTTTGGATCGGTTCATGGAAACTTAGCCGATGCGCGTTGCGAGGTTGTGATCGTTGGCACGCCTCGGCTCTTGCGGGTATCTACCTCAGGTGGGCGTCGATGATCGACTGCAGGTCACCCGACGCCTCGAGGCCTTCGATGTAGGTGTTGATCATCGGGAGGATGGGGCTTCCGTGCGGCACGGCGATCGCGTAGCGGTCGACGGCCTCGAAACGAAAGGCCTCTTTGAAGCCCGGCTCGTCCACGTGCTCTGTACTGCTCAGTCCCAGCAGACGAAAAATCCGCGTCGTCGCGGCTCAGCACTTCGAAGCACTCAGTCGACAACAGCTCGAGACGGACGACCTCGCTGACGCCGAGGCCCTTCAGCATCTCCTCCTGCGACGATCCCGGCATGACCGCCCCTCGCGCCCGGTGAAGATCCTCTTGCGAAGTGATCCTGCTGCGGTCGGGAACAACGACCACCAGGTCCGCGATGTAGTAGGGAGTCGAAAAATCTACCAGCTTCTGGCGCTCTTCGGTGACGGAGAAGGCGCTCGCTACGAGATCGCCCTCGCCCCGCAACAGGCTCGGGATCAGCTGATCGAAGCTCGGCAGATCGGTACCCGGAGCATACGCAGGACGAATCTCGAGTTCGACCCCGAGCGACGAGGCGAACCCTTCGACGATATCGACGTCGATGCCGAGGTAATGATCCGCAGGGCTGACAGGCACCACCGCCGATTTGGAGATGTCAATCCGCAGAAACTCGTCTTCGAGGCTCGGGTAGACGAGCAGCCGGAGCACACCGCCGTCTCGGATCTGATCGACGGTCCGCGGCTGCACACTGTTTTCGCCGGCCTCGATGGATCCGCAGATGAAGATCAAAAGCGCACACAGCCGTCGATTCATATGCCCTCCCCGTGCTCGATTCGATGCATCTCCCGGTCGAGGGGAGACGCGCGCCTCCAATTCAATTGTAAGGGCACTTGAAGGCCTGAGAGCAGGGGGCGAACCGGCGGGTGCTTCCTATCTCGCGGTTGGATTCGGGACCCGTCGCCGCGGCACCCGGGATCAGGGTGAACGCAACGACCAGAGCCCCTCGTCGCCGCTTTCGAAGTTGTCGACGAAGATCGACGACGGAAAGGCATCCAGCATCTTCTGCAGACCGTTGTCGGGGTTGACGGCGAAGGCGGTGAGGCCCTGGTAGACGACCATCTCGCCGGTTGAAGGGTCGAAACCGCTGCCGGGGTAATCGCGAGCAGCGTCCCAGCGATAGAGACCGTTGCGGATGTGGGGGGTGTCGTAGTCGGCGGTCTGCATGGTCGGGCCGGTGTAGTCCCACTTGAGCTCGCCGTCGACCCAGCAGCGGGCCGCGCCGTCGCTCACGCTGTAGGTGATCGTGCAGATGAAGTCGTACCAGCGGTCGGTGACGGTGTCCTCCACCAGCACGCCGCGGTCCGGGTAATCGACCGCCCAGCCGGTGCCGACGATCTGGAGCTGGTCGCCCACCGGTTTGAACTGGAGCTCGACACCGGGGCCGCCGAGCACACCGTCGTTCTGGTTGCGCCACTGGAAGATGGTCATCTCGTGGTCGCGGTCGAGGCTCTCCCACCGGTAGGTGAAACGCCACCACACGGTGTCGCCGGGGACGGCGCCGTAGACGCCCCAGTTCGAGTGGCTCTCGGCCCGCTTGTTGGTGGGTTCGCTGGACTCAGGAAAAGCCGAAAGGTCCTCGCCGCAGTTCACTGAGTAACGCAGGACGTTGGAGTCAAAGCTGTAGAGCGGAGAGCTCACCACGTCGATGGAGCTGGGGTGCTGTTGGCCGGGAAAGTCGTTTTCGAGAGCGTTGGTCCAGAAGCCGGCGCGGACGGCGCCCACCCTCCAGTCAAAGACGGTGACCTGGGGATCGGTGGTGCGCGGCGGATAGGCAAAGCCGTAGGCCTCGAGGGCGTCGAGGTAGAGCACCACCTCGGGGTCGGGGGTCATGTCCCAGCCGCTTGCGAAGATGCTGACGGCGTCGATCGCGTCGTAGCCGAGCGGCTCGCGGTTGGACTTGAAGTCGAGGAAGGGCAGCTCCAGCAGTTTCCATCCGGTCCAATCCACCTGGAGCTTGAGGTTGTAGTAGTCGCCGCCCACGGTCGCGGAGTTTTCAGACGAGAGATAGAAGAGCAGTTCGTGGCCGGTGTCCTTGTTGCTGTGGATCCACAAGCGGAGCCCGTCGTATGCCGAGAGGTCGAAGGGTTGGGTGAGGCTGAGGGTGCCATCGTAGGGAATCCACTGGAGGGAGGTGTTGCCCTCCTGCCTGGGTGAGGCAGTCAATGTACCGCGGTTCCACTCCCCCGCCGACTCGAAGTTGGAGATAGTGAGGGAGATCGGCGGATATGATTGCGCTTCGACTCGAGCGCCAGCGGCGATCAAGAGGAGGCACGCAAGAACTCGAACCGGGCCGTGGAGCGGAGCCGAGTGCGCCATAGAAACATTTTAGGGTCAGACCCGGGAGGGGCCCTTCGCCCCTCCGCGGCTTTGACGTTTCTTTCACAGCGGCCGGCGATCTTGCGGTCACAACCCGAGGACGAGGCGGAGCCCCTCGTCGAGTACGCCGATGAGCCGCTTGGGAAGCTCGCTCACCCGCTCGGTGAGGTATGACTGGTCGAGCGTGATCAGCTGTGAGACGTTGACGACGGAGTCTTTTGACAGCTTGCGTTTCGCGGCGCCGGAGCAGGATGTTTCCAGGGGCCGCGGCGAGCTCCAGATTCGAGGTGATGACCGCGGCAACTACAGTCTGAATGCGGCTCGCGTTGAAAGCATCCGATTGGACGATCAGGACCGGCCGTCGCTTGCCCGGCCCCGACCCCGAGGGCGCGGGGAGGGTCGCCCACCAGATCTCGCCCCGCTGCATCACCAATCCTCGTCGCCGAGCGAGGCGGACTGAGCCTCCGCGACGCGCAGATCGAGGCGCGAATCGACCCTTTCGTACAACTGGTCAAGGCGCGCCGTAACGCCGCGGCTTCGATGCGCCTCCAGATACTCGCGGACCGCGGTCGCGTAGAGCTGGCTGCGGCTCACGCCGAGACGCGCGGCCATTTCGTCAGCCGCATCGAAGACGTCGTCCGGGATGGAGATCGCGGTTTTCATGGCGTGAGTATAACTCTGGTTATACTGGATTTCAAGAACGTCACTTCCCTGAGGCCTTCATCATTGCGTGCGTGACGTCTACTCCACGAGCGTGGTTTTGTGGTGCAGCCGTCCCGGCTGCACGCGCAGGCGGGACGCCTGCGCCACAAGCCTGTCAAATCTGTTCACGAAGATTGAGTCGATCGGAGGCCTTCGGATTTGCGGCCTGCGAGGAATACCCCCGCAGCCGACGCTGCTTTCTGATGCAGCGGTGATTGCATTCCACCGAGGGGGCCCATGACACAGCACGACGACCAGGACGGCAAGCTGCCGGAAGTGCCGCCGATCGAGAACGAGGCGACGATTTCATCGGACGGGGTCGAGTTGCCGAGCGCCACGATATCGGTGTCGAGTTCGGCCTCGAGCCCGGCGGAGGACCACGCCGGTTCGCAGCCGGTGGCCATCGCCGGCTACCGGATCATCAGAGAGCTCGGCAGGGGCGGCATGGGGGTGGTGTGGGAGGCCGAGCAGGAACGGCCCAGGCGCCGGGTCGCCCTCAAGGTCATGCGCCGCGACCACCAGGTCGACGAGCTCCACGCGCGGATGTTCCAGCGCGAGGCGGAGACGCTGGCGCGGCTCAAACACCCCAACATCGCGGCCATCTACGCCTCCGGCCACACCGACGACGGTTTCGACTACTTCGCGATGGAGTTGGTGTCGGGCCGGACTCTCGACCGCTGGCTGCGCAGCCGGCCGCAGGTCATCGATGCCGACGAACTGAAACTGCGGCTGCGGCTCTTTCGGACGATCTGTGATGCCGTCCACTACGCCCACCAGCGCGGGGTCATCCACCGCGATCTCAAACCGGCCAACATCGTGGTCAGCGACGAGGCGGTGTCCGTGGGCGGCAGCGCTCAGAGCACCGCCGGCCCGGTCGTCAAGATCCTCGACTTCGGGCTCGCCCGCATCACCGACTCCGACATTGCCGCGACCACGGTCTCCGAGATCGGGATGATCAAGGGCACGCTGCAGTACATGAGCCCGGAGCAGGCGCGGGGCGAGGTCGAGACCATCGACGTGCGCTGCGACGTCTACGCACTCGGCATCATTTTGTATGAGCTGCTTGCTGGCAAACGCCCCTACGACGTCTCGCGGTCGGCGATCGCCGAGGCGGTTCGGGTGATCTGTGAGGAGCCGCCGCGGCCGCTCAAAGAGAGCTGGAGCGGCACCGGCAGGCTCGACCCCGATCTCCAGACGATCATCGGCAAGGCCCTTGAAAAGGACATGGATCGCCGCTACTCGAGCGCCGCCGCCCTCGGGGAGGACGTCGAGCGCCACATGGCGTCGCAGCCGATCATGGCGCGCCCGCCGAGCGCGGCCTACCAGATGCGGAAGTTCGCAGCCCGCAACCGCGCCCTGGTGGGCGGGGCCGCTGCCACCCTCCTCGCGTTGATCGCCGGGGTCGTGGTCTCGACGACGCTCGGGCTGCGCGAGGCCGAGCAGCGCCGGGAGGCCGAAAAGGCGCGCACCGATCTCGAGGCGGTGGTCGACTTCCAGTCGCGGATGCTGGCCTCGGTCGACCCGGAGCAGATGGGCCGTGCGATGCTCGCCGATCTGCGCGAGCGGATTGTCGGCAACGGCGAGACGGATACGGCCGGTGCGGCCTTCGACCAATTGACGCAAAAGGTCAATGCCACCGACGCCGCCCTCGCGGTGATCGACACCCAGATCCTCGAGCGCGCCGCGAAGACCATCGACAGCGAGTTCGAGAACCGGCCCGAGATCGGCATCCAGCTGCGGTCGACGATCGTCACCACCTACGGCGAGCTCGGGTCTGCTCGCCCAGGCCGCTGCGCAGGCGGAGGCCGCCTACGACGCCGCCGGCCGGGTGTTCGGAGCGGAGGACCCGAGGACGCTGGAGGCCGGACGAAAGCTCGCGGAAGAGCAGATGTTCCTCGGCAAGGACGACGAGGCGGAATCTCTCGTCGCCTCGGTGTACGAGACCGAGCGCAGGGTTCTCGGCGAAAAGGACCAGAAGACCCTTCGTTCGCGGCGGCTGCTCGCGATGCTGCAGGAGCGGCGGGGCCTCGAGGAGGAGGCCGAACAGGTTTACGTGGAGGTTCTGGCCGCCCAGAGAGAGCTCCTCGGCGACGAGGACGACGACACGATGGCGACCATGAACTCCTTGGCCGCGCTCTACCGCAACGTCGGACGCGGCGCCGAAGCCGAGGAGCTGACGCGCGAACTGATCGATATCTCGAGCCGGAAGTACGGCGACGAGAACCCGAAAACCCTGATCTACCGCCACAACCTGGCCTGGGTCTACAGGGGCATGGGGCGCTACGAAGAGGGCGCCGAACTCAACCGCGACCTTCTCGAGGTCAAAACGCGAGTCCTCGGCGCCGACCACCCGGGAACGCTTCGCACCAAGAGCAACCTCGCCGAGAGCCTACTACTTCCTCGGCCGTCTGGACGAGGCGCTGGCGCTCGCGACCGAGCACATGAACGACCAGCGGCGCACGGTCGGTCCCGACCACCCCGACGCCCTCGACGCCATCAACTTCGTCGGCGTCATCACCAAGCGGATGGGCCGCTTCGCCGACGCCGTGCCCTACTACCTCGAGGCCCTCGAGGGGCGGCGGCGCGTGTTCGGCCCGGATCACCCGGACACGCTGCGGACCATGTACGGGCTCGCAAACCTTTTCGAGGAGCTGGGCCGGACCGCGGACGCCGAGCGCCTGTACCTCGAGACGATCGAGGGACAGAAGCGCGCCTTCGGCGACGAGCACCGCCAGCCCCTGCGTTCCGAGATGAGCCTCGCCGGTTTCTACGACAAGCTGGGCCGGTACGACGAGGCCGAGCGGCTCTACGTCGAGACCGCGGCGGCGCAGCTGCGGGCCATGGGGGACGCCGACCCGGAGGCGATCAACGGTCAGTACAGCGCGGCTCGCTTCTTCATCAAGCGCGATCGGCTCGACGAGGCCGAGCCGTACGCCGTCCGCGCGATGGAGCTCGCCACGACCGCGCTCGCCGACAACAACCCGATCACCCTGGACGCCAGAAACGCCCTCGGCTCCCTCCGCCAGCGGCAGCAACGGTGGCAGGAGTCCGAGGCGTCTCTACCGCGGGTCCTCGCAGGCACAGCTCGAGACCATGGGCGGGAGCACACCGAGACCGCCGTGACTCTCCAGAACCTGGCCTGTCTGTACCGCGACTCGGGGCGCTACGACGAGTCGCGCAAGCTCTTCGAGGAGGTCATCGCCATCCAGGAGAAGAGCTGGGGAGCGAACCACGCGTGGAGCGTCGACAACCTCGAGGACTTTCTGAAGCTGTTGCGCGCGATGGGCGACGAGCAGGAGGCGCAGGCCGTCGAGGCCCGCATACGTGAAATCAAAAAGACAAAAGGGAGGGGATGAACCCCTCCCCTACGGTGCTCAGAAGATCTCTGAAAGGCGTAGGGGCGGGGTTTACTTGTCCCGGCGCAGCCTCAGGCGGAGCCGGATCCCCGCCCGGTACATCCTATTCAGAAGAGACGTGGGCACGTTATTTGTTGAGCGCCGCGGCCAGCTGTCCCAGGAGGTCGCTGCCGTTGCCGGTCCAGGACGATCCGTGCATGCACGCCAGGGTGGTCGGCTTGTTGGCGGCGAGCTTGGCGATGAGCCCGCCGGTGTTCCTGGTGTGGGCGTAGTAGTCCATCGCGTCGCGCATGGCTTCGCTCGGCCCGAGAATGTCGCCCTCGATCAGCGGTTCGTGTTTGTCGCCCGGCTGGGTGAACAGATCGCCGCAGAACAGGGTGGATGTCTTCTTTTCGATGAGGTAGCCGCAGTCCCACCCGTGCGGCAGGTGCGGGGTGTCGATCCAGCCCACGGTGTGGTGGCCGAGGGAAAGCTCTTCGCCGTCGCCGAGGCCGCGCGCCTCGCGGTCGGCGACGTCGTCGACCGACACCATCTTGGCGATCGCGCCGCAGAGCGGCACGGCGCGCGGCGCCACGGCCAGGAACTCGTTGAGGGCGCCGCATTCGTCGGCCTCGAAGTGCGAGATGCCGAGATAGCGCAGGCTGCTCACCGGGATCACGGCCTCGACGGCCTCACGAACCAGGGGGAACATCCGGCGCGGGCCGGTGTGGAACAGGAGTGGTTCGTCGTCGGCGATCAGAAACTGGTTGAACGTGAAGCCCACCGGGAGCGCGGGCATCGGCGGCACCGGCGTGCTGATGCGGTAGATGCCGTCGCCGATTTCGACGATGCTCGTATTGGACTGAGAGTTCGTGATGGTCATGATGGCCCCCTTTACCGGACTGCGTAGATGAAGGTGTAGACCGCCATGCCGATGACGATCAGTGAACCGATGCTGAAAAACGTGGCGCGGACCTCGTGCGGCTTGGCGGTGAAATACGCCCAGAAGTGCGCCATCCGGGTGGCCACGAAACCGAACAGCAACAACTGCGCGAGCCACAGCGGGGGCTGGGTCCACGCAAACAGCAGACCGGCGATCAGGAACGCCGGGATATTCTCGAGGTCGTTGTGGTGCATCCGCCGCGACCGCTCGACGTAGTCGTCGGCATCGAGCTGGCCGGGGCGGGGTTTGGGATTCGCCAGACCCGCGGCGGCGTCTTCGGGATTGAGGAAACCGCCTCCGATCTTCATCATCCGATAGACGGTGATCCACCCCTGCCCCATCATCTTGAGGATCATGAGGGTGGCGGCCAACACGTAGGTCACGAACACCGGGTTCTCGAAAGTCATGGTGTCCTCCTTTGAGCGCTGCGGCGCGGAACGTCGTACAGAGATCGTCGATCAGGTCATCGTCACTGTGAATCAGAGGGTCGTCTGCAGACGCTGCGATCGCCTTCATGTTGAGAAGCCCGATCACGGCCATGTGGGCGGTGAAGGCGAATCGGCGAGGGTCGCGATCGTTCGGAAAACCGCCCTTGCGCTGGTCGGCACGAAGACGGGATTCGGCGCCGCCGTACAACAGGCCGTTCACCGGTCGGATGCGTTCGAGTTCCTCGGGTCCCACGACCCCCTCGAAATCGCCGCCCGGCCCCATCTTGTGGAACAGCATGAAGAGCTCGAGATGGTCGCGATACCGATTGAACACCGTTCGCATCAGTTGTTCGACGGCATCGGCTCCGCTCTCGGTCTTCTCGACCGCAGCCTGCACCTCGGCCGCCAGCTCGAACCACTCGCGCAACAGCAGCTCGAACAGGAGAGCTTCTTTGCTGTCGAAGTAGTAATACAGCGCCGGTTTCGTGAGCGCGAGTTCGTCGGCGACGGCGGCGAGCGTGAAGCTCGCCAACCCGCTGCGAAGCACTGCTTCTCGAGCAGTGTCGAGGATCTCGGCGCGGGTCTGGTCCCGTCTGCGCTCGTTCCGGGCCTCTCGTTTGGTGCGGGCTACGCCCTTTTTTTGTGAAACCATGAAAAGAATTTAATGCGGGTCAAATTTTTTGTCAATAGGTAAATTCAATTAATCCGTCACCGCACCACTCTTTTTCACAACCTACCGATGACCGGAATTCCTCCAGACGTGAGCAGGGAGGGGATAAACCCCTCCCCTACGGGGCTCAGAACAGCTCTGAAAGTCGTAGGGGCGGGGTTTACCCCCGCCCGGCGTCCCGCACGGTTTTCAGGATCGCATCGGCGAGCTCTTCCGGCACCTCTTCCTGGAGGAAGTGGCCGGCGCCGGTTTCGGTGACCTCGGCATCTGGGAAGAGCTTCTTCATGCTGTGGATGGTGCGGCCGAGGATGGGGTCGCGGCGGCCCCAGACGAGACGGACCGGGCCTCTGAAGGCGCGGGCCCAGTCGTCGGCCTCACGCATGGTCTGAAAGGTCGGGCTTGCGAGATCGGTGGGGACGAGGCGGGCGAGGGCCAGCGGCGCGGCGCGATCCGCGAGTTTGGGAAACGGATAGAGGTAGGCGCGGCGTTCGTTGGGGCCGATGCTCGTGCGGTCGCCCTGGACGCGGTGGAGGTTTCGCACCAGGAGGTTGAGGTGGCGAAAGGCGAGGTCGCTGACGACGGGCGTGCGGGAGAAACGGTGGAAGGGCGTCACTCGGGGTGCACGGTCCGGAACCCGGATGCTGGTGTTGCCGAAGACGGCGCCCGGCGATGCGGTCGGGGTTGCGGGCGGCCATGACGGCGCCGATCGGGCCGCCCCAGTCCTGGGCGCCGAGGGTGACGTCGTGGAGATCGAGGGCCTCCACCAGGGTCGAGATCCGCTCGGCGTGGAAGTCGAGCGTGTGGATGGCAGGGTCGCGCGGTTTGTCGGAGAGACCGAAACCGACCAGGTCGGGGGCGATGACGCGGACATTTTTCGTCGCGAGAATGCGGATGACCTTGCGCCACAGATAGCACCAGGTTGGATTGCCGTGGAGGAGGAGGACGGCCGGACCCTCGCCCTCGTCGATGAAGTGCATCGCGTGGCCGGCGTCTGAGAAGACGCGGCGGTTGAAGGGCAGCTGGTCCGCCAGCCAGTCCGGCAGCTCGGGCGGCGGCGAAAAGCGGTCCGTCATCTGATGTTGTTGATCATATTTTTGACGGTGTCGTGTGCCGCCTTCATCGCGTTCGACATCGTCTGCAAGGTGCGGGACGAGACACCCTCGGCGCTCTTCAACTCGTCGAGTGACGCGGTCAAGGCGCGGTCCTTGTGGCGCAGCCGCTCGGAGACCCGCACGTATGCTTTTAGCGCCTCGTCATAGGCCAGGAGCTCGAGCTCGAGCTGCTCGCCGAGCTCGCGGGTGCTGGCGGACGATTGCAGCCGCTTTGCCGCCTCGAGGGCCCTGGCGTACTCTGCGTCCCATTCTGTGAGCGGAGCCTCCGCAGCCTTTTGCGATCGCAACCTGGTGGGTCACCACCCGGGACTGAACATCCTGTGTCTGCGTGAATGCCGGCAGCGCGAAAGCCATCGCCGCGGCCGCCACGATTCCCACACGGACCCACTGGGTCGAAGTTCGTTGCGCCATGTCGTGCCTCCTGTTGGTGTTTTCACAATGACACACGCAGGTCATTCGAGACAAGGGATCGAACTGACGGCTCATCCAGAAAACCTGGATCGGCGGGTTTGCCTGCCAGCTCCACCACAGGTTGAATCCATCCACCGGCAGCCGTCCCGGCTGCCGGTGGATGAGTGGGCTCATGGTTGAAGCAAAAAAGGCCCGCGTGCCGGGCACGCGGGCGAAGGAGGAAGGAGTCGGCAGATCGGGGGGAGGAGGAATCTGCCGAGGGGTTGTTCGTTCAGTCGTTGTGGGGGTTGCGCGACTCGTCCATGCCGATTTCGCTGAGCGCGACGTCGGAAGCGGCCTGCAGGCCGGCCACCGAGGACGCGGGGCAGAGGTAGGTGTTGCCGCTGTCGACGGCTTTCACCCAGACGAATCCAAGATTGGCTTTACGGTTGCTGAATTTCCTCAAACATGGTGCACCCCTCTCGTGATGTTCGGTCGTTGTTGTCGATTCCGCTTTTCCACGTTCCACACCGGGCAACGGGGGATGCGGGATCTGTATTCCAGGTTTTTTCTAAATTTTTAGGATTTTTTCTAAGATATTAAAAAAATCGACAGAGGTTCGACGAACCAGGTGGACCTGGCCAGGGAGGCCGGGAGGGGATCCGGCTTGGGGCTTCGCCTCTGGCTTCGCCCTCACAAGTCGCCTTCGGCTGCGCCGGGACAGGTGAACCCCTCCCCTACGGTGTCTGAGACAGCTCTGGCAGGTCGTAGAAGTGAATTTTCGCCGCACCACAAGGCTCTCGATCGGCGTCGTGAACCGATTGTGGGGCAGCCGTCCCGGCTGCCGACACGTGGTTACTGATCGAGCGTGGCTTGCCAGTTGAGGATGACGTTGAGGTGGTTGGGGCGTTCGGTGCCGCCGTCGGTCCTCAGCAGCAGGAGACGGCCGTCGGGTCCGACGTCGTAGGAGAGCCCCGGGACATTGGAGTAGGCGCCTTCGACCATGACTTCGGGCCGGCCGGCGCTGAAACGGGTGCCGTCGGCGGAGGCCTCGAGGATCGGGGTCGAATAGAAACGGTTGCCATAGCGGAAGTAAATGGTCTTGCCGTCAGCGGAGAAGATCGGCTCTTCGCCGCCGTCGAGGGAGACGGTGAAGGAGCGGTCGCCGCCGATGGCGCGGGCGTAGATCTCGTAGCGTCCCGACTCGTCGGATGTGTACGCGAACCAGCGGCCGTCGGGGGAGATGTCCGGGCCCCACTCGGAGGCGTCGGTGTCGACCATGAGTTCGGGCTCGCCGGGGTTTTCGGGATCGAGTCGGAAGATCCCGGGACCGATGTTGAAGAGAATTCCGCTCGTATCGTGCCACGCATAGGGGCTCAAGTGTCCGTCGGCTGTGTAGAGGAGAGTGGCAGGGGCATTGCTGCCGACCGTTCGCACGAACATTCCAGTGGACTCACCCGCGTACCCTGCATACGCGATTCGCTCGCCATCCGGCGACCAGATACCGGTCCACCCGGGATCGTCCGTGGTCAGAAGTCGGCGAGCGCCACGCTCGAGATCGTAGACCCACACCTGGGCGTCGGCGCCGTTGCCGACTGTAATCGCCAAGCTCTTGCCATCCGGTGACAACTCGAAATCGCCGTATGACAGAAGGGGAAAAGTCAGGGGCTCGACAGTGCCCGTCCCTTCGTCCCACACCAACTCGTTGCCGAGCAGCCACTCGCCCGGCACGTAGATCATGGTGCCGTTCCCGGAAACCGCGTACTGTCCGATCCAGCCTTCGACCAGGAGGCCCTCGAGCGCCGGCACCGGCCGCACCGTTCCGACGGGGTTGTCGAGGTCGAAGGGGGCCGCCACCAGAATGCCGTCACGCACCAGCAACAAGGTTCCGTCCGGCAGCAGCCGCGGCATCGAACCGCCGATGCCGAGGACAGTTCTCTCTTCAGTGGCCAGATTCATCAAGCTGATCTCGTCGACCTCGGCCTCCACACTCTTGGCGACATGGCTGTCGCTGTTGAACAGGATCGCATTCGTGCCGGGCACGCGGCTGGGCCAGAAGTACTCATCGACGTCGGTCTTGCGTGCGTATGGGCTCGCATCGCCGCGCGCGGAATCGATCAATAACAACTCCTGAGCCTCGCTTCGGTTGATGATGATCTCGTCGTTGTTGATCCACGTGTGGCCGAATGAGTTGGGCAGCTCGATCAGCCTGGTGGCACGGTCGCCGCGGGCGCTCATCCGCATCAGGGCATTGCCCTTCATGAAGCTGATGTTCTCGCCGTCGGGTGAAATCTGCGGGTGGTAGCCGCCGCGGGTGTCCTCGAGCAGCTCGCCCGTCGGTTGATCGAGGAATCGGCGGTAGAGCCAGGTCGCGTTGTCGCCTTCGACGACGGCTACGATCAGGCGGCCGTCTTCGGAGATGGCCAGACAGGGCTGCGGCGCACCGAGCGGCAACATGTCGCGGCTCGCCACCTGGAGGCCGTCGGGAAGGGTCAGAGCGAGGTGGGTCGGAAGCCGCTCCTCCTCGTTGTGGGCCGCCGGTTTGAATACCCACGCCGCAAGGACGAGCGAGGCCGCGAGCAGACCGACTGGCTACCGGCAGTGCCGAATGAGCGTTTGACGGCGGGCGATTCGACCGCAGGTTCCTCGTCCTCCACCAGTTCGAGCCGGGCGTCGGCCGCAGCGCGCAGCCGGTCCTTGGGGTTGCGGGTCAGACAACGGCGCAGCAGACGGCGGAGGTTTTGCGGCGTGTCCCCCGGCAAGCAGATCCCAATCGAGCTCGGCACGCAGCACGGCGGCGAGAGTGTCGGAAACCGTGTTTCCCGCAAAGAACTGTTTGCCGGTCAACATCTCGAAGAGAATCACGCCGAAGGCCCAGATATCGGCGCGTTGGTCGACCGCTTCGCCGCGGGCCTGTTCGGGCGACATGTAGGCCGCGGTGCCGAGGATGACTCCGGCCTGGGTCATGGCGGCGGTGATGGTCGGCGAGTTGTGGAGATCGTCTTCGCCCTCCGGGTCGCCGGTGAAGGCGCGGGCGAGGCCGAAGTCGAGAATCTTGAGCCCGCCATCCGGGGTGATCTTGATGTTGGCCGGTTTGAGGTCGCGGTGGATGATGCCCTGTTCGTGGGCGGCGGCGAGACCGTCGGTGAGTTGCAGGGCGAGGGCAACCGCCTCGTCGACCGGGATGGGGCCTGCTTTGAGACGCTCGCTGAGATCCTGGCCCTCGACCAGCTCCATGACCAGGAAGCGGTGGTCATCGTCCTCCTCGAAACCGTAGATGCTGGCGATGTTGGGGTGTTGGAGGGTCGCCAGGGCGCGCGCCTCGCGTTGGAAGCGGGCGATGCGTTCGGGGTCGGCGCTCATCTCCTCGGGCAGGACCTTGACGGCGACATCGCGGCCGAGCTTGGGGTCGTGGGCCCGGTAGACCTCACCCATGCCGCCCGCGCCGAGCGGCGAGACGATGCGATAGGCGCCGAGCGTTGTTTCAGGCTCCACTTTGGAAATCTCCTCGATTCTCGAAGTGACTCGATCGTCACTGCTGCAACACGCCGGACCCGACTGCCTATTCTCGAAATCGCACGCGTCCGCACGCGAGACCGGTGGCATCAAAATAAAATTATTGAAATAAAAGAAGATAGATGCTATGTTGTACTTTCTGTTGCCGGCCGACGGGGCCGGCTTCTGTTTAGGCGGACGCAGTGTTTGCCACGATGTTACGAGACGGGCGCACCCTTGAAGGGCAGCGCTCACGGAGAAACAGAGTTATGTCGAAGAAGTTGTTTGTTGGTAGTTTGAGTTGGGACACGAATGATGACAGCCTGCGCAGCGCGTTCAGCGCGCACGGCGAGATCAGCGAAGCCGTCGTGGTCAGCGACCGCGACACCGGTCGTTCGCGTGGTTTCGGTTTTGTCACCTTTGAGGATGACGAGTCGGCCGACAAGGCCGTTGCGGCCCTCAACGGGACGGAGCTCGACGGGCGCGCCATCAAGGTCGACGTGGCCCAGGCCAAACAGCGCTCAGGTGGCGGCGGCGGCGGAAGCCGCTGGTAAGCTGACACTCAGCACATCGAACCCCTCCCTCGCGGAGGGGTTTTTTGTTGCCCTGACACCGTCCAGGAAACCGCTCGTCATCAGGCCACCGCGGGGATTTCCGGCGGCCCGCGTTTCGAGACCGATCCAGGCAGAATTCAAGAAAAATTGTGATTTGAGTTGCATTTTGATATATTGCGGCGTCTGTTGCCGGCCAACGGGGCCGGCTTCTGTATAGGCGGACGCAGTGTTCGCCACGATGTGCGAGACGGGCGCGCCCCTGAAAGGCAGCGCTCACGGAGAAAAGAGAGATATGTCGAAGAAACTGTTTGTTGGTAGTTTGAGCTGGGACACGAACGACGAGGGCCTGCGCAATGCGTTTGCCGCCCACGGCGAGATCAGCGAGGCCGTCGTGGTCAGTGACCGCGACACCGGTCGTTCGCGTGGTTTCGGCTTTGTCACCTTTGAGGACGACGAGGCGGCCGACAAGGCCGTTGCGGCCCTCAACGGTACGGAGCTCGACGGTCGCACCATCCGCGTTGACGTGGCCCAGGCCAAGCAGCGCTCCGGTGGCGGCGGCGGTGGCGGTCGCGGCGGCTACGGCGGCGGCGGTGGCGGCGGTCGTGGTCGGGACGGCGGCGGCTACGGCGGCGGCTGGTAAACTCACCTCACAATCAATTGGAACCCCTCCCTCGCGGAGGGGTTTTTTGTTGCCGCAACCACCCGTCCGGATGCAGATACCAGAATTTACGGTCCAGGAGATAGGAACCGGGAGGGGATGAACCCCTCCCCTACGGTGCTCAGAACTTCTCTGAAAGTCGTAGGGGCGGGGTTTATCCCCGCCCGGCCCTCAATCTACGAAAGCTTCGCGAGATCGCCGAGAGCGCCGCATTTTTCGAAGAGCTCGCGGGCGCGGTTGAGCAGCCCGCGAACCTTGAACGCCACGCCCTCCCAGTGGGGCATCAGGGCCTTCCGCGTGGCCTCGAGGGTGGCTCGAAGCCGAGTTTCGGCCTCGTCCAGCCGTCCGGTGGCGACAAGGGCCTGACAGACAATGCCGTGGATCCAGACCGGGTGGATCGACTCGTCGGTGCCATCGAGGATTTCTTCGGCCTGATCCGCATACTCGAGAGTCGCGGCGTGGTCGCCGGCCAGTTGTGCGATGTGGGCCCGGACCCGGCGGCTTTCTATCTGGCCGGTCTTGAGCGCGAGGACATCGGCGCGTTCGATCCAACGATCGGCGAGATCGGTCGCCTCCTCGAGACGACCCGCGTCGGCCACGGCCTGCGCCTGCCAGCTTCCGAGAAACACAGCCAGACGTTCGTCGCCCAGACGATCCGCCAACTCGAGGCCTTCCCGTGAGAATGCCTCGGCTTGCGCGAGTTCTCCCTGTCCGAGGCTGACGAATGTCCGCCCGAGATAATTCCACGCCAGACGATCCGAGGAGCTTGCTTTCTCGGCGAGCACGCCGTGCTGATCGGCATAAGCGAGGCCCTCGCGCCACCTGCCTCGCCACAAGGCGTTTTCCATCAGGAATTCGAAGCCGATCGACGCAACCCCAGGGTTTTCATGTTGTTCGCCGAGCGCGGTGGACGCGCCCACCGGAGCGACGGGCGCCGCGTCCGGGGACAGGCTGAGAGCCGCCGCCGCATCCGCCGCAGTGGCAAAACGGTCTGAGGGGTTTTTTGCGAGCAGGCGGAGAATCGTCGCCTCGATGTTCTCCGGCAGATCGGCGCGATAGGTCCTCGGCGGCACCACCGGCGCGTGCAGGTGCTGTGAAAGAACAGCGAGGGCATTGTCGCCGTCGAACGGGAGGCGGCCGGTGGTGAACTCGTACAGCATCACCCCGAGGGCGTAGAGGTCGGTGCGACCGTCGACCTCCTGACCCAGCGCCTGTTCGGGCGCCATGTAGGTCACGGTCCCGGAGATTCCGCCCTGGCGGGTGACCCTGACCCCCCGCTCGCGGACTGCCAGCCCGAGGTCGACGATCTTGACCGATGGCGCGCCGGCACGGCCCTCGAGGAGAACGTTTGCCGGTTTGAGGTCGCGGTGGACGAGACCGTGTTGGTGGGCATGCGCCAGGGCATCGCAGATCTGGCCCGCGAGTGCAATGATCTCTTCGAGACTGACAGGAGGGCGGTCACGGAGACTCGGGCCGTCCACCAGTTCCATCACGAAGTAGGGCATGCCCTCGTGCCTGCCGACATCGTGGACCGCTACCACGTGCGGGTGGCTGAGCGCGGCCGCGGCGCGCGCCTCGCGGATGAGCCGATCGCCGGCCTCGACGGCCTCCAGGTCCGCTGCCATCACCTTGACCGCCACCGCGCGCTCGAGTTCGAGGTCCCAGCCCCGGAAGACCACACCCATCCCACCACGGCCGATCTCCTCGTCGAGACGGTAACGTTTCGAAAGAGTGTCTCCGACGTGACAGGTCGGCAGCGCCGCCGTCGTCGACAACGGTTCGGCGAGATCGATGGTTTCGGATTCCAAATTACCCACAAGTATCCAAGGCGGTTGGAGAGGATAGTATTCCGGGAGAACCCGGGGTCCAGTTGCGGAGCGGCGCGGCTGCAAGGAAAGGTTTGATCCCATAGGTGATACGTGTTATGTTTCGATTTCCGTAGCCGGCCGCCGTGGCTGGCTTCTGCTCGGGTGGAAGCACTGTCCACCGCAACTTTGGAACGGGCGCACCGGATGCCGGCAGCGCTCAGGGAGATGGGTAGAGAATGTCGAAGAAACTGTTTGTTGGTAGTTTGAGCTGGGACACTAATGACGAGAGCCTGCGCAACGCGTTTGCCGTGCACGGCGAAATCAGCGAAGCCGTCGTGGTCAGTGACCGCGACACCGGTCGTTCGCGCGGTTTCGGCTTTGTCACCTTCGAGGATGACGAGGCGGCTGACAAGGCGATTGCGGCTCTCAACGGCACGGAGCTCGATGGACGCACTATTCGCGTTGACGTGGCCCAGGCCAAGCAGCGCTCCGGTGGCGGCGGCGGTGGCGGTCGCGGCGGCTACGGTGGGGGCGGTGGCAACCGTGGCGGCTACGGCGGCGGCTGGTAAACCAGCGCTCGACAGATCGAACCCCTCCTCGCGGAGGGGTTTTTTGATTTCGAATTTCGAATTTTGAATTTCGGATTTTCGCTCAGAGCTTCAACAACTTGAAGGCGAGTACCCACTGGTTCATGGGAAAACCCCGGGAAGCCCGACCACCTACTTGGTGACGGTGGCGTCCTCGATCATCACGGTGTAGATGTAACCGGCGCCGAAGTCCTTGTCGGCGGCGACGGTGCCGGTGACCGTCACCACGTCACCGACCGCGAGATCGGCGGTGGTGGTCACGGTGATATCGTTGGTTCCGTCCGCGAGCTCACCGGAGCCGTCCTGGATATGGAACCAGTTGCGGCCTAGGATGGCAGCGTTGTACTTGACGACGCGGCCGGTCACGGTGACATCCGACCCTGCAAGATCGACCCGGTTGCTCCACACCTCGGCGATCGTCATGGCCCCTGCCGGACGGGCGATCTCACCCACCTCGACGGCCGTCTCCGGATTCATCGCAAAGGCATCCAGGGACGGGTGCCCCGGCGGCAGGTCCATGGCGGACGGCTGCGCCATGACCGGTGCTTCGCCTTCAGGCACGATAAAGGACGCGAAGTAGATCAGCGGAAAGTCACGGTCGAGGGTGTTGCTGTGGAAGTTCTGCATGGGGGTCTCGAGCGGAAAGACCACGCGGTCGCCGACCGCGATCTCGAACTCGCCGGCGGCGGCCCAGATCTCTTCCTCGCCGTTGTCGACCTTGACATAGGTGTAGCCGCCCGAGTTCATGGTCTCGAGGACGGCGCCGGTGACCATCGCCGGCCCGCCGGTGTTGGCGGCGTGGGAGACCACCGGTTCGGCGGACTCCGCGACCACCTCTTCCTCAACGGCGGGTTGGCCCGAGCAACCGATGGCGGCGCCGAACACCAGCGTCGCAACAATTGAAAACGCAGCCTTGATTCTCATTGAAAGTTCTCCATTCCCTGTTTCAGGAGTTTGTCGATCGCGCTCCTCGAACGGGTGTCGCGACGGCGACACCCTAGCACGTTCCCAGGGGAACACGGAGCCGGTGCCGAAGATTTCGCTGTTTCGAGGTCTCGAGGCATTCACGAAGGGGGCGGCACCCGGGAGCGCAGCCACGAACCGCTGCTGAGATCCCTCCGCTCCGGCCCTTCCGCCTTCGGGCACAACCTCTCGGACGGTCTATCGCCCCCGACGTCAGTTGGTGTAGCCGAGCGCCCGCAGCTGCTCCAGCTCTTCGGGGCTGATGTCTGCACCGTCGCCGTCGGGTGTGACCTTCTGCGCTTCGACCATTGCGCGCCACTGATCGAGCTGCAACCGGAGATCGGCGACGACCTCGGGGTGGCTGTCGGCGACGTTGGACAGGTTGAGCGGGTCGTTGACGTGATCGAAGAGCTCGAGTTCCGGTCGGTCGTCGCGGACGACGACGTTCCAGATCAGTTTCCAACCGTCGGCGATCACTGCGAAAGAGTCGGCGGTGCCTTCGGTCTCCTCCCCGGGTGAGTTCTTGCGTTCGGTGAAAACGGCTCGCCGATTCCAACCCATGGTCGAGGGGTCGTCGGGCGATGCGAGCACCGGAAGCAGGCTCGCTCCCTGCGCGGAGGCCGGCACCGGGATCCGAGCCAGCTCCAGGAGGGTCGGCATGAGATCGATGGACTGGGTGGTGCGGTCGATCACCAGGGCCTCGGGCACGACCCCGGGCCAGGTCACGAACATGGGCACGTTGACCAGCTCGCCGTAGGCCGAGTGCCCGTGCCAGTGGTTGCCGTGTTCGAGGAACTCCTCGCCGTGGTCGGCGACGAACGCGATCAGGGTGTCGTCGCGCAGACCGAGCTCGTCGAGGCGCTCCAGGAGGCGGGCGACCTCATAGTCCATCGCCCGGATCGAACCGTCGTACCAGGCTTTTTCGGCCTGCAAGAACGTCTCGGGGTCGACCTCCGCCTCGACCAGCTGTTCAGCGCTCGGCAGGTGATGGAAGACCTTGACGACGTCTTCGACCTTCGCGAGCTGTTCCTCGTGCTCGGCGATCGCATCGCCATCCAGCCATCGTTCGTCATGAGGGTGCATGGGACGGAACGGGCTGTGCGGATCAAAGATGTGGAGGAAGACGAAGAACGGCTGCTCCGCGTGGTCGTCGAGCCACGGCAGCAGACGATCGACGTAGGTGCGCGAGGTCTTGCTGTGGTAGTCGCCGAGATCGTCGATCGACTCTCGCTCGTGGAGGACCTCGACCCCCTGTTGGAGGTTGCTGTTCTTGCCCGAGAACATCACCGACGAAGTGTGGAAGGTGGCGTAGCCGGCCTCGCGGAAGGCCTCGGTGAGGGTGGTCACCGAAGCCGGAATCTTGTGCGGGATGTCGTAGATGCCGTGCGACGACGCATAAAGCGACGTCAACAGAGACGGTACCGCCACCTTGGTCCACGCGCCCTGCGAGATGTTGTCGGCAAAACGGGTGCCGCTGGCGGCCAGGGCGGCAATGTTGGGCGCGGTCGGGCGCTCGTAACCCCAGGCGTCGAGGTGGTCGCGCCGCAGGGTGTCGGCGACGATCACGATCACTCCGCGGGGAGGATCGGCCGGGCCGAGGGCGGTACGGGCCGCGGTGGGCTCGACGACGGCCGGGCGGGCGCCGCGGTGGCGGATGGCCGGCGAGCCCCAGAAACCGATGTGGCCCTCTTCGTCGGATGCGAGAGCGAGGGTGATCTCGGCTTCCCGGCCGGACAACGCTGCGAGGTCGACGGCGAGAGTCTCCCAGCGATCTCCGGTGGTGACGGTTCGTTCGCGAATCACCGGTTCCTGTCCCGGGGCACGGGCTTCCACCTTGAAGGTAATGGGGTGGTTGTCGGGGGTGCCGACGGCGAGGTCGAGCCATGCCCGCTCTCCCAGCGGCTGCCGCCAGGTCAACCGTTCGGGCGCCCGCGCCACCAGGGTCTCGCGGAAGACGCCGTCGAGCCCGTGCCAACCGACGCCCGCCGGCAGCTCGGCGAGGTGTTCGGTGCGTGGAATCACTCGCAGCGACTCCAGGGCGAAATCGGCGCCGTCGGCGTCGAAGAAGGTCAGGGAAATGTGGCGCAGGCCCCCGATCGGTTCCATCTTCGAAAGTGTCGCGTTGGCCTCGGTCAGGACATAAGTGGCCACCTCGTCGCCGGGCCGCAGGTCGGTCATATAGGTGGAGAGGCCGGTGGTCCGGAGTTCTTTCAGGAGATCCTCGGTATCGATTTCGTCGCGCCGGGAGGTGTCGATGCCGAGTTTGGCCCCACCGGTAATCCGCAGCCTGACCTCGAGGCCCCACAAACGGTCATTCGGAAACACGTTTTCTGGGATCGCCAGGTTGACGACCGGCAGGGACCCGGCGCGGCCCTCGAGCCTTCCGTCAGCCACCCGGAGGTTCGATACGTCGTTGAGGACCGACCAGCCCGCGGTCAGGCCCGCAGCTTTCTCAGTCCGCAGCAGCGACACGCCCTCAGCGCGCCACTCCAGGCGCGGAAACTCGAGCCGGGCATCCGGCGACGCCGACACCTCGGCAGCGGCGAATTCACCGACCAGCGATACCGCCGGAGGCGGGTCAGCCGGCCGGGAACACGCGGTTGTGATCGCCACCCCGGTTGTGACCAGGGCACCCACCACACGGCCTCGACACCACCTCGACAACGCGTCGACCCTCATTCTTCCTCCCGATATGGCGTGATCTCTCCACGCCTCACAACCGGCACAGCCACCGGAACATTCCCGAAGATGCCTTATAACTATTAAAAGACTCAATGTCTTAGCGAGAGCCTCGAAGGAAATCATGAAGGACCTCGTTGCCTGATGAGATCCATTGAGGTTTCGCAGACGGGAATATTGAGAATCAGTCTACTATTCTTGATCGTGATGGTGACGCATGAGTTCTGATCCCGAACCCGTTTTGATCTACCGGCCGCCCGATGTGATCGAGTACCCCGGCAAGTGGCTGGTCGCCGACGGCGTCGATGGGCCCGGGGATGTCTTCCTCTTTTTCGACCGCATCGAAATCGGTCGTTACAGCGAGAAGAAACAGGGGTTGGTGGGACATCTCGGCGTCCAGGACCCGACCGTGTCGTCGCGTCACTGCGTCATCACCCAGGAGCCCGATGGCCGCTGTTTCGTGAGGGACATGAGCCGCAACGGCACCCGGCTCGACGGGCGTCGACTGACCCCGAACATGGCAACCGAAATCGAAGTCGGGCAGGAGCTGTCCTTCGGTCGCAGCATGAAGCTCCGGCTCGACGGCAAACCGCCGGAGTTCGTCGACCTCGAGGAACCCTCGACCGATACCTTTGGCGTCGGCGAGCTGACGACGGTGACCGTCCTGGTGGGCGACATCCGCAACTACACCTCACTCGTCCGCATAGCCGGAACCGCCGATCTCCAGGCCTCGGTCAACCGGGTCTTCGAACATATCGAGCGCGAGGTGGTCGCGCTGGGCGGCACCGTCAAGGAACTCCAGGGCGACGCACTGTTCGCGTTCTGGGAGAAGAACTCGCATGAGTGCCACGCCTGCTCCGCCTGCCAGGCGGCACTGAACCTCAAACACCTCGTGTCGAAGCTCGCAGCCGATCCGGCGGTGTGGAACGTCGGCGGTCACCCGCTCGCGATGGACTTCGCGCTGGCCACCGGGCTGGTGACGATCTCGGGGTATGGAAGCGACGGCGCTCTCGGCTTGTCGATGGTGGGAGAGTCGGTGGTGCTGGCGTACCGGATCGAAAAATTTGCCAACAAATCGACCGGTCCGATCATCGCCTGCCCGGTCACCAGACGGCTGGCCAAAGACCACTTCAGTTTCAAAGACCTCGGCGAACACACCCCCCAGGGGTTCGAGACCGCCCAACATCTCTTCTCGCTGGTCAAGAAGAAACGCTGAACCCGGTCGCAGATTCTGCCGCGTCCGTCATATAGTTGTGGCAGTAATCGACATCGCTTGGAGGTGGGCCGTGGTCGAGGCACTCAACATCTTCATCGTGTCCGATGCCACGGGTTCGACCGCCGAAGCAGTCGTGACCTCATCCCTGGTGCAATTCTCCGGTGCGCAGTCCAACGTGCGGCGGTTTCCGTTCGTACGGACGGAAGCTCAAGTGGACCAGGTCATCGACGAAGCGCCGACGGGTCAGTGCATCATCGTCTTCACTTTCGTTTCGCGCGAGCTGGCCGACGCCATGGTTCGCCGCGGCCGGGAAAAGAACCTGACCGTTGTCGATGTCATGAGTCCGCTCATGGACATCTTCGCCAACATTCTCGAGCACGCACCGAGCCGGACACCCGGCGCCTTTCGCAGCGAGAGCGAGGAGACCTACCTCGTCACCGAGGCGATCCACTACACCCTCCGCCATGACGACGGCGCCGGCGTCGGCACCCTCGGTCAAGCCGATCTGATCATTCTCGGCGTGTCGCGCACGGGCAAGACACCGACCAGCATCTTTCTGTCCTGCCGCAAGCTCCGGGTTGCGAACATCCCGATCATTCTCGATATGCCGCTGCCGGACGCGGTGACCGAGCTCGACATCCCCAAGGTCGGATTCAAGATGGAGTTCGAGCGCCAGGTGCGTCTGCGATCGGACCGGGCCAGTCGTCACAGCGCCAGAATTCCGGGCTACTCCGATCGCGCCAACATCCTCGCCGAGCTCGAATACGCGGACAATCTCTTTCGCCGCATCCCGGGCATCCGAACGGTGGACGTCACCAACCGGTCCATCGAAGAGACCTCGGACTGGATCACGCACAACGTGCTCTGAGCCGCTACGCGGCTCGATGTTGGATGTTGGATATTTGATTTTGGAAATTGAACGAAGGCGTGGAATCCCCTCACCGGCTTTCAACGGTCACGTATGTCCGCGATCCACCATCCAATATCCAACATCCATGATCCAAGATCAGCGGACCCGGAAGGGTCCGCCTACTCGAAGGTGTCTTCGTCGAGCTCGACCATGAGGTCGAAGCGGATCAGGTAGCGGGGTCGGCGGTCGGGGAACTTGATGAACCGGATACGCCCCCACAGCGTGGTGATGTCCTGATTTCTGAGTTCGTCCGCCAAATTCGGTGCCAGATAACCAAGGTGACTCACCTGTTCCTTCCCCCTGGAATTGCGGGAGGTCCCGATCACCGCGATGGTCTTCCTCCCGTGGCGCCCGTTGGGTCTTCGTTCAAGACGCAGCCACCGGTAGGACCCCGCGAAGAAACGCGCCACGTCGTCCGCCTGTGACGGATCGTTGAGACCCACGACCTCACAGAAACTGTCCCGCACGTACCAGTCGCCGGGGCGGTCCTGCTCGATGCGGATGGTCTGTTGTGAGCTCGAGTAGTCTTGGGCTTCTTCGTAATACCACCCACCCTCGTCTTCGAGCAGACCGGACGGCCGAATCGCTCCGGGCCGGCAGGTCTTCGATTTGAACACTCGAGTCCAGATTCCCATGTGGTGCTCCATTGCATGAGTCAAAATAGCCTGGTTAAAAATGCAAAAGTTTCTTTTTGACCTTGGTTAATAATACCACAAAGAAAATCGGCTCGCCACGTGATGGTGCGACATCGGATGGCCGTGGCAACCGGTTTCATGTACGATCTGCCCTAGGAGGTACCAACCGATGCGAAAGGCCAGCAAGCTGGGATTCGGGCGCAGGCTGAGGGAGTTGCGGGAATCCCTCGACATCACCCAGGCCGAGCTCGCCGACGCGGCGAGCATGGACCAGAGCCTGCTGTCGAAGTACGAGCGCGAGGACGTGAGCCCGAGTTGGCTGCAGATCGAGCGCTTGCTCGATGCCCTCGGTCAGTCGCCCTGCGCGTTGTTCCCCGACGAGTGCGCGGCCCACCTGGGAGACGACCAGGGGTTTTTCACCATACGGTTCTTTTCCGGCAGACCCAGCGATCCGTCGGGTATGGACACCCCGACCGCCGATCTCAGGGTTCACCGCGAGTCACCGCTGGTAAAGATTCTGCACCTGCCGCCGATCGCCGGGCGCTACATCATGGTCCGTGCCGAGGACGACATCATGATCCCCGACTGGTACCCGGGCGATCTCCTGATCATCGACTCCAAATTGGAGGCCAAGGCGGGCAGGATCGTGGTCGGGTATTTCGAAGGCGAACCCGCTGCCCGGCGTCTGGTTCGCGACGGCAAGAACCTGCTGCTCGTCGCCTCCAACCGCAACTACCCACCGACCCCGTTTGAACATGACTCGTGGATTCACGTCGGGGTCCTGCTCTATGCGGTCCGCGATCTCGCAAAGCGCTATTCCGGCACGGAACCGGAATAGCAGCGAGGGTGGGACGAAAAACTTCTCGAGATCGCCGGGTGTCAAGGCGATCTTTGAAGAACGACGCATCCTGCACGAAAAAATTCGCCAGTTCTCAGCAGTAATCACAGGTATATTGCGAGTATCGCTGGACGGCAACAGTTATTGACTGTCAACTGCTGTCCTGTTATGCTCGTTCAATGTCTGAACACCGCACTTTCACGTTGGATGAGATTGAGCAACGAACGGGTTTCGACAAACGCACCATCGCCTACTACGTGCAGCAGGGACTGCTGCCGAAAGTCGGGCGACGGGGTCCGAAAACCCGCTACCCGCAGCTTTTTTTGGATCGCCTGCAGTTCGTCAACATGATCCGGAAAAAGCAGGATCTGGGAGAGGTCGGCAATCTCACGTTGGCGGACATTCGGGACATTCTCGAACGGGTCTCACCGGATACGATCGCCGGTGTCGTCGCGGGAGAAGAATCGCTCAAGGTCGTGGATCACCTCGGCGGCGTGGAACCGATGGTACCGGTCGCGCCGACCAACTACTCCAGACCGATGGCGGTTCAGAGCAACCCCGCATCCTCGGCGCTCGCCGAAGAAGCGGCCGAAATCTCGGAGGCATTGATGGACCCGTCGAAAAAGCCCGCTCCGGAGCCGCCCGATCTCAACCGGAGGGTGCGGCTCGGCCTCATGGATGCCAACACTGCCTCGTCTCCCGCCGGCGTGCACGCATTCGGATCGGCCGCGCCTGCGAGTCCGGCAGCCGGAAGGACTCTGCAATCCTCCGCCCGCGGAGACGACGCCGTCCGTCCGGCGCGCCGATACGAGGACGAAATCAAGAAGAATGCCGGAACGGAATCCAAGAGCGAACCACCGAAGGTCAAACAACCGGAGGAGCCTCAAGCCGAAGCCGCTCCGCCGTCGATCGAGATCGAACGCCTGGGGTGGTTTCTGGCGCGCCTGCAAAGAGCGATGACCGGAGACCGGCGGCGCCGGACCGGAACGACCGAAAGCTGGCACCGCGCGCTGATCACTCCCGAACTGACGATTTCCGCCCGCAACATCAAGGACGACGACGCGTACATGCTCGACGCCGTGGCCCGCATCCTCAAGAAACTCCTGTGGGAGGCGTGGGAGGAGTAGGCGACTGAGAATTCTAAATTTTGAATTTTGAATTTTGAATTTCGGCCACATCCCCCCGGAGAAATGCGCGAGACCAGCTGAAAGGCGTAGGCGGGTCGTTTACGGCCCGCCCGACAGGCGCGCCGGTAGTTGCGGGCCGTAAACGACCCGCCTACGGCTGGCAAGACACTTCCCCCGCGGTGTCTCGCACGAATGTGCGGCCGAGACCGCCGCGCCACAATGGTCCTCGATCAATGCTCTGTGGTGCGGGCGTCCCGCCTGCACATCCCGACCGAGTGAGCTACGCGACCGGCGGAGGGATCTTGCGCATGCTCAAGGCAGGATCTCCGAGATTCCTCCGCTCCCTCACTCCGTTCCCTCGGTCGGAATGACAGAAACCAAGATGTCGTCGGTCGCTCGATCGAACACGGGATCGGCGATACTCCTCCTGAGGAGGATCGCCATGAAAAACCGATCGATGATCATCGGGTTCGTGTTCGCCGCGGCGCTCGTTGCAGCCTCCCCCTGCTTCGCACAGGGTGATGAAGCCGCCACTCCTACCGGAAAGCTGATGGTGGTGTGGACCAGCGCCGACCCCGACGTGGCGGACAAGGTCTGTCTGATGTACACCCACGCCGCCAAGAAATACGGGTGGTTCGCCGAAGTCCGGCTGGTGGTGTGGGGACCCTCGCAACGCCTGTTGGCCGGCGATCCGGCCCTCCAGGCGAAGGTCAAGGCCATGCAGGACGACGGCGTGATCGTCGAGGCGTGCATCGCCTGCGCGACCAAGCTCGACCTGGTGGAGACGATCCGCGAGATGGGGATCGACGTGCGCGGGATGGGTGTGCCGTTGACCGAAGCCCTCAAGGACCCTGAGACCGAGGTGATCACGTTTTGAGTTTTGAGTTTTGAGTTTTGAATTTTGAGTTGAGCCTCTTGCAAAATTCACGTTCAAAGGCGGGGCAGGCCCCGCCACTACAAGGGCGTAGGGGCGGCACCTGTGCCGCCCTTCGGCGGTATTTATTTTTTTTATTTTGAATTTCGCCGGCACACCCGAGGAACGTGATCGTCACTCGCTTTCAGGGACGGGCAGGGCAGCGTACGGCGGAGGCGCCACCTCGCGTGACCGATGCGTGGAACGACCGGGGGATAATGATCGCGTGATACGGCAGGTGCCACGGCTCTATCATCTTCCGCTTGCAGCCGTCATGGCGATGGGCCTTTACGGCTGTGCCTCGGGCGGGAAGGCCGACCGCGAAAGCGCGACCCCGAGCGGGTGGCCGGTCGATTCGACGGCGGCGTCGGTGTCATCGGAATTCGGCGCGCGGCGCTCCGGAACGTGGCATCAGGGCATCGACCTCTCTGCCCCGAAAGGCACGCCGGTACGGGCAACCGCCGCCGGCAAGGTGGTGGTGGCCGAGCGTTCCGGGGCCTACGGTCGGACGGTGGTCGTCGATCACGGCAACGGTGTCCGCACCCGTTACGCGCACCTCAAAGGCATCGCCGTCGAGCAGGGTGAGCGGGTGAAGGCCGGTGAGGTCATCGGCAAGGTCGGCAAGAGCGGCAACGCCTCGGGCAACCACCTCCACTATGAGATCGTGGTCGACGGCACGCCGGTCGACCCGTGGCCGTCTATGGTTGGTGCCTCGCCACGACCGCGATAGCACTCTCCACCATGAAATGCAGCGCGTCACCGCTCTCGGTCCGGTTCACGGTGGCGCCGATGGCGAGATCGAGGTCCGGCACATAGGCGGCCGTGGTCCCGAAAAAACCGCCGTGGCGGAAGACGGTGTGGCCGCCCATTTGGGTGACCGTCACCCCCATCCGGTACTCTCCAACCTTGAGCTCGGACCCGAAGTAATCGGGGCCGGCACGCCGAACCTCGAGCGTGGTGAGCATGGTGTCGACTGTGGACGGGTCGTCGAAGACGGCGCCGGTGAAGACCGCGCGGAAGAAGACCGCCAGATCTCCCACCGTCGAGGCGAGCCCGCCGCCACCGTAAAGGTCCTGCGAGGGATCGATGGTCGTGACGTCGACGCCGAGCCAGAACTGGTGTGCCGGCTCCGGCACACCCTCGGGTCTCGCCTCGAGTGTCTCGAACCAGGTCGACCGAAGACCGAGCCGGTCGTAGCCGACAAGCTGACGGACCGCATCGGGCATGGTCCGGCCGGTCACCTGCTCGAGAATCTCGCCGAGCAGGATGTAACCGGTGTCGCAGTAGCGGTAGACCTCGCCCGGCGGTCCGTAGGGGTCGCCCCACTCCATCGCCGCCTCGAGCTGTTCGGTACGGGTCCAGCGGTGATTCGGGTCGCCAAGGATCTTTTCGGTGTAGATGTCGGCGTCGGCGAAATCGAAAAGCCCGCCGGTGTGGGTCAGGAGGTGGCGGATGGTGATGGCGCCGGGGTCGTACCCGTCGCCGCGCAGGAGCTCGACGTACTCCCCGGGAAGGTGGGCGGCTATCGGGTCGTCGAGGCCAATCTGCCCCTGCTCCCAGAGTCTGAGGATGCTGACCGAGATAAAGGTCTTGGTGTTGCTCGCCACCAGGACCGGGAGCGTAGCGGTCATCTCCTGCCCCGTCGCCGGATCGGCGACGCCGGCGGCGCCCTCCCAGGTCAGACCCAGCCGCGGAGCGTCGACGTGGAGGGCGGCTCCGAAATCGGTTTCGTGGCCGACGACGGCGTCCGCCACGATCGTCCGGAAAGCCCGTTCGAGGGACGCCGCCGGGGCGTCGGGGGCCGGCCGGCACGCCGCCGCGAGACAACCACCTGCGGCGAGAACAGCCGCTGCCAGGGTTTTCACACGCATGGACCCTCCAAATTGATGCGCCGTCGCCCCCATGTATGAGGTCCTCAGGACGATGCCGCGCTCTGCGCTTTCTTGACGACCGCGATCGCCTCCCCGACCAGGTCCCACATGGCTTCCTTGGCCTTGTTTTGATTGACGGTGACAGCCACCGCGAGGTCGAGTTCCGGAACGAAGACGGCCGCGGTGCCCCAGAATCCGGAGTGGGCATGGGCGGTGACGCCTTCAATCTCCACGACCCAGACCCCCATTCGGTAGGCGCCCGGAGCTAGCGCCGCATCATCGGCGTCGGGTTTGGCCCCGGCCCCGTCAACAGGAGTCAACATGAGATCGGCGGTAGCGGGATCCGAAAAGACCCCGCCAGCGAAGAGGGCACGATAAAACCGCGCCATGTCGGCCACGGTTGCAACGAGCCCACCGCCGCCGTAGAGATCGAAGGAAGGATCGAAAGCGAAGGTGTCGGTCTCGTCAATGAACTGGTGGGCCCGTTCCGGGACGCCTTCAGGCGCCGGTTCGATATCTTCCCACCAGGTCGATGCCAGGCCGAGCTCGTCGAATCGCAGCAATTGACGCACCGCCGCCGCCAAGGGCTGACCGCTGACCTGTTCGAGGATCGCACCCAGCAGCACGTATCCGGTATCGCAGTAGGTGTAGATCTCACCCGGCGCGCCCCAGGGCTGGCCCCACGCCATTGCCGCCTCGAGCTGTTCGGTGCGGGTCCACCGGTGCTGCGGTTCGGCCATGATGGCGTCGCCATATTTCTGCGATTCGGAGTGATCAAAGAGACCGCTGGTGTGCGTGAGGAGGTGGCGCACGGTCATCTGATCGGGGCGGTAGCCGCCGCCGGTCAAGAGGGCGACGGTCTCTTCCGGCAGGTGGGCTGCGATCGGATCGTCGACACCGAGCTTTCCCTCCTCCGCGAGCCGGAGGACGGCGGCGGCGACAAAGGTCTTGGTATTGCTGGCAATCCGCACCGGGTGGAGGCTTGTCATCGGCGTATCGGGGCCAGCCACCCCTGCGGCCCCATCCCAGTAGAGGCCGAGAGTCGGCGAATCGACGTGCAGGGCGGCGCCGTGGATCAACTCGTTGTCGGCGACAGCCCGGTCGACGATGGATTGTAGCGCCAGCGTCGCCCCGGACACCGGGAAACCCGGCTGCTGACACCCGAGAACCAGTGCTGTCCCAGCGACGGTCATCTCCAGTTTGAATCGCCCTCGGGCCACTCGCCACCTCCTGCAAATTGAGGACAACGCCACCGGGAGAAGGATACGCCATCAGCTTTCCTGTTATGATCTCGTGCCCGAGAGAAGAAATCTCATGCAACGCATCACCCATCTCGTCCGAATGTCGGTCGCCGCTGCGACCATGGCTGTCTCCGCCATGGCCGCTCCGCCCGACGAGGTCCCCGCGACCCCGATCGTCGAGGCCCCGCCGCCGCTCTCGGTTCAGGCACCGGCTGAGACCGTTCCCGAACCGACGCAAGCCGTACCCGCCGAGGAGACCTTCCAACCAGTGGAGGCGACACCCGCTGATCCAGACCTCCCGGACGAACGCGCAGCTCTCCTTCAGCAGATCCGGGACCTCGCCGATCGACTCGCTGGAGCCGCCCCCGGAACCACCGAGGTGGATGAGGTCGACGACGATCTCGTGAAAGTTCTGGAGGACCAACAGACGGCACTCGCCGCTGCCCTCGATTCTCTGAATGCGGCCGAAGGGGATGCCGAGATCGAGGCCCGATGGCAAGGCGTCGAGCTCCACGGCGAGGCATTGAAGCAGCTCGTGCGGCTGCGTTCGACGGCGCGCACGAACTTCTCGGAGGAACACAGGAGGGCTCTCCTCAGCTTTGACCGCGCGGGTCTGCAGCAGGCGGAGCGCGAACGGCGAACCGTGTTGTTGATGGTTCGCTATCACCTCGCCTCCCGACGCCACTCGATCGACGAGGTCCCGCAAATGGCGCGCGATCTCTTCAAGGTCGGTGCTGCCCTCGCACGGCTGATGCTCGTGGCCGCGGTCCTCGTCGCCGCGTTGTGGGCCCGAAGGCGGTGGCGCAGCTGGCTCGAGCGATTGCGGACGACGACCTTCCGTTCATTGACCAGCGTCGCCGGCAAACGGAGGGCCCAGAGGGTGTTCAGGTGGTGCGAGACCATCGGTCCGTGGGCTCTGTTTCTGATCACCATCTCAGTTCTCCGATGGGCGTTGGGGCCCGCCGCCGAGATCACCGAGATCGACGCCGTGTTGACCGTGCTGACCATTTTTGGTGTGTATCGCCTGGCCATCGACGTCGTGGCGACGATGTTCGTCAACATTGCGGTCCATTACGGTCTCGACGCGACCGACACCCGCCGGGCCATGTTGCTGCGCAGCGTCCGCCTGGTCCTTCGGGTCGCCGTGATCCTGGTTGTGATCAGGCTGGTCTCGAGCGGGATGGGTCAGGGGTTTCTCGGGACCCTGGTGACGAAATTCGCGTGGGTGATCGTGCTGGCGGCGGTGCTCGTCGAGCTTTTCCGCTGGCGCGGCGTGATGGTCGACACCTTTTTGAAGCTGCAGCCGACCGGGCAACTGGCCGATACCCTACGCACCACGCGCTCGCGTTGGTACGGGGCCTTTCTCGCACCCGCCGCCTTCGTATGGCTTGCGGGCCGCGGCACCGCGACAGTCGTCCGCGAGTTCGCACTCGGTTTCGAACAGACGCAGAAGGCCCTGGCCTTCCTCTTTCGACAACGCGTCCAACGGCAGGCTGAAAAGCAGGGCTACGCCGAGGGCGACGTCGGCGAGCTGCCCGAGGACCTGGTCGAGGTCTTCGGCGAAGAGGCCATCGAGGCCGGGCCGCTGGTGGTGGCGAACTTTCCGGGAATGGAGGAGTTGCACGGGATCCTCACCACCTGGAGGGACACCGGTTCGCGCGGCTCCTACCTGCTCACCGGTGAACGCGGAATCGGCAAGACCATCATGGCTCAACCAGATCCGTCGCAAGGACCTGGAGATCCAACGCATCGTTCTCGGCCGGCGGGTGACCGACAACGCGGATCTCTGTTCGCGGCTGGCTGAACTGCTGGAGGTCGACGCCGGGCCCGATCCCGGTCCGCGCGAACTCGGTCGGGCGCTCTACGGCGGGCCGAAGCGGGTTGTGGTGTTGGACATGGCCCAACACCTCTTCCTGGCCAACGTCGGCGGCTACGACGCCTTCAGCGCGTTCGCCACTCTGGTCAATCGCACCTGCAACAACGTCTTCTGGCTGTGCAGCATGAGCGCGTACGCGTGGCGTCATCTCCGGGCGGTCCGACCGGATGCCACGGTCTTTCGGACGCGACACCATCTGGTCGGTTGGGACGAAGAACAGATCACCGCGCTCATCCGCGCCCGGTGCGCCGCCAGCGAGGTTCGCTTCAACTACGCCGATCTCGTGGTCGACCGGCTCGAAGGGGTGTCGGTTCGCTCCCGGCTGATCGAGTCCGAAGAGGGCTACTGCCGCCTGCTGTGGGACTATTCGGACGGCAATCCCCGAGCCGCCCTCCACTTCTTTCTACGCTCCCTCGACCCGGACCGCGGCAACAGCGTGCGGGTTCGCCTCTTCAAGGCACCCGATATCGAACTTCTCGAGGACGGAGGGCAGGATGGTCTCTTCGTGCTCGCCGCCATCGTGACCCACGAGAGCATCTGTCTCGACGACCTGGTCGAGGTCACCCGTTTCGATCGCGTCCAGTGCTTCATCCATCTCGACCGCCTGCTCGAGCTCGGGGCCATCACCCTCGACAACGAGATGTACCGGGTCTCCACCACCTGGCACCGCGCGGCGGTCCGTCTCCTGCGCCGTCGCAACCTGCTGCCCGAATGAGCACCCGGAGGACATGATGGAGTCCAGCAGCAATCTGTTGTCCCTGTTTCAGCCCGGGGACCTGCCCTACGCCCTGTTGATCATGGTCCTGACGGTTGGCATCGCCCACCTGATGCGACGCATGTTTGACGCCCTCGGCAAGAGATTCACCGACAAACGGCTCATCATCAACCAGGCCGGATCGTTCGCACGCTTCGGGGTGCTGATCATCGGCGGCCTTGCCGCCGCGCTGACCGTGCTGAAGATCACTCCGGAGATCCTGCTCGCCCTTGGCGGCACGATCGCAGTCTCGGTCGGTTTTGCCTTGAAGGACTTCGTTTCGTCCATCGTGGCGGGATTGATGATCCTCGTCGACCGGCCCTTTCAGGTCGGCGACCGGGTGAGCTTCGACGGCTGGTACGGCGAGATCGTCCACATCGGGCTGCGCTCGGTCAAGCTGATGACCCTCGACGACACCCAGGTCACGATCCCGAACAACAAGTTTCTGACCGACTCGGTCGCCTCGGGAAACGCCGGTTCGGTCGAGATGATGGTGCAGATGGACTTCTATATCGGGCTCGACCAGGACCTCGCAGCCGCCAAGACGATCGTCACCGAGGCCCTGACAAGCTCCCGCTTCTTCTCGACCGCGCGGCCGTGGGCAGTCACGGTCTCGCAGGTTCTGCAGGACAGCTACTTCGCCCTGCGGCTCCGCGGCAAGGGCTACGTGCTGGACGTGAGATTTGAAAAGGCTTTCGAAACCGATGTCACCGAGCGCGTCATCGAGGGCTTTTCCGCCGCCGGAATCCAACCGCCGGCCATTCTGCACAGGAGTTGTTGACGAACACCGCAGGTCTCCGGCAGGTCCCTTTCACCTGAGGGTTCAGCCTCTTGCAAAACCGACTGTCAAAGGCGGGGCACGCCCCGCCACTACAGGGTAATGTCGATTGTGGGTAGGGGCGGCACCTGTGCCGCCCGGCCCCAACCAAGAGCGAAGATGTGGATTTCGGCGGACAATTTCGATTTTTGCAGGAGGCTGAGTCGTCATCTCGGGATGCGGTCGTTGAGGAAGCGGGCCGCGTCGACCACCTCGCGCCCTTCGACATCGACCATCATGTTGGCCGTGCGCATGTCTTCATCCGACACGGAGTTGAGCAGCGGCCGGAGGGCGGCGACCACCGCAGGGTCGTCGGCTACTTTCGGCGACAGCAACAGAACCGCGTCGTAGGGCGGCATGACCTGGAGCGGGTCCTCGAGCACGACGAGATCGAAGGCCTTGATCCGACCATCGGTGGTGTAGCCCGTGATGATGTCCACCTCGCCGTCCCGGACCGCACCGTACATGAAGGTCGAATCCATGCTGCGGGTTCGCAGGTCGCCGAGTGAGTACATCTCACGCACCCTCACCCACTCCGGACGACCGAAAAACTCCGGGATCACTCGCGATCGTCAGGCCCGCTGCCAACGGTCGCAGGTCGGCGATGCTGCGCACCCCCAGCGCCCCGGCACGGCCGCGGTCCATGGCGAAGGCGTAGGCGTTTTCGAACCCCAGCCTGCCCGGTGTCAGCACGCGCGTATTGGCGAAGGAGATGGGCCGCGACCTCGATGAACATGGCGGTGCGCTCGATGGGTTCGGGCCGGTCCATGATGGTGGTCCAGATCGTTCCCGTGTAGTCCACCGAGACGTCGACCGTTCCGCTGCGGAGCGCGTCAAAGAGAATCGTCGTCCCCATGTTCGGCCGGCGATCGACCACCGCGCCGGCGGCCTCCAACCGCAGCGCCAGAAGCTCGGCGAGAATGTACTGCTCCGTGAACCCTTTGCCGCCGACCGTCAACGACCGACCCGCGAGAGGGAGCCGGTCATGGTCGATCGCGACCTCCGCCGACCTACTGCGAGACGAGGCCGTCACCGGTGGCCGAAGCTGTGCCGCAGCCAGCGGCCACAGACCGCTGCCGATCATCACCACCAGGCCGAGCCCGGCGACACCGCCGAGCACCCTGCTGCGCCGTCTCGCCGCAGCCTCGAGCAGCCGGATCAGCGCGTCGAGCGCGATCGCCAACAGCGCCGCCGCGACGCAGCCGAAGACCACCGCCACCCAGTTCCGGGTCTGCAGGCCGAAGAAGATGAAGTTGCCGAGACTCGGCGCGCCGACCGGAGTCGACAGGGTGGCCATGCCCACCACCCACACCGTGGCGGTGCGGACACCGGCGATGATGAAGGGAGCGGCCAGCGGCAGCTCGACATGGAAAAGCGACTGGCGATCCGTCATCCCGACGCCGCGGGCGGCCTCGGTCAGCGCCGGATCGATCTCGAGAATAGCCGGTGACGGTGTTGCCGAGCACCGGCAGAACGCTGTAGAGCGTGAGGGCCACGAAGGCCGGAACGAACCCGATCATCCCACCCAGCAGCGGCACCATCAGCGCCAACAGCGCCATGCTCGGAACGGTCTGGATCAGTCCCGCGACGGCCAGTGCCGGGACCCGGAGGCGCGGCGAACGGCTCGCGGCAATGCCAAGCGGGATGCTGACGGCGATACCGACCAGCAACGCCGAAACCGACAGCAGCGAGATGGCCGGCCAGCAGATCGGGCAGCTCCGCGAACCGGGCAGCGATATTGTCGCTCATCGCCGCCCCTCGGGGGCGTCCCCGCCGGACGCCATCGTGCGGACCCGCTCGGCGTTGCGGCGCGGTGAGGCCATCAGGCTGGCGACGTAGGGATCGCCCGGGTCGATCAGAATCTCCGGCGGAGACGCCTCGCGGAGGACCCGGCCCTGCCGCATGACGACGACGCGGTCGCCGAGCAACAACGCCTCGGTCATGTCGTGAGTCACCATGACCGCGGTCATGTTCAACTCCCGCTGAATCGCCTGGAAGTCGTCGCGCAACCCATCGCGGGTGATCGGGTCGAGGGCACCGAACGGTTCGTCGAGGAGGAGCAGCGTCGGATTCGCGGCCAGCGCCCTCGCGAACCCGACCCTCTGTTGCTCGCCTCCGGACAAGCTCTGCAGGCAGCTTCTGGAGAGTACTCGCCGGGATCGAGCCGGACCAGCTCGAGTAGCTCGCTGCACCCTGCGCAGTCCGACGATCCGCTTTCCATCCCAGCAGCCGGGTGGTGACCGCGACGTTGTCGGCCACCGTCATGTGGGGGAACAGGCCGATGCCCTGAAAGACGTAGCCGATGGACCGCCTCAGAGCCACCGCATCGATACTCGCCGTCTCGACACCGTCGATGAGCACGCGGCCGGAGGTCGGCTCGACCAGTCGGTTGATCATCTTCAGCGTCGTGGTCTTGCCGCAGCCCGACTCTCCGAGCAGCACCACCAGCTGGCCGCGATCGGCGCGCAGCGACATCGCGTCGACGGCGAATGTGGAACCACCATCGTAGGACTTCCGCACGCGTTCGAGTTCGAGGGTCACGACCGGATCAGTGTAACCCGGGACGGGGCGCTGCTCCGATACACACGAGGGCTCGGAATTGCGACGGAATCGTCGACGGCACCCGGATCTCCTCACGAGGAACCGGCCGCCGGGCTGTGGCCCTCGCCGATGGCATCAATGCCGGACACGCTGCCGCCCGGACCTCGCGGATTGCCATCGCCCGGCCTTGAGGTCAGCGATCCACACTCGGGTCATGTGGCCACCCGTTCCCGAAAGGCTGGTACTCTCCTTCGGATGAAGGTTGCGGTCGTACACGCCTACTCGACCGGCGAGGAGATCGCCAACAGTATCACCCACGGCGTGGGCTGGCTCTTGAGCATCGGCGGCCTCGTCGTTCTGGTGACTTCCGCCACCATGACCGGCGGTGCGCTGCGGATCGTCTCCTGTGCGATTTTCGGCGCCACTCTCGTGCTGCTGTACGCTTCTTCGACCCTGTACCACGCGTTGCCCTCCAGGCGCGCGAAAAGGGTCTTCCGGATCTTCGACCACTCGGCGATCTTCCTGCTCATCGCCGGCTCCTACACGCCGCTGGCACTGGTGGCTCTGGGGGGCAGGTGGGGATGGTCCCTCTTCGGAAGCATCTGGTTTCTCGCGCTGGTCGGGATCCTTCTCAACACGATCGCACACGGACGGTGGCGGTGGCTGTCCATCACCCTCTACGTCACCATGGGTTGGCTGGTGGTGGTGGCCATCAAACCGCTGATGACCGCCCTCGACACCCGAACACTGACGCTGGTAGTGGCAGGAGGTCTCGCCTACACGCTCGGGTTGGTGTTCTACGGCTGGAAGAAGCTGCCCTACTCCCACGCCGTGTGGCACATCTTCGTCCTCGCCGGCAGCGTGCTGCACTACTTCGCGGTGCTTTTCGCCGTGGGCATTCCAAGTTGACGTTTCACGTTCTAACGTGAGCCTCTTGCAAAATTCGATATTCGTCGCCGAAATCCACATATTCGTGCCTGATGGAGGCCGGGCGGCACAGGTGCCGCCCCTACCCAAAAACGACATGCCCCTGTAGTGGCGGGGCCTGCCCCGCCTTTGACCGTCAATTTTGCAAGAGGCTCACGTTTTAACGACGAAACTCGGATTCGCTAAGATACCCGCCAGTGCAAAACGAGAGGACCATCACTATGACCATCTCCGACTTCATCACCCACCACTATCGCCACTTCAACGCCGCCGCGTTGGTCGACGCCGCGAAAGCCTACAAGGAACACCTCGACAACGGCGGCAGGATGTTCATGACGCTGGCGGGGGCCATGTCCACCGCCGAGATCGGGCTGTCGCTTGCGGAGATGATCCGCCAGGGCAAGGTCCACGGCATCAGCTGCACCGGCGCCAACCTCGAGGAAGACGTGTTCAACCTGGTGGCGCACGATCACTACGTCCGCGTCCCCAACTATCGCGACCTCACGCGGGCGGATGAGCAGGCCCTGCTCGACCGCCACCTCAACCGGGTCACCGATACCTGCATCCCCGAGGAGGAGGCGATGCGCCGGATGGAGCACGTGCTGCTCGATCTGTGGCAACGGGCGGACCGCGCGGGCGAACGTTACCTGCCCCACCAGTTCTTCTACCAGGCCCTCAATGAAGGTCTGCTCGAGGAGCACTATCAGATCGACCCCAGGGACTCGTGGATGGTGGCCGCCGCCGAACGCGACCTCCCGCTCTTCGTGCCGGGATGGGAGGACTCGACCCTGGGCAATATCTTTGCCGGACGAGTGATCGACGGCAGCGTGACGAAGGCGACCACGATCCGCGGCGGCATCGAGTACATGACCGAACTCGCCGAGTGGTACACCGAGATCACCACCGACGCCGGGCTCGGTTTCTTTCAGATCGCTGGCGGTATCGCCGGCGATTTCCCGATCTGCGTGGTGCCCATGCTCCACCAGGATCTGCGCCGCACCAACGTTCCTCTGTGGAGCTACTTCTGCCAGATTTCAGACTCCACCACCAGCTTCGGTTCCTATTCGGGCGCAGTCCCCAACGAGAAGATCACCTGGGGCAAGCTCGGCGTCGACACGCCGTCCTACATCATCGAGTCCGACGCTTCGATCGTCGCCCCGCTCATCTTCGCCTACGTCCTCGGCTGGTAGGACAATTTCGGATTTCGAATTTCGGATTTCGGATTTGCCGCCGTCCTCCCACCGGATGTGAAGGTCTCCACCGGTCACAGCGCATGCGAAAACGGGTTGCGTGCGGCGGAGGTGCCATTTTCAATATTGTTGGAAGCTCGAACCTTCACGTCAGATGAGCGATTCGGGCAAACAATGTTGAAGGTGGCTCCTCCCGGGCAGCGAGTTGGGAAGGTCGGACGCGTGCGGCGGAGGTGCCTGGCTTCCCGGCATGATGTTGTCCTCAACATCATGGCGGCGTGCCTGGCATCCTCCCGGGAAGCGAGCCAATAAAGTCAAGCAGCCCCGACGTCAGTCAGCCGCCCTCCACCCGATACGCGAAGATCATCGACAAAAACCGATACACCAGTTTCGCCGCGAGGAACGAGCTCGCCCAGTGTTCGTCGGTCGGCAGCAGTTCGACCACGTCGAACCCGATGACCCGGCGCCGGCGGGTCACTCTCTCCAGCAGGCCGATCACCTGATACCAGTCGAGCCCCCCGGTTCCGGGGTGCCGGTCGCCGGCAGGACCGACGGGTCGAAGCCGTCGAGGTCGATGGTCACCCACACCGGGTCGCCGAGGGGCGACACGGCGTCGTCCATCCAGGCGGTGTGGTCCCGCCCAGCGGCGGCGATATCGTGGGCCCAGAACACCAGGTGGGGATCGAGCCCGGCCATCTCCGAAATGTCCACCGCGCGAATCCCCACCTGAACCACCGGGCAGAGTTCGCGCGCCCGCGCCATCACGCAGGCGTGGTTGAACTTCGATCCCTGGTACTCGTCGCGGGTGTCGGCGTGGGCGTCGATCTGGAGCACCGAGGTGCCGGGACGGAGTCTGGCCGCAGCTCGGATGGCGCCGATCGACACGGAGTGTTCGCCGCCGAGCACAACCGGAAATACTCCCGCCTCCAACAGCGCCGCGACTTTCTCGTCGATCCGATCGGCGAGCTGCTCCGGCCCCTCGTCGCACACCACCGGATCGAGGGTGGCGATGCCTCTGCCGGTAGACCTCGGTCCCGGTCGGAACGTCGTACCACTCCACCTGGTGGGATGCCTCGATGATGGCAGCAGGCCCGCGGTCGGCGCCCTTCTTCCAGGTGCTCGAAAGATCATAGGGGACCGGTAGGACGGCGATCGCGGCCGTCGCCGGGTCGAAAAAGGGAGCGGGGAGGTCGCCGAATCCAGGTTTCACCATGATTACTCCAGGTAGGTGGAGCCGGCGAGCCCGGCTTCGTACGACTGCAGCACCTCGCGGGAGTCCGCGACCGAGAGCCGGCCGGCCCGGACCGCCAGCTCGCAGTCCCGCCGCATGGCTTCGAGGAGGACGCGCGGGTCGTATTCGAGATAGCCGAGGACCTCGGCCACCGTATCTCCCACCACAACATCCTCGAGGTTCCAGCCGCCCTCGCCGTTGGATCGGACGTGGACCAGGTTGGTGTCGCCGAACAGGTTATGGAGGTCACCAAGGGTCTCCTGGTATGCCCCGACCAGGAACACCGCGAGGAAATAGCTCTCGCCATCGCGCAGCTCGTGCACCGGCAGCACCGGTGTCATGTCATCGACATCGTCGATAAAGCGATCGATCTTGCCATCGGAATCACAGGTGATGTCGACCAGGGTGGCGCGCCGGGTCGGAACCTCTTCGAGACGGTGGATCGGCATGATCGGAAACACCTGGTCGATGGCCCACGAGTCGGGGAGGGACTGGAAGACCGAGAGATTGCAGAAGTAGGTGTCGCTGAGCCGGAGCTTGAGCTCTTCGAGCTCTTCCGGCATGGGATCGAGATCGACGGCGAGGCGTACGATCTCCTGGCACGTCGACCAGAAAAGACGATCCACGAGACCTCGTTGTGCGAGATCGAAGAGACCGACGGCAAAGTGGGTCCGTCCCTCCTCGCGGGCCTGGTGCGCGTCGTGGTAGGCCTCGAGCAGACGGTCGGGCTCAACCGATGCGTACGCGTCGAGCAAATCGTTGAGGACACGCGGAGCGCCGACCGCGTCGACCTCGCGCCGTGCGCTCGCAGGGTCGAGCGCCCATCGATCGAGGCGGTTACAGCCCAACACGTCGAAGACCAGCACGCTGTGGTGGCCGACCATTGCCCGCCCCGCCTCGGTGACGATCGTGGGATGCCCGATGCCGGCGTCGTCGCAGACGCTCTTGATGCGGTAGACCACGGTGCTCGCGTATTCTTCGAGGGTGTAGTTGACCGAAAAGTCCGAGTTCGTCTGGCTGCCGTCGTAGTCGATGCCAAGACCTCCACCGACGTCGATGTAGGTGAGGTTTGCACCCATTCCCTGAAGCTCGACGAACACCCGAGTCAGCTCCGCAAGACCGGCGTTGACCACCTGGATGTCGCTGATCTGCGATCCCATATGGCAGTGGAGCAGTTCGAGGCAATCCAACATGCCCGCGTCGGCGAGACGCTGTACGACCAGCAGAACCCCCGGAATGGTGAGGCCGAACTTGGCCTTCTCGCCGGTCGAATCCCGCCAGCGGCCGGTGGACGGTGAATCGAGTTTGAGACGAATGCCGATGTGCGGGCGCACGTTGGTCGATCGCGATTCCTCGAGGATGAGCTCGAGCTCGTCGAGGTTTTCGATCACCGCCACCACCCGTCGGCCGAGCTTGGTGGCGAGCATGATGTGGTGGATGTATCGCCGTTCCTTGAACCCGTTGCAGATGATCAGCCGTTCGTCGGCACTGGCTGTGAGTGCCATCACCGCCAGCAATTCCGGTTTGGAGCCGACCTCGAGGCCGAAGCCCAGCCGGCGCCCGTACTTTTCGATCTGCCACACCAGTTGGCGGTGTTGGTTGACCTTGATCGGGTAGACGGCGGCGTAGCCCGCTCGATAATCGTTTTCCTCGATGGCGGCCGCGAATGCCTCGGCCATGTCCTCCATCCGGCGCTCGACGAGCTCGGGGAAACCGATCATCACCGGCGTCGAAATCCCGCGATCACCGAGACCGGCTACGACGTCGAAGAGATCGATCGAGTGCTTGGTGTCGCGCCGGGTATCGACCGTCAGGCGTCCGTTGTCGCCGATCCGGAAAAAATCTTCGCCCCATTGATCGACGCGGTAGAGCTCAGCGGAATCGCTGCAATTCCATGCCTCGGCACCCGCTGCGACTTCAGTGTGGCCGTTCCCAGCTGTTTGGGAAACCGACGGGCCCCCGGCGTGCTCATCTTCTGTCATGGTGTTATCCCCGCACTTCCCCTGAAAAATTGGCCGCTGCATCATACCCTCAGGCGCGAGGAAACGCACCGCCGAAAGCAGGGGGAGCGCCTGTGCTCGCTCAGTCCAGGAAGGCGGCGATGTCCTCGTCGTCCAGCGGATCGAACTCGGGGACGGGACCGTCCACCTGTTCGATCAGGACGTCGACCTCAGCGGGTTGCGATGCAACGCGTTCTCCGGCGGACGCTCCGGCCAACTCTGCGAGGTATTGCTGGAGCCGGGCTGCCCCGTCGTCGGCAAAGCCCTTGAAACGCACGCCGACGCCGTCGAAACCGCCCTGAAAACGAGTTGCCTGGCGGACCATTTCGCCACGGCCGATCACCGCCCCCAGTCTTTCCGAGAGGTGGAGCTGGAACACCACCGGTGAACCGAGCTGCGGACGCGCCTGGGTCCGAACCAGCATGCCGGTGGCCGAGAGGTTGACGGTCTGGCAGAAAATCTCGCGACCGCGATTGCCGAGAGCGGTCTGCAGATTCATGGGAACCCGTAATGCCACCCTCGGCGCCACCTCCAAGAGCCCGGCCATCTGCTCGCAGATCATCTGCGGCGGATCACTGATCAACATCACCCGGTTGACCCCCCTGGTTTTGAGGGCACGGGCGGCATCGACCTGATCGGGCTCTGCGAGCACCATGATCGCGGCGTTGCGGCTCGGTGACGCGCCTCGACGAAGTTTCCGAACCACTTCCTCCAGGGTCCAGTCAGCCGGTTCGGCGTCGAGAATTACGACGTCGTACCGCTGTTCGGCGGCCAGGTTGACTCCGGCCTCCGGAGTCGCCACCCAATGCACCTCGAGCGCATCCCGGCGCAGTACCGGCGCGAGTTGCTCGAACGCGGCCCGTTCGATGCCGGCGGCCAGGACCTTCTGTTCTCTGCCTTGCATATGCCCCCCAGATCACGGCCCGGTTCCACTCGGGACCGACGTGCGCTGCGCGGCGGCGCGCGACCGGGGCGGCGCCCCTCTGCAACACAGCCCTACCATTGTCTCATAAACAGCGGCAAGTGGGTCGGTTACGACGACCAACCTGGAGGGGAACAGCCCCGCACCCGGCTCGCCAGTCTTTCTGCAGGGACCCGAATGCAGGCAGACCGAGCTGCAACGCGAGAACCAGGGGATACATCCAGGTTGGGTCCTCTCCGACAAGGGCAACGGCGGCGATCACCGCCGGATCGCGCCGGGGCAGAACCAGTCCCGACGAAGTCCGGCGCAGACCACCTCCTCCACCAAGCTCTACGGTTCGCGGAGCCAGGGCGGCGCGCAGCAGAGCCAACAGGCGCCGTTCACCTCCAGAAAGCGCCGCCTCCGGCACAACCCGGGGGGCGAGGATCCCGCGACACCTAGCGACCGCCCGTCGGCCGCCCGCCCGTGCGACGTCCGCCAGTCGGCGCCGCCAACCCAACCGCTGGCGCGGCGGCTGGTGGAACCGGATACCAGTCAGCTCGGTGAGAAGGCTGCGGACCTCCGGCGAGGCGACGACGGTCGCCGCGACATCGGCCATCAGACCGTCACCTCCATCGCCCGGTTCGACAACAAACAGCCGTCCCCCGCCCCGCGCCGCCATTTTCTCGAGCCGAGCCAACGAGAACGGCTCTCCACCTCCGCTCAGGGTCGCAAGCAATGGCAGTGAACGGATCTCGCGAGCTCTCAGATCCAGCCGGGCGGCACGCAGCAGGAGGGCAACAAGCCGTTGACCGTGGGCGCCCGACAACCCTCCCGGGCGTCCCGCCACCTCGATCATCATGCCCACCGCCCGTTCGCAGAGCTCCCGAACGAAGGGCACCACCGCGCGGCGAAGATCCGAGCTGGCGGCGGGCCCCGACACCACCGAACCCAGTTCGACGGCGGCCTCGAACGACGGATAGCCCGGCAGGACGGCGCGGGCGGCGACGATGCCCTCCCGGAGCAACCACAACACCGGCTCTTCTCCGCGCCCGGTCAGACCGATGGTGCACCGCACCGGTTCTTCGATGCGGGTTCGATACAGTCCCTCGGAGAATCCCCGGGGCACGGGCCGGCCGTTCACTGTGATCTCCGCGCCCGAAAACCGGCAGGCCATGTGGAGCCACAGTTCGGCACGCCGCCGGTCGAGCTTTGAGCACCCCCAACGCACCACGACCTCGTCTGGTAGCGCCGGTTGCGCCGCGCGACGGAGCCGGGGCGCCCGCCCCGCGCGGCGGGACAATCCGACTCTGCGCCCGTTCTCCACACTCTCGATTTCGAGACGCGCACCGGCCACCCCCCCGGCCCACAACAACGCCTCCATGCCGCTCGATTCGAGCTCGGCGATGGCGCGCTGCCGCACCCGCGATTCCGCGGTGTCGTCGAGCGCGACGGCCAGGGCCGGGAGCGTCGACGGCGGGAGGGGGCCGCCCTTCCAACTCACGGTGAAACCGCCCCAGCGTCTCGCGATCGAAATCCGTACCGCTCCGGTCCGGACTGCACACCGGACGAGTTCGGCCGGCATCTGCCAGGTGCCCCTGAGCTGCGCGTCACACAGACTGCGGATCTCGCTGGTGACGTCGATCGCAAAGAACTGAGAGCTGATCACGGCGGGACCCCGACCCGTTCCTCCAGCGCCGCACGGGCCAGTTCGGCCAGACAGGCATCGTGAAGCGATTGCGGCAGACCGAGGCGAGCGAACACCGCATCGGCGAGCAGCAAAGCGGCAGCCGACGGGAACGAATGCGCAAGATCGCTCACCGTGTTCCAGATCTCGCTCGCATGGTCGAGGACCAACCACCGCCCGGCGCTCGACAGACCCAGGCGGGCGCCGTCGAGGACGGCGATCTCCTCCCCCACCTCACGCGCGATCCTCACCCGGTAGGGTTCGCCCTTCTCGGTGAGAACCTCTCCCACCCGGGTCGCCACCGGGTCCTTCCAGGACCCCGAGAGGAGGGCCTGCCAGTCGTCGAGATCGACCGCTCCCAGGGCCTCACCCGCGGCGGCACCGACTGCCGTGCCGCGGTCGATCACCGTGCCGCGAACCGCCGCCCGGACGGCCAGGTCACACCCCCGCCCGCCCAACGCCAACCCACCCCTGCCGGCGACGGCCTTCGCCCGGTCCATCGAAATCGTCCGCCCGCCGAGAACCGGCACCAGCCGCCGCCGAAACAGGGCGTGGATACCGGCAAATGCCTCCGGTTGGACGGCGGCTGCCCGCACCAGACCCGCGATGTCCTCGCGTCCGCCGAGCTTGAATCTGCGGGAGGCGGGATTGCGCCCGATCCACAGCCCGAGCCCGAGGAGCAGCAAGGCCAGGCCCGAGCTGAACCACACCACCGGAATGCTCCAGACGCGGATCGGGCCGGGCCCTGACGGGGGTGGCGGCAGCGGCACTACGCGGCGCGAATCGGTGCTGGCGTCCACCACCCGCCACCGCCCATCCGATCCCAGATACTCCACCCACGCATGCATCCCCGGCAGCGTGAGGCCATCCTCGCCGACCCATCCCACGGCCAACCTCGACGCGACGCCGGTGCTCTCGAGAATTGCCGCCACCAGGGCGTTCTGAACATCGCAATCGCCGGCGCCGACGAGCAAGCTGCGCTCGAAGAGATCTCGTCCGCGGCGCTGTTCGGCCTGATGGCGGAGAGCAGTCGTCGGGGACGCGTCGTAGACCACCCGCCGGCGAACCCAATCGGCTGCCGTCGCCGCCCGCGCGTCGGCGGGAAGGGCGGCGATCTCGTTGCGCGGACCCCATAACTCCGGTGGTAATGGAGGCCAGTCGCTGTCGCCCGCCACTGCCGTGCTCACGCCGGGCGCGCTGCGATAAACCAGGACCCCTCCGCGGCGGTTGCCGAGATCGACGGCGGGAAGACCACCCACCTGTCCAACGAGATCGAGCCTTTCACCTTCCAACGTCACGCTGTTCGGGTCCACCACGTGTCCCGTCGCCACCGGCAGCCTGACGATGCCGCCACCATCCGCGACCGTCAGCGAGACCTCGAGGCAGTCGTCGGCACAGGGCGCGCCGCCACCGGGCCCGAGATCGGAGGACGGCGCGTACTGGGGTGCGCCGCTCGGGTCGATCCCGGTCAGCAGAAGGGCCGCAAAAAACGGCCGCTCGAGGGCCGGCATGTATTCCAGGGCGAGGGTCTGACGGGGGCCGCCCAGCACGTCGGCATCCGGCCCCTGATAGAGACTGCCGATGTCGGTATAAGGCAGGCGCGCGCCGACCGCGTCGGAGACCGGTCTTTCGAGCCGCATCAGTTCCCCGGCGTCGGACCGTGACCCGACGTCGCTCGTGATCCAACGCCAACCCGCCACCGAGCCGATGATGGCAAGCGCGACAGCGCCGGCGAAGAGCAGCGGGCGCACCGTTGAACGCCACTCGCGGACCGTCTCCGCCACCATTGCCAGGGGTGAAGGTCGGGCGTGGCGATCGAGTTCCGCCCGCACAAGGCGACGCAATTCGCGGTGGCCGACCGCCACCAGGCTCCGCAGCGACCGGTCCTCACGGGCGTCGCCCCGGGCGAGGAGCACCGTCAAGCCGCTGCTGTCCATCAGCGCTCTTGGAGCCAGCCCGTCGGCGACAACCGGCACGCCCGCCCGCCCGCGGCGGCCGGTGAGGAGAAGGTCGTCAAAACCGCTGGCATCACGGACCCGCAGACCGTGAACAAAGACCTCGACCTTGGGCTCCGAACCCAGGCCCACGACCCCACGCAACCCCCGCCGGCGGAAGCTCATGCTCGGGGGCGGGAGGTCGAAGGCCGCCCGGACGGGTTCGCCGTTCAAACGCACGTCCATTCTCTGATCGCCGCCTCCCGGGCGGGTGACGAACGGCGCATCGCGAAGTACCGCCGCACGAAGGAGATATTCGATGTCGTCGCCGCTCGCCACGCGTTCGATCACGATTTCGGTTCCCGGTTCCATCCGGGTGGACTCCTGCCGTACGACCCCGAGATCGCCGTCGAGACGAACCTGCCAGGCATCATGACCCGCCGACCGCGAGCGGATCGTGATGGCTGAAGGCGCAAAACGGAGTATCGACCAGAAACCGATACCGAACCTCCCCGCGCTGTGGGGGCCACCCCGTTTGCTCGAGGCGTAGAGGGTGAAGAGGTAGTCGCGGGCGTGCGAAAAGGTCATGCCGCTGCCGTCGTCCCGGCACACGACCCGGTCCGTGCCTCCCGCCGAGGAAGCCTCGAACCACACCCGCCCGGCATCTGCGTCACGCGCGTTCTGGATCAATTCACGCACGAAAACCCACGCGTCCGCCCCGTAGCGCTCCGCCTCGAATCGGGCCCGCGCCTGGAAGTCGCTGTTGGGTCGGGTGGTCACCGCAACAGTTTACCCGGAGGCGCGGGGGGCAGAGGGGCAGGGGCGAAAGGGGGAAAGGGGCATCATCGTAAATTTTGAATTTTGAATTTTGAATTTTGAATTTCGGATTCTTCTTACCGTTTCGTGCAAGGTGCGAGGCCTTCCCCCTTCGGTATCTGCTATGGCCATCTTCCGCTCGTGCGGAAACGGCTGGGCTCGCCGGGGTGCAGCCGATGGCACAGTCGGGCGAGTGACAAATTCGAAATCCGAAATCCGAAATCCGAAATTCGAAATCCTTATCGACGTACAATGAACACATGATCCCGGACCTCGCTCGAATGCAACACTTCATCCGCTCGACCCTCGGCTGCGGGTGCCCCGAGGAGGTGCTGCGCTGGATCGAGTGTTCGCGTTCCGAACCGGTCCCGGAACACAGCCTGCTCCTCACCCGTATCGATGTCGGCGGCCGTCTGCTCGTCTACGTGGTCGAGGGCGAGGAGGCACCTGAAACGGCGGCCAACGCGCTCCCGGCGCTGTTGGCAGCAGGTCTCGCGGAACGCCAACGGGCAGGTTTCAACCGGTTGCGGTTGGTGGTGGCGAGTCACGACCCGGACGCGATCCGGCCCCATGCGGAACGGGTATTTGCGGATTCCGCACCCAGGGACGAGAACATCCACCTGCATGTGGTCGCGATGACTGAACTGCCTTTCGGGTAGCTCGGTCAGCTTTTAGCTCTTAGCTGTTAGCTGAGCCTCTTGCAATATTGACGGTCAAAGGCGGGGCAGGCCAGGCGGGGCAGGCCCCGCCACTACAGGGGCATGTCGTTTATGGGTAGGGGCGGCACCTGTGCCGCCCGGCTAACAGCTGAAAGCTGACTGCTGAAAGCTCAGTACAGCGGCTCGGCGGCGATCCAGTGCATGATCGAGTCGGGCTCGAGTTCGTGGGTCACGCGGTCATCACAGGTATGGGTGGCCTGGCCGCACGTGGGGCAGGTGGCGACCTCACCCATCATGGTCCGGTCGGTTTGCTCCGCCGACCACACCTGGACGGCCTCACAATACGTACAGCGAATCGGATCTGGTCTTTGCATAAGTCTGCGCTCCCTCCAACGGGTTCGCGGGAACGCTATCGCATGTGTGCAAGTGATTGAAAGTCCCACTGCGGCACTCCGGCGCCGCAGCGCGGCGCCACCGCACAACGTTCAAACGTTTCAACGTTCCAACGTTTCAACGTTTTAGAGCAGCCTCTCGTCCGCGTCATCGCTCAATGCCACGACGGTCCTGAAGAGTGCGCGGACGATTTCGATGTTGTTGGACAGGAGGTCGAAAAAGTCCTCGGCCTCGATCGCCAGCACCCGACAATCCGCCACCGCCGTCGCGTCACCGAGCCGCGGTCGGCCGCTGAGAATATCGAGCACCCCGAACCTGCCGCTGGTTCCGATCACCGCCCCCGCCTCGTCGCCGGCGTCGAGCTTCACCTTGCCCTCGACCACGCAGTAGAGACTGTCGGCAGGGTCGTCCTTGCGGAAGATGACTTCGCCTTTCTCGAAATGCTGCTCGTTGGCGATCGCCGCCATTCGCAGAACCTCCTCGGCGTTGCAGTGGGCGAAAAGGTCGACACCCTGGAGAAAAACCATCATCTCGATCTGAGCCATCGGCGCCATATCACTGTCTCCTCGCTTCGCCAACACACCGCGGGTCCTCGGGCCGCCCTCGACGCGACGCCTCACCCAGACGGCCGTCTCCCGGACCATCTCGTCGTTCGTTTCCTCGGCCAGAGATCTCACCACCGGGTAGAGGGACTCGATCTCTTCGTTCCACACGTTGTAAAGAGCCGCCAGCACGATACCGATGGCGCTCGGGTCGTGCCTGGGGTCGATATGGATCAGACGTTCGAGGGTCTGTTCCGGGGATTGGACTTCAACTCCGAAAATCGTCTCGGCGCGCCGCAGCTTCTCCTCCGGCGGCGCATCGTCGATCACCGCAAAAACGTCCCGCCGCACCGAACCGGACAGCGTGTTGTCCAGGTACTCCAACGCTCGAGCGCGCAAATTCGGTTGGCCGCTGAGCAGGCTGCGTTGAGCAGCACGCACGTCCTCGGGGTTGTTGATGAGTTCGAGCAGCCTGAAAATATTGTTGACGCTGCGCGCCATCCGCTGTGCCAACAGTTGCTGCGGCAGGGTCGGCACCCGCCCGTCTTTCTTCCACACCGCCAGCGGCCCGTCGAGGCGCGCTTCGTGGAGCGACGACACCGCCCACAGATCGGCCAGCAGCCGCACGTAATAGGCGGCCTCGCGGCTCAGGTGTTGGGTGATGGTCCGGCGTTTGAAAGTGACGGCGGGGTCTCTCATCCGCATGTAGACCAGGGCCTCGAGAATCTTGGACATCACCATGGCGTCGCCGTCGCCAAGGTTGTCGAGCAGCGCGTCGGCGCCGCTCTGCGCCCCGACCAGAGCGATCGTCTTCGGAACCGCCCGCCGCACCCAGATCTGCTCGTCCGGCGAACACATGAAGAGCACGAGGGGCTTGATGGCGTTCTCGCCCTGCGCCACGAGCGCGGTCCGTGCTTCGTGTTTGAGTCGGCGATTGCCCATCAACGAAATGAGAATGGTGGCGTAGAGCGGGTTGGCGCCGCTGCGTTCGACCCGTTGCCGGACTGCGGATATCGCCGCTTTCACGACCGAAAGATCCCGGTCATAGAGCATGGCGATGATGACGTCGGCAGCGATCGGATCGGCCACCTGACCGAGCGCGTCGACCGTGTCGGCGCGCACCAGCGGGTCGTCGCTTCTCGCGAGTTCGGCGAGAACCGCCTCCGCCCTTTTCACCACAGCGCCGTCGCCGTTCCCCAGAAGACTCGCCACCGCGGTTGCCCGCACGTGCGAGTCCGGGTCGTCGATCCTTTCCAAGGCCAGCTTGGCCGCGTGTTCGCCGCGAAGAACAGCGAGTGTGCGCATGGCGCCGGTCCGCACACCGGCGTCTGGATCGCTCATCGCTCGTTCCACCAGCGGCGCCGCGTCGACGCGATTTGCAGCGGCGAGGACCTCGAGCGTCCTCCGGCGCACCTCCGCGCTGTCGTGGTGGAGCAACAGGGGCGGCACCAGCCGGCCCTCGCCGCTGTCGCCGAGGAGATCGAGGCTGTGGAGCACCTTGCGCGGGTCCGAACTGCCAAGAGACTGCACCAGGGTGGTCACCGTCTTGACGTCGGTCGGGTCGATCACCGCGTCCGGCTGCAGGGTGCCCGACTTCAGGCCATCGCGAAAGGCGGTGACGTACTCGCGGCGCGCCTGAAAGGTCAGGACCAGCCAGACCACAGCCAGCACGAGGGTCAAGCCGCTGACAAATGCCGGAGGCAGTAACTCGAGGGTGACCAGAATGAGGATCGCCGCCGCGCCCTTTCCGAAACGTTGGACGAAGACGTCGATAAAGGCCTTGGCGCGGACCCGAAGTTCCTCCGCAACCGGCAGAAAGAGGAGCTCACGGGTGGCCTGGTCCACCGAATGCCGGAGGCTGCCCTCGGCCAGGAACAGCAACCACACCAACGGATATACCGCGGTGGTCCCGATCGCCAGCACCACTGCAAGCTGCGCCACGACCACCGTCCCCGGAAGGACGCGCATGCCCGCTCCGACTCCCAGCACCCGGTGGATGCGCCCTGTGAAAATGAGCTGGAAAAGGAAACCGACGATACCCATCAGGATGAAGGCAAAACCGATCACCGAAGTCCGTTGGTCGAGACCGCTGGTGTTCTTCTCGACGTACCAGTAGAACTGCCACTGCACCAGTTGACCGATGGTGACGGTTGCCAACATCAGCAGGGAGATCAGGGCGAGAAGCCGCGAACCACGGAGGGTGCGGAGCCCGCCGCGGGCCTCTTCGAAGCGGTGCTTGCGGCTCCGGCCCGGCGCAGCCGCGACCGGTTTGTGTTGCCTCTCGATCAATACGATCATGAGCGGCACCGCCAGCAGGACCGCCGCCGCTCCGAGCAAGGTGAAGCGAGTGCCGAGGGCCCGGGTGACGTTGACCGCCAAGGTGCCACCGAGTACCGAACCCAACAGTCCGCCGGCCCCGATGAAAGAGAACAATCGCCTCGCCTGGCGGGGATCGAAGACCTGGTTGGCATAGGTCCAGAACTGGGAGACCGCAATGGCGAAGGCCATGCCGAGCCAGATGTAGTACGCGACCGCCACCCACTGAGCCCCGAGACCGAACAACAGGAAGAAGGCCACCAATCCGACGACGTGAAGCAGCGTGCTCGCCAGAATCAGCATCGGAAGTTGGATCCTGCCCGCGAGCCTCGAATACACGACCAGTACCGGGAACGAGATCACCGCCACCGCGAGGTACACCCAGGGCAGGTTTTCCGCACCCAGCGAGTCGATGAAGGTCGCCTGGCGAACACTCTTTCCGGCAAAGTGAACGGTGGTGAGGATCAGGAAGTTGAAGAAGAAGAGCCAGGCCAGCCCGCCCTCTCCCGGGTGAATCCCGAAGACCGGTCCCCCGAGACCGCGACGCCTGACGCCACCGGCTGGAGTGCCGCCGTTGCGGATCCCCGTCCGGTCGAAATCAGATGATTGCATCGGTCCCGGTGTCACGCATTCCTACGGTACTCTCCCATCAGCGAGGTGGCAACGAATCCTGAAGCCCGAAAATCTCACCACCCAAGATTCAACGTCGAACCGATGAGAAGGTTTTGCTGGTCTTTTCTTAGTTCAATTGACTAAGATCTACGCCGCATATCACGAATCTGAGATCTTAGTGATCTCTTATAAGAAAATTCAAAAAGATACTTGACAAGCGATCGCATCGTGACTATATTCACGCTAGCACTCTTCATGAGAGAGTGCCAAAAACAAGCAACAACTCGAAAGGAGTGAGTGAGATGAAGGTTAAACCTTTGGGCGATCGAGTGCTCCTGAAGCGCATCGAAACAAGCGAAGAGGTGCGCGGAGGAATCATCATCCCCGATACCGCCAAGGAAAAGCCGCAAGAGGCCGTTGTGGTCGCGGTCGGCGACGGCAAGATGGATGACGACGGCAAACGTCTTCCCATGACCGTCAAAAAGGGCGAACACGTCCTCATCGGCAAGTACACCGGCCAGGACATCAAGATCAACGACGAGGAACACACGATCGTCCGTGAGGACGAAATCCTCGGCATCATCGAAAAGTAAGAGGAGGCGAAAATGGCAGGTAAGCAAATAGTCTACTCCGAGGAAGCTCGGAGCAAGATCCTGGCGGGAGTCAACAAGCTCGCCAACGCAGTCAAGGTCACTCTCGGCCCCAAGGGCCGCAACGTCGTGCTCGACAAGAAGTTCGGTTCCCCGACGATCACCAAGGACGGCGTCACCGTCGCCAAGGAGATCGAGCTCCCCGACAACCTCGAGAACATGGGTGCCCAGATGGTGCGCGAGGTGGCTTCGAAGACCTCCGACGTCGCCGGCGACGGCACCACCACCGCGACCGTCCTCGCCCAGTCCATCTACCGCGAAGGCATCAAGAACGTGACCGCCGGCGCCAACCCGATGGACCTCAAGCGCGGCATCGACATGGCCACCAAAGTGGCGGTCGAAGCGGTGAACAAGCTCGCCAAGCCGGTTGAGGGAGACGCGGTCGCCGCGGTCGGGACCATCTCCGCCAACTCGGACTCCGAGATCGGCGAGATCATCCGCGAAGCGATGGAGAAGGTCGGCAAGGACGGCGTCATCACCGTCGAGGAGGCCAAGGGCCTCGACACCACCCTCGAGGTGGTCGAAGGCATGCAGTTCGACCGCGGTTATCTCTCGCCCTACTTCGTGACCGACGCCGAGCGGATGGAAGTGGTGCTCGAGAACGCGATGATCCTGATCTTCGAAAAGAAGATCTCCAGCATGAAGGACCTGCTGCCGATCCTCGAGAAGGTCGCCCAAGCAGGGCAAGCCTCTCCTGATCATCGCCGAAGACGTCGAGGGCGAAGCCCTCGCGACCCTGGTGGTCAACAAGCTCCGCGGCACCCTCCACATCTGCGCCGTCAAGGCCCCGGGCTTCGGCGACCGCCGCAAGGCCATGCTCGAGGACATCGCCGTCCTCACCGGCGGCAAGATGATCTCCGAAGACCTCGGCATCAAGCTCGAGAACGTGACCTGGGATGACCTCGGCAACGCCAAGAAAATCGTGGTCAACAAGGACGACACCACCATCGTCGTCGATGACGACGATGATTCCAAGCACCAGGCGGTGCTCGGCCGGGTCGGCCAGATCAAGCGGCAGATCGAGGACACCATCCTCGGACTACGACCGCGAGAAGCTCCAGGAGCGGCTGGCCAAGCTGGTCGGCGGTGTGGCGCAGATCAAGGTCGGCGCCGCCACCGAGACCGAAATGAAAGAGAAGAAGGCCCGCGTCGAGGACGCCCTTCACGCCACCAAGGCGGCCGTCGAAGAAGGCATCGTGCCCGGCGGCGGTGTCGCGCTGCTGCGCGCCATGACCAGCGTCGAGAAGCTCGTCAACGAGACCATCGGCGACGTCCAGACCGGCGTCAAGATCCTCCTGCGCGCCCTCGAGGAGCCGACGCGGCAGATCATCCTCAACACCGGCCTCGACGAGGCGGCGGTGATCGTGCGCGAGATCCGCTCCAAGAAAGGCGCCCTGGGTTACGACGCTGCTGCCGGCGAGATCACCGACATGATCAAGGCCGGTATCATCGACCCGGCCAAGGTGACCAAGAACGCTCTGCTCAACGCCTCGTCGATCGCCGGCCTGCTCCTCACCACCGAGGCGCTGGTGTGCGAGATCCCCGAGGAAAAGAAGGATCACGGCATGCCCGGCGGCGGCATGGGTGACATGGGCGGCATGGGCGGCATGTACTGATCGCCTGTTCTCTCAAGAACATCAATCAACCCCGGGCCTTGCGGCCCGGGTTTTTCGATTCATGATGCGGGACGCAAAATGCGTCCCGCATCGTGAATCGAGGCGGAATAATGTAACCCCCATAAGTCTTTTCACGTAGTATCCGTGGGGCAGCCGATCCGCAAGGATCACTCAACGCACTCAAGGGAATGCAAATTGAACATCCAAGAGATCTCGAAATCACTGCAACTGCGGCACCTCGTGCCGTTTTCGGCCCTCCTTGCTTCGTTTCTCGCAGTCGGCTGCGGCGGCGGCGAGACCGCCGGCCACGGCGGAAATGGGAGGGGGCCGGAGGCGGAATCCGAGAAGGAAGAGCCCGCGATCGCGGTCAAGATCAGCCCGGTCGCGCTCGAGTCCATCTCCTCGCTCTATTCCACTTCCGCGACCCTCCGCGCCGACCGCCAGGCGACCGTCATCGCGCGGACCCGCGGCGTGGTCGAGCGGCTCGTAGTCGAAGAGGGCGACAAGGTCTCCACCGGCCAACCCCTCGCCTACCTCGAGGACGACGAACAGAAGATCGCCGCCGCAAGAGCCCTTTCCAACGAAGAAAAGGCGCAGCGCGATTTTGCACGCATCTCGGGCCTGCACGATCGGGGTCTTTCGAGTCTCGACGAGTTCGAGGCCAGCCGGACCACGGCGGAAGACTCCAAACACGCCCTCGATCTCGCCGAGCTCGAGCTCTCGCGGACGGTGATCCGGGCTCCCATCGCGGGCACGGTGGTCAACCGCCACCTCGATGTCGGGGCCACGGTTTCCGACGGCACCGCGGTCTTCGACCTCGCCGACATCGACCCCCTGTACGCCGATGTCAACATTCCAGAGCGCCACGTCACCGGCCTCCGCCCCGGGCAGGAGGTGCTTCTGACGGCGGACTCCACCGATACCGTGGCCAACGCCATCATCGAACGTATCGCGCCCGCAGTCGACCCGGCGACCGGAACCGTCAAGGTGACGGTGGCCGTCGAAGGCAACTCCGGTTTGCGACCCGGCGCCTTCGTCCGCGTCGACATCGTCACCGACACCCACGCGGATGCACTGGTAGTGACCCGATCGGCCCTGGTCGCTGAAGGCCGCCGCTGGCACCTCTATCGTCTCGCAGACGACGAAATCGTGGAGCAGATCGAGGTCATCCTCGGTTTCGAAAACGGCAACCGCGTCGAAATCGACCATCCGGCGGATTCGGAAGTCACCATTGCCCCGGGCGACGAGGTCGTGGTGGTCGGCGCACCTGCGCTGTCTGACGGCGCCAAGGTACGGGTGATGACCGACGTCGACTCGACCGAGAACGACGAGGCGGCCGGTTGATGATTTCCAACTGTCGTTCGACAAACCCGGTCCCGGCGGTCTGACGCATGCTCCCCGTTTTGCGGTCAACCGCCCCATCACCGTCCTCATGGCCACCCTTGCAGTGTCCACCTTCGGTCTGCTGGCGGTTCAGAACCTCCCGGTGGACCTGCTGCCCGACCTCTCCTATCCGACGCTGACCATTCAGACCGAGTACCCCGACGCCGCCCCCGAGACCGTCGAACAGTTCGTCACGCGGCCGATCGAAGAGGCGGTGGGAGTGATTCCCGGCGTGCGCGAAATGCGCTCGCAGTCGCGGTCGGGCCTGTCCGAAGTGGTGCTCGAGTTCGAGTGGGGCGAGTCGATGGACACCGCCGGGCTCGACGTCCGCGAGACGGCTCGGGCTCGTCGAGCTGCCGCGCGAGGCCGAGATCCCCAGAGTCCTGCGATTCGATCCCTCGCTCGAACCGATCATGCGCCTCGGCTTTCGCGGCGATCGCGACCTCGACGAACTGCGCCAACTCGCCGAACGCTGGCTCAAACCGCGTCTCGAGGCGGTCGGTCGGCGTCGCTGCGGCCAAGGTCCGCGGCGGGCTCGACGCCGAGATCGTGGTCGAGGCCGACGAGGATCGGCTCGCGGCACTCGGTCTGACCCTCGGCAGACCTCGCCGTCGCGCTGCAGCAGGAAAACATCAACTCGCCCGGCGGGACCCTGCGCGACTTCAACGCCATCTACCTGGTCCGCACCCTGCACGAGTTCGAAGACCTCGAACAGATTCGGCGCACCGTGGTGCGCGAGACCCCGGACGGACGCATCCGGGTCGAGGACGTGGCCCGGGTCTTCCGCGGCCACCGCGACCGCGACGAGATCACCCGGCTCGGCGGCCGCGAGGTCGTCGAGATCGATCTCCACCGCCAGGGAACGGCCAACACCGTGGCGGTCGCCAGAGCGGTCGAGGAGAGGCTCGAGGAACTGCGCGGCGAGATGCCGCCGGATCTCCAGATCGAGGTCCTCACGGATCTCTCGGGCTACATCACCGACGCCATCCAGATGGTGTGGTCGGCGGCCTGGATCGGGGGCCTGCTGGCGATCCTGGTTCTGTTCTTCTTCCTCCGCGATCTCCGCGCCACCGCCATCATCGCCATCACCATCCCGGTCTCGGTGGTCGCGACCTTTCTCTTCATGGATCAGGCGGGGGTCTCCATCAACATCATGTCGCTGGGCGGACTCGCCCTCGGCATCGGCATGCTGGTGGACAACTCGATCGTCGTCCTCGAGGCCATCGACCGCCGCCGCGGCGAAGGGCTGGCGCGAGCCCAGGCCGCCATCAAGGGCGCCGGTGAGGTGGCCGGCGCGGTCACCGCGGCGACCCTGACCACCGTCGCCGTCTTCTTCCCCATCGTCTTCGTCCAGGGGGTCGCCGGCCAGCTCTTCCGCGACCAGGCGATCACGGTCTGTCTCTCCCTGACGATCTCACTGATCGTCTCTCTGACCGTCATTCCGGCCCTTTCGGGCTTTACCGCGCGCCAAGGGTTCGAACAGGCCTCCGGTCTTGCCGGCCGCCGACGGGGCGACGGGGAAAGCCTTCCCTTCACCTTCCACTTCGCCGGGTTCGAGCTCGCCCCGCTCGGCAACGGACGGTCCGTGATGAGCCGCTTGACAACGATCATCGCATTCCCCGTCCGATTTCTGCTGCTGGTCTCGGCGGTTGTGATCGGCGCCCTGTGGTGGGTCTTCACCCGCGCGTTCAATTTCGTGATCTCTCCTCTCAGCCGGGCCCTCGAATGGGTCGGCCGCACCTATCCCGGCCTCCTGTCGACAGCGCTCAATCGCCGGTGGATCATCGTGTCGGCAGCCGTCGTCGCCTTTGCGGCCTCGGTGTTGATCATTCCGAGGCTCGGCACCGATCTCGTGCCGGACCTCTCACAGGGTGAATTTGCCTTCCAGATCCATCTGCCCGAAGGCACCACCCTCGAGGCCACCGCCGAGACCGTCGACCGGATCGAGGACATGCTGGTCGAGGACCCCGCCTTCGCGTCGGTCTTTTCGATGGTCGGGAGCCTGCCATCGGCGGCATCGGGACGGCTGACCCTGGGCGAGAACCTGGCGCAGATCAACTTCCGGATGGCACCAGAACGCGACGCTGACGACGAGGGCGCCGCCGTCGACCGGGTGCGCCGGGTCATCGCCCGCTTCCCGCGCGCCGAGGCCGAACTGGTGCGTCCCGCAGTGCTGTCGGTTCGCCCTCCGATCGCCGTACAGATCTTCTCGGACGACCTGATCGAACTCGACCTTGCCGCCGAGGCGGTGCGGCAGGCGCTTGAAGCCCTGCCCGAGGTCCGCGACGTGGCCACCACGTCGGAGCCCGGCAGCCCGGAGATCCTGGTCGAACTCGACCGCGAGCGGGCCGCCGCCCTCGGCGTCTCGGCCGAAGAAGTTGGCTCCGCCCTGCGCACCAAGATCCGCGGCGACGTTGTCGGTGAGTTTCGCGAGGGTGAGGAACGGATCGACATCAGGCTTCGTGCGGGCGAACGTTTCCGGTCTCTGGCCTCCGGCGTTCAGGCGTTGCGGATCATCCTCCCCGGCGGGACGACGGTCCCGGTCTCGGCGGTCGCCAAGGTCGTGACCGGGCGCGGCCCGGCAGCGATCTACCGCTACTCGGGGGCGCGGGTGGCCGAGGTCACCGCGCTGCCGACGACCCGCGATCTCGGCAGGGCACTCGATGCGGTCGACGCGGCGGTTTCGAGGCTGGTGCTCCCACCCGGCGCCCGCACCGAGCTCTCCGGCCAGAACGAAGAACTCTCCGTCAGCTTCAACTCCCTGTGGCTGGCGATGGCCCTGGCGACGTTCCTCGTCTACGTCGTCATGGCGTCGCAGTTCGAGTCGCTGATCCACCCGTTCGTGATTCTGATGGCGGTGCCGCTGGGGGTGGTCGGCGTGGTTGCCGCGCTGGTGCTGACCGCCAACTCGGTCAGCGTCCTGGTGCTGATCGGCGCCATCATGCTGGCCGGTATCGTGGTCAACAACGCCATCGTGCTGGTGGATGCGGTCAACCGGCGGCGCCGCGAAGGAGCTGAGATCGACGATGCGCTGGTGGGCGCCGGCAGCGAGCGGCTGCGGCCGATCCTGATGACCACCACCACCACCGTGCTCGCCCTCTTCCCGATGGCCCTCGGGCTCGGCGCGGGCGACGAACTGAGGGCGCCTCTGGCGATCACCGTGATCGGCGGCTTGACCGTCTCGACCCTCCTGACCCTGATCGTCATTCCGTGCATCTATCGCATCATCGGCGCCAGCACCGGTACGCGAACGGGTGGTGGAGGAATGATGAATTCGGAATTCGGAATTCGGAATTCGGAATTTTCGGACGGTATTCCGCAGAGCTGTCTCGACCGGAACGCGCCTCCAGAAAGGCGGAGCTTTCGCGCTCTTGCCATCGCATCAAATCTCGGGAGACGTCGGCTGTCGTTGGCTGCCGGCCCCTTGAAGAATCCGTATCGGAAACTCGAAACGACCCATTCGACTTGCCGATCCTCAGCTGGCAAAACGACCCGGACCACACGACGGCCGCTGAGAACCCGGTGGGTGGATGAGAATTCCGAATTCCGAATTCCGAATTCCGAATTCGAGGGACTCGTCATGAGACTCACCGACATTCCCCTGGATCGACCGGTCGCGACCCTGATGCTGTTGCTGAGCCTGACCGTGCTCGGCACGGTGGCGGTCTTTCTGCTGCCGCTCGACTTCATGCCGGTGGTCAACGAGCCCGAAATCGACATCGAGATCCCCTTCCCGGGGTCGCACCCGCTCGAAGCCCTGCGCGAACTCGTCGAGCCCCTCGAGGAGGAGATCGCCACCATCCCCGACGTCAAGCGGATTCTCGGCAACACCCAATCCGGGTCGGCGCGAATGGAAGTGATGTTCGACTGGGGAGTGGACGTCGACATCAAGAAGATGGAGGTCCGCGAGGCAGTCGACCGTGCCCGGCCCCTCCTGCCGGACACCATCGGCCACATCTCGATCCGCGGCGATACCGACGGCGGCAGCTCCCAGGTACTGGCCGGGAGGATCTCGGCCGAGCGCAACCTGTCGGAGTCGTGGGACCTTCTCGACCGCCGTATCGGCCGCCCCCTCGAGCGCATCAAGGGCGTTGCCAGGGTCGATCTCTACGGGGTCGAACAGCAACAGGTCCGCGTCGATCTCGACCTTGACGCCCTCAGACGACACGGCATCGGCGCCGGCGAGGTCCTGGGAGCCATCAACGCCGCCAACCAGGATGTGGATGCCGGCGTCATCCGAGGCGACGTCGTCCGGTACGAGGTTCGCACCCTGACGCGGTTTCAGTCCGCCCGCGAAATCGCCGCCCTGCGCGTCGGCGCCGACGGCCTCCGCATCGGCGATGTTGCCGTGGTCGAAATGCGCGAACCGCGCCTCGACTACGGACGCCACCTCGACCGTTCCTTCGCGGTCGGAATCGACGTCTACAAGGAACCCAGCGCCAACACCATCGAAGTCGTCGACAAGGCCCTCGAGCGCATCGAAGAGATCAAGAAGGACCCGCAACTCGAAGGCATCAACCTCCTGATCTGGGAGAACCAGGGCGAGGCGATCCGCAACTCCTTGTCGGGTCTGCGCAACGCCGGCATCTACGGCGGCCTTCTCGCAGATCGTCGTTCTCCATTTCTTCCTCCGCCGATTCCGCACCACGCTGGTGGTCGCCACCGCCATCCCGTTCTCGTTGCTGGTCACCTGCGGCGCGATGTACGCCCTGGGCGCGCAGTTCAACGTCCTCACCCTGCTCGGTCTGATGCTCGGCGTCGGCATGTTGGTGGACAACGCGGTGGTGGTGATCGAGAACATCCACCGCTACGAGGGCATGGGCTATCCCGCGCCGGAGGCGGCCCGGCTTCGGCGCCCGGCAGGTGGCCCTGGCGGTGGTCGCTTCGACCGCCACCTCGATCTTCGTGTGGTCGTGGCTCTTCGTCTCCGAACGCAACACCATGGTGATCATGATGGGCGAGGTCGCGCTGACGATCTGTCTCGCGGTGGCCTGCTCGTTGCTGATCTCCCTGACCTTCATTCCCCTGGCAGCGGCCCGGTTCTCTCCCGCCGAAGAACCGAAACCGGGTTTTGTCGCCCGCACGTTGGTTCCGGCCTACCGCCGGCTTCTCGACTGGACCCTCGACCACCGGTTGGTGACCCTCATCTGCCTCTTCGTGATCGCCGGGTCGGCCGCCTGGCCCCTGTCGCAGATCGAGAAATCCGGCGATATGCCGAACCAGACCCGGGAGGTCTCGATCTTCCTGCGGGTCCACGACGACGTCTCCAAGGACGTGCTGGAAGGCCACATCAACGAGATGGAAGAGTGGGTCTTCAGCCGCAAGGAGGAGCTCGGTTTCGACAGCGTCTACTCGTGGTACAGCGAAATGGGCTTCTGTATGACCCGCATCTATCTGCCCGAAGGGGAGGCCAACCCGGAGGCCATCGAACGGCTGCGGTCGCAGCTGCGGGTCGGGCTGCCGGAGATCGCCGGTGTCACCATCGAGGTCGGCGACCGCGACAACTGGCGCCACCGCGGCGGCCAGGACCGCCGCATGGTGTCGGTGGCCCTGCACGGCGAGGACCCCGAATACCTCGAGGATCTTTCGATGCAGGTCGAAGAGCGGATGCGGGGCATCGACCACCTCGAGGAGATCTGGGGGCCCACCCAGCGCGGGACCAAGGAGCTGCGGCTGCTGGTCGACCCCGACGCCGCCCACAGCCTCGACGTCACACCGCGTGCCGTGGCCGAGGCGGTCGGCTTTGCCTTCCGCGGGCGCCGCCTGCGGCGTTTCCAGGGCCCCGACGGCGAGGTCGAGATGGTGCTCGGGCTCCCCGAAGACGCCCAGCCCGGGATCGATGCGCTGGCCGATCTGCCGGTCCCCAATCGCTCCGGCGGTACCGTTCCCCTGAGTTCGGTGGCCGAAGTCACGATCGCGCGAACCCCGGAACGCATCCAGCGGGAGAACCGGCAGACCACCCAGTGGGTGGCGATCCAGTTCGACAAGGAAGCCGTGACCACCGATGAAGCCACGGCGTTGGTCGAAGAACGCATGGTCGGCTTCACCGTCCCCGAAGGCTACTCGTGGGACTTCGGACAGTGGGGGCACGACCGCGACGAGGCGCTGGGAACCATGTTCCGCGGGGTCGTGCTGTCGCTGATGGCGGTGATCCTGCTGATGGCCGCCCTCTTCGAGAGCTTCACCCAGCCCTTTGCCATCCTCATCACCCTGATGCTGGCCTTCTTCGGCGCCTTCTGGAGCCTGTGGCTGGGCGGCTACGACCTCAACCCGATCGCCTTCATGGGGATCATCATCCTCATCGGCATCGTGGTCAACAACGGCATCGTCCTGGTCGATCACGTCAACTCGTTACGCGTCTCCGGCGTCGAACGCCGCCAGGCCCTGATCGAGGGCTGCGGCGACCGGCTGCGTCCCGTGATGATGACCGCCATCACCACCATCTTCGGTCTCATCCCGCTGGTCCTGGCCCGCGCCACCGTGGCCGGCGCCTATATCGACTCCATCGCGGTGGTGGTCATCGGCGGTCTCGCGACCTCGACCATCTTCACCCTGCTCGCGCTGCCGGTGTGGTACACCACCCTCGAGGACGTCGGCGCCGCTGTGCTCGCCGCATTGCCGAAATGGCGTGGCGGGAAACCGTCGAAGGCCGCCAGGGAATCGGTGCTCGCGGACCACTGACGCTCGTTGTACACTCCCGCGACCGACGATGAGGTCCGCCGGCTCCGCGGACCCTGGCGCAGGAATCTCCGGTGGTTTTGGCGGTGTTCCAGGTGCATTCCAAGTTCATCTTCCTCTTCTGCATGTGGTCTTCAGTGCTCCTGATTTCGGCCGCAACGGGAGTCGGTGCGCAGACCTGCCGCCAGAGCTGGAGGCCCGGGAGGCGCGGTCCGACTTCGGAATGGTGGCCAGCGGCTCGCCAGAGGCCACCATGGCGGGAGTCGCGATCCTCGAACGCGGCGGCAACGCCGTCGACGCGGCGGTGGCGGCGGCGTTGATGCTCGGGGTCTCCGATCCGGATGCCTCTGGGCTCGGCGGTATCACCTACATGCTGATCCACCTGGCCGGCGGCGGGACCGATCGCCATCGACGGCCCCAGCGGTCGCGCCCCTCGCGGTTGACAACGACCGCCTCCAGGCCCTGAAAAACAGCGATGCCTTCGACGGCTACGAACTGGCGACGGTGCCGACCACGCTGGCAGTCCTGGACCACGCGCTGCGCCGTTTCGGCACCATGGACATGGCCACGGTGCTGCAGCCCGCCATCGAGACGGCTGAGCACGGCTACCGTCTCAGCGCCCTGCAGATCGAGTGGACCCTGAAGTACATGCCGAGCATCCTGGCATCCGAGTACCTGAAGTTCATCGCGATGGACGACGGCAGCACCGTCGGGCAGCCGGGCGATGCTGATGTGCCGTCCGGACCTTGCCGCCACCCTGCGTCGGATCGCGGTCGATGGCGCCGCCTCCTTCTATCGGGGCTCCATCGCGGACGAGATCACGGCCGACATGGTTGCCCACGGCGGTTTCCTCCGCAAGACCGACCTGGCACGGCTCAGGGTTCGCGAGCGCGCACCCCTGGTCACGAGTTACCGAGGGCTCACCGTCCACACGTTCCCGCAACCTGGGGGCGGCGCGGCGGTGACCGAAATGCTCAACATCCTCGAGGAGTTCCCCACCACGCTGTTGGCAACCGATTCGGTGGAGCGCCACCACCTGGTCCTTGAAGCGTCGCGTTTCGCTCTGGTGGACAGCCGGACGGCACCCGATCTCGCCCGAACAATCGATGTGGGGCCAACCCGTCTACCTGAGCAAGGAGCACGCCGCCGCGAGGGCCCTCCTGATCACCCCCGACGGGACCGCGGCCTCCGAAAATCTCGGCCCTCCGCCAGACCCCGAGTGCGAACCGGTCCAGGGGGACAGCACGACCCAGTTGTCCGTGGTTGACCGGGAGGGCAATGTCGTGTCGCTCACTCAGACCCTCGGCAGTTCGTTCGGCGCCGCCGTCGCCACGCCGGGTCTCGGCTTCCCCTACAACAGCCTGCTCGAGGCGTTCAACTACGACAAGCCGCAGTGCCCGGGATACCTGCGTCCGGGCTCCGAATGCACCACCGACATGGCGCCCACCATCGTGATGGACGGCGACCGCCTGGTGGTGGCGTTGGGCAGCCCCGGCAGCAACCGCATCCCGGCCATCATCGCCACCGTGATCAGCAACATGGTCGACCGCGACATGAGTATCCGCGACGCCATCGCAGCGCCGCGCGTGCTGTGGGGCGGCATCACCAGCCTCAGGGCCTTTATCGAAATCGCACCGCCGATCACCGAGGCTGAAATCACTGCCCTCGAAACGATCGGCCACTCCGGCATGACCACCGTATCGTTCCCGCCGGTCATCTCCGAGTTCGTCAAGTTCGGCGGTGTCAACGCGGTCGGTTTCGACCCGACGGTCGGCTCGTTCATCGGCGTCGTCGACCCCCGGCGCGGCGGCCTCGCCGAGGGACCGCGAGTCGTTGCAACCGATGATTGACCGCCAATCGGCTTCCGGGTGAACAGAGGCTGTGCACCGAGGCTGAGCCTCTGTACACTGCGGCTGACCGCTCACCCGTCGAGCCCCGCCCGACAGGGGGCTCGCGGTGGCCGACTGCGCGCGATGGAATGTCGTGCAGGTGAATGTCGATATCAAAGAACAACACTCTCCATCTGCCTCTCAACGTGGGATTTCCTTGCTCGCGCCGGCGATCGTGGCGGTGGGGGCACCATCTCCCGGCTCCGAACCGCCGGCAGAGCTCCAGGTAACGGAGGCCCACTCGCTGTACGGCATGGTCGCTACCGGATCTCCGGAAGCCACCGAAGCGGCCGTGTCGATCCTCGAGAGCGGCGGCAACGCCGTCGACGCCGCGGTGGCGGCGGCACTCGTGCTCGGGGTCGCCGACTCCGACGCCTCCGGCATCGGCGGGATGACCTACATGGTGATCCGCCTCGCCGATGGACGCACGGTCGCGATCGACGGTACGGCACGAGCTCCCGGTTCACTCAACCTCGAGAAGCTTCACGACGCGGAAATGGAAGGCCGGGACTTCGGCTACGACAAGGTCGCCGTGCCGACGACGCTTGGCCGTTCTCGACCTCGCGATCCGCACCTACGGGACGATGTCCATGTCCCAGGCGCTGCAGCCGGCCATCGCGGTCGCCGAGTCCGGATACCGCATCAGCCCGATCCAGACCACCTGGACCCGCAGCTACTACCAGGACATCGTCGCTGGCTCCGACTATCTGCCGTTCCTGGTCATGGAAGACGGGAAGACCATCCGGAGAGCCGGGTGCTCTCGTCTGCAACCACGACCTCGCCGGCACGTTTCGGGAATTGGCCCGCGATGGAGTGGACAGTTTCTACCGCGGTGCCATCGCCGACCGCATCGAGGCCGACATGGTGAAGAACGGTGGATAGTCTCCGCAAAGCGGACCTCGTCGCGCTGCGTGTCCGACCCGTTCCTGCCCTTGACCACGACCTACCGCGGCGCCGAGGTGCTCACCGTCCCGCCGCCTGCAGGCGGCGACACCCTGGTCGGGCTCCTCGACCTTCTCGAGACCTTTCCCGCTGCCTTCCTGGCCGAGGATTCGCTGGCCCGCCACAGCGTCTTCGTCGAGAGCATCCGAATCGCCCGCAGCGGTCGGATGAACGTAGGTACCGCCAGCTCCAGGCTGCGAAAGGAGCATGCGCAGATCGCTCTCGCGGATGATCGTGCCCGGCGCTGCCCTTCCGAAGACCGCCATCTCGGGACCGGTGGACCCCGACTGCTTGCCCGTCGGCGAGAGCACGACCCAGGTCTCGATCATCGACGCCGCAGGGAACATCGTCTCGTTGACCCAGACCCTCGGACAGTCCTTCGGCGCCAAGGTGGCGACCCCGGGGCTCGGCTTCATCTACAACAACCTGCTCGCCTCCTTCAGGTTCGACAAGCCTCACTGCCCCAGCTTCCTGCGCCCACGCGGTCCCTGCCCGAACGACATGGCGCCCACCATTGTCGTGGAGGACGGAGGCCGGTTGATGGCCCTCGGAACTCCGGGAAGCAACCGGATTCCATCGATTCTCGCCGGCGTCATCAGCAACGTGGTCGATCGCGGCATGGGGCTCGGCGCGGCGATCGAGGCACCCAGGATCCTGTGGGGCGGCAGTGATTTCATCAGAATCGAAATGGAGATCGCGGGGCCACTGACCGACGCACTTGTCGACGCCTTCGACGCCATGGGTTACGAGTTCCCCGTGGACGCCGTGCACCTCCCCGCCCAACAGAGTGAGATCGTGGATTTCGGCGGTGTCAACGCCGCGATCTTCGATCCAGCAGTCTGGGAACTACATCGGTGTGGTGGATCCGCGGCGCGGCGGATTGGCCAAGGGACCACGGGTCGTCGCGGCCGATGTCCCTTGAACCGAGGTGGTGGCGGCGACGTGCCCATCCCGTTGAACCGCGGCAGCGGAGCCGGGTGGCCACCAGTTCGCGGATTCTGCCTGCCGGCGTGGCGGCGGCGATACAATCTGGTTCGCGATGACCGGAACTTTCAGAGTTCGCCAAATACTGCGCGCCGCACTCGTCGCTGTGGTGGCTGCATCCTTTCCCCTGTCAGGGTGCACTGCAGCAGACCGTGCGCGACAGGAACACCACACTCCGAAAGAACTCATGGCGCCCGAAGCGCATTCGGACTTCGGCATGGTGGCGACGGGCTCGCCGGAGGCGACCCGAGCGGCCGTTGAAGTCCTCGAGCGCGGCGGCAACGCGGTCGACGCCGCGGTCGCGGCCTCCATCATGCTCAGCGTCGCGGACACCGACGGTTCCGGGCTCGGCGGCATGGCCTACATGGTCATCCACCTCGCCGACGGCCGCGACCTGGTGATCGACGGGTCGCCGCCGGTGCCCGCGGGAGTCATCCCGCAAGAACTCCTCGAGCTGGAGGAAGACGACCGCCTGTTCGGTCACAAAACGGTCGCGGTGCCGACCCAGCTCGCCGTGCTCGAACTGGCCCGATCGCGCTACGGAACGATGCCGTTGGCGGAACTCATCCAACCCGCGCTCGAGATCGCCGAGCAGGGTTACCTCCTGAGCCCGATTCAGATCACCTGGACCCACCGCTACATGCCGCAACTGATGGAGTCGCAGTATCTGCGATTCGTGGCGATGGAGGACGGACACACGGTGGGGCGTCCCGGCGACCGCATGTGCAGACCGGCGCTGGCCGCGACTCTCCAACGTCTCGCCGCCAACGGCGCCGCAGACTTCTACCGCGGCGGCATCGCCGACGACATCGAGCGCGACATGGTCGCCCACGGCGGCTTTCTCCGCAAGTCCGACTTGATGGCGTTGCGCGTCCGGAGTCCAACCGGTTCTGCGAACGACCTATCGCGGGTACGACGTCCTGACCTTTCCTGAGCCCGGCGGCGGCTGCCGGGTGACCGGGGCCCTCAACATTCTCGAACGTTTCCCGAGCCCGATGCTGGCCAGCGACTCCGTCGAGCGCCTCAACCTGATGATCGAGGCATTTCGCATCGCCAACGGAGGTGACGCCGTTCTCGCGAGAGCCCGACCCGGGGCGGTGATTCCGGTCGACGGCTGTATCGACAAGGACGAAGCTGTCGAACTTGCACCGATGATCGTCATCGGGAGCGTCATCTCACCGGGTCGTTCTCGACGGCCCGTCAGACCCGCGGTGCTCCAAGTTCGGAGAGTCCACCACGCAGGTCTCGGTGGTCGATCAGTACGGCACCACCGTGTCGATGACCCAGACCTTGGGACGATCGTACGGTGCAGCGGTCATGGCCCCCGAGCTCGGCTTTCCCTACAACGACCTGCTCGTGTCCTTCAACTTCGAGGAACCCGCCTGCCAGAACTACCTGCGCCCCGGATCCACCGTGCCGACGCCGATGGCGCCGACCATCCTGCTCCACGATGGGACGCTGGTCGCCGCTCTGGGCAGCGGTGCGAGCAACCGGATACCACCGATCATCGCCTCACGATCAGCAATCTCGTCGACCGGAAGATGGACCTGCACGATGCCGTCGTGGCGCCGAGAATTCTGTGGGGGGGCAGGGTCGAACAGGAACCCCGGGTCCTGATCGAGGTTGCACCTCCGATCGACGCCGGAGATGCCGACCTGCTCGCGACGTTCGGCTACGATACGATCGATCGTGTGATGTTCCCTGCCTCGCCCCTCGACCTCGCCCGCATGGGCAGCGTCAACGCCGTCGGTTACGATCCTCGGTCGGGCGATTTCGTCGGGGTCGGAGATCCGAGACGATCGGGCGTCGCTCTCGGCCCTGTGGTGATTGCCCGGTCGGCCTCGGGGCAGCAATGATCGAGAGACGACCCAGGCGGGGTCTGGTCGTGGTTGGGCTGCTGGTCGGGCTCGCGACAGGTGCCGCGACCAATGGGTGCACGAGCGGTCGCTCGTCGGTGAGGGGCAAACACGCACCGTTGTACGCCCCGGAGATCCGTTCCGAGTTCGGCATGGTCTCGACCGGCTCGATCGAGGCGTCTCGCGCCGGCGCGGTGATCCTCGAACAGGGCGGCAACGCCGTCGATGCCGCAGTGGCTGCTGCGTTTGCCCTCGGGGTCGCCGACCCGGGTGGCTCCGGCCTCGGCGGGATGACGTACATACTGGTCTCGCTCGCCGACGGTCGCGCAACGGCAATCGACGGTTCCGTCACAGTGCCGTTCGCCGCCGACGCCTCGCGCCTTCTCGAAATCCGTGAAACGAAAGAATATTTCGGCTACGCGGCGGTCGCGGTCCCCACCACCCTCGCAGCTCTCAACCGCGCCCTCGAGGCCTACGGAACCATGGATTTGGCGACGGTCCTCCAACCCGCCATCGAGATCGCCGGCGCCGGATATGGCGTGAGCGCAAACTCCATCGCTTGGGCCTCGGGCTATCTGGATGAAATCCTGGCATCGGAGTATCTGCGGTTTACCGTTCTCCCGGACGGCAGGAATCTCGCCCAACCCGATCAAGTGATGTGCCGGCCCGACCTCAAGACAACCTTGGAGCGCATCGCTCGTGAGGGTGCGGACACGTTCTATCGGGGCGATATCGCCCGCCTGATCGCGGCCGACATGGCCGCCAACGGAGGATTCGTGGGGCCCGCCGATCTCGCGACGGTGAGGACTCCCGAGCTCGCGCCCCTTCGCGGTAGTTATCGCGGCGCCACGGCAATCTCGTTTCCGCCTCCCGGCGCCGGCGCTGAGGTCCTGATGGCACTGAACATCCTCGAGAATTTTCCGAGCTCGTTCTTCGCCGGGACCTCGGCGGAGCAGCTCCAGGTCCTGGTTGAGGCCTATCGCATCGCGCACGCAGATTTCAGTGAGATGACCTCCAGCCCGATGAGCTGGACCATCCACGGCACGCCGTATCTGGCCGAAGAACATGCCCGACAACGAGCTGCTCAGATAACGCCCGGCAGCGCCATCCCCGCGGACCGACTTCAGTCAGAGAGAGCCGCTTCAGTACTCGGCGAACACACGACCCACGTCTCCGTTGCAGACCGGCACGGCAACGTGGTGTCTCTCACCCAGACCCTCTGCCGGCAGTACGGTTCCAAGGTTGCCACGCCGGGGCTCGGCTTTCCCTACAACAGCTGCCTCGAGTTCCTCGACCTCGAAAACCCCAATAGCCCGACCTACCTGCGGCCACAGGCGCGCTTCCCCACGGGCATGGCGCCCACCATCCTCCGCGATGACGACTGGTCGCTGGCACTCGGCAGCGCCGGTAGCGACCGCATCGTACCCTCGGTCACCGATGTCATCGTCAACTTCGTCGACCGACGGATGACCCTTCGGGATGCAGTCGTGGCGCCGCGCGTGATGTGGAACAGCACTCACGATCCCGAAAGGGCCTGCCTCGAGATCGCCGATCCGATCACCGTGAAAGATGCGGACCAGCTCCAGGCCTTCGGCTTCGAGCACATGTACCGGCTCAGGTACCCGGCCAAGGCGCGCAGCGAAACCGCCTTCTTCGGAGGTGTGAACGCGGTCGCATTCGACTCGAAGACCGGAGTCTTCACCGGCGTCGGCGACCCCCGCCGCGACGGATTCGCCGTAGGACCGCGCGTGGCCGCCCCTGCCAGTCGAGGAGCATCTCCTCACCAGGGGAAATCCGCCGGTTAAACTCCTCATTTCTCAACTTGATATCATCGATTTGTGAAAGGTGGGAATCAGCCCTGCACATACTGTGGCCGGCCGACAGCTGTCGAGGCCGGCAGCTGCCACCCTTGCAGCCACCGCACGTTGTTCGATCTCCTGACGATGTTCGAGTCGCCCTTCGACCGCTCGACCATCGGGTCCAGATAATTGCGGAGTCTCCATGACAGATCCCGTGTACCACCACGACGCCTATCTCACCGAGCTCGACTCGGCGGTGATCGAGTGCGGCGAAGACGGTGGTGTGCCGTTCGCGGTGCTCGCCGATACCATCTTCTACCCCGAGGGCGGTGGTCAGCCCGCAGACCGTGGCACCATCGCGGGGGTTGCCGTCGTCGATGTTCAGAAGGCCGGCGAAGCGATCCGCCATTTCGTCCAGCACCCTTTGCGCCCAGGTCCCGTTCACCTCGAGCTTGATTGGCCGCGGCGGTGGGACCACATGCAGCAACACACCGGGCAGCACCTGCTGACGGCAGTCGCCCTCCGCGACTTCGGTTGGCCGACTACGGCCTTCCATCTCGGAAACGATGTCAGCGACATCGAGCTCGATGTGGCGCAGCTCGCGCCGGATGACATCGAACGGCTCGAGGAGGCGTGTTCGCGGGAGATTCGCGCCGCCCGCACCGTTCGCTTCCGCACCGCCGAAGTGGCCGACTTCGAGCCGCTCGGTGTGCGTTCGCGACGGCTGCCCGAAGGCTTTGCGGGGAAGGTCCGCCTGGTCGAGATCGACGGTCTCGACCTCAACACCTGCGGCGGCACCCACCTCCGCACGACGGCCGAGATCGGCACACTGTGTCTGCTCGGCACCGAGCCCATGCGCGGCGGAACCCGCCTGTTCTTCGTCGCCGGCGACCGGGTGCGGCGCCGGATGGCGGCGAACGAAGGGCGCAACCGTGAGTTGAGGTCGCTGCTCGACACAAGTGACGATGAGTTGGCCGGTGTCGTCAAGGTCCGGCTCGGCAGAGAAAAGGAACTCGCAAGGACCGCGCGTGGCCTGGCGGAGGAGCTGGCCGACAAGACGGCCGCGGAACTCGCCGTGCGGTCTGAAGTGGTGGTCGATGCCCACTGGGACGACCGCGACATGGCCTTTCTGCAGCGGGTGGCGCGAACGCTCGTCGAGGCGGCGCCGGAAAAATGCGGCCTCTTGACCTCGACCAGCGGCGGCGATCTCCTTTTCGTCCTGGCGACCGGCGAGAGGACCGCGTTCGAACCCGCCGACACCGGTGCGCGAGTGGCGGAGACCCTGGGTGGCCGCGGCGGCGGCCGCGGCACCATCTACCAGGGCAAGGCCGGGTCCTTCGCAAACCGCGACAAGGCGCTCGCGATCCTCGTCAGCGCATCTGCGTGAGGCACTCAAGGATCGGAAATCAACGCAAAGGCGCAGAGACGCAAAGGCGTTGTTGCCAAACTGAAAAGCGGTGCCATGAGTGCCGGCGGACCTGCCGGCGATCAGAGATCGCCGGCAACGGGCGCTTGCGCACGGTGTGGTGGGCCGGCCCAACGGTCTCTTGCCGTCCGACGGCAAGAGACCTCGCCGGACTTGAAGCAGGTGTGACCCCTTTGCGCCTTTGCGTCTTTGCGTCTCTGCGCCTTTGCGTTTATTTTGCCGAAGTGCGGCCGGCAAGCAGCGCCTTGAAGTCGTCGCGATCGCGCAGGGGGTCGAGGTCGGGATCGGTGGCGAGCAGCTCGTCCCGGTCGAAACCGAGTTCGAGGGCCCTCTCGAGGGCGGCCACTGCCGCGTCCTCCCGGCCCAGCCGGGCGCGGGCGCAGGCCAGGTTGTACCACCCCACGACGATGTCTTCCCGGACCTGCAGCCCGAGCTCGAGACAGACCGCGAGCCGATCGTACTGGCTGGCGGCAGTGAGGTCCCGAGCGAGGTAGAAGTTGAGCCCACTCGAGAGGGCATTGAGGGCACGTTGCGCGGTAGTTCCCTCGAAGCCGGGTTCGAGGGCGCGACGTTTGAGTTCATCGATACGCAGATCGCGCGCGACCCGCGCCGCCGGGGGCGCGATCTCCGCGTACCGCAACAGGTAGAACTGCTGGTTCATGGTTTCGCGATAGTTGCGCTCGAAGGTGTTCCACCGCTTGAGGTCCTTCGCCTGCCGTTTGAACTCCGGGCTCTTCTCGAGCCTGGAGGCGGCGGCGTCCGCCGCAGACGCGTCGTGAAACCCCACGTACGTCGAGGCCATTTCGCGGTAGCGCCGCGCAGCCGCGATCAACTGCCCTTCGGACTCGAGCCCCTGGGCCGATGCCAGATCCTGTGCGTACAGCGACGCGAGCAGTTCGTTGTCAGCAGGTCTGAGGCCCCTGGTGATCGCCAGGGATTCGAACCACCCTACGGCCTCAGTCGCCAGCGACGCCGGCATCCAGCTGTGGGGCCCATCGAAGATCACCAACCGGTGCGGGTTGCCCTGGTCGGCGAGCAGCGCATCCACCTCGTGCATCTGGTGGTAGTTGAAATCGGTGTCGCCGGCGACCGAGAAAATCGGCACGGGGTTGCCCTTCAGATCATCGGGCAGAAACCGGGCGCCGCAGGCGATGATGCCGGCCACCTCCTGCGTGGACCTCGACAGCACATAGGCGACCGCGGCGCCGCCCGAGAACCCGGCCGCGTAGATCCGATCGGGCTGCGCCGGGAGCCTGGTGTGGACCTCGGGCCACAGGGCGCGCAGCGCCACCACGTTGGGCTCCATCGGCCCGTCGGAACGGGTGTTGTCCGAACTCACCAGGATCCAACCGTAGGTGTCGGCGGCCTCGCGAAACAGCTCGGCCGCCAGAACCGACCGGCCGCGCGGGTCGAAGATCAGCAACACCGGCCAACGTCTCGAGGCGATCAAAGTCCGGCGGCAGGTAGAGCGTGTAGGTCTGGGTGGGGTCGCTCGCACAGGAGATGCCTTCCACCATCTCCCCTACCGGCGCCTGCACCGGCACCACCTCGGCCGCGGAAACGGGCGCGGCGAGAACGAGAACACAAGAGCAAGGCCGCACACCACGCATGCACCAAGATACGACGAGAAGGTGCAGGGGTTGCCTGGCAGGGCGAGGGGAAACGGGCAGCAAGGGCGAGAGGGAAGTGCGTGGCAAGGCGGAGGTGCCGGGTGTCAGCCGGAGGTGCCTCGGAACTTGCCCGGAAGCCGGACGCGCATTGGAACCGAGTGCGCGTTCACCGGACGTGCCGTCCTTGAGGATTCTGCGGTCCCCCCGCGCCGACACGAGTGGCGCCTTTCGGTCGCAGACATCCTCAGGGGGGCTCTCACGGGCAATGCAGCCGGGAGAATCGGGATGTTGACCGAGGAGAGACGTCATCGGCGGCTTGTGGCGCAGCCGTCCCGGCTGCACGCGCAGGCGGGACGCCTGCGCCACAAAACGACGCTTGCCCCACAACCACTCCGTCGATCTCGGGGTGCATTGTGGTGCGGGCGGGACGGCCGCACCACAAAGGACGAACTCCCCCGAAAGCCCACGGATTCAATACAATGGGCGCGTGAAGATCATCACGACCCACCTCTCGGCCGATTTCGACGCCTTTGCGGCGGCGGTGTGTGCGGTGCGGCTGTTTCCCGACCACGAGGTGGTTTTCCCCGGTTCACAGGAGGTCGCGGTGCGCCGCTTTCTCGCCGAGGCGGAGTTTGCGTACCCCGAGGCCAAACTGCGGCGCGCCCGTACCGAGCCGATTGAACACGCAGTGGTCGTGGACACCCGCAGCCCTTCGCGGCTCGGCGAAGTCTTCGACCTGATCGCCGCCAGCGGCTGTCCGGTCACTCTCATCGACCACCACCTCGAGGAAGAGGTCGACGGGCTCGATGCCGCCGAGTCGATCGTCCGACCGGTCGGCGCCACCTGCACGATCGTCGCCGATCTCTACCGTGAGCGCGGTCTCGAACCGACCGTCAACGAGGCGAGCCTGATGCTGATGGGCATCTACGAGGACACCGGTGGTCTGTCCTATCGGGAGACCACCCCGGACGACCTGCGCATCTCGGCCTGGCTGATCGAACAGGGGGCGTCGCTGGCGTGGGTCCGGCGCTGGGTCCTCAAGGTCCTCCAACCGGAGCAGCTCGAGCTCCTCAACCGCATGGTCGAGTCCACCGAGGTGATCGACATCGCCGGGGTTCCGGTTTCGCTGTCGATGATCGAGGTCGACCGCTACCACGAAGAGGCCGCTTTCGTCGTCCACCGCTGGGTCGAGATCTTCGAGATCGTCGTCGGAGCGGTGCTCCTGGTCCGCCCGCCCAACATCAACCTCATCCTGAGGTCAAGGCTGCCCGGACTCCACGTCGGCCGCGTCGCCCAGCAGTTCGGCGGCGGCGGCCACCCGACGGCAGCCTCGGCGCGGGTCTCCGATCTCATGCCGGTGGAGCTGCGCGAGGTCCTGCTGGAAGCGCTGGCCGTCGAGATGCCGCCGCCCGCCACCGCCATCGACATCGCCGGGCGCAAGATCTTCTCGGTGGAGGACACGGCGACGGTCGCCGAAGCCAAGGACCGCATCAACCAGCTCCGCGTCAACGCGCTGCCGGTGCAGGACAGCACGACCGGCGAGCTGGTCGGCCTGGTCACCCGCCAGACCCTCGACCGCGCCCTCAGCCACAACATGGGTGAACGGCCCGTGAGCTCGGCGATGCAGCCCGATCTGCCCACGGTGGCGGCCGCGACGCCGTTGGAGGACCTCCGCGACCTCTTCCTCGAGCGGTCCTATCGTTTCGTGGTGGTGGAGGACGCCGGCGCGCCGGTCGGCATCGTCACCCGGATGGAACTTTTCCGCCGGCTCTTCGAACACCAGCACGCGGCAGGTTCGGCTCTCGACAACCGGATGGCGGGAACCCGGCCGGTGAGCCAGTCGATCACCCGCCTTTTGCGCGAGTTCGCGCAACCGTGGGTGCAGCGGGTACTCGACGGCGCGCGCCGGGTCGCCGACCGCCAGAAGGTGCCGGTGTACCTGGTCGGCGGCATGGTGCGGGACCTGCTCCTCGAGCGGGCCAACGAGGACGTCGATCTGGTGGTCGAGGGGGACGGCATCGCCTTTGCAGCCGCGCTCGCGGAGGAGGTCGACGGCAGGCACCACCCGCACGCGCCGTTTCTGACCGCTGTGGTGACCCTGTCCCACGGCCTCAAAGTCGACGTCGCCTCCGCACGCACGGAGTTCTACCGCACGCCGGCCGCGCTGCCCGAGGTGGCCACGTCCCTGATCCGGCAGGATCTCTACCGCCGCGATTTCACCATCAACTCGCTGGCGGTTGCGCTCCAGGGCGACCGCTATGGAGACCTGGTGGACTTCTTCGGCGGCCGCAAGGACATCCAACGCCGCGAAATCCGGGTTCTCCACTCGTTGTCCTTTATCGACGACCCGACCCGCGCCCTCCGCGCGGTGCGGTACGCGCGCCGTCTCGACTTCGCGATCGCCCCCGACACCCGGCACCTGATCACCACCGCTCTCACGGAGGGGGTCTTCGAACGGCTCTCCGGCCAGCGCCTGCGGCGCGAGCTCGAACTGCTCCTGACCGAGGCCCACCCCACCGAAGCGCTCGCCCTCGTGGCCAGGCTCGGGCTTCTGCCCGCCATCAGCCCCGATCTCACGTGGAGCGAGTCGGTTCGCGGCTACCTCATGGAGGTCGAGGGACAGCTCGCGTGGTACGAGCTCGAGGGCTTCGGGCCGTCGCCGGAGCTGTGGATCCTCTTTCTCGGTGGGCTCGCCGTGCACTCGGGCACCGAGGTCGTTGAACGACTGGTTCACAGATTGCAGCTCAGCGGATCGAACTGTGATCGCATGCGGGCCCTCCCTGACCAGGTTGAGGCGATCGTCGGGGCAGCCGATCCTTCGTTGCCGCGGTCACAGCGCGCTCGTGTGATCGAAAGGTGTCCCGCCGAGCCGCTCTTGCTGGCGATGGCGAAGGTCCCCCTCAACCAGAGGCGGGCGCTTGCCGACGCGGCGGAAACGGCGGCCCGCCTGGAACTTCCCATCACCGGCCAGCACCTCCTCGACAACCATGTGCCGCCCGGCCCGCGCATCGGCCGCGCACTCATCATGGCGCGGGACGCGCTGGTCGACCGCGTCATCACCGAGGACGAGGCCTTGTCCTGGGCCGTCAAGACCGCAATGAGCCTGGAGGACGAGGTGGGCCGGTGACAACCCGTTTGATTTTCGGCTGTCTTCTGGCGGTGGCTGCCGCCAACGCCATCGCCCAGGCCCCGATTCCGGTCGTGGAGCGGGTCTTCACTGAAGGCGAGGTCGCCACACGGGTCACCCTCTTCAGCAATCGCGTCGTGGTGGTGTCGATCACCGACCACGGCGTGCAGGGCTATTTCAAATATGTGACCCTGCCGCCGGACCAGTACCTGATCTACCTCGGCATCCTGCAGAAAGCGGTCCTGGAGCTCGGGGAGAAACCGGTCACCTCGGGGATCTCGACGCCGAGAAGCAAGGTGGCGCTGACTCTTCACATGGGACCCGACTCACCGCGCCGGCTCGAGTATTCACCCCTGGCCACCGTGTCCCTCCCGCTGGCCCAGATCTCAGGAGCGATCAACGACCTCGAGTCCCTGGTCCGCGAGTCGAGCCCATCGTCGGAAGACCTCAAGGGGTGGGAACCCCGGCGCGACGACCGGGTCGAGCTCATGAACGGAGGCTACGCGCGAGTGGCCGAGGTGCTTGATGAAGGGGTCCTGGTACTCGAGCACGAAGACACCTACATCAGAGAAATCGTCGGTCTTGACGCGCGTGACGAGGTGATCCTGCGCGTCGTGGAAACCGGGAATTGAGAATAACGGGCGGCGCCTGGCGCTCACGTCGCCTGCGCGGCCCGGCAAAGAACATGCCCGTCCGCCCGACCCCCGATGCCATGCGCGAGCGGGTCTTCGCGGTTCTCGGCGACCTGGTGGCCGGAGCCTCCTTCCTCGACCTTTTCGCTGGCACCGGCGCGGTCGGGCTCGAGGCCATGTCGCGCGGCGCGGCCTCGGTGGTGTTTGTCGAGCGTCACCGCGGCGCGGCCGACCTCCTCCGCGCCAATTGTGCCCTCTTCGACCTGGAGGACGGCAGGGCGCGGGCCCTCGTGCAACCCGCCGCAGCGGCGGTCGCAGCGCTGGCGCGGCGGTGCGAGACCTTCGACCTCGTCTGGGCCGACCCGCCGTTCGAGTCCTGGGAGGATGGGCTCGCGGCGCTTGCCGACGCTTTCACGACCGGTCTCCTCGCCCCCGCCGCGGTGGCCTGTCTGGAGTGCCCCGAACGGGCCGCGGTCGAGGACGAGCTGCCCGAGGGGCTCGAAATCTTCCGCGATCTCAAAGGCGGCGCCTCGAGGGTGGTGCTGATACGGCGTGTGAACGTTGATACGTGAGCCTCTTGCAAAATTCACAATCAAAGGCGGGGCAGGTCCCGAGGTGGGGCAGGCCCCACCACTACGGGGGAATGTCGTTTATGGGTAGGGGCGGCACCTGTGCCGCCCGACCTCGATCAGGCGCGATAGGTCCGAATTCGGCGGTATATTTCGAATTTTGCCAGAGGCTCACGTTAGAAAGTTGAACGTTCGACATTGATCGGGTTTTGCGGCGAGCCGTATCCAACAGGAACCGTTCTTGATATTATGCTCGCAGAGGTATCCCATGGCACTGCTTCGACCGAAATCCCAACGCCGCCAGACCACGCTGCGCGCCTACACCATCATCACCTGCCCGTACAACGGCCACCAGGTCTCGATGTGCCGCGGTCTGTGCGAACCGGACGGTGAGTACGGCCACTGCGGCCGCATCGCCCCCCACAAGATGATCGGCCGCCACCAGGCCGCGATCATGAACTACAAGGCGAGACCGCTGAAGTATTGAAGCGGACACTGGATCTGGATACCGGATCTGGATGCTGGATCTAGCGGGCGGACCCCCTGAACCCCATTCAGGCTCTCCGAACCTGGAGCATTGTGGTGCGGCCGGGAAGGCCGCACAGAACGGAAGGGGTGCCATCTCCGTTCACCGGACTTACCGTCTCTGACAACGTTGGCAGCTCGTAAGAAAGCCGCGAGTCAGCTTCATAGGGCCAATCATCGTCAGAGGTTGCACTCACGGCGGGGCATAAGACGTGTTCACCGGACGTGCCGTCTCAAACGATGTTGGGATCTCGGGTTGAATCCGGCGAGAGCGGCGATCGGGCCCAACGATCGTTTGCGGGGGCACTCACGGGCAACACCGCCGTGAGCATCGGGATGCCATCGTCGGGATACCGCCACTCGAAGCGAATGCCCACCACAACCGGCATTCAAAATTCAAAATTCAAAATTTGCCGAAAGGGCGTCAGCCCTTCGGGCGCTTGGTGCTCGGGCGCTGGTTCGCGCGAAGAACCCGCTTGCGAACCCGGATCGCCGACGGCGTGATCTCGACGAGTTCGTCGGCGTCGATCCACTCGATCGCCCGGTCGAGGGTCATTTCGCGCGGCGGCGCCAACCGCAGCGCCTCGTCGGCGCTCGAGGTGCGCATGTTGGTGAGCTTCTTTTCGCGGGTGACGTTGACATCGAGGTCGTTGTCGCGCGCGTTCTCGCCCACGATCATGCCCTCGTAGACTTCGGTCCCGGTGCCGATGAACAGCGTCCCGCGGGGCTCGAGGTGGTACAGGGCGTAGGTGGTGGTTCTGCCGGCGCGGTCGGACACCAGGGCGCCGGTGGCGCGTCCGGGGATCTCGCCCTGCCACGCCTCCCAGCCGTCGAAGAGATGGTTGAGGATGCCGGTGCCGCGGGTGTCGGTGAGGAACTCGGATCGGAACCCGATGAGCCCGCGCGACGGGACGCGAAAAGCCAGCCGCACCCGGCCGTGACCGGGATTGTGCATCTCGGTCATCTGCCCCTTGCGGCCACCCAGCTTCTGGGTCACGACCCCTACGAACTCGTCCGGACAGTCGACCTGGACGATCTCCATGGGTTCGAGCTTGCGCCCTTCCTCTTCGCGGGTCACGATCTCGGGCTTCGACACCGACAGCTCGTAGCCCTCCCGGCGCATGGTCTCGATCAGAATCGCCAGCTGCAGCTCGCCGCGCCCCTGGATCTGGAAGGCGTCGTTGGCGAGGATCTCCAGGCGGATGGAGACGTTGTGGAGGGCCTCTTTTTCGAGCCGGGAGCGGATCTGACGCGCCGTCACGAACTGGCCCTCGCGGCCGCCGAACGGCGAGTTGTTGGCCGAAAAGACCATGGCCATGGTGGGTTCGTCGACCGCGATGCGTTTGAGCGGGTGAGGATCGTCGCGGTCGACCAGCGAGTCGCCGATACTGACCTCGTCGAGACCGGCGAGCGCGACGATATCGCCGGCAACCGCAGAATCCACCTCGATCCGCTGCAGTCCTTCGTGCGAGTAGACGACGCCCACCTTGGCCGCGCCGATGCCGTCCTCACGGGCGATGCCCACCGTCCGTTTGGCGTACAGGGTGCCGTTGACGATGCGCCCGACGGCCAGACGCCCCAGGTAGTCGGAGTAGTCGAGGTTGGTGACCAGGAGCTGCAGCGATGCCGAAGGGTCGCCGCTGGGCGGCGGCACGGTCTTGACGATCTCGTCGAGAAGGAACTGGAGATCCGAGAACTCGCCCTCGAGCCCCTTGCGGCACAGGCCCTTGCGGGCGTCGGTGCAGATAGACCGGGAAGTCGAGCTGCTTCTCGTCGGCGTCGAGATCGATGAAGAGATCGTAGACCTCGTCCAGCACCTCGGCCGGCCGCGCGTCGTCGCGGTCGATCTTGTTGATGACCACGATCGGCGGCAGACCGAGCGCGAGGGCCTTGGAGAGCACGAAACGGGTCTGCGGCAGCGGCCCCTCGGCGGCGTCCACCAGCAGCAGAACCCCGTCGACCATCTGCAGGGTGCGTTCGACCTCGCCGCCGAAGTCGGCGTGGCCGGGGGTGTCGACGATATTGATCTTGATGCCCTTGTGGCGCACCGCGGTGTTCTTGGCGAGGATGGTGATGCCGCGCTCGCGCTCGAGATCGCCCGAATCCATCACCCGTCTCGTTGACCCGCTCGTTGGCGCGGAAGGTGCCGCTCTGCCACAGCATGGCATCCACCAGGGTGGTCTTGCCGTGGTCGACGTGGGCGATGATCGCCAGATTCCGGAATTCGGTCATGGGAAGGGCTCACTTTCGGCTCGCCGAAGCAAGCGGGCGCGAAGTTGTAGCACCTAAATGACCCGGGGTCAATGGGAAAGCGTTCAGATCGGGTTGTCGAACGCAGATATCGCTTCTCCCGCCTTGAGGTTTCATTTTGAATTTGAATTTTGAATTTTGAATTTCCGGCCGCCGTCTCACCGACAGGAAGAGCCAAGTGCTCAGAGTGGGTGAAACCACAAGCAGTGCCGCGGGTCATCTGAAAGGCGTAGGCGGGCCGTTTAGGTCCCGCCCGCAAGGGGCTTCAATCAGCGATGGTGGTGGCAGGCCCTGAAGGGACCTGCCTACGACTTTCAGGTGCGCCATCAAAAACGACCTGCGTTCAGCGGAGGTGCCATTTTCAACATTGTTGGACACTCGGACATTCACGTCGGCGAATTGACTCGGGCCAACAATGTTGAAGGTGGCTCCTCCCGGGAAGCGCGCTCTGAAACGACCCCTGCGCGACGAAGATCCCTGCCGCCCTACTTCTGCCTCGGGAACGGCGGGTGGTCCGGCGGCCCTGGCGGGTCGCGCTCGATCATCTCCAGGATGACCGCGATTCCCTTTTCGAGCTGCGCGTCGATGCCGTCGGCCATCTCGGCGGGCTCGAGCTCGACCTCGATGTCCGGCGTCACGCCCTCGTTCTCCACCACCCACTGCCCTGACGGCGAGTAGACGCGGTAGTCGGGGCAGGTCAGACTGTTGCCGTCCATGAGGGGGATCGACATCGAGACTCCCACCAGCCCGCCCCAGGTGCGGGTGCCGATCACCGGGCCCATGCCCTTTTCCCGGAACTCCCACGGCAGCATGTCGCCGCCCGACCCCGCCTGGCGGTTGGTGAGCAACGCCATGTGCGCTTCGGAGGCGTAGACCGGCTCGACCTGGTCCGCCGAGTAGCGCCGCGTCCAGTAGGTCAGGGGCTTTTTGGCCAACCGCTGCAGAAAGATGTCGGGGTCGAGGCCGCCGCCGTTGAAGCGGCCGTCGACCAGGATTCCCTGTTTGGCGGTCTGGGCGTAGAAGTACTTGGGAAATTCGATCGCCGATCCCACGTAGGTATCGGGCAGGTGCAGGTAGCCGATGCGGCCGCCGGAGGCCTCGTCCACCCGGCGCCGGTTGCGCTCCACCCAGTCGAGATAGCGCAGGGTGCGTTCGCTGGCGAGAGGCGTCACCACCACCTCGAAGTCGCGGCCGGCCCGGACCAGGGTCAAGCGCACCTGCTCGCCGGCGAGGCCCTGGAAGGCTGCGAAGACTTCGCGCTCCCCGGACACGGGCTGTCCATCGACTTTCGCCAGTTCGTCGCCCGCCCGGACATCGAGGCCGGGTCCCACCAGCGGCGGCAGCACGCCGCGCGACCAGTCGGGCGTCCGGTAGATCGTCTCGATGACCCAGCGGCCGCTGGCCGGGTTCAGCGACCAGTCAGCCCCCAACAGGCCGACGTTGACCTCGTCGGCACGGCGCCTGCGGTCACCGGTGCGGATGTAGGTGTGGGAGGTTGCGAGCTCGCCGATGAGCTCGCCGATGATGAAGCGCATGTCCTGGGCGCAGGTGGCGCGTTCGACAAGCGGCTGGTACTTGGCCCGCATGGCGGTCCAGTCGAGCCCGTTCATGCCCGGCTCGTAGTAGAAATCACGCTCGAGGCGCCAGGCATCGGTGAAGACCTCCAGCCACTCGGCTCTCGGGTCGAGCAGCATGGTGAGATCCGCGAGATCGAGTGGAGTGTTCTTCGTCGTCAACGCAGCCGCCTCCGACCCCGAGCGCGCGTCGCTGCGCGCCCGATCGCGCGCACTGGTATGGGCGATTCCCACGGCACTGCCGCGCCGCCACGCCAGGTGCTCGCCGTCGACGGCCAGCGCGTACCGATCCACGTTCTCGACCACCGTCTCCACCTTCCGCCTCTCGAAATCGAAGGCGTATAGAGTCCGCGGCCCCAGTTCGCGGTACTCGAAGCGGTTGAAGTCGCCGCCTGTGCCGTCGAGGAAATAGACGGCGTACGCCCCGGCCGCCAGGTCGCGGTAGTTGGAGGCCGGCACGGGCAGCGCCTCGACCCGCTCCGCAATACCCTCGAAGTCGATCACCACGCGGGATGATGCGTCAAGTGTCGCGGCCTCCCGGTCCACGTCCTCCGCCGCCGCCACCTCGTCCGACAGCGGCGGCAGCAAGGGCTCGCCATCAGCCTGCAGGGCCAATGCATAGATGCCGGCGACGTTCTTGTAGACCATTTCCCACTCGAAGTCGCAGAAGGTGGGGTCGAAGCGCCGGTTGGAGACGAAGAGGAGGTGCCGCCCATCGCGGGTGAAGGCCGGACCGAAATCGTTGAAGAGGCCGTTCGAGACATTGTGGATGGCGCCGTCGTCGATCGAGTACAGATAGACGTTGGCGACCTGGTCGAGCCCGATCTTCGAGTAGGCCAGCCAGCGCGAGTCCGGCGACCACGCGTGGTCCGAGATGGGCTTTGCTTCGAGACCGATGTCCATCGGCTCGACCTCGGCCCGGTCGACCGTTGTCATACGGCCGCTCGCAACGTCGATGACGAACAGAGTGAGAGTCTCGTCGGTGAAAGCGATCATTCTCCCGTCGGGCGACCACCGCGCGGTGTGCGGCCAGCCGCGGTCCCGGGAGGTCAGTCGGCGCGGATCGGTCTCCCCGAGAGGGTCGGCGATGTAGAGTTGGTATTCGCCGTCGCGATCCGAGAAGTAGGCGATCTGCGTGCCGTCCGGCGACCACACGGCGCCCCGGTCGCGCGCTCCCGGGGATCGCGTCAGGTTGCGGGTAGGTCCGCTCTCGAAGGGAACCGTGAAGATCTCGCCGCGGGCCGAGACCAGCGCGCGGCCGCCTTCGGGTGCCACGCCGACGTGGGTGATGAAGTCGGCGACCGTCTTGCGGTAGGGACGGGTCTCGCGCGGCGCGGTCGGGATCTCGATCGCGACGGGCCGGGTCTCGCCACGTGCCGTGTCCAGGATCCACAGGTTGCCCGCGACCTCGTAGACGATCTGTGCCCCGCCCTCGCTGGGCCGGCGGACGTCGTAGTCGCTGTGGTGGGTTACCTGAGTCTGCGAACCGTCGGTGAGGCGGTAGCGCCAGATGTTGAGCACGCCGTCGCGGTCCGAAGCGAAGTAGACATCGTCACCGATCCACATCGGCAGGCGGTCGGTGCCCCGGTAGTCGGTGAGCTTGCGGTCGTCGCGGGTGGCGAAGTCGTAGAGCCACAGGTCCTGGGCCATGCCGCCGAAGTAGCGCTTCCAGGTCCGGTCCTCGCGTGCGATGCGGTTGTAGACGATACTGCCGCCGTCCGGCGAAAACGAGCCGCGGCCCGCCTCGTGCATCGGCAGTTCCTCGAGCCCGGAGCCGTCGGGAGCGATCAGAAACAGCCGGTCGAAGCGCGAGTAGGAACGTCGCGCCGAACGGAACATCACCTTGCCCGACGTCGGGTGCCAGCCCACCACTTCGTCGTCACCGGGGTGGAACGTGAGGCGCTGCACACCGGAGCCGTCGGCGTGCATCACGTAGACATCGGGGTTGCCGTCGATCTCGGCGGAAAAAGCGATCAACGAACCGTCCGGCGAGAACCTGGGGCTCCACTCCTCGCCCTCATCATCGGTCAGGCGAATGGCCCGGCCGCCAGCGGCGGGCGCCGTCCAGATGTCTTCGCCGTGAACGAAGACCACCGTGTCGCCATGCAGGTCGGGAAAGCGCAACAACGGCGGCAGGTCCGCAGCCGAAACCGACTGCGCAGCCAGCGCCGCACATCCCAAGACCACCGCAACCGCGGGGAAATACCGAGCTCTCATTGACCCCTCCATCCCTCGAATACCCTGCCGGCGTGCGCCGGACCGCGGCAGTGTACCCCGATCCGCGTGCGGCGGAGCGTGCCATCTTCGACATTGTTGGATCCATCACCCTCGATGCCGGATGGGTCTCCCGGGCCAACAATGTTGAAGGTGGCAACTCCCGGGAAGCGCGTTCGGAAACGAGCCGACGCACGGCGGAGTGTCCCGCAAACGGATCGCGTTCACCGGACGTGCCGTCTCTGACGATCTTGGGATCTCGAGCTTCTGTCGCGAACGAACGAATCGGGCCCAAACATCGTCAGAGGGGGCACTCTCGGGCAATACCGCTTCAGAGAATCGGGATGTCGACGTCGGAACGACCTTCAGAAACGAAGCCCCGATCTCCTCGTGCAACAGACGCCCCTCAGCTGTTCGCAGCCAGGATCTGCCGCTGGATCTCGATGTTGTCTCTGTGGCCGGTGAGCTTCGCCGTCACCTTGCCCCGCACCGGGTAACCGAGCAGGTAGAGGTCGCCGATGATGTCGAGGATCTTGTGACGCACGAACTCATCGGGAAAGCGGAGATCAGTGTTGATCACGTTGTCCTCACCGACCAGGATGAAGTTGTCGAGGCGGCCGCCGGTGCCGAGCCCGAGCTCGTTGATCATCGTCAAATCGCGCATGAAACCGAAGGTCCTGGCCGGGGCGATCTCCTTGCGGTAGGCATCGCAGCCGGTGAAGATGAAGTCGTAGAACTGGTCTCCGACCGGGGGCGGATAGCTGAGCTGGTAGGACACCGAGAACACGGGAGCGGGTTCGATGACCAGCGATTTCTTCCCGTCTCCCACTTCGTAACGGCGGTCGATGACCAGCTCTTTGACCAGAGCGTCCTGGTCGACGACGCCGATTTCCTTCAGCCTGTCGAGAAAGCTCAGGGCCGATCCGTCGAGGACCGGGATCTCGCCGTGGACCTTGACCAGGAGGTTGCTGATCCCGCATGCGTGCAGCGCCGACAACAGGTGTTCGACGGTACGGATGCTCTCGCCGTCCCGCGTCAGGCTGGTCGCGTAGTCGGTTTCGGTAACCGAACTCACGTGAGCCGGCATGGTGACCCCGCGCGGCAGCGTCAGAAAGTGGATCCCGGTGTCCGGCGGCAACGGCTGAATGACCATCCCGGTGCGTCCGCCCGAATGCAGACCGAGCCCGTAGATGACACTCGACTCGCGAATCGTCCGCTGCAGCCGGTCCGTGGTGCGGAGCAGGCCAAGCTGCGGCGGCGCCTCGAATTTCACCACCGGTTCGCTGCGTTGGCGGCTCGCTTCGAGGACCTCGTCGGCATCCCCCCGGGGGTCGCGGCGCTTCGTCTCCAGAGCCTCTTCAACCGCCTTGACCGTGCGGTCGTAGGAGAGCGGTTTCTCCAGGTAGTCGTGCGCCCCCATCTTGATCGCCCTGACCGCGGTTTCCGAGGTTCCGTGACCCGACATCATGATCACCATCGCATCACGGTCCACGTCGCGCAGGGCCTGCAGGGTTTCGAGACCGTCCCAGTCGGGCAGCCAGATGTCGAGAAATACCACCTCCGGACGCTGCTCGCGGAAGAGGTGGAGCGCTTCTTCGCCGCTGGTGGTGGTGATCGTGCGGTAGCCCTCGTCCACCAGAATCTGTGACAGGGTCGTCAGAATGCCAACTTCGTCGTCGACGATGAGGATGAGTTCGTTCATGGTTGTGCCAGTTTGGGCTTTCTGCGCTTTCCGGTCAACCGGGGGAGGTCAAATTCGGAATTCGGAATTCGGAATTCGGAATGCCGCCCACCCACCCCCTGCACTTCAAGGCACCACATTCCCGACCCATGTGGTGAATCGCGAATTGACATGCAAACCGAAAGTTGGAGGTGGTGGCTTCAGGCCCTGGGACGCCAATTCGAGCCCTCGGTCTGTTCAAGCAGCGTTGCGATGGAAATTCCGAATTCCGAATTCCGAATTCCGAATTTCTGTTTTTCTGTCAGCGTTGAACACCGCTGGCAGAAAAATAGCGCGCATCCGGGTGATGAAAGACGAGTGCCGAGACGCTCGCCTCGGGCTCCATCATCATGCCCTCGGTGAGTTCGACGCCGATGTCCTCGGGCCGCAGCAGCCCCCACAGCGGCGCCTGGTCGTCGAGATCGGGGCAGGCCGGGTAGCCGAAGCTGTAACGCTTGCCGCGGTAGCGGGCGGCAAACCGGTCCTTCATCGTCATCTCCGGCGGGTCCGGGAATCCCCACAGACCACGAAGCCGGGCGTGTAACCACTCCGCGGCGGCCTCGGCGGTCTCGATGGCGAGCGCCTGGATGGCATGGCTCGCGAGATACTCTCCCGCATTCTTGGCCGCTTGCGATTGCCCGCGCACACCCTCGCCCGCGCCGACGACAAACAGCGCCATGGAATCGCGAACGCCGTCCCGCGCCGGCACGACGAAGTCAGAAAGACACAGACCGCCGGGCTTTTGCTGGCGTTCGAATGTGAAGACGTGGGCCGGCGTCTCGCTCGCTGGTTCGAAGAGGGCAATGCGGTCGCCGTCGGGCTCGGCCTCGAAAAAACGCCACACCGCGCCGACCCGCATCCACTTCCGGACATCGGTCTTCAGCGCCTCGATCATCGCGTCGAGTTTTTCGGCCTTGGCGTCTCCCTCGTCGAGGAGCCGGGCAAAGCTGCCCCGCAGACCGAGGTGTTTGCCGTAGAGCATCTGCGGGTTGATGTAGGACCAGATTTCGTCGAGATTCTCGACCGGCGTCTGGACCACGCGATCGGTCCGCGGCGGCGGCACGGGCGGAAGATCGGTCCGCACGGCGGGTGCTTCGGCTCGTGTGGTCGCCGTGGCAGGGGCATGCGGAACCGGCGCTCTTCGCTCTATCGGATCCGCCGGCGCGGTCGTCTCGGGTCCGCCCTCCGACAGCCGCAGGAGGGTTTCGAGGCCGGTCATGGCGTCCGAACAGTAGAGGACCCTGCCGCCATAGGCCGGCGCGATCCGTTCCTGGGTGAACCGGGCCGACAGCGCAGCACCGCCGACCAGGATCGGAACCTCGATGCCCGCCGCTGCGAGATCCTCGGCGGTGACGACCATCTGGTGTGCCGACTTCACAAGCAGGCCTGACAGACCCAAGGCGTCCGGCCGGTGCTCCCGCACCGCCTGCACCAGGGTCTCGGGGTGGACCTTGATCCCCAGGTCGATCACATCGAAACCGTTGTTGGTGAATATGATGTCGACCAGGTTCTTGCCGATGTCGTGGACGTCGCCCTTGACCGTGGCCAGCACCACTCTGCCGCGTGAGGAGGACGTTTCGGCATCCATGAACTGCTCGAGGTGTGACACCGCCGCCTTCATCGCCTCGGCGCTCTGCAGGACCTCGGCGACGATGAGTTCGTTGTCGTTGAACAGGCGGCCCACCTCCGCCATGCCGGCCATCAAGGGCCCGTTGATGATATCCAGAGGTGTCAGTCCTTCCGCGAGCTTGAGATCGAGGTCGGCGATCAGGCCGGTGCGGCTGCCGTCGATGATGTAACCAGCGAGCCTCTCGTCGATCGGTTGCTCGGGTCGGACGACCGCCTCCCTCCTGGCGCCGCGGAAGTGCTCGGTCACTCGCGCGACGTGGAAGCGATGAATGGCTGCACGTTCTTCGGGGCTCTGCTCGCGCCAGTCGCCGGGCGCGTTCGCGAGTGCCGGGTCGTCGCCATCGCCTGCGGCCGGCGGCGTGTTGGCGAGCAATGCCTCGACCATTCGCCGTTCCGCATCCGGGATCGAGGCGTAGCGCTCGAGCCGCTCGCTGTTGACGATGGCCAGATCGAGCCCGGCTTTGGTGCACAGATAGAGAAAGACCGAGTTGACGATTTCGCGGGCGCGCACGGGCAGGCCGAAGGACACGTTGGAGATTCCGAGCACGGTGGTGCAGTTCGGGAAGGCCCCCCTGATCAACCGCAGCCCCTCGATGGTTTCCACCGCACCGCCGATGTAGCTCTCGTCGCCGCTCGCCGCCGGAAAGACCAGCGGGTCGAAGATGATGTCTTCTTCGGGCACGCCGTATTTTTCGGTCAACAACCGGTGGCCGCGGGTCGCGATTTCGAGCTTGCGCCCCCGGGTGAAGGCCTGCGCCTGCTCAGGGTCCTCGTCGATGACGCCGAAGATCACCGCCGCGCCGTAGCGGCGCAGCAGCGGCGCCACCGCCTCGAGCCGCTCCTCGCCGTCCTCGAGATTGATCGAATTGACGATCGATTTGCCCTGGCAGTAGGTCAATGCGACCTCGACCGCTGCGGCGTCGGTGGAGTCGATCATGATCGGCGCCTTGACCGCACGGCCGAGGCGGTCGAAGAGCTCGCGGATCGCCGCCACCTCGTCGCCTTCGGTGGACTGCAGACAGACATCGAGGATCTGGGCGCCGCCCTTGACCTGGCGGCGCGCGATCTCGACCGCGTCGTCCCACTGCTGTGCCGCCACCATCTCACGAAACTTTTTCGAGCCGATGACGTTGGTGCGCTCGCCCACCAACAGGGGGCGGGTGGTGTCGTCGGGCTCCACGAGGTCGATTCCGGTGAAGACCGCGCGGCGCGGTGGGTCGACGCCGAGGGGGCGCGGCCGGCGGCCCACCACCATCCGCGCGAGGGAGGCGGTGTGGGCATCGGTGGTACCGCAGCACCCGCCGACGATGTTGAGCCACCCGGCGTCGGCAAAACGCGCGAGGGCCGCCGCGAGCGACTCTGGAGTCTCAGAATACCGGCCGTCCTGGTCCGGCAGCCCGGCGTTGGGGAAACAGGAGACCGCCCACCGCGAGCGCTGGTGGAAGGTCCGCAGGTGGTCGGTCATGAGGTCGGGGCCGGTAGCGCAGTTGAGCCCCACCGCCAACAGATCGGCATGCTCGATGGAGGCGAGGAAGGCGTCGGCGGCCTGCCCGCCGAGCATCGTCCCCGAGGTCTCGATGGTGCCCGACACCACCATCGGGCGCCGCACGCCGGCGTCGGCAAAGACGCGCTCGGCGGCGATCAGAGCGGCCTTGACGTTGCGGGTGTCCTGGCAGGTTTCGATGAACAGCAGGTCGACGCCCCCCTCGAGCAGACCGCGCGCCTGTTCGCCGAAGGTCGACACCAGTTCGGAGAATGTGATGCCGCCGGTGACCGAGATCGCCCTGGTGGTGGGGCCGATGGAGCCGACCACGAACCTCGGTTTGTCAGGGGTCGAAAACTCCCGCGCGGCCTCGACCGCGAGCTCGGCGGCGCGCCGGTTCAGCGCCCGCGCCTCGTCCTCGAGCCCGTACTCCGCCAGCACCAGCGGGGTGCCGCCGAAGGTGTCGGTTTCGATCAGATCGGCGCCGGCCGCGAGGTAGGCCCGGTGGACGTCGAGGATGACATCCGGCCGGGTGCGGACCAAAATCTCGTTGCAGCCCTCGAGCTCTGGACCACCGAAATCGTGGGGACCGAGGTCCTTCGACTGCAGCATCGTCCCCATGGCCCCGTCGAGCACCAGGATGCGCTCCGCCATGATCGCGCGCAGCTCCTCCGTGCGGTCCCTGCCGGCCGCGGTGAAGGGGTCTTGGGAGGGAGTCGTGGTGCTCATAATCGATGCAAGAGAGTACCCGAGAACCCGAGGGAAGCGCCACTTTCAGTCACGCTGTCCCAGGCCCGATTCTCTGAACGACATTCCCGAGAGGAGCCACCCGCACCAATGTCGGCTCGCGTCGCCGAACCGACTGCAGCACCCGGGCGTCCGACATTGGTGCAAGTGGCACCTCCGCCGCACGCGGTCAGGTTGTGGGGCAGCCGTCCCGGCTGCCATTTGGGTGGGTGGTGTCCGACATCTGCGTCCATCCGCGTGATCTGCGGTTTCTCCGGGTGGATGGCCGGGCCGAAATTCCGAATTCCGAATTCCGAATTCCTAATTCGACCCTGCGTCGTCGATCAACGGCAGGATCGCCTGCGGTTGTTTGAAGGGCGCGATGAGGTACACCCCGGCGGCGTGGTCGGGGGCCTGGCGCAGCATCTTCACCGCCCATTCGTAACCGATCTTTTCAGCGTCCGCGCCCGCAGCCTCGAGATCGCGCAGCAGGTCCTTCGACACCACGATCCCCGGGACCTCGTAATGGAGGCGCATCGCCATCTTGAGCGACCGCAGCGGCCACACCGCGGCCAGGGTCGGGATCGGCAGCTCGCCGCCGAAGAACCCGGTGAAGCGATCCCACGCCTGCCAGTCGAAGGTGACCTGGCTCATGGCGAAGTGGGCGCCGTTGTCGATCTTGCGGCGCAGCCGATCGGCTTCCCGCTGCGGATCGTCGGCGGCCGGGTTGACCGCCACTCCGACGAGAAAGCCCGGCGGATCGCCGATCCGGTTGCCGGCGCAGTCATAGCCTTCGGCGAGCCGCGAAAGGGACCGTACCAGTTCGAAGATGTCGACGTGGTAGACGTCGTGCACTCCCGGGTAGTCGCCAAGCTGGGAGGGATCGCCGGTGATGGCGAGAAGGTTGCGAATGCCCCCGCGCCAGGCGCCGAGAAGCTGCGACTGCAGACCCATGAGACTGGCGTCGCGCGGCGTGATGTGGGGCACCGCCTCGAGCCTGGTCCGCTGCTGCACCAACTGGCTGAGAAAGAGCGGGTCCATCCGCAGCCGCGCCAGCGGGTTCGAGTTGATGTCGACGCCGTCGACATCGGGGTGGGCCGCGATCGCGGCGGCGGCCTCCAGGAGGGCGTCGACGTTGGTCCCCTTGGGCGGGTCGAGTTGTACCAGTCGCACGAACTGCCCTCTCTCGAGCTTGGTTGCGAGGGCCGACGAAGGGAGCACCGCCTCCGGCACCGGCGGGCTGGCCTCGACCGCCACCGACGTGGTGGATCGGGGCCGCGGCGCGAGGTCGCACACTGCGTCGGCGATCGCCCGGATGTGCTCCGGCCCGGTACCGCAGCACCCGCCGACCACCGCCGCCCCCAGACCGACCGCCTGGCGGACGAACTGTGCCAGATAGACCGGGGTCGCCGGCGGCATCAGGATCCGGCCCTCGCGTCGCACCAGCGTCCCGGCGTTGGGCGAAGCCGCCAGCGGCACCCGCAGCTGGGTCACCTGGCGCAGGATCTCGAGGGTCCCCATCGGGCCCGGCGAACAGTTCACACCGACCGCCACGAGATCGAGCTCGGCGAGCTCGTCGAGGAGCACAGCCTGCTCCTTGTATGGGTGGGGCGGCCGTTCGTGGGCGAAAGTCATCATGCCGATCAAGGGCAGATCGGTGACGCTGCGCACCGCTGCCACGGCGATCGCCAATTCGTCGATCCGGAAAAATGTCTCGAGAATCAAGAGATCCGCGCCGCGCCCGGCGAGAATCGATGCCTGCTCGGCATGCGCCAGCGGGATCATGGCCCGACCCTCGGGCTCGTCGAGATCCAACACGCCGGCAAGCGGCGAGATCGAGCCGCCGATCAGAATGTCGCGACCCGAAATCTCCCGGGCTTCACGCGCCAGCTTGACGGATCCGGCATTGATCTTCTCGGTGAGGTCTCCCGCACCGGCGCGTTCCAGTCGGGGTCTGGAACACCCGAAACTGGAGGTCTCGATGAGCTCCGCTCCGGCTTCGATGTAGGCGAGGTGGATATCGAGAACCGTCTGCGGGTGTTCGTGAACCGCCAGATCCATGCGCGCGCCTTCCGGCAGGCGCTGCATGAGTTCCGACCCCATCGCTCCGTCCATCACCACCACATGGTCGGCGAGGCGGCGGCGAAGATCTTCAGCCTTCACAGCGCGATCCGGTCCGCACACGATGCTTCAAAAGCACTCTCGAGATCTCCGTTCTCGGCCGCCAGCGAGAATTCGTCGAGTGAACCCCGTCCGACCACCTCGACCTCCGGTGACTCGGGGCTCGCGTCGGCCGCCGCGATCCAGTATCCCCTGATCCCGGCCCTCCCCGCGCAGAGGATGTCCCAGTCCCAGTTGTCGCCGACCATCAGACATTCTTCGGGACGCCTGCCGAGCAGAGCAAGGATGTCCCGGTAATAGGCCTCGTGCGACTTGGTGGCGCGGCAATTCTCGTAGGCGGTCACGAGGTCGTAGTCGAATCGGCCGACCCCGACGCCTCCCCATTCCATACGTTGCTCGATGGCGGTGCGGGGGAACAGTGGATTGGTGGCGATCACCACCTGCAGCTCCCGCCGCTCAGCCCACTCGACGACCTTCGGTGCCGCCGGCCGCGGTCCGATCATCGCCTGCAACGAGGGATAGGCATCGCGGTAGAAGCGCTCCAGCAGCGGTTCAAGCACCGACCGCGGCACACCGAGCGCCGGATAGAAGGCGGCGGCGAAGATCTCCTCGTTCATTCGCCCCGAGCCGTCGCCGCGATCCATCGCGCGGGTGGCAGCCAGCAACTCCTCGATGAAACGGTCGGGATCGACAGTGTCCGCCACGAAGGATTTGAGCGCCTCGAAGTACGCCGGGATGAAGGTGCGCACCGGATTGTCGATCAAGGTGTCGTCGAGATCGAGCAGCAGGGCCTTGAGGCCGGAGGTGGTCATTCAGGGAGTATAGCGAGCAGAATTTTGAATTCTAAATTTTGAATTTTGAATTCCGGCCCATCCCACCCGCCGCACGAAACCGAGCACCCGGGTGCTCAGGAGGTAGGTGCTGAAACGAGCCGCGTGCGGCGGAGCGTGCCTGGCATCCCGGCATGATGTTGTCCTCAACATCATGGCGGACGTGCCTGGCATCCTCCCGGGAAGGACGCCCGGAAAAGTACTATGTCACAATCACCACGTGCCGACGTCCTTCCTCCTGCTGGTTCCGCTGTGTGCGCTGGTGGCGGCGGCGTATGCGGCGGTGGGTCTCGGCGGCGGTACCGGTTATCTGGCGCTGATGACGCTGTTCGGGATGGACACCGAGGCGATGCCCTCCACCGCGCTCTTGCTCAACGTCGTCGTCACCGGCGCCGCCTTGCTGCGGTTCGGGCTTGCCGGGCGCTTGCGGCCGCGGCTGCTGCTGCCCTTCCTGCTCCCGGCCATTCCAGCGGCATTTGTCGGCGGGCTGATCTCCGCGCCGCGGCAGGTATTTCTCCTCGCCCTCGCGGTGGGTCTCACCGCAGCGGCCGTGGCCATGTTGCGATCGGCGGGTTCGAGCGATGAACCCACCACGCCGACACCCGCAACGCTGCTCGCGGTCGCCGTTCCGTCTGGAATCCTGATCGGCCTGGCGTCGGGTTTTCTCGGCATCGGCGGCGGGGTCTTCCTCGGTCCCCTGGTGCTGCTGCTCGGGTGGGCGGCGCCACGGGAGGTCGCGGCGATGAGTTCGGCCACGGTCTTCACCCTTTCGATCGCGGGGCTCGCGGCTCATGGGCTCCGCGGCAGCATCGATCTCCACATCGCCGCGCCGCTGGCGATAGCCGTGCTGGTCGGCGGTCTCGCCGGCGCCCACCTCGCCGAGACCCGTCTCTCGCCCAAAGCCCTCAAACGCCTGTTCGCGGTGATCATCCTGATCGCCGCGGCCCGCGCCGCCCTTTCCGCCCTGACCTGAGACCACCCACGCGACACGAGGACGATGGGATAGAATACCCGCTTGGGTTCGGCCCATGCGAGGAAACAGATGAGCGACGAACAGCACCGGAAAAAGCGACTCGGCATCCTCACCAGCGGTGGCGATGCGCCTGGCATGAATGCGGCCATCCGTGCCGCCGTCCGAACCGCCCTCGATGCCGGCGTCGAGCCCGTCGCCATCAAGGAAGGGTTCCGAGGGCTTGTCGAGGGCGGTTCGTTCTTCGAGCCCATGACCTGGGACTCGGTGGGCGGCATCATGCACAAGGGCGGTACGGTCATCGGCACCGCCCGCTCAGACGAGTTCCGGACCCGTGAGGGGCGGTTGAACGCGGCCCAGAATCTCGTTGAAAACGGCATCGACCACCTCATCGTGGTCGGAGGCGACGGCAGTCTCATCGCGGCCGATCTTCTCCACAGTGAGTGGCCCGAACTCCTCGGGGAACTGGTGAACCTGGGCCGGGTTGCGCGCGAAACCGCGGACCGCCACCCCACATTGTCCCTCGCCGGTCTCGCCGCATCGATCGACAACGACATGGCCGGCACCGACATGTCGATCGGCGCCGATACCGCCTTGCACCGGATCACCGAGGCGGTGGACGCTATCGGAGCCACCGCAGCCAGCCACCAACGGACATTCGTCGTCGAGGTCATGGGCCGGCACTGCGGCTACCTCGCCCTGATGAGTGGTCTCGCAACCGGCGCCGACGCCGTGCTGATCCCGGAAGCTCCGCCCGCCGGTGAAACCTGGCAGCAGATTCTTCCCCGCCGCCTGCGGGCCGGACGCGAGGCGGGGCGCAGAGACAGCATCGTCGTCCTCGCCGAGGGCGCGGTCGACAGCGAAGGACACCTCATCACCGCAAAACACGTGCAGGAGGTCCTCGAGATCTCCATGGAAGAAGACGTCCGGGTGACTATCCTCGGGCACGTCCAGCGCGGCGGCCAACCCACCGCGTACGACCGCATGATGGCGACCCTGCTCGGCCACGCCGCGGTCAACGAGGTGCTGGAAGCTTCTACCGACACTCCGCCGCAACTGGTTGGAGTTCGCCACAACCGGGTGACCCGGCACTCGTTGCGCGAGTGTGTCGACGCCACCCGACAGGTCTCCGCCGCCATCGATGCCCGGGAATTCAACGAAGCCCTGCGGCTGCGCGGCGGAGGGTTCTCTGACAACCTGGACACCCTGCAGACCCTGCTGCGATCGCTGCCCAACCCGCCCCGCCCGGATCAGCGGCGCCTGCGGCTCGCGGTGCTCTCCTCCGGCGGGCCGGCGCCGGGGATGAACACCGCCACCCGCGCCGCGGTCCGGATCGGGCTCGACGAGGGCCACGTCATGCTCGGCGTCCACGGCGGCTTTCGCGGCCTCATCGACGGCAAGGTCGAAGAACTGGGGTGGATGAGCGTCCGCGGCTGGACCACCGCCGGCGGCTGTGAACTCGGCGTCAACCGGGTGATCCCCCGCGGCAAGGACTTTTACGCCATCGCCCGCACCATCGAGAACCTCAAGATCGACGGCATCCTGATGATCGGCGGGTGGTCGGGCTACGACTCGTGCCTCCGGCTGGCCCTCAAACGCGAAGCCTTTCCGGCCTTCAACATCCCCATCATCTGCCTGCCCGCCACCATCAACAACAACCTGCCGGGCTCCGAGCTATCGGTCGGCGCCGACACCGCCCTCAACGTGATCGTCCGGGCGGTGGACAGGATCAAACAGTCGGCGGTGGCGTCGCGACGCTGCTTCGTGGTCGAGGTCATGGGCCGCTACTGTGGTTACCTGGCGCTGATGGGCGGTCTCGCGAGCGGCGCCGAACGCGTCTACCTCCACGAAGAGGGGGTCACGATCGCCGATCTCCAGTCCGACGTGGAGAGCCTCGTCGCCGGTTTTTCGGGGGGCAAACGCCTCGGGCTCATGATCCGCAATGAAAACGCCAACCCGTGCTACAGCACCCAGTTCATGGTGTCGCTCTTCGAGGAGGAAGGAAAGAGCCTGTTCGAGGTGCGGCAGGCGATCCTCGGCCACCAGCAGCAGGGCGGCAACCCGACGCCATTCGACCGCATTCTCGCCACCCGGCTCGCCAAGCGGTGTGTCGAGCGCCTGATCGACGAGGTCGAGGCCGGCACCGACGCCGCCCTCGCCATCGGCATCGCCGACGGCAAGGTCGAGTTCTCTGACCTCGAGGCGTTACGGCGAACCGTCGATGCGGAATTCCAGCGTCCCAAACACCAGTGGTGGATGGATGTGCGCCCCATCGCGCGGTTGCTCGCGCAGCCGGGGCCGAACACGTCAGTTTTGAACGTTAGAACGTTAGAACGTTTGAACGTTGAAACGTTGAACGCATTGGGCACCTCCGCCGCACGATGGCACGCGGGACGCGTGCCCCACAAGGTGCTCGCAAACGGCTTGTGGGGCAGCCGTCCCGGCTGCCAATCGGAAATCTTCAATCGAGCTAAACTGTCTGCCCCTCGGGAGGTACACATGAAACACGCGACCGTGCTCAGCCTCATCCTCATCGCTCTCGCCTGCGGTGGAGCGCCGCAACCGGGGACCCGGTTCTCGTCGAGGATCTGACGGTTGCACTCCCGTTCAGGGCACCGTCGCCGCGCCTGACGGGGTTTCGATTGCGTACACGATACGCGCCAACGATTCGCCCGCGCTGGTCTTCATCCACGGTTGGATGTGCGATCAGTCCTTCTGGGACGCACAGGTCGAGCCCATGAGTGAGTCCTACACGGTCGTCACCATCGACCTGGCGGGTCACGGCCAGTCCGGAATGAACCGCGACGAGTGGCCCCTGATGGCCTTCGGCACTGACGTTCAGACCGTGGTCGAGCATCTCGGTCTCGAACGAGGTGATCTTGATCGGCCACTCGATGGGTGGGCCGGTGGCCCTCGAAGCGGCACGGATGATGCCGGGCCGGGTGATCGGCGTGATCGCCGTCGACGCCCTGCACAACGTCGACTTCGAGTACGACCCCGAACAGAAAGCTGGCTTTCTTGCTGCCTGGGACCAGGACTTTGCCGGCACCTGCACCACTTTTGTGACCTCCATGTTTCCCGAGACCGCCGATCCTGCGCTGGTGGATCGCGTCGAAGCGTCCATGTGTGAGGGCCCGGCAGAGTCGAGCGTCGCCCAGCTTCGGCAGTTCCTCGACTACGACATGAAGGCGGCTCTCGAGGCCGTCGACGTCCCGGTACGCTGCATCAACGCTGGGTTGTGGCCCACCAATTCGACGCCAACCGCGCCTACCACGAGGACTTCGACGCCGTCATCATCGACGGTCCGGGACACTTCCTGATGATGGAGGAACCGGGACAGTTCAACGCCCACCTCGGGCTGATCGTCGCTGAGATGAGCGAAAGGTTCTAACGTTCGGTTCATCCGGAATTGCATGAGGTCGAGAATTGGACGGATGAGTTCGCAGGATCAGCGACAGCTCTCAGCTACTGGGACAGGTTGCAGCGGGCAGTGACCGGGACAGCCTCAGAAGCCGCGGCCGGTTCTCGGGTGCAGCGGCAGCCGATGTCATGGTCACCCGCCGGGCCTCGTTCACTACATTGGTGACATAGCCGGCTCAGGGGTGCATGAACGACCCGGAGGTGACCATGTCCAACGCCCTCGCCAACACCAACCTCATCGCCCATGAGAAGGCCCTCGCGGCAGCTGGTGATGCCATTTCGCTCGTCCTGCGGGTGCCGGCTCCCTTGAAGTCGATTGCTGATCAGGTGATCCGTTCGGCAAGCTCCGTCCCGGCCAACCTCGCGGAGGGTCACGGCCGGTACGGACGCGATCGGGTGCACTTCTGGAGAATTGCCTACGCATCGGCCAAGGAAGTCGACAGCCACCTGCGGCTTCTCGAACGAGCTGGGGTCCTCAACTCAGGCAAAGCCGAAAGGGTGCTTGAAAACCTCGATCAGGTCCGCGCCATGACCTGGAGGCTCATCAACCCGAAGACCTGAATGACAACGATGTCGCATCTTGCCTGGTCCGGCCGCTGTCGCCGAAGACCGCCGCCGGCGCTGATCCTGCCCCTGTCACCAGTCGCCGCCCCGGTCGCTGGCACTGATCCCTGCACTCCTGATTTCGAGCGCGGTGAGTGCCCATCTCATCAAATCCCGGATGAGCCTAACGTTCTAACCAACGTTTCAACGTTTGAGCCGCACCCGAACCACGATCGGGCGGTGGTCGGAGCCGGGCAGCCGCAGGGACTCGGCCGCCAGGAATCTGTCATGGCCGCGTGCAATGCAGGTATCGAGGGTCCGCCAGCGGTTGCTGAAGGCGTTTTCGAAGCCCGACGACGCGAGGAGCCGGAGTCCCGGTTCGCCGCGCTGGCCCAGCGACGGGTTGAAGTCGCCACAGAAGACGACGACGTCCGGCGAGGTTTGATCGACCTCGCGAAGCAGGACCTCGTACTGGATGAGCTTGTCGCGCCGTCTCGCAAAGGGCTCGTTGTGGACATTGACGACGAGGACGGATCGGTCGTCGCCCGTGACCAGCTCGGCACAGAGCGCGATCCGTTTCAAGACGTGGCCGCGGCGGAGGGTTGACGGGTTGACGGTCGGCAGCTCGACCACCCGCGGCGCCTCGAGCGCTACGGTGCTGGCGATGAGCTGGCCGTACTGGCGGCTCGAGTAGCGCCGGTCCGGCCGGTCCACCTGGTGGAACGGGGCATAGAAGAGGGTGCGCCTCGCCAGCATCGGCTCGAGCCGGGGGTGGCTGACGAGCTCGAGGGGAGCCTCCTGGAGAAAAACGAGGTCCGGCCGGTACCGTTCCACCGCATGCTCGATGGTCGTGACGGCTCTCTCGAACCGGTGTCCGCGTTGTAGGTTGTACGACAGGACGGTCAGCTCGCTCCCCACCGGCCCGAGGCCTTCCACCGGCCGGTGGAGGGCCAGCGCCGAGGGCCGCCGTTCGGGCGGCAACTCGTCGATCAGGACCGTTCGCGGGCCGAAATGCCCGTAAACCGCCCGCCACACTGGCGGCAGAGGCCACGGGAGATTCGCTTTGAGTCGAATACCCATCCCGTGCCCTGCAGGAATCACTCGCCGAGCTCGATCACGAAACCCGGTCGGTCGAAGTAGCCCTTGTCGACGATCTCCTCGCCCTTGAAGCGCGCCCACTGCGGGATGTCGCGGTGGTAGGTCCGGGTCATGTGAAAGAGCTGCATCCCCGAGTTGGCGGCCATGACGTACATGGTCTTGGCCGGGTTCCAGGGGTTGGGCACGACCAGGAACAGCCCGTCATCGGGCTCGCCGTAGTCTGACCCCATCCACCTGAAATGATCGCGGCCGAAGGCCACCGGCACGTTCTCCGGCATGTGGCCGAAGAAGTAGTTGTCGGCCAGGGTCCCCATCACCATGAGATCGCTCGCGGCCACCTGGTCCTCGCCGATCTCGGCGTCCTTGACCAGCGGCGGCAGGATCTCGATATAGATATCGGCCACCATCTCCTGCCAGCGCCGGGCCATGGTGTGGTTGGCCTCGTCCTGGCGCGCGGTGCCGTAGACGATCAGGGTGTCGTGAAATTCATCGATGAAGTTGTTCCAGGCGTAGAAGCTCGAGTGCTCGACGGGGATGTCGTGAAGGGCGTCGAAGACGACCCGGGTCGGCCGCTCGTCGAAGTGGAGCTGGATCGGATCGTCGCCGTCCACCGTCACCTGCCGCAGCAGTCGCTTGCCGTCGACCTCGACCTCGAGGTGGGTCACGAAGCGGTAGGGCACGCCGTCCTGGTCCACGGTCAGCTCGAGATCCCAGCCGCCGCGCCGACCTTTTCGACCTCGACCGACGGAACGGGCCGCGGCAGACCGGTGCGGTCGAGCCACTGGCGGACGAAGGGCGTCAGCACCTTGCCGGACACCTCCTCCGCCACTTCGATGAACTGGAGCGTGGTCATCTCGGTGCCGCGGAAACGGTCGTGGGTCGTCGACATGACCTCGAAGAAGACCTCGTTGCCGAGCAGGAGCCGCAGCTGGTGGAGGGCGAAGGTGCCCTTGATCCGCGGCAGCAGATAGGGCCCGTAGCGGTCGTAGGCGCGTTTGGCGTTGATGGCCGGAAGATCTGTCTTCGCGCGACACCGTGTAGAGGTAGCGAGCCTCGAGAGCCGCCAGGTCGTCCGCCAGCTGCTCGGCGGCGGCGACCGCATCCTCGTCGTCGAGACCGTCGAGCATCCGCCAGTAGGCCGCGGTGGCGCTGACAAACCAGCTCACCGCCGGGTTCGCCGGTTCGACGGTGCCTCGCCAGAGGTCCTTCTTGGTGATCTCGAACTCCGGCGCGAGGTCTCCGAGCTCGAGGGCTTCCTCATCCGAGGCCTCCGCCTTCGCGACCGCTTTCTTCCGCGCCGCCTTGAGCTGGTCGGCGACGAAGATCGGGCTCACCACCGAGTAGCCGAGGCTGAGGTGGGGCTCGGCGCCGGGCAGATCGGGCAGATAGCGCCAGCCCGTGGTGGGAAACTTCTCGCGCAGGGTCACCTTGCCGTGGTGGGCGAGAAAGACCATCTGCGGAGGCCATCTCGGTGTTGGTGATCTTGCCGTCGCAGGCGTGGGCGCGGTTGACCGGCGACGAGGCCCACAGCGCCACGCCGGCGTTGGCGTCGATCTTGCCCTTGTGCTCGGCGTAGAACTCGTTGAAGGCCACGTCGCGGTTCCACGGCGAGAACATGAGGTCGAAGGGGCGGTCGTCGGGCTGCGCCACGTACTCCTTGCGCACCTCGGGGTCGCGGTTGTTGTTGTTGGCCCACAGGAAGCCCGGCGTGCCGAAGGGGCTCATGTCCTCGGAGGTCCGCCACAGCTTTTTGGTGTGGGTGCCGAGGAGGAGGATCGCCACCTCGCCGGTCTTGAAGTCGGCGATCGGCCAGTCGTTGGTGTACATCCCGTTGTTCTTCTCCCACAGGATGCGGACCACGTCGTCGATCGAGGCCGAGTACTGGGCCGCCTTGCGGGCGCGGTTGGACTGCGGGGTCGAGTCCTCCTCGTAGGGGGTCTGCATCACGGTGGTCTCGCCGAAGGCGATCCCGGCCGAGTTGAGGTAGAAGTCGGCGCCGGAGTGAATGCCGCCGGGGAAGGTGTGGTAGACGAGGCGGTAGCCTTCGGAGGGCTCGATGTCGGTGATGACGTTCCAGTGGACGCCGGTGAAACCGCCCCACATGAAGATCTGCCCGAAGACCACGTCGCCGTTTTTGGTCGCCGGCCCGGTGGCGGCGAAGGCCGAGCACTTGTGCTGCTCGACCTCGATGTCGAGCTCCTCGTCCGGAGAGGCGAAGGCCTGCCCGGTGAGCGAGTTCGGGGTCACCTCGAGGGCGTCCTCGAGCTGGCCGAGATCGACCACCGAGTTGAGAGCGACGATGTCGCGCAGGTCGATCGGCCGCCCCCAGACCTCGCCGCCGGCGTCGGCGGCGCCATCGGCGATGCCCTGCATCTCGGTCAGGTACTCGTCGTCGTACTTGCGCAGGAAGAGTGCGTCGGTCTCGAAGCGGATGGTCTGCCAGCCCGCCTCGGGGTCCTCCTTGTGCTGCAGCACGCCGAGCTTGCGGATGTACTCGGCGATCTCGTCGGGCATCAGCGAACCGTACTGGTAGCCGCGCTCGTAGGGCTCGCCCTCGATGTGGACGAAGATCCACCCCTGGTCGTCGTAGCGGAAACCGTTCGCCCGACCAGCGCACGGTCTCGGGCGGGATGTAGGCGGCGATGTCCTCGACCCGTTCGACCCGGATGTCGTCAAACCACGCGGTGCCGCGGGCACTCCCGTTGTAACCCAGGTGGAGCTCGACACGGTCCTCGGCGGCGATGGCGATGAAGAGCTGATCCACCCGCGTCCAGTCCGAGTCGCCGCCGACCGCGGTGGAGTGCATGGTGAAGGGCAGGGCCTGCATGCTGAGGCACGCGGGCAGGGCCGTCGGGTACTTTGCCATGGGGTCGGACACCACGCCCTCGGTGCGGATCCAACCGCTGAGACGGTAGAGCTTGCCGACCTCGAGAGCCACCGGGCCGGAAACGGCCGTCGCCTTCCCGTGCCCTCTCACGGCCAGCTTCGCGCTGCCGACGCCGTCATGCATCTCGTCGGTGACCCCCACGAGTTCGGCGCCGACGCTCGACGCAACCGCAGCGAGCTGCCAACCGGTGATCGCTCCACCCGGCTCCAACCGCTCGAACCCCGGATTCGACACCTCGACATCAGCCGCGCCAGCCGGGATTGCGACAACCCAACCGATGACCACCCCAATGACCACGACCCGAAACACCAATCCTGTACGCTTTGTCATCACGAGGCCCCCCTATTGTCGGATTGTAACTGCAATTCCGGAGCGGGAATCCGCGAGGCGGATTCCCGCTCCGGAATTGCTACCATAGCCGAACCCGACCGGAGGTCCCATGAATCCCTGTGCGCAGGCCCTGTTTGAAGGCATCATCGACTATGCCGGCCTCTTCCCGCCGGCCGCCCTCTCGATGGAGGACGCCTTCTCCCGCTACCTCGTCCACCGCCGGTCCGGCGACAGCTGGATGATGGCCCGGTTCGTCTGTCCGGCAGGCCGCCTCGAGGAGCTCGAGTGCCTGCTGACAGATGCAGCAGTCGGAGATGCCAGGATCGGGATCGCCGTGCTCGGCCGCGGCGGCGCCACTCTCGATGACTTTGTGAAGGCCACGGATGAGGACGCCGCCCTGATCCATGCGTTCCTCGGCCGCCAGAAAGGCCGCGCGACGGCCGACGTGTTCGAGGTCCGTCTGCCGGAGGCGGGCGGCGCGGCAGTGGCGGTCGAAAAGGCGTGGCGGAGCCTCACCGACAACGGATCGACCGCGATGACACCGTACTTCGAGGTCTCGCTCCTCGGCGACTGGCGGCCGCGGTTGCCGGCGGCGGCGGCGGCCGTCCGCGACGCCACCCGCACCGCGGGCGGGAACCACCGGCTCGGGCTCAAGATCCGCTGCGGCGGTCTCGACGCGGCCGCGATCCCCGAACCGATGGCGGTGGCCGCGGCGATCGCCACCTGCCGCGCTACCGGGGTTCCGCTCAAGGCCACCCAGGGACTGCACCACCCCTTCCGCCATACCGACGAGACACTTGGCGCCGATGTCCACGGATTTCTCAACCTGTTCACGGCCGGGGTCATGGCCCACGCCCACGACCTCCCGGTCAGAAGGCTCACCGAGATCATCGCCGACACCGACCCCGGGTCCTTCGTCGTCGGGCCGAACGGGTGGCGTGGCGCGATCTCGAGGCCTCGGCCGCCGAGGTGGCCGCGGCCCGGTCCGACGTGCTGACGACCTTCGGCAGCTGCAGCTTTTCAGAGCCGCGCGACGACCTCCGGTCGCTCGACATCATCGACCACTCAAAGGAGCCCAACCAATGACCCGTCCCGACCCCGATCTGCGTTCCTTCATCGAAGTGCCCGCCGGCTCGGACTTCACGATCCACAATCTCCCCTACGGCGTCTTCAAACCGGCCTTCGGGGCGGGGCCCCGGATCGGGGTCGCGATCGGCGACCAGATCCTCGACCTGTCGGTGCTCGCGGACCGCGGATTGCTCAACGGCCCCGAGATCGGCACCGCGGCGGTCCTCGGTCTGTCCAGCCTCAACGCTTTCATGGCCCTCGGGCGCCCGGCGTGGCGCGAGGTGCGCGCCAAGTTGATCCAGTTGCTCCGTCACGACCAGCCCGCTCTGCGGGACGACGCCGGTCTGCGTAACGCCGCCCTGGTGCCGGCCGCCAGCGTCGAGATGCTGCTGCCGGCGACCATCGGCGACTACACCGACTTCTACTCCTCCCGCGAGCACGCCACCAACGTCGGCGTCATGCTGCGCGGGGAGGACAACGCCCTCCAGGCCAACTGGCTCCACCTCCCGGTGGGCTACCACGGCCGCGCGAGCTCGGTGGTCGTCAGCGGCACCGACGTCCGCCGGCCGATGGGCCAGACCAAGGCCCCCGATGCCGATCAGCCGTGCTACGGCCCCAGCCGCCTGATGGACTTCGAGCTCGAGATGGGCTTCTTCGTCGGCCCGGGCAACGACCTCGGCACGCCGATCCCGATCGACAGGGCCGCAGACCACATCTTCGGGATGGTCCTCGTCAACGACTGGTCGGCGCGCGACATCCAGGCCTGGGAGTACGTGCCGCTGGGCCCGTTCCTGGCCAAGAACTTCGCCACCTCGATCTCACCCTGGGTGGTGACGATGGACGCCCTCGAGCCCTTCCGCTGCGCGGGCCCCACCCAGAACGACCCCGAGCCCCTCCCCTACCTCAGACAACCCGGTCATTGCGCCTACGATATCCGGCTCGAGGTCCAGCTTCAGCCCGAAAGGGTCGCGGCACCCGAAACCATCGCCACCTCCAACTTCAAGTACATGTACTGGAACATGTGCCAACAGCTCGCCCACCACACCGTCAACGGCTGCAATGCCCGGTCCGGCGACCTCTACGGATCAGGGACGATCTCGGGCCCGGAGAAACACGAGCGCGGCTCCATGCTCGAGCTCAGCTGGCGCGGCTCGGAGCCCATCACCCTCGCCAGCGGCGAGGAGAGGAAATTCCTTGCCGACGGTGACACCGTCATCATGCGTGGTTACTGTGAGGCCGATGGGGTCCGGGTGGGCTTTGGAGAAGTGAGGGGCACGCTGTTGCCCGCAAAGGTCTAGCCTGCATTTCTCGCCGGGTTTCGTCACGAGGGTGACGAGTCGAACGAACCCTCCCCCGCTGGATCCGTTTTGTCTTGCAGGAACCACATATGGAAGATCTCCGCCTGACCCGCCACGGCCCGGTTGCGGAGGATCCGAAGGTGGTTTTCTCCGTCGCGAAGATGCTCACGCCCCACAACCAGTCGGACCTCTCCCCACGCCTCGGGGAGGCGTGGGAATTCCAATTCGTCGCGAAGCCTCCGGCCGTTGACATCCATCCAATACCGGCTGCTCATCGTGTGATCGTGGCGCAGGACGACGATCAGGTCTCTGTCGGCCGAGACATTCCTCACCTTCCACGATACGTAATGGAAGATCCTCCTACCGTCGTCTCGCAGGACCTTGACGCCATCTTCAGAGAGGTAGGCGAGCACCTTGTCGTGAAAATTGTGCCCGTACGGCGCATCCGGATCAAATGTCTCGTCGAAGTCGTGGGCGTCCTCGTCGTCTTTTGACTCGAGATCGAGGCGATCTACGATCTGATGACTCTCCTCCATCGATGCATAGACAACCATCTCTTCTCTTGGAAAAACCTGCGACAGATCCCTGAAGATGACATCATCGCGATGCCTGAGCGCCCGAACGAAGGCGCTCTCCGGATTCAGGAAGACCACCTCGAAGAAACGGCCGTCGTCCATGCGGATGCTCGCAGTTGCCTCTCCCGGTCGGTCGGAGAGCGCCAGGGCTCGGGGATACTCCCATACGGTGGGCCACGGGAAGAGCACTTCGACGCCCCGCTTGCGCATGACGTCCCGGTCCTCAAGTTCATGATCATGGCCCATGCGTCTCAGCGCAGATGGTGCGATTGGCACGCGGGCGATCTCGCGATCCGTCAGGCCGTGAAGGTCGAGTGTCGGAAGCTCTGAAAAATAGGGGATCATGCCGGCTGCGGTGGTCGCGATCGTGGTGCCCGCGGGAAACAGCGTCTTGCAGCGGCGGCCGATTTCCGCCCACGCGTACCCGGTCCCAGCATATTTCCCAAGCGATTCAATAGTTTCCTGACCCAGAATCACATCCCTTTGTTCCGGACGGTTCCCGGCCATTGCGGTCCGGTACAGGAGTACGATCCCGAAGACGGCACATGCGATCCCGAGGGCTGTGGCCGACGCCTCCACCCGGGCTCTGTCTGGGCCTCTCGGACTCTTCCCTCGAGAGAGAACCCAACCCACGACCCAGTGTCCTGCCACGTACCACCCAACGCCGATTCCCGCGAACAGAACGCCGGTGATCGGAACCACAAAACGCCACTCCATGAAATCGCCGCCGAGGCGTATGACGTAGAGAAAGACCGTCAACCCGCCAAAGAACGCACCCACGAGAAAGCGGCGGACTACAGGATCGCGGGTCATCAACGCGGCGATCGCCGGGACCACGAGGAACGGCGCGAACGAGTACATCTCGAAGTACTTCATGAGGTACTCCCAGCCCCGATCAAAGGCAGGGTTGTACGCGGCCTTGGCGTAGTAGGTGTTCGGCAGGAGGTCCCCATAGTACTCGAGGCGCCAGACCGTATACGGCACGAAGATCACGGCGACGGGCACCAGAAACGACGGGACCCATCGCCTCCAGAATTCCCGATCAACGAACCACGACTGGTGACAGAACAAACCGGCCACGGCGAGACCGACCAGGAACACCACCGAATCGGGTCGTGACAGCAGCGACAGGACACATGAGCACCCGAAGAGAGCCGCGAGAAAAGGCCTCTTGATGTCCTGAAGAGCAAAAATGACCAGAGTGAGAAGAAAGAGAAACGACACCATTCCGGTTTCCATGCCGCTCAAAAACCACTGATTGTATGACCAGTGGGCCAACAGCGGAACGGCGACCAGTGGTGCGGCAAAGACCCCTCTTGAGGCGAGGTACGATCCGAATGTCAAGAGTAGGGCGTAACTGCCGAACCAGAAAAACTGACCGACTCGGTGCATGAAACGGATAGGGTCTTCGGCCCCGGCCGCCAGCGGGATAGCTGACAGCGTGGTCCAGAGGAAATTTGTGTAACCCTCGACGCGGTCGCCGGGGTTGAAGACCAGTCCATTTCCTTCGACGAGATTTCTCGCGTACCGAAAGCTGATGTAGGCGTCATCCTGAATCCAGCGTGAAGCCCACAGACCCGGTGCGCTCTGATGAACGAGGCCCCCGACGACGATGAGCTGCAACAAAAAGACGGTAGCGAGGAGAACCCGCCGCATCGATCGCGAGAATTCGATCTTCGACACCGACCGCCTCTATTTGAACCGGGGCGGGACCTCACCTGGAGGCGCCGCCGTCACGACAACCCATTGCATCCTTGCGGCAGAGGCGAAGTCTGGGTTCATCGTCCAATGATATCCCACGGAGCGCAGCGCCCGGCGTGGCTGCGCCATGGCCCATCGGGTCCATCGGGTAAAATGGTCGGGTGAATGACCTCGGAGACGACCCGCGTTTCAAGGTCTACGGGCACGGCCTGGCAGCGACCCTGGTGTCAGCGGCCCTGATTGCGGTGGCGGTGGCGCTGCTGCATGGGCCGGTGGTGTCGTTGGCGCTGACCGGCGACAGCTACCAATGGATCCAGCACGCGCACCACGCGGCGCATCGGCCGGCTCTTCTGTTCTCGGATCTCGATACCTTTTATCGGCCCTCGACAACGTGGACGCTGGTGGCCGACCGCTTCTATTGGGGTGGATTCGATGCTCGCGGCTACCGAACCACGTCACTCCTGCTGCACGGCCTGGTCGCCCTGGCGTTGGCGGGTGCGGGCCGGCGGCTCGGCCTCAGTTCGACCGCGGCGGGGATCGTGGCCCTGGTGTGGGTGACATCGCCGTTCACCGACGAGTCGGCCTTTGTCGTCGCCTGCCGACACCAGCCGTTGTTGCTATTGCCCTGGCTGGTTTTGATCGCCGCGTGGCCGCGCGAAGGTGCGCCGTGGAGCGGCGGCCGGATCGCGCTCGTCACCGTCGCAATTCTGGCCGCCGTCGCGGCCAAGGAAACCTGGGTCGTGACGCCGGCCCTCGTCGCCGCTCTTGAGCTCGATCGTCGGAAATCGCTGCGCGAAGCCGTGCTGCCCGCGGCACTGGTCGGGATAGCGGCGGCGCTCTACACGATCATCCGCTTCCTCGCTTTCCCGACAACCAGATCGTATTTCGAACTCGGCCCCCACATCCTGGCCAGGATCCCGCAACAGCTGGCGGCCTTCCTCTATCTTCGCGAATCCTCGCCCTTCGTGGTTGGAGTGACCTGGGAGGGATTGCTTGCCTTGGCCGCGGTTGTCCTGATAACCGTCGCCTGTCTGCGGTGGCGGGTGGAGGGCACCTGGGTCGCATTGTCCCTCCTCATACTGCCGACACTGCCGACATTGCTGGTTCCCTATATGCCCCAGCGCTACCTGGCGATTCCGTACGCCGGCTTCCTCTTGTTGGTCTCACTGTGGGCCGGCGCCCTGATCCGGAGGTTGCCGCGATGGCACAACGCCATCCGAATTTACGCAGGTGTGATTGCGACGTTGGTCATTGTCGCGGGTGCACTTGTGGTACGGGAGGATCTCGAAGACTACCGTGCGATGGCGGCCGTGCATGAGGCGCTTCTCCGTGAGGCTGCGGAAATTCCAAGACTGATTGCCGACGAAAGGCCGGTGTTGATCGTCCGCAAAGAGCGGGCGCAACCGTTGGTCGAGATCCTCAAGGAGCCCAAGGGCATTCCGAAGTTGCCATTCACCCGCCACGAAGACCCTTACGGTTTGATCGACAGTGCGGCCCTGTTCGAGTGGGTTCTCTCGGAAGAGGGGACACGGGTGGAGAGCATCGACGACTGGGTCTCCATTGATGACGGAACTGAAGGCACCGTCATCGCCCACCACGAAGGTGGGTTCACCGTCAACGGCCTCGCGGACGATGTGGCAGCTGAGGCGGCACGATTGCGATCGCAACGCGATTACCTGCGCGTCGTACGAGCGGTGTCCCTCGACTGAGGCCTCAATATTGGGGCCAGTCACGACGAGGTGTCCGACACCCGCACTCGGATCAAGCAAGCAGTTCGGCGACGCAGCGGAAGACGCGTGGTGGGTTGACCATGCCGAGTTGGGAAGAGGCGACTTTGCAGTGCTCGACATGTGGGTTGTCAAAGGTGTCGATCTCGGGACCCGACCGTCGTTGCGGCCAAGGATCCAGCCGGGGAGTCGGGCTTTTTGGTTAGATCTAACCAGACACTTTTTCAGAATGATACCAATTACCATTCTCGTGTTAAGATCGAAGGGTGGTCAACGAATGTCCACTCGTCGCGTGGGCTTCCTCCCGGTCACTTGGAAGAGCGTTCTTCGCGACGGGTTTTCACCAAACGATGAGATTTAAAGGTTTTCGGTCCTACTAAGGTACCCCAACCACTCCACATCGAGGTACAGAATGGGTCATCTCACAGGCGTCGGCCGGTCGATCGTGCGAACCGTATTTTTTGGTGTTGCAGGGCTTTTGGTCGCCGGCCAAAGCTTTGCCCAGCTCTCGGTGACGCCGATCACCTGGGACGTCGTCGGTCTCGACAGCAACCGTCCGCTGACCAGCGGTCCTGAGCTCTTTCCGGTCGGCGCCGAGGTGTGCGCGGTGGGCGGCCCCTCGGCCGGCCCGGTCACCGTCGACTTCATCTGGACCGACGGCAACGGCGGCGCGGACCCGTACATCAACTCGCGCCCGGGCTCGCTGACCACCCTCACCTTCGCGGCACTCGCCGCCGACGAGTGCATCGACGCCTACTTCGAGCTGCAACTCACGCGCTCGGCGTCCGCCTTCGGAAACTCCCGCGAGTACTCCATCGAGGCCACCGACGGCGCCGACACCGTGACCACGCCGAGACCGCGGCAGATCTACATCGAGTACCTGGTCTCCCAGAACCGCAACACCACGAGCCTGATCCGCTACGGCCAGCAGGAAGACCAGTCCGACTGGCAGACCCTCGGCAACGGCGGCAGCATCAATCTCCTGATCGGTGAGACCTACTTCATCGAGCTCACCACCGCGACCTCGACCGGCTACGAGGAGCTGCAGTCCTTCCTGACCCTGTCGAACACCATCTTCCAGGTCCTGTCGGTCTCGACCACCTACGGCGTGCAGACCGCCCCGCTGTCGAGGGTCCCCGACCCGAACCCGCAACTCTGGGCCGACGGCTGCCTCTGGGACAGCGACCCCGACAGCCCCAACTACCTCTCCTGTCTCGCGGACGGCAAAGCCGGCGGCCAGGTGGTAACGACCTACCAGATCCGGATCATCAGTGGCGGCGGCGACCAGGTCGGCCTCGAGGCGCTGATCTACGACCGTTCCGGCGGCAGCTTCCACTACAACACCGACTTCAGCCAGTCCCCCGGCGATCTCACCACCGTCGACCCGGCGGACAACGCCGGCGTCTCCAAGCGCTTCATCCCCGACACCATCGGCGCCGACGGGATCTCGACCGTACGCCTGACGATCACCAACCCGAACCCGGTGGCGGTGTCCGGGTACAGCTTCACCGATGACCTTCCCAGCACCGGGGTCAGCCAGATGGAGGTGGCGGCCACCCCCAACGTCACCAACACCTGCGGAGGGTCGGTCACTGCCTCCTCCGGCGCCATTTCCATCTCCTTCACCGGGGGCGCCCTCGCGGCCAACAGCAGCTGCACGATCCTGGTCGACGTCACCGTTCCCGACGTCGTCGGTGCCACCTACCCGCTGGCTCTGCTGAACTCCGTCGACCTCTACGTCGGCGCCGCCGCAACTCCTTCGGCGACGGCCACCGCCACGCTGAACGTGACTGCCGAGCCGCCGCCGCCGCAGGACTGCACGGATGTCACCGACGCGACCCTGGCGGCCTGGGCCACGTTCGACAACGCCGCGACCCCGATGCCGACAACGGATCTGACCGGCACTGCAGCGGCGCAGGGTGGCACCGGACTGAATTTCGCTCTCAACGCCAACCCACCGGCATGGGAGGCTCGCGCGCCCGTGACTGGCCAGTCTCTGGCCAACGCCATCACCACCAACGCCTACTACGAGTTCCGCCTCGACACGACGGGTATCGACTCCATCAACTTCAACCTCGAGGCCTACCGGCAGAACGGAGGCGCCCCTGAGAGCCTCACCCTCCTGTACGGACCCGTGGGCAGCCTCACGCAGAGCACGACGCTGTCACCCGTGCCCACTCAGGCCAATCGGCCCGGAATCAACAACTTCGTGGCCAACGGACTGGCATCCCCAAACCTCAACCCTTCGGGCGTGACCGTGTTCCGAATCTATGCCTATGGCGCGAGCAACGCCAACCAGCCCGTTCGAATCCTCAACATCAACATTCAGGGCTCGGGCACGGTCTGCACCGACATCCCGACCGGCGATGAGCCCCCGCCGCCGACCCTCGCCAAGACCTTCTCACCAGACTCCATGTACGTCGGTGCGACCTCGACACTGACCTTCAACCTCACCAACATCAGCGGAACAGATACCCTGACCGGCGTCACCTTCCGCGACGAGCTTCCCGCCGGCATGACCGCGGTCGCCGGCACCTTTATCAACAGCTGCAACGCGGGCTCGACCTGGGGCCTGGAGGGCGGCAACTCGGGCATCCTGTCGTTCACCGGCGGCACCCTCGCCGCGAGTGGCATGTGCTCCCTCGCGGTCCAGGTGACCTCGACCACAGTCGGCGCCAACGTCAACGCCAGCGGCCCCATCGACGCCATCGAGACCTATCCGGGCAACTCGGCGGTCGACACCCTCACGGTGCTGCCGCCGCCGACCACCCCGACCATCGCCAAGTCCTTCGACCCCAACCCGTTGCTCGATCCCACCGGCGCGACGAACACCACGCTCGTCATTCGAGATCACCAACACCGACCCACTCCTCGACATCAGCGGCGTCGCCTTCGCCGACACGCTGCCGTCGGGCATGAGCTTCGTCACCGGCACCATCGCCGGCGACTGCGGCGGCGGCGCCACGACGATCTCGACGACAACCGACACGAATGACACCTTCTCGCTGGCCAACGGGGCCATCACGGCCGACTCGTCGTGCACCATCGAGGTCGACGTCGCGATCTCGGCGGTCGACGTCTCCGGCGGACCAGTGACCTTCGACAACCAAAGCGGCCTCGTCAGCCACGTCTTCAACGACATCACTTACACCGGCAACGACGCCGAAGCCACCCTGGTGGTCGACAACCCCATCCCCGCCGTCGCGATCCGCAAGGAGTCGCCCTCGGATCCGCACGGCCCGTGGTCGGACTACCTCGGCGTCGTCGCCGGGCACCCAGGTGTAGTACGGATCACCGTCGAAAACGTCGGCGAGACGGTGCTCGACCCCCTGACCGTGACCGACGACCACTACGACATCTCCGGCTGCAGCTGGCCCGTCTCGCTACCCGTCGCCGACGCGAGCCGAACCACCGCCGCACCTTGCGGACTGCGTCGTCGGGCCGTTGACGGTGCGGAGCGATGACGAGATCGTCACGAACACTGCGACCGCAAGCGGCACCAGCCCCGCATCACCGTCGTCACCGACACCGATACGGCGACCTACGCCGCGGTCAGCTCGCCCTCGACAAGTCCGCCAGCCCGACGACCTATACCGCGGCCGGTCAGGACATCGACTACACCTTCACGGTGACGAACGACGGTGACGCGATCCTGCCGGGCCCCGTGACGATCACGGACGCGCTCCTCCCGGGAGCGAGCTGTCCGTCCCTGACGACCGTCGGCAACAACGATAACTTCTTCAATCCGTCCGAGAGCATCGACTGCACCGGGACCTACACGACGCTGCCGGCTGACGTGACTGCGGGCAGTGTGATCAACACGGCCTGGGCCTCGGTCGATGGATTCTTCTCGCCGGAAGATTCGACGACCGTAACCGTACCTGTTCCCCCGACACCAACACCAACTCCCACCGAGACGCCGGTGCCAACCGACACCCCGACACCGGTGCCAACCGACACCCCGACACCGGTGCCAACCGACACCCCGACACCGGTGCCAACCGACACCCCGACACCGGTCCCAACCGACACCCCGACACCGGTGCCAACCAACACCCCGACGCCGGTGCCAACCAACACCCCGACACCGGTGCCAACCGACACCCCGACGCCGGTGCCAACCAACACCCCGACGCCGGTGCCAACCGACACCCCGACGCCGGTGCCGACCGACACCCCGACACCGGTTCCAACCGACACCCCGACGCCGGTGCCAACCGACACCCCGACGCCGGTGCCGACCAACACCCCGACGCCGGTGCCAACCGACACCCCGACACCGGTGCCAACTGACACCCCGACACCGGTGCCGACCAATACCCCGACACCGGTACCGACCGACACCCCGACGCCGGTGCCGACTGACACCCCGACACCGGTGCCGACTGACACCCCGACGCCGGTGCCGACCAATACCCCGACACCAGTGCCAACCGACACCCCGACGCCGGTGCCGACCAATACCCCAACGCCGGTGCCAACCGACACCCCGACGCCGGTACCGACCAATACCCCGACGCCGGTGCCAACCGACACCCCGACGCCGGTGCCGACCAATACCCCAACGCCGGTGCCAACCGACACCCCGACGCCGGTGCCGACCAATACCCCAACGCCGGTGCCACCGACGCCGACCCAGACGCCAACCGCGACTCCGGTGCCACCGACACCGACGCCGACGAGCACCCCGGTGTTCTCGCTGGTGGCGGTCTCGGCGAGCAAAGTGTCGCTCCCCGGCACCGGCACGCCGGTCGGGACGGGTGACACCATCACCTACGCGCTGATTCTCGAAGTGAGCGATGGAGCGACGACAGCCGACACCGTGCTGACGGACACGCTCGGTTCGGGCCTCAGCTTCGGAACGGTGACCGACAATCCCGGTGGGTTCATCGCCGGTGGTTCAGGCAACAACCGAACCTTCACGCTGCCGGGCGGAGCTTCCCCGGGCACCTACATGGTCGAGTACGACGCCACCGTAAACGCGGGCGCAACCAGCAGCACGGTGAGCAATATCGCACTCGTCTCCGGCGGCGGTGACCCCGACCCGGATTGCACGTCCTGTTCGACCAACCATCCGCTCGACTCGGACGCCGCGGCAATCCCCGCCGCGTCGACATGGGGGCTCTTGCTCATGATTGCTTTGCTTGCCGGTGCGGCTGTCCGGCGATTGGGGAACGGTTGATGCGGAGACTGGGCGGGCGACCGGTCGCTACCGGCTGCCGGAAAGGCATGCGCCACCGCGGACACGACGACGATGCGCCATGCGTGGTTTCCACCGATAAAGGGCAGGCCCTGAGAAGACGCGAAGGCGATGGCGGAATTTCCTCTCGTCTCGTGGAGGATCGAGTTTCATAGCGGGTTCCCCGCTCACGATCCGCTGCCGATCCTCCACACGTTGTCGAGTCGGTTGCGGTCGATCCGCAGGATCTCGGGGTCGACTCCGACGGACGCCGGTTCGTTCTCGACGACGAATGTCAGCTCGTTCATCCCTGACCGAATCCGGACCTTCTCGAACCGGGCGCGGGGTTTCGTCGGCATCACCCGTGTGAAGCGCCACGCCGATCATCTCATCCATCGTCATCGGCACTTCCTGTCCCGCCTCGTCCACCAGAACCTTCGACGCCCGCACTTCCACCGTGATCTCGTATCGGCCGTCAGGCAGGCGGGTCGACCTGGCCGAAGCGACGGCGAGGTCGTACAGAACGACCCTCTTCATCCAGTCGTCGATCAACGGTCGGTCGGAGACCGGCGCAACGGCGTCGAGGTGTGTCGAGCAGGTCGAGGGTCGTGGCGTTGCCGGTCGGTCCGGATTCCGCCATCATCAGCGACCGCAAGTGCAGACTCCAGAGCCTCGCCGCCGAGAAGGTCGCGCAGTGAGCTCATGACGAGGAGACCCTTGGAGTAGAAGAGAAAGGGCTGGCTGCCGGCCTCGAACAGAGGCGGCTCCTCCTCACCGACCCTACCTGACAGGTATCGGTCGAGCTCGACCGCCCGCAGATTTCGGACCTGCTCCGCGCCGTGCAGGCGCTCGAGCACGAGTGTCTCGGCGTATTTCGTCACGCTCTCGGTGAGGAAGGTGCCGCCGTCGACCGGGGCGGGCACGAGATGGTGTCCCCACCACTGGTGCGCGATCTCGTGCGCCACGCGCCGGCAGACGAGGTCGATCGGCTGATCGCGGGCGCCATCGACGAAGAACACGCGATTCTCGGCCAGCAGCACGAGCCCGGGTGTCGCGAACCCTCCGAAATTCGCGCTCGACGGCACCTCGGCGATCCGGAGCTCGCGATGCGGGTAGGGCCCGAACGCCTCCTGGAACACGTCGAGCGACGCGCGGGCCGTCTCGAGGATCGCCGGAACGTTCTTCGCGTGGTCCGGGTGCGAGTAGATTTCGATGTCGATGCCCGCGTGCTGCGCGCGGGTGACCTCGTAGCGGGCGGAAACGAAGGCCAGGACGTTGGGGATCGGGTGGTCGGTCCGGTAGTGGAATGTGCTTCGGCCGTCCTCGTGCCCGGCTTCGATGAGGCGCCCAGGAGCCACCGCGATCTGCCCCGTCTTCGTGGAGATCGTCGCATCGACCGAGACCCACTCGTCCCGGGGAACGTCGGCGCCCTCCGACTCGCCGGTGAGCTGGGTTTCGCTGCGCCGGGCCGGCAGGCCCCGCTTCGCGCGCTCGCGAGGGTCGCGGATCTCGTAGCTCGAGCGATACCCGACGCCGGGAAACCTCAAGAAACCCATGACGAACGAGCCGTTGCCTTCCACCGGGTTGTCAGGCCCGTCGTTCGTGAAGCCCCGCGTTGCGTAGGCGACATCGAATGTCAGCGTGACCGACTCTCCCGGCAGCAGCGGGCGCTCGAGGTCGAAGGTGTGCATCCCGAAACGCGCGTCGACGGAATCGGGAGGCCGGCCGTCGACGGCGAGCGACGCTCGTTTCGCGTCCCGCCGGACAGAGACGAGAAGACGCGGGATCGGTTGGGTCGAGCGGTTCGTCATCACGTACTCACCCGCAAGTCGAAGCCGTCGCGCGTCCGGGTCGATATCGACGTTCGTTTCGATCGCGACGATTCGCGGTTGCACATCCCCGGCACGCGATCCGTAGGCCTGTTCGTACGCCGCCTTCCAGTCGAGGACCTGTTCCGCGGATTCGTATCGGTTCAGGACGTTGGTATTCGTGAAGATGAACGCGCCGACGAGCATCGCGGCCGCGGCCAGCGAAGCCGCGGCGAGACGCGCACCTTTCGACGACGTCCGGTGGAGCGACCGCAGACGGGAGATAAGAGTCTCGTCGTCGTGCCTCCGCCAGAGGAACGCCGCCGCGAGCCCAAGTACCGACACCACGAGCGCCCAGTAGAGAGAGAAGCCTGCGAACGCGACGACCGAGTCGCCGAAGCCACCCATGCCGGAGTGCCCGACGGGCGGGGCGGCCGCAAAGCGCAGGAGATGATGCTCGACGCCGATGACGCCGCCCCGGTGCATGTACGCGGCGAGCACGAACGAAAAGAGCATGCCGGAGTACTTGCCCGGGGCCAGAACCTGGATCACCCCGCACCCGGCTGCAAAGACGAGGAGTGGCGTCACCCCGAGGAGGACGAACCCGAGATAGACGCCCGGCTCGATGGGCGCCCCGCCGCGAATGAGCTGGATCACGACTCCGACCGCGACGCCAACGACCCCGAGAATGCACGACATCAACGCCAGGGCGGCGAGTTTCGACGCGAAGAGAACGGGCCCTCCGACCGGGGTCGCGGAGACGATCGGGTCGATCCCGACGCTTCGCTCTCTCCAGAACGCCTCGGCCGACCAGTAGATCATCGCGAGCGTGCCGAAGACCGCGAGCGGCTGCCGGAGGCGGGAAATGACGAGACTCGTCGTCGGCAGGAACGCCGCCCCGTACTCACCGCTGGTCACCGCCCCCCAGACCTCGGGGACCGCGAAGACGACCCAGGTCAGAAGGAGCACGAGAAACGGGAAATTGCGCATCAGGAGGCGCATCTCGAGCCTCGTGGCCGAGGCGAATTGCGAGAACGCGACGGGTTGAGGATCAAAGGTACGGTACGATCTCGCCGCGGCGACGGCCTCTTCGACCCGCTTCGTCTCGCGGCGGCGCGATTGGGCGATCAGTCGGAAAGGATAGGCGCGATAGGTGATGGCAAGAATCATCAGGGCCGCGAATATCCAGAAAATGCGGTTGACGAGGAAGTTCCCCGCCAAGCTGACCATCCTGGTGTCGCGCTCCACGAATGGTCCAGTAGCGGGTCTGCTCGAAGAAGGCGGTGAGGCCGAACGGATCGACGAGCGACGCGAAGCTCATCGAGACCCCCGCGTTGGATGTCGACGCCGCCATCAGGGGTGAGTTCGTGAGAGCGGCGGCGACGAAGTAGAGAGCGTAGAGAACCACGCTGCCGACGTAGCTCGCCGGCGCGCTGCGCGTGAGGGCTGCGATCGCGAAGACGACCGCCGCAGTGAAGAAGACGTCCGGCAGGACGACGAAGGCGAAGGCTTGCAGGTAATGACCGAAGATCAGGGGCCCGACGCGCTCCGGGTCGATCACACCGGAAAGTGGCGCCGCGATCATTCCAGTCATCGCAAACAGCATCAGCGTGAGCGATGCGAGCACGACGCCGGAGAATCGTCCGAGAAGAAACCTCCCTTTTTCGACCGCGGTCGAGAAGATGATTTCCTCCATTGTGTACTCGCGATCGCGGAGAATCGCGTTCGCGCTGAAGACCGTGAGCGGGAAGATCGACATCAGCGAGAGCAGCGCCGCGACCTCGACGATGAGGTACGGAGAGTTTGCCTGGACGTCCTGCCGCCCGAGACCGACGGTCAACACGAAACCGAGCACGGCGAAGATCGCGGCGCCGGCGGCAAACGAGAACTGGCGCGTGTGGTAACGCCATTCGAATCGAATGATGTCTGAGAACACCCGCATTCCGTTCGTCAGGCCGCGGTCCGTGATCGGGAGAGCGTCGAGAAGTAGACGTCCTCGAGATCGGGGGCGATAGGCTCGAAGCCGGGGCCGGGCGGGCTGTCGGCGAGCACGTGGATGACTGTGATTCCGGAGTGGAGGTGGGTCGAGATGACGGTCAACTCCGCACGGCATTCCTCCAGAGAGTCCTTCGCCACAGCTTTGCGCCACACGCGTCCCTCGAGATTGGAGATCAGGGTGTCAGGCGCACCTTCGAGCAGGATGCGGCCTTCCGCCAGAATCGCCATCCGCGGGCAGAGATCGCGCACGTCTTCGACGATGTGAGTCGAGAGAATGATGACGACGTTCTCGCCGATCTCGCTCAGGAGGTTGAGAAAGCGGTTGCGTTCCTCGGGATCGAGACCAGCCGTCGGCTCGTCGACGATCACGATGCTCGGGTTCCCGAGCAATGCCTGGGCGATACCGAACCGTTGCTTCATCCCTCCCGAGAACGTGCTCACCGGCGTCTTTCTGACGTGCCACAAATTGGTCAGGCTCAAGAGTGAATCGACCTGCTCGCTTCGGGTGGAGCGGTTTCCGACGCCTTTCAGGACCGCGAGATGGTCGAGCAGGTCGGTGGCCGGGATCTTCGGGTAGACGCCGAATTCCTGAGGGAGATAGCCGAGCCGTGACCGGATCGCGGACGGTTCGTCGACGACGTCGACCCCGTCGAACTCGATCCGCCCGGCATCGGGTTTCTGGAGCGTGGCAATCGTGCGCATGAGCGTCGACTTCCCCGCACCGTTCGGTCCGAGCAGACCGAATAGGCCGGGTCCGAGATCCAGGCTCACGCCGCAAAGCGCCTTCACACCGTTCGAGTAGGTCTTCGAAAGATCCGAGATCGAAATCACGATGCCCTCCAAGGGATCGTCTTCGAGTTACAACGCAGAAGGACGCCGCAGGTTCGCAGTCGACCCGAAATCGACAGGAAGAGCAGGGGCCCGGCTGGTTGCAGTTCATTCATGGAGGCACCGCCAGCAGGTCGGCGACGAGGCTGAAGACCCGCGGTGAGTTGACCAACCCGAGGTGAGTGGAGGCGACCTCGTGGTGTTCGACGTGGGGGTTTGAAAAGGTGTCGATGCACGCTCGCCAGGCGACGACGCCATCCGAGCGGCTGTAGACGGCGAAGACCGGTACCGTGATCGGCCGGCGCTCACGTTCGAGAACCGTGGCCGCAATCTCTTCCAGGTCATAGCCCTTCTTGAGGTACATCGGCGCCGAGGCAGTGTAGGTGGGCCCGCCGACCACCGGCGCTCCCAGAGTGATCACCCGCTCCACCAAATCAGGCCGCTCGCGGGCTGCCTCGCGCACCAGATAACCGCCGAGGCTCCAGCCGATCAGACGAATCGGTCGTCCGACTTGCGTCGCCAACCTTTCCGTCTGCTCGACAACGGCCGGCACCAGCTTCGGGACCCGGCCATCGTTGCGCCCGAGGTCCCAACCGCGGGTCCCGTAGCCGATCGACGTGAGAAACGACCGCAACCGCGCGGTCCAGGAATCATTGGTGGCAAAGCCGGGCACAACCATGACGGGCTCGCCGGATCCGCGATTCGCTTCCGCGCGGAGTCGAGAACGTGCGGCTGCGAGGGCCAGCCGCTCGAAGACGACGCGCCCCTCGCGCACCAGCTCCCACCGTGCGGGCGGGCGAAGATCGGCGGGGTCGAAGTCGGGCGGTATGCCGCGGCGGGGAGTGGTCGTCTTCATCGGGGCCCAACCATTCTCCCTCATCTCGACATACCTGATACTCACAATCTTAACGTTTGAACGTTGGAACGTTTTAACGTTGAAACGTTTTAACGTTCAATGTGCCTTGACAACCGACCGGTGCGGGATCATCAATGGAGAACGGTGAAACGATGAACTCGGTGGTGCCCGGACGGTATTGGAGACCGCTCGACGACGGTCGGGTGGTGTGCGAGGTGTGCCCTCGTCTGTGCAAGCTCAAGGAAGGCCAGCGGGGTTTCTGTTTCGTGCGGCAGAACATCGACGGAGGGGTCGTGCTCACGACCTACGGCCGCTCTTCGGGTTTCTGCGTCGACCCGATCGAGAAGAAGCCGCTCAATCACTTCTACCCGGGCACCGGGGTCCTGTCCTTCGGCACCGCAGGCTGCAACCTGGCCTGCCGGTTCTGCCAGAACTGGTCGATCTCCAAGTCGCGCGAGACAGACACCCTGGCCGACTCGGCCTCCCCGGAGGCGATTGCGAGGGCCGCGGCAGAGTCCGGAAGCCGCAGCGTCGCCTTCACCTACAACGACCCGGTGATCTTCCTCGAGTACGCTGTGGACGTGGCCGAGGCCTGTCACGAACACGGGGTCGCCACGGTTGCGGTGACTGCGGGTGAGATTCTCCCTGAACCGCGCGCCGAATTCTTCGCCCTCATGGATGCGGCCAACGTCGACCTCAAGGCCTTTACCGAGAGCTTCTACAAGAAGCTCTGCGGAGGCGAACTGCGGCCGGTGCTCGAGACCCTCGAATACCTGGTCCACGAAACCGACGTCTGGGTCGAACTCACCACCCTGCTGATCCCCGGCGAAAACGACTCGGCGTCGGAAATCGACGAGATGACCCGGTGGGTCGCGGGAACGCTCGGGCCCGACGTGCCCATGCATTTCACCGCCTTCCACCCCGATTTCAAGATGAACGACCTGCCCCCGACACCGCCTGCGACCCTCAGCCGCGCCCGAAAGATCGCCGCGGACAACGGTGTGCGCTACGCCTACACCGGCAACGTGGTCGACCCCACCGGCGGCAGCACCTATTGCCACAGTTGTGGCGGTCTCCTGATCGAGCGTGAATGGTACCGGCTGGGGCGTTGGAACCTCGACGACTGCGGCCGCTGCCTGCACTGCGGCACCCTGTGCGCGGGGCAATTCGACGGCCCACCCGGCACCTGGGGCCCCCGTCGGATGCCAGTCCGGATTGCAGATTGCGTCCTGACGCTCGCCGCCGAGTTCTCAGTTTTTAGTTTTGAGTTCTTGAGTTTCGAAGCTCTGCTTGGCCTGCGTTGCACGGAACGAACTCAAAACTCAAAACTTAAGAACTTAAAATTCGCGCCTAAAGGGCTCGCTTACCAGGAGGGTGAGGAGGCGATGAGTTCTTCGGCGGCGCTGACGCTCAGGGGCCGCGAGAACCAGAAACCCTGACCGTGCGGGCACTGCATGCGGCGCAGGCGGTCGACCTGGTCGGCGGTCTCGATCCCCTCCGCGACGACGCCGATGCCGAGGCTGTTGGCGAGGTTGAGGATGGTTTCGACGATCGCGTGGGAGTCGCCGGCCATCCCCAACTTGGAGACGAAGGAGCGGTCGATCTTGAGCGAGTCGTAGTGGAAGCGCTGGAGGTAGGACAGCGACGAATAGCCGGTGCCGAAGTCGTCGATGGAGAGCTGGAGGCCGAGTGCGCGCAGCTCCATGAGATTCTTCACCGCCACGTCGGCGTGGTCCATGACCACGTTCTCGGTCACCTCGAGCCGCAGGCTGCGCGGTTCGAGCCCGGTCTCGTCGAGGATGCCCAACAGCTCGTCGACCATGTCCGACTTCATGAAGAGCTTGCCCGACATGTTGACGCTGATCCACAGCGGCGGGTCGGCCGGGAACTGTTGCTGCCAGCGCCGGGTCTGGCGGCACGACTCGCGCGAGGACCCACCAGCCGAGAGGCACGATGAGGCCGGTCTCCTCGGCGATGGCGATGAAGTGATCCGGCAGCACCAACCCGCGTTCCGGGTGCTGCCAGCGCACCAGCGCTTCGAACCCCACGATGCGTCCGGTCCCGAGCGACACGATCGGCTGGTAGTTCATCAGGAAATCGCCGCGGTCGACGCCGCGCCGCAGGTCGGTCTCGAGCTTGAGCAGGGCCACCGCGCTCTGGTGCATGTCGCGGTCGAAGATCTCGTAGCGGGCCTTGCCCTGGGCCTTGGCGCGGTACATCGCGATGTCGGCGTCGCGCAGGATCTCCTCGGGGTTGGTGTAGCCGGTCGAGCTGTGGGCGATACCGATCGAGGCGGTCACCAGGACATCGTGCCCGTCGATCGCGAAGTTCATGCTCAGGACTTCCTGGATGCGGTCGGCCACGTGGATGGCGCCGCTGGCGTCGTCCACCCGGTGGATCAGGATCGCGAACTCGTCGCCGCCCAACCGCGCCACGGTGTCGCCGGGGCGGAGAAAGTGCTCGAGCCGGCTGGCGATGCCCACCAGCAGCTGGTCGCCGACCGTGTGGCCGAGGCTGTCGTTGACGTTCTTGAAGCGGTCGAGGTCGAAAAAGAGGACCGCGAAGTTGGGCTGGGCCCGCCGCTGCAGGTCGGCCAGAGCGCAGGCCAGACGGTCCAGGAAGAGGACCCGGTTGGCGAGCCCGGTCAGACCGTCGTGGAGGGCGTCGTGCTGCAGCTGGTGCTCGGCCCTTTTGCGGTCCGTGATGTCGGTCTGCGAACCCGCCATGCGGTATGGGTTGCCCTGGTGATCGCGCACCGCGACGCCGCGCGCCAGCACCCAGCAGATACTCGCCGTCCGCGTTGCGCATCCGGTGCTCGAACTCGAAGTGCTCGGTCGCGCCCTCGAGGTGGGCATCGAGATGTCTGCGAAACGGCGGCCGGTCATCGGGGTGGATGCGGTCCAACCACTCGCGGGGGCTGTCGCCGACGTCTCTGACCGAGAAATCGAGCATCGACTTCCAGCGCGGCGAGAAGAACACCCGATCGGCCTCGAGGTCCCAGTCCCAGAGCCCGTCGTTGGCGCCGCGCACCGCCAGCGCGTAGCGTTCCTCGGAGTCTGCGCAGAGCCTCTTCCGCCGCCTGGCGTTCCATCGCATAGAGGATCGACCGCACCAGCAGTCGGGTATCGGCCTCGCGCTTGATCAAATAGTCCTGGGCGCCTTCGCGGACCGCCTGCACCGCGAGGTCGTTGTCGTCGAGGCTGGTGAGGACGATGATGGGAGTCCGCGGCGCGGCCTCGTTGGCTCGTCTGAAGGTGTCGAGACCGTAGCTGTCGGGCAGTGAAAAGTCGAGCAGGACGATGTCGAAAACGCCTGCCTTGAGTTTTGCGAGACCCTTTTCGAGCCGATCGACATGGGTGATCTCGACCTTGAGCCGTTTCGAACGGCCGAGCTTGGCTCGGATCAGATCGGCGTGATCCGGGCAGTCCTCGACCAGGAGCAGCCGCACCTTTTCGCCGCTTCGCAGAGCCCTTCTTTTTGCCGGATCAACCATTTAAAGCCCCCACGATGATAGCCGTTCACTCACGAATTGACATCCCCTTGCCGGGTGATCGTTTTGGAATCGTGAAGTAAAAGGTCGAGCCACTTCCGAGCTCCGACTCGACCCAGATCCGGCCGCCGTGCCGTTCGACGATCCTCTTGCAGATCGCCAGCCCGATCCCGGATCCCGGGAATTCTCTCTCGGTGTGGAGACGCTGGAACATCACGAACACCCGGTCGGCATTCTCAGGTTCGAGCCCGATGCCGTCGTCGCGAACCGATATCTGCCACTCGTCGTCCCGTTCCTCGACTCCGAGGTGAATCCTGACGGGGACCTTGTCGGCGAACTTGAGGGCGTTGGACAGCAGGTTCTGCAAGAGCGCCGGGATCTGTGACGGATCGCCCTGAATGACCGGCAGTTGGTCGTTCGTGATCTCGGCCCTGGCGCAGGTGATCTCCTTCCACAGCCCGCCCTTGACCTCTTCGAACACATCCGCCAGTCGACCGAGGTGAACTCCTGCCCCCGCGAATCCACCCGGGCGTAGCTGAGCACGGCATCCACCATTTCCTGAACGCGGTGGGCGCTGCCGGCCGCGCGGTCGAGGTAGCTCTCCTCGGTATCGGACAGATTCGCCCGACAGCTTTCCGCGAGCATTTCGAGATAGCTCGAGACCACGGTCAATGGCTGTTGAAGGTCGTGCGACACGACGTAGGCGAACTTTTCGAGCTCGTCGTTGGACCTTTCGAGGCTTTCGATGCGCTCCTCGAGCTCCTGTCGCTCGGCGTGGTGCGCATCGGTCGCCGAGATTATTCCCTGGATCTGGCGTGCCCCCGAGTGCGGATCCTTGACGACCCACGACGACACTCGCGCCCACATCAGGGAATGGTCGGCCCTCCGCAGCCGGGTTTCGAGATTGCCGACATAGCGTGCGGTCGCCATCTGGGATCGCCATGTCTCGGCCGCCGTCGGCTCCGCGAACAGCCCCGGAAAACTCGACCAGGCGGCCTCTTCGGGGTCGAACAGACCGAGCATCGCCGCGAATGACGGGTTGGCCTCGAGAATCTCGCCATCGAGAGTGGCTGAAAATACGCCGACCGGCAGCGACTCCACCAACCGGCGGTAGGGTGCGTCGCGGGCGGTCGACATCGCCCGCCGGCGGGTTCGAAAAAAGACCGAACGAACGACCGATGGCAGACGCACGAACCCATCCGAGGACTTGGCGATATAGCCGTCGACGCCGAGCCGCAGGGTCTCGCTCCACAGTTCTTCGCCGGTCTCGGCGGTGAGGAGGATGACCGGGCAATCCGGCCTGGCCTCGCGAACCAGGCGGACGACCTCGAGACCGCTGCCCCACGAGAAGCGGGCCTCGGTGATGACCATCCCGAATCGCCCCGCGGCCAGCGCACCCGAAAACTCGACCGCCGTACCGACCGCCTCCAGATTCAGCTGTTCGAACTCACCCAGAAGTACCAGGGAGGCAAGCCGCCGGTCGCTCAGGCTCTCGTCGACGAGGAGAATCCGCGGCAGGTTGTTCACACCCGACTCCGCAAGCGGGTCTCGGAGCGAGAACACCCTGCAGCGACACGATTCCCCATCGTTGGAATCAACGAAAATTTGTGGCTGTAAGTCAGGCGGGTCGAGTTCACCGTGATGGGCGGAGTATATCACGAAGACAGAAGTGTTCGTGATGAACACAAGTGGAGAAACCACTGTCGCAAGATCGTTCGATCAGTCGACCAGCTCCGCGTCGGCCTCGATGTAGACCCTCCAGCGGGGATCGAGCAGGCCCTTGACAACGACAAAGGTGACCGCCGGGAAGACCGTGCCAAAAAACTCACCGTGGGCGCGACCCACCGCATCCCAATCGGCTGCGTCGGTCACAAAGATGCCCGTCCGCACGATATCCTCGCGGGTGCCTCCCAGTGCTTCCACGGCCTCGAGAATAACCTCAAAACACCGGGCAGCCTGCTCGTAGGCGCCGCCGGTGACCGTCTCGCCGTTGTCGTCGAGCGGGGCCGTACCCGACACCACGATTCGGGAACCGCGGCGGACGGCGCGCGAAAACCCCACCAGGCTTTCATAGGGTGAGGCCGAACGGTACCGTCCGATCGAGTCTGCCTTCTCTCTCTTTGCCACGATGACTCATTGTACAGCCCGCCCTCGGCCGGTCAAGAAATCTCCGATGACAAGCTGCTCATCCGATGAACAAAAACCCCACCGTCACCGATGGGGCAATGAAAACAATGGTTTAGAGCTGCTTACCAACTATGCACAGAGATGCTGCCGTTGACCGTTTCGAGCTCCACCCGCGAACCGCCTCCTCCGACGGCGCCATCGAAGCTCGCCCCGACGTACTTGCCCTTTTTGACCGCGATCCCGAGGTCGTTGGTGAGGTGACCGTTGACGGTCCCGGCACTGATGTCGGCGCCGACCGAGGCGGAAAGATAGAGATCGATCGAACCGTTGACGGTTTCCAGATCCACCTGTTCAGAGCTGCCGAGATGGTTGACATAAAGCTCGATGCCGCCGTTCACGGTGGACAAGGAGGCATCTCCGGCGCCTTCACGAACCACGATGTTGCCGTTGACCGTCTCCGCATCGACACCACCCTCGACACCGACGACAAGCAAGTTCCCGTTGACCAGATCCACGTCCTCGACCACCGCCGAACGCGGGATGGTCAGGGTGTACTCCACCTTCAGGTGGTTGCCGCGTTTTGAGTGATCGTGTCCTTCATTCCCGGAGTCCCGCGACGACGGGTAATCGGTCTCGATGCGCACAGCGGTCGGACTTGGATTGATCTCGACCTTGAGGCGATCGAGGAGTTCCTGAGAGCTCGCGCTCTTGAGGGCCTGCACCCGGACTTCGTCGCGGTCCCAGATTTCGATCGTCACGTCGCCATTGATATTCTCGAGCGACACGGTGCCTCCGGGCGACAACGCGACGGTTTCGTCAACGGTCGCCTCGAATTTCTCAGAGGTGAATCCCCACGCGGCGGCGATGAGCAGAGCAAGAAAGATGATGGCGGCTTTTTCGGAAATTTTCACGGCTGGTCTCCTTTTCTTGTCTTCGGTCAAACATGAGATGCCGCAGGGCTCGAAATGGTTGCCTCTCAACGCCGGGGGCTTGCGGCTCCGACACGAAACCGGTAGCGTTCTTCAGATGACTGAATCCCGCGACAAACTGCGTTCCCCCACCTGGCTCGACACCATCCGGGCTCTCCGCTGGCCCACCGTCGCCGTCGTCCTCGGGTTGCTGGGCTACCTGGTGGTGCACCAGATCGGGCAAACCGCCAGGGAGGGTGGGAGGGCAGCGACGGACATCGTTCGGGAAATCGGCAGCGGTGTCGTCGGCATCGCCGAAGCCTTTCAAAGCCACAGCATCACCACGACCTTCATTGCAGCCATCCCAGGCTTTGCGCCAGACACCGGAGTCAAACTGGAACTGGCGTCCTTCCAGGCAACCGAAATCCTGCGCTCCACCGACGAGCGCTGGGTGGCCTGGGACCTCATCCCGCTCGGGATCACGGTGACCGAGATCCGGGTGCCCGTGACCTACCGCTACCACCTCCGGCTCGACGAGGAGTGGCGGCTCGAGGTCGAGGGACAGGCGTGCGTGGTCCACGCTCCGCAGATCCGCCCCACCCTGCCCCCCGCCATCGACACCGGCGGCATGGAGAAGTACAGCGACAGCGGCTGGTTGAGGTTTAACGAGGACGAACAGATGGAGGGGCTGGAGCGGTCATTGACCGGGGTCCTGTCGGAGAGGGCATCCGACCCGACGCACCTCGAGATGGTCCGCGAGCGCTGCCGGCTCGAGGTCGCCGAATTCGTCCGTTCGTGGCTGCTCACGGAAAACCACTGGCGAGAAGATCGTTTTCGTTCAGTCACCGTGATCTTCGCGGACGAGACCGAGAGCCGCGCGAACACCCTCCACCCGACGCTCGTGCTGCCGGACCTGGAGCCCGGTTCTCGCTGACCCCATGCCGGCGACCCACTCCAATCAGCCGGACGATCATCTCGACCGGGGGAGCGAAACCGGTTCATTTCCTGTCATTTCAACCGAGCAAACGAGGGTCCTTCCACCCTGGCATTCCGACCGAGTGAACAAAGTGAGCGAGCGGAGGAATCTCGGGAATGGATGATTTCCGCATGCCACGTTACAATCACGCAATGCGAAAAATCGAAGTGGCTGCCGCCCTCGAGGCGAACGGGAAAGTCATAGCCCAGGTCGTGCCCTTCGATCTGGGTTCGGGCCGGCTCGAGGTCTTCGATTTCACCGCCGCCAACACCGAACTCTCCCATCTCGACATCAACGACGTCGCCGGCTTCACCGAGTTTCTGTTCGAGCGCATCGCGGCCTCCGAAGTCCCGGTGGGGATCGGCCGCTACAACGAGGATCGCGTCCTCTACCGTCACTCGCCCCTGTTCGACGGCACCGCCGAGCGCCGCAGCGTCCATCTCGGCATCGATCTCTTCGTGGTCGAGGGAACCGAGATCTTGACGCCGCTGCCGGCCGTCGTTCACTCGATGGCCGACAACCACGGTCTCGGCGACTACGGTCCCACCGTCATCCTCGAACACGAGCTGGGTGGCGTGCGGTTTTTCACCTTGTACGGCCACCTCAACCGCGACACCCTCCTCGGGCTGGATGCAGGTCAGGAGCTGGTGGCCGGGCAGCCTCTGGGCGCCGTCGGCGATCTTCACGAAAACGGCGGCTGGCCGCCCCACCTCCATTTCCAGATCATCTGCGAGGAACCCGCCAAGAGTGGCGACTACCCCGGCGTCGCGGCGCCATCGGAGCGCGAGCGCTACCTCGAGCTGTGTCCCGATCCCAACCTGATCCTCCGCATTCCGGGGCTGTGACCCGAGAAACGTTCAAACGTTTGAACGTTAAAACGTTTGAACGTTTCGCTGCCACGAGACCATGGTGACGACTGAAAAGCCCGACCGCCGCCGAGCCATCGCTGCTCTGACCCTTCTCGTTCCGGTTCCGAGCATCGGCGTCGTCGCGGCCATGATCGCGGCGCCCGGCCCGCTGGGGCACGCCGTCTTTCTGGCGGCGAAGGTCTGGCTCCTGCTCTTTCCCGCAGTCTGGTACCTGATGGTGGAGCACGGACGCCCGAGTTGGTCCCCACCACGTTCGGGAGGGATGGATAGAGGCGCTCTCAGCGGTTTGGCCGTCCTCGCCCTGATCGTGACCGGTGCCTTGCTGGCGGGGGTCCGGACGACGGACCTGGCCCCGCTTCGCGCGGCGGTCGAGGAGATGGGGCTCGGGACGCCCGGCGCCTATCTGGCGGCCGCCGCCGGTTGGACCCTCGTCAACTCGCTGATGGAGGAGTACGTCTATCGCTGGTTTGTTCTGCGTCAGTGCGAACAGCTGTTTTCCGCCACCTGGGCGATCCTGATGTCGGCGGCCGTGTTCACCCTCCACCACATCATCGCGGTGAGCCAATACCTGAATTCCCTCCACACCGTGTTGGCGTCGGCGGGGGTGTTCATCGGCGGGGTGATCTGGGCCTGGCTCTACTCGCGATACCGCTCGATCTGGCCGGGATGGATCAGCCACGTACTGGCCGATATCGCGGTGTTCGGCGTCGGCTGGTGGCTGCTGTTCGGTTGAACTAATTTTCGTGCGCGGCCGTCAGCTCCCACAGGGCGAGGCCGCCGAGAACCAGAAGACTGCGTGACCAGGACCAGGGTGGGTGATCCGGCCGCCCGCGGCAACTCCGCGGCAGCCGATCCCAGATTCAGCCCGGCCACGAATTTCCCGACCAGCGCCCAGAGACCCGGTGCAAAGGCCAACCCGACGGCCGCCACCACCGCGACAGCCATTCTCTGGACCCAGACGATGGCCTGGGTCGCGCGGCGGAAGTCGTGCTCCCGTTGTGCCAGTTGTGCGCGGATCCAGATGACACTCGGGTCGGGGAGAGGAATGGCCTCGTCCGCAAGCTGCTCGGCGTCGGCAGCCAGCGCCGCCACCACCAGGGTGAGCTCGGCACAGGTCATGCAGCCGTCGCGGTGGGCCCGCAGTTCGGGAGTCCACCGGCCGGTCTTCGCGGCCGCGGCCACAGCGTCCTCGTGGGGACAGAATTGATTCTTCATGATGCCTCCCCACCGGGGTGCAGTCCCTTGTTGTGGAGTTTTTCCGCCAGCCGTTGCCGGGCTCGAAACAGCATCGATCGAATACTCGCGGCCCGCAGGCCGAGCGCCGCCGCGATCTCCTCGTGTGACGACCCCTCCACGTAGGCCAGCCACAGCATCTGCCGGTCGTTCGGTGACAGCTCGGACATGGCGCCGCCGACGTCCGATCTGAGGTGGACGGCGTCATCGTGGCCCGGCGAATCGTCCCGCTCCGGCACCTCATCCGTCTCCGGCCGTTTGCGTCTGAAATGATCGCGCATGGCGTTGGTGGCGATGCGGAAGAGGTAGTTCTTGCGGTGGTCCTCGTCTTCACCCTCGAAACCCGAGCGCAGAAACCGCAGGTAGGACTCCTGAAGCAGATCGTCGGCCAACGTCAGATCGCCGCACGCGCGGATCAGGTAGGCCCGCAACGGGCGTGCGGTGCGGTGGTAGAGGCGGTGAAAGGCCGCCTCATCCATCGTCACCGCCCGCGCCGCCGGATCCACCGCTCGGGCTCGGGGCAGCGAAAGTGCCATCGGGATCATGACCACCCGTTCCCACGCCGCCTACGGTATCAGCCCTCGGTCCCTGCCGGTGACCCGTTGATCAGGCCCCAATTCTTCGAAAAAACGTAGGCGGCCGCGCTCGAGGCCAGGAAACCGAGCCCGAGGCTGATGCCGAGAACGCCGATCACCGAGAAGCCCTCAACGGCATCCTGACTGGGGGTCAGATATCTCAGAACGATGAAACCAAGGCCGAGCAGGCTGAGCACCGCGCCCGCCTGCAGCGCCGAGAGAATCCGGGTGTAGGGATTGGTGCGTTCCTTGGTGGCGAGGGCGAACATCTTCTCTCCGGCGTCGCTGTGCAGGTACTCGACGGCCTCCGGCGAGCTTCCGAGCTTCTCCAGCAACTTGTCCTGCAGCGCGTAGTGGAGCTTGGTCAGCTGCCGCTGCTGGATGAAGTTGAGAAAGGTCTTGAAGGCCCAGCCGGCCACCACGAACATCGTCGGCATGACGATCAACATCACCAGTTCTTCTCTCATGGGGTCCTCCTCGTGTGTCTGTCACCAATCACTACGTGACGGCCGTCACGGTGGTTAGCAGCCCCCGTGCTATGATTTCGCCATCAATTGAAGAACAGGGAGATCACCATGAAAAAGCTCACTCCATTTGCGACCGTTCTGTGTGCCGTCCTCGTCCTGGCCTCGACCACAGTGTCCGCCCAGGACGACTGGAAATCCCTGAAACAGGAATCAAAGCGAATGAAGATCGACGAGACGGCCCAGGAGTCCCTCGACACGCTTTTCGCCGACAACCCGAAGGCCAAGGAGCTGTTTGAGAACTCCTACGGCTGGGCGGTGTTCGACAACCTCAAGCTGGCCTTCGGCTTCTCCGGCGGCGGCGGCAACGGTGTGGCGGTGAACAAGGAGACCGGAGAGAAGACCTACATGCAGATGGGCACCGCCGGGGTCGGCATCGGTCTCGGCGCCAACAAGTACCAGATCGTCTTCCTGTTCCAGGATTCTCAGACCTTTCGAAAACTTCGTCAACAAGGGCTGGCAGGCCGACGCCGGCGCCACCGCGGCTGCGGGAAAGCACGCCGCCGAGGCCAAGACCGACTTCACCAACGGCCTCGCCATCTACCAGATGACCGAAAAGGGCCTGATGGCCAACGCCGACATCGCCGGCACCAAGTACTGGAAGAACGACAAGCTGAACTGAATGACGTTTTGGCGTTCGAACGTTCAAACGTGAGCCTCTTGCAAGTCCACATTCAAAGGCGGGGCAGGCCCCGCCACTACAGGGGAATGTCCTTTGTGGGTAGGGGCGGCACCTGTGCCGCCCGACCTCGATCAGGCGCGATAGGTCCGAGTTCGGCGGTGTATTAGGACCTTTACCAGTATTCAGTCGTGACCGTGACCGGTCCGCTGATGCGGGCGCAGCAGGCGAGCCGCTCGTGGTCGCCCGCGTGCAGCGAGGCCAGGACCTTCTTCTCCTCGCCGTAGGCGGGCGTGAGGTTTTCGAGGCCGTCGAGGATCTGCACCCGGCAGAAACCGCACAGGGCGACGCCGTTGCACGACTGTCCGAGCGGCAGCCCGGCCTGGAGCACCGCGTCCATCAAGACCGAATCGTGGACAACCTGGACCTCGCGGCCCGAGGGCTCGAACCGAATGGTGGCAGTTTTCATGTTGAATCCCGGATACGCCATGGACTCCTCGCTTCACGATTTCGAACACAGGATTCCGATGGTACCCGAATTCCGAATTCCGAAATTCCGAATTCCGAATTCCTAATTCGAATTCTACAAAAGGTTGCGCTCCCTGGCCGTCTTTTCGAGCTCTTCGCGGAAGTCGGGGTGCGAGATGTCGATCAGGCTGCGGGCGCGCTCGCGGATCGAACGACCGAAGAGATCGGCAATGCCGTACTCCGTCACCACGTAGTGGACGTCCGCCCGGGTCGTCACCACTCCCGAGCCGGGGATCAGGGTGTCGACCAGTCGCGACAACGTGCCGCCTTTGGCGGTCGACGGCAGGGCGATGATCGGGACGCCGCCGTCTGACCGCGCCGCGCCGCGGATGAAATCGAGCTGACCGCCGAACCCCGAGTAGATCTTCGTGCCGATGGAGTCGGCGCAGACCTGGCCGGTGAGATCCACCGCCAGCGCGGAGTTGATCGCCACCATCTTGTCGTTGCGCGCCACCACGTAGGGGTCGTTGACGTACTCGTTGGGGTGAAACTCCATGAACGGGTTGTTGTCGACGAAGTCGAAGGCGCGCCGGGTGCCGATCACGAACGAGGCGACGATCTTGCCGCGGTGGAGGCTCTTCTTCTCGTTGGTCACCACGCCCGCCTCGAAGAGGTCGACCAGACCGTCGGAGAACATCTCGGTGTGGACGCCGAGGTGTTTCTTGTCGCCGAGAAAATCGAGCACCGCATCGGGGATCTCGCCGATGCCCATCTGGATGGTCGCGCCGTCGGTGATCAGGGACGCGATGTTGCTCGCCGATCCTGCGTGCCACCTCGGACACCTCTTCGGACATCGGGTGTTCGATCAGCGGCACGTCGACCTCCACGACCCGGGTCAGCTTGGAGACGTGGACGAAGGAGTCGCCGAGGGTGCGCGGCATCTGCCGGTTGACCATGGCGATCACGGTCCGCGAGTGCTCGACCGCGGTCTTGGTGGCGTCGACGCCGACCCCGTAGGAACAGAATCCGTGCTCGTCGGGCGGCGAGATGTGGATCAGAGCGACATCGATCGGCATCTGGCCGCGCGAGATCAGGGCCGGGACGTCGTGCAGGTGGATGGGCACGAAATCGGCCCGCCCCTCGTTGACCGCGGCGCGGACGTTGGCGCCGGTGAAGAGCGACCGGTGGCGGAAGTGGCCCTCCATCCCGGGCGCCACGTAGGGCGCCGGGGCGAGAGTCAGGATGTGCACGACCTCGACATTCTCGAGTTCCGGAGCGCGAGCCACCATGGCATCGATGAGCAGGGTCGGCGTGTTGCACCCGGGGTGGATCCACACCCGGTCGCCGGACCGGATGTCCTTGACCGCGTCCTCGGCAGTCGTCACCCGTTTTCGGAAGATACTGTTCCAGTCCATCGCGCCCCCTCAGTTGCCGTCGATTGACGGTGAAAGGGCACGTTGAAGATCTTCGCCACGCCTTCGCGGATGCAGTGGCCGTCGTAGGTGTAGGTGCCGCGGTGGATCGCCGGGTTTTCGCGCACCGCCCGGTCGAACCCCTTGTCGGCGATCTCCTCCACGTAGGGCAGCATCGAGTTGGTGAGCGACCTCGTCGACGCCCGCGAGGCCGCCGACGGCAGGTTGGGCACGCAGAAGTGGATGATCCCGTCCACCTCGTAGGTGGGGTTGGAAAAATCGGTCGGCCGCGAGGTCTCGCAGCAACCGCCCTGGTCGATCGAGAGGTCCATGATGACCGACCGCGGTTTCATCAGCTTGAGCATGTCGCGGGTGACCAGGATCGGCGTCCGTTCGCCGTGCACCGCCACCGCGCACACCAGGATGTCGGCGAAGGCGAGCGCCTTTTCGATCCGCGCGCGGGTGGCCACCATGGTCGGGATCTCGTCGAAGGTCATCTTCTGCACCCGGCGCAGCGCGTTGATGTTCTTGTCGAGCACCACCACGTGGGCGCCGATGCCGCGGGCGAACTTCGCCGCCTCGCAGCCGAGGGTGCCGGCGCCGAGAATCACCATCGTCGCCGGTGGGATGCCGGGCGCGCCGCCGATCAGCAGGCCCTTGCCGCCGAAGTCGTTGAGCACCAACCCGGCGCCGATCGTCACCGCCAGCCGGCCGGCGATCTCCGACATCGCCTCCAGCACCGGCGCGTGGCCCTCGTCGTCCTCGAGGATCTCGTAACCGACGGTCGTCACGCCGCCTTCGAGCAGCTTCTTGAAATAGTCCTCGGAGGCGACCGCCAGGTGCCAGGCCGCGATCACCACCTGCCCCGGCTGGTAGCTCTCGCACTCCTCCGGAGTCGGGGGCGACAGGCGGATCAGCATCTCGGAGCGGAGGCGAACCTCCTCATCGGAGTAGACCACGGTCGCACCGGCGTCCCGATAGACCTCGTTGGGAAAGCCCGCCTCGAGCCCGGCATCGTTCTCGACATAGACCCGGTGGCCCTTGTCGGTCAGCGCGCGGACCCCGCCCGGGGTGAGACCGATGCGGTGCTCGAAGGGTCTGCGGTCCTTGATCAACCCGACGTCCATACGTCCTCCAGCGGCTGTGCATTTGACCACATCCGCCGCGACGCGGCAACGCGCGTCCGGTAAACGTTCAACGTGAGCCTCTCGCAAACTTCACGTTCAAAGGCGGGGCAGGCCCCGCCACTACAAGAGGATGTCCTTTGTGGGTAGGGGCGGCACCTGTGCCGCCTCGGCCACTGCGTCTCGTCGCCCTCGTTACGAAACCTGGTCGGCGAAGTGCAGGCTCGAGCAGCCAGGCGATCGCTCACGGCGGGCTCGAGCCGATCGCCGGCACGACGAGGACGAGGCGGATGATCAGCGACGGACCGACGCGGGCCCACTCAGAGGCCATCGTCCACCGCGCCTCGGCCGTGGCGAGAAGTCCTTCCGGTTCGTCCGTCGCCTTCGGGATCGCAGGTGAAGGGGTCGACCACTGACGCCAAGGCGGTTCCGCGGCCGAGGGTCAGCCACACCACGGTCCGCCCCGCCACGGGCCCCTGATTCAAGGCCAGATAGAACCGCTCTCCGAGCTCCTGCAGTTGCGGGCCGACCGGGAGAGCGACGGCCTCCTCGTCCGACGGCAGCCGGTAGATCATCGTGTAGATGTCGTCGGGCCGCCGCAAGTCCTCCGCCACCCGGATCACTGCGTCTGTCACCCGCCGGCGAACGCCGCCTTCGCGGCTCAGGGGCACGTCGATGATTGGCATCGATCCTCCGCCGTTCGTCGCCGCGGGTCGCCGGCCACGGCGTCGTCGTGACCGCAACCCGGAGATCGTTGCCCCGCCGCCAACAGCGCCAGCGGTGAACGACCAGCGCGAAGGGCGAGATCACCGACAGCACGGCCAGAGCGGCGGCGGTTCCCAGACAGCCTCGCGGTCCGGGCTGCCGCAGTTCGCCGCCGTTTTCAATCATCGCGAAAGTACGGGCGAAGGGTGAAGAGGTAGACGAGCATCGACCCCCACACGACGATCCACCCCAGCGAGATGACCCACACACCGGGCCAGACAATCGAAGCGAGGACCTGCCTCTGGTCGTCGGCCATGGGCAGGGCGCGGACTATCGCCTCGGGGCTGTTGCGGATCGACGTCACCATCGTCGTCGCGGCGGCTGCGACGGTTGCTGCCACCGCCCCCCACCACGCCCAGGAACGGCGCCGGCAACTCCCCCACGTCAGCCCGACACAGACCACGAGGACCGCGATCCACGGCACCGCGCCGGCAGCTCCGAGCAGCAGCCGGCCGAAAAACGGAAAAGCCCAGTCGTAAGCAGGCATCGCCACCACCGAGATCGCCGCCATCCCCCACACCACCGACAGTGTCAGGACGCGAGGCGGGCAGTCGTCGGTGAACTGCGGGCGCGGATCGCGCGCCCGGCAGGTGGCCATGACGTCCGGCGAACGATAGAAAAGCACGAAGGCGCCTGGGAGCAGGACGTAGATCAGGCTGACGATGGCGAAGGTCACGGCGATCGCGACGAACAGGATGTCGGGCGGCAAGCCCTCGGCGGCACCGACACCCCGCAGGAGACCTGGCAGCACCAACCAGGAAAGCAACAGGGTGCAGACCCCGGTCACGAGCCAGATGCGCGAGATCGCCAGCATGAGGTCGCGCGCCCACCGCCGGGCCCGGATGGACCCCACCCCGAGCCAGACGAAAAGAACAGCCATGATCAGGTAGATCACGACCATCGGAAGGATCGACCGCAGGGTCGTGGACCCTCCCGCCTCCCCGCCCGAGACCCACCAGGCCAGCAGACTCAGCGGCACCAGCAGCGCGCAGAAGGCGCCGATCAGAATCTCGATCACCCCGAACACCACCAGCCCGAGACTCCTGTCGCGGAAGTCCTCGTCTGTGCCCGGCAGCGTCTCGTAGCCCTGTGGGTTCATCTCGCCGCGAGCATATCCGCGGCCGCCGGGAACGGCAAGGAAGGCGAATCGGAGAAACCGCAGATCGCGCAGATCAACGCAGATCCATCGCAACGTCGCAACCACGAAGACACAAAGCCACAAAGTCGTCACAAAGGCCCGGCCCAGGAATTCAACGCAAAGGCGCAGAGCCGCAAAGACGCAAAGGGATTGGCGCTTCCTTGATCATTCGAGTGCCCAGACCGGCAGAACTGCCGGCGATCGAGGATCGCCGTCTCCCGGTGAGAAGCCCGCCGTCATCGAAAGCGAGCTTTCGCCGCCGTCAGTCTTCACACCGGCGCCGCGCCCGGGGCGCGTCGGTTCTGCCTTGGGCAGTTGTTTCTCGGGAGGGGCCGCCAGCCATTTGGAGCTGGTGAGAGGCGAGACCTGCGCTCTGAGAGAGCGCAGGCCGTTGGAGCGGACAACCGGCGTCGGATACGAGTATCCGCTCCGGTTGTTCGCTCCAATGGTCCCCGGCCGTATGACGGCCGGGATCTCGCCGGTGTCAGTAGTCGGCGTGATTCCTTCGCGCCTCTGCGCCTTTGCGCCTTTGCGTTTTATTCCGGCAGGCGAGCGGGAACCTCAGATTTCACGAGGACGAGATGACGTCGGCCAGGTCTTCGGGGGACGCACCGAGTGCGAGCAACGAACGGACCATGAGAATGACAGAAGCGAGGCATCGAGCTGCTCTCTTCCGATCTGGATGGCAGGCGGGACGCCTGCCCCACAAAAACCCACCATCGACGTCCGATAGGCGCAGAACCACGAGGCCGGCACTGCCCAAGTCAAAATTCCCCGCCCCTCGGAAATTCACGCCGAGCGCAGCGTCGTAGATTTCCGAGGGTGGGTGGGAGGGGGGCGGGGGCGGGTCGAAAAGGGGCGAGATCAGGAGGCCCGGCACCAAGCCCGCCCGGCGCGACCCTGTCGCGCCCGGTCTCTCACTTCAGGACCGAGAAATGCTCGCATTTTGAGGGCCTGAAGCGAGAGACCGAAGCCGCGGGCCCCGGGCCCGCGGCAGGCGGGCGCTCTCCTGATACGGAACCCCCTACCGCAGCTTCCACTTCATGCGGCGATCCTGCATCCAACGAACACCGAGGGCGTCGCGGAGACCGGAGAAAGCGCGATCCCAGGTGCCGTACTTGCTCGAACCGGCCACCCGCTCGGCATGGCGAACCGGAACCTGGAGGACGGTGAAGCCCTCCATCCGCAGCAGGGTGGGCAGGAAGCGGTGCATCCCGGTCAACATCTTCACCTGCCGGATGGCCTCGCCCCGAAAAACTTTGATGGGGCACCCCGTATCCTGGATATCCTCCCGCGTCAGCCGGTTGCGGACCCCGTTGGCGAACCGCGAGCTGAACTTCTTCCACCCGGTGTCGCGGCGTTCGGCGCGGATACCCACCACCGCATCGACCCCCTCGCTGTTGAGGGTGTCGATCAGCTTGGGTAAGTCCTCGGGATAGGTCTGGAGGTCGGCGTCGAGCAGCGCCACCAACCGGCCGCGGGCGTGTTTGAAGCCGGCATCGAGCCCCGCCGACTGACCGCAGTTGGCGACGAAGTGGAGCACCTTGATGCGGCCATCCGCCGCAGCCAGCTCGTCCAGCCGTTCGCCGGTCCCGTCGGTCGAACCGTCATCCACCGCCAGCAGCTCCCACTCGAGACCCGTCGGGTCGAGAGCGCCGCGAACCCTCTCGACGAGGGGATCGACGCTGTCGATCTCGTTGTAGATCGGCACCACGACCGAAAGTTCGCAACCATCCTCGGTGGCGGCTTTCACGTTCATCAGGGTACCCCATCTCCCCACCGCCACGGGTTGTAATCCAGAACCACCCGGTGGCGCCCGGGAGGGGCCACGACCCCGAGACCCGCGAGGTTGGCGAGGACGAGGGGCGCGGGCTCGCCATCCACCGTGGCGGACCAGCCCGGCGCCCAGGGGCGCGCCGCAATGACCAGACACGGACCGTCGCAATCGCTGACGACCTCGATTCTCGGCCCCGAGATCGTGTCGACCTGGAGGGCGACCCGTTCGGCAGTGACTGCCGGCGTGCCCTCCGCTACAACCGCGGCCGTCGAAAGATCGACCGCACCCGACAGCAGCTCGTTCCACCCGCCGGCGACCGTGCGGCCCACGGCCCGCACCTCTGGCAACCACGCCGGGTTGCGCCAAAGTGAACCCTCGCGTCCGCGCCACACGGGTTCCCACCCGTCGACGCTTCGGTCGGGCCCGGCGATCAGAAAACGGACCGACCAGGCGCCGAACAGGTCGGGGGGCGCGATCCTCAGCGGTCCGCCGAGCACCGGGTCCGTCTGACCGAGTTCTCTCAACATGGCGGCATATGGCAGCGGCCGCAGTGGGTCGTAGGCCCGCAGATCGGCGAGGCCGTAACGACCGGCCAGGTTGGCCGGGAGCACACCGTCGATGCCGACGATCCGGCCGCCCTCCGCCGCCTGCACTTCGATCAGACGCTCGAGGAGCTCGGGAACGGGGCAGGCGGTCCGCGGCCGCCGCGGCCGGGTTGATGCCCACCGCGTAGACAGAAAGTTCGACCGCCAGCAGCGAGACGATGAGCGGAGGCCGGCGGATCAGCAACGCCGCAGCGGCGGCAGCGAACACCGACACGACCACGAGAAACAGGTCAGTCTGCGCCAGCTGCCAGGGCCTGGACAGGACCGTAAGACCGGCCAGCAGCACCGCCGGCGACCATCGCCAGGCGGTGCCTCTTAGACGCCCACTGAGCGCACCGTCGAACGACAACCCGGCACATACAGCCAGACCCCAGGGTACGAGCGCCGCAAAGCGGGGCAGCGTCATCCGATCCAAAGGCGGGACATGCACCAATAACCAGTCGAGGGGCGGCAGCCGCAAATAGAGAACGGCCGCAACCCCGAGACAGGCGAGGGCCGACCACAGGAGGCCCCGAAAGCGACGCCGAACCGATCCCGCCGCCAACAACGCCAGAGCCAGACCGCCGACCCCGGTGGCAGCAGGGGCATATGGAAAGGGCGCCCGCCAGTCGCCCCGACCGGGGTGGCCGTTGACCAGGGGCAGAATCAGCTGCCGGGCGGCAAGCCCCCGCCAGCCGTCCGGCACCGGCTCGGCATTGGGCCGCTGGTCGTGCGCCACCGCGAGCCGGGAGGAGGCGCCGATGTAACCCACGGTGGGCCACGCCAGTATCAGGGCCACCAGCGCCATCAACGCCGCCGCCGCGACCACCCGCGGCCACCGCTGCGGGTGGAGGACGAGACCGCCCAGGAGCGCCGAACCGATGGCGACGGCCGCAGTCTCCGGGTGCAGTCCGCTGCCCAGCAGCCATCCGCACGCCACACCGAGACAGGCGACGGCGCGCCACCCCGAGCGGCGCCGCAGCGCCGCCAAGGCCAGCCACCACAACCACGGCAGGGCGGCGGTGGCCCAGGTCAGGGGCACCAGTAACCACGCCACCTGGTAGGCGCCGACCGCGTAGGCGATGCCGCCTGCCGCTGCCGCCGCCCACCGCAGCCGCCAAGCCCGCCACAACAGCAAAAAGGCTCCGAGACCGGCCAGTTCGATCTTCCACAGCGCCATCACCGTCGTCCCGCGCTCCGGGCCGAGGGCCCACACCGGCAACATCACCGGCGCCCACAACCCGGTCTGGCCGTTGGCCAGCAGAGGCAGACCGGCGCCGATGTCGTCTTCGATCAGCGGCAGGCGCCCGGCCAGTAGTCTGCTCACGGGCCGCCTCCCACCACGGATGAAACTGGAGGACGAGGTCCGACTGGGTGGGTTGGAAGGCGGTAACACCGGACCACCGGGTGTCGGTGAAGGGCCGGTTGCGCTCCAGGCACCGCACCGGGTTGAGATCGCCGCCCACGAACAGGGCGGGACCGAAGATCACCACGAGACCGACATCCAGCGCCGCCTGGAACCGCAGGAGGCCCCGCGACCGCCGCCACATCCAGCCGTGGAGGACGGCGAGCGGAACCAGCGTCCACAGGAGGACCGCCACCACCGTCTCAGCCTATTCTTCGCAGCGGGTCGAGGTCGGTCTGGGTGGCGTAAAACCGCGACTCGAAATCGGCGGGCCGCAGCATCTGCGGCAGAGAGAATACCGTCAGGCTCAGATCCTCGAGGGCGCCATCGGGGCGGAAACCCAGGGCCTCGAGGCGGGCGCGCGCGTCGGTGTCGCCGCCGAGCACGATCCGCTCGTTCATCGCCCCGACCTGGCTCGCGAGCCTCCGTGACAGGTGCGCCAGCAGCTCGAGGGCGCCGGGCTCGTCGTGGTCCCACACCAGATCCACCCAGCGGCAGCGGCTGGCATCGGTCTCGAAGACCGCCCAGGCCACGGGGTGGCGGGAAAACCGCGGGAAGACCAGAAAGCGGTGGCGACGGGTCCGGGGGTGGCCGGCATGACGGTGCAACGACATCTCGGCGTCGCGCACGGCCGCAAACGGGTAAAAGCGGGACACTCGCCGCCACAGGTCGTCGAGCCTCGGTTCCCAGTCGCGCGCCGATTCGGCTCGGAAGGCCAGGCGGCGAACGGGAGACCGGACGGCCACCTTTCGTGCCAGGACATCGACCGGTGGCAGAGCGACCCGGCGCCCCCCGGCCGAAGGGGAAAAACCGCCGCCCGCATTCTCACCGACCAACTGATAGATCATCAGTCTCCTGCCGACTCCTCCGAATTCGCCCATCCAGATCCGCAACATCTCAGCCAACAGGCGATTTTGTTCTCCGCTCCCTCCGACCTCGGCCAGAGCGAACTCGTCCGCCACCGCCAGCGCCGGCACCGTCCGGCGGTCGATCTGCAATGCCGAGACCACACCGCCGACGTGGGCCACGACCTTCCCGTCTTTGACCGCAACGACGATCGGGCGACCCTCTGCCGACGGCGGATAGGACCAGCTCCACTCCGCCAACGAAAGCGGTCTTCTGCGGCAACGATTGAGCCCGTCGATGATTCCGTGTTCGTCGCCGGCGCGCGCGACGCGGATTTCGGCGCCGCCCGGGCTCACCCCCGGTCTCCCCCGTCGAGCTCCCAGCTGTGATCCACCTTGAGCAGCGACAACGACCAGCCCTCGTCCTGCGGGCGAAGACAATCGGTGATGACCGCCTGGTCCCAGATGTGGAGGGCGCTGGGGTCGAAGATATAGCCCGTCACCGAGTAGTTGCCCTTGGCCAGCGGCAGCCCCACGATCCGCACCCGGTCGCGGCGCACGCCGGCGCCCGAACGGGTAGGCAGCCCGTCGACAAAGGTCGCTACCGCGACGACACGGGTGCCATCGCCACGGTCGAGCGACACGCCGACGTGGAACCCGCCTTCGGTGTCCACCGCTTCCCATTCGAGCTCCACCACCAAATCCATGCCCGGCGAGTACGTCTCCACCGTTGCGCCGGCGGCATCAAACACCCGGATGCCGCGAATCCGCGCCTGCTGGCCGGGGGGTGCGGAATCGACACCACCACCCTCGGCCCTGGTGTCGAGGCGTCGTTTTTCGCGTGTGATCAGAAACTCCTCGTAGGCGTTGACCACCTCCTGCGCAGGGCCGTCCATCTCGATGCGGCCGTTGCGCAGCCACAGCGCGCGCTTGCAGAAGAGCGACACGTAGTACATGGAATGCGAGCAGAAGAGGATGGTCGTGCCGCGATCGCGGATCTCGCGGATGCGGTCGACACACTTCTTCTGGAAATAGCCGTCCCCCACCGCCAACGCCTCGTCCACCACGAGCACGTCGGGGTCGACGTGCGTGGCCACCGCAAAGGCGAGCCGCATGGCCATCCCGGTCGAGTAGCTCTTGACCGGGTGCTCGACAAATTCGCCGAGCTCGGCGAAGTCGAAGATGTCGTCGAGCCGCGCCGCCATGTCGTCCTTGTCGAGACCCATGAGAGCGCCGTAGAGGATTGCGTTTTCCCGCCCCGAGAACTCGGGATGAAAGGCCGCTCCGAGCTCGAGAATGGCGGCCACCACCCCGCGCACATCCACCGACCCCGCGGTCGGCGTGGTGGTCCCGGCGATGATCTTGAGCAAGGTCGACTTGCCGGCGCCGTTCTCGCCGATGATCCCGACCGCGGTCCCGGGCTCGACGCCGAACGTCACATCCTCGAGGGCGCGGAAGTCGAGGTGACGGCTCGGCCGCCCGAACAGGCGCTTGATGCGCTCGCCGGGTGCGGCGTACACCCGGTACCACTTGTGCACCCGGTCGACGGTGATCGCGTCCTGCAACGCCTGCAAACTCATGGCAGGGCGTAAGATATCACAGCGGCGGCCCGGCTAACGCGGCTCCTCCAGCCGCGGAAAATCGATCACCCGCAAGCGCCGCATCGCCCGCAGATAGGCGCCGAGCCGTTCTTCGATCTGATGCCGGCTGTCGGGAAAGGCCTCTTGCATGACCCCGGCCAGGGTCCGCACCTTGGTCACCCCGTCGAGCCGCCGCCAGGCAAAGCTCCCGAGTTCGTCGAGGCGGATCCTGCGCGGCGTGAGCCACCAGTTGGCGCGCTCGACGAGCCCGGCCAGACCATCGAGGGGAGGCCGTGGGCGGTCGATGACGACGTTGCCATCGACGTTTTCCTGCCACGGCACGCAGCGGACCGGCTCGAGTTCGAGCAGGTCCACCACCCGATCGACGCCGAGTGGCCGCATCACGCCGTTCTACTTTCCGGTCGCCGAACCCGACCGCATGCGGCTCAAGGGCAGCCACACCAGAAGCCCGAGGAGCATCGGGTAGACCAGCATCCCGCCCCAGAAGCTGTGGCCGACGGAGGGCAACAGGTGTTCGGTCTCGGCCATGCCGAGCTTGGCCTGCTCGATGAGAACGACGAAGGCGAGCAACACCGCCATCAGGGACTGGCCGGCGATCAGACCCGAGGACACCAGGATGCCGGAGTTTTCGGCTCGCATCTTCTCCTCTTCGGTGGCCTCTTTCTTTTTCAGGAACCAGTCGAGGATCGAGCGAATGACGACCGCCGGCGAACACCGCCGAGGTGGTCGAGAACGGGAGGTACATCCCGACCGCGATCAACATCGGCGCCGGCGCCTTGATCAGGATCAGGGCGACGCCGAAGAGCATGCCGGCGATCACCAACGGCCACGCCATGTCGCCGCCGACGATGCCCTGGGCCATCAGCGCCATGAGCCCGGCCTGCGGCGCCGGCAGCTCCGCCGAACCGATGGTGTAGGCCTGGTTCAGCACCATGAGGAGGACCGGGAGAGCGATGGCGGCGGCGATCACGCCGACGATCTCGCCGACCTGCATCCGCCACGGCGTACCGCCGAGGATGTGTCCGACCTTGAAGTCCTGCATCATGTCGCCCGCCACGCCGGCGGCGCAGCACACCACGCCCGCCACCCCGAGGACCGCCGCCACACCGTGGACCCCGGTCACGCCCATCAGAACCATCAGAAGGGCCGAAATCACCAGGGCGGACAGGGTGAGGCCGGAAATCGGGTTGTTGGAGTTGCCGACGAGACCGACGAGGTAGCCGGCAACCGCGGCGAACAGGATTCCGAGCACCAGCATCACCACCGTCAGCAGCAGGGCCGGCATGGTCGAGGCCGAAAAGTAGCGGTAGAGGAAGAACATGGGCACCGCCATGACGCCGATCGCCGCCAGCACCCATTTGAGGTTGAGGTCCTGCTCGGTGCGCTCGGTGTCGGCGGCCGTTCCCGCCCGAAGGGCCACGATCGCCTTTTGGATGCCGTTGACCAGGGCCCCGCGCAGGGTGTAGAGGGTGTAGAACGCTGAAACGATCATCGTGCCCACGGCGAGCGGACGGATCTGCCGGAACCACACGTCCATAGCCAGCGACGCGAAACCGTCCTGCGCCCCAATGGCCGCCAATTCGGGGTTGAGGAAGATCGCCAACGGAACCAGCACCAGCCACCCGGTGACCGCGCCGCAGAAGAGCACCGCCGAGATCTTGAGGCCGACGATGAAGCCCACACCCATCACCATCGGCGAGGCCTCGGGCGTCGACAGCAGCATGCCGCCCGTGTACTCGATCTTTCGTCCCAGGATGTCGATGGCGGAGCGGCCGAACTGGACGAAGTGCGAGGCCTTGTCCTGGATCATCTGGACGCCGGCGTCGTTCTTGATGAACTCCCACAACGCCGCGATGCCCATCGCGCCGAACACCAACCCGGCGCCGGTCTGCCCCTTCTGGCCGGCCTTGACGATCTCGGCCGCGGCCACGCTCTCCGGAAACGGGAGGTCCGCCTCGACCACCAGCGGGCGCCGCAGGATGATGACGAAGAGCACCCCGAGCACGCCGCCGATGCCCATGATCAGCATGGAGTCGCGGAGGTTGAACTCGGACCACGCGCCGGCGATCAGAAAGGCCGGGATGGTGAAGATCGCCCCGGCGACCAGCGATTCGCCGACCGAGGCGGTGGTCCGCGCCAGGTTCTCCTCGAGGATGTTGCCGCGGAAGATCCGCAGCACGGCCATCGCGACCACCGCCGCCGGGAAGGTGGCCGCCACCGTGAGGCCGACCTTCATCCCGAGGTAGGCGTTGGCGGCGCCGAGGATGATCGCCATGATCACACCAAGAAACAGCGCCTTGAAGGTGAGCTCCGGCATCGACGTCTCGGCCGGCACGTAGGGAACGAACTTCTTCTCCGCCATGAAACCCTCCCCCTGAGACTGTACAGGGAGATAGTAGCTGATCCGGAAAAACGTTTGAACGTGAGCCTCCTGCAAAATTGACCGTCAAAGGCGGGGCAGGCCCCGCCACTACAGGGGAATGTCGTTTATGGGTAGGGGCGGCACCTGTGCCGCCCGGCCTCAATCAGGCACGAATATGTGGATTTCGGCGACGAATATCGAATTTTGAAGGAGGCTCACGTTAGAACATTGAACGTTGAAGCGTTCTTATCGTGAGGCACCTCCGCCGCACGCGACACTACCGGAATACTCGAGTGTTTACAGTCGGTGGGAGGTTGTGTGGGAATTCAAAATTCAAAATTTAAAATTGAGAATTTATTCGCGGAGTTTTTCCTCGAGCAACTGTCCCGCGATCACCATCAATCGACTTTCGGTGAGGACGCCGACCAGGTGGTCGTCCTTGATCACCGGCATGCAGGCCCAACCATTGTCGCGCATCAGCGCGATGGCCTCGACGGTGGAGGTCTCCGGGGCCACCGTCACCGGATCGCGCTGCATGATCTCGCTCACCGGCAGCGGCTTGTCGGTTTTCTCGGGGTGGTAGTTGCCGACCAGACCCAGCAGCTTGCGCTGCGAAACCAGACCGACCAACCGGTTGTCGGAATCCTCCACCATGACGTGGCGGATGTTGTTCCACACCATGAGTTGGGCCACCAGATCGACCGGCTCCTGTTCGTTGACGGTGACGATGTCGGTGTCCATGCAGTGTTCGACGGTAGCGTAGCTCTGCTTCCACCCTCCACCTTCCGCCAGCTTCGCCAGTTCCCAGGTGTGGACGGGTTTGCCGCCCTTCTGGCGGTCGCCGATGGCCGCGGTGAGGGCCGACAGCCTTTCCGACATCGGGCCTTCGCCGGCCATCCCGGCCATGGAATCGAGCTGCCACTGGGCGCCGGTCTGCCGCGAACGGACCCGCTCCTCGATCACGCCGAGATAGAGGTCGATGTTCTCCTGGTCGAGCCCCGGGACCTCGAGGCCCTCTCGTGCCATCGGCAGCATCTCGTCGAGAATGAGGCGGTCCGCCGGCACCGGCGACCCGCCGGCCCAGCGCATCTGGGCGTCGAGGCCGTGGCGGGCGGCGGCGAGGAAGTTCGAACGCGCATCGTCGAAGTCCATGTGCTTGGCGATATCCCCGTAGCGTTCGAGAACGCCGCTGATGAGACCGAACCAGAAGGCGGCGTTGGCCATCTCGTCGCGCGGCGTCGGTCCCGCGGGCAGGATGCGGTTTTCGATCCGCAGGTGCGGTTTGCCGTCGCTGATGCCGTAGCAGACCCGGTTCCAGCGGTAGACCGTGCTGTTGTGCAGCCGCAGGGCCTTGAGACTCGGGGCGCGGCCGTGTTCGAGCTCTTCGAAGGGGTCGTCGTCCATGTCGGCCGACAACAGCGCCCGGAAGCGCGCGATGTCCTCCTGGAAGATCTCCAGGGCCGACGACTTCACCCACTGGCGGCCGAAGCTCACCCTGCGGCGCCTGCTCGCGCATGTGGGGCGTCGAGCGGCGGGTGTCGATGGACTGTTGGAAGAGCCCGATCCTGGTTTCGGACCACAGCCGTTTGCCGAACAGCATCGGCGAGTTGACCGCCGCCGCCAGCAACGGCCCCGCCACCGCCTGGGCAGCGTTGTAGAGCCGCGCGAACTCGTTGGGCGAGACCTGGAAGTGGATCTGGAAGCTGGTGTTGGCGGCCTCGACCAGGATCGAGTCGTGGTGGAGGTGCAGTTCGTCCTTGCCGAGGAGGTAGAACTCGTAGGCGCCGCCCTTGAGCCGGTTCATCGCTTCGTTGAGCGCGTAGTAGCGGGGGTTCGGCGTCATGTTGACGAGCTCGAGATCGGTCTTCTTGAGGGTCGGCAGGATGCCGGTCATGATCACGTCGCCGCCGCAGGCCTGGGCCGCCTCCCGCGCCTTGCCGAGCAGCTCGCCGAGTTGCCACTCCATATCGCGCAGACAGCTGCCGCCGAAGATGTGGGGGTCGAGGTTGAACTCGAGGTTGAAGCGGGCGAGTTCGGTCGTGAAGTGAGGGTCCTTGACGGCCTCGAGGACCTCGGTGGCGATCGGCGCCGGGCGCCAGTAGGAGTCGACCAGAAAGAGCTCCTGCTCGGCACCGATGCGTCGCACGCCGGTCTCGAACCGCTCCTCCTCGAGCATTTTTTCGAAGGCCTGAACGTCCTTCAGGAGGTGGCGGAGAAAAACCCTGATCTCTTCGGCCTGTGATTGTTCGCGAACGTCCTGCTCACCCATTGCTGCTCCGAAGCCCCCTCGCCACGTCTCTCGCCGAGGCATTGTACCTGTTGAGCGAACAACCCGTCGCTCCGATGTGTTCCCCCATGCCTCGCGCCCGCACCCAACTGAGCCTCGCGCACGATTCGAAATCAAGCGGGCGGGACATGTCCCGCCCCTACAAATGTTCAGAGGATTCCGGGTAGGGGCGGCATCTATGCCGCCCGCTGTGACCGACCGACGGAATTTGCACGAGGCTGAAATCATTTCAAGAATCAACTGTACAAATATCTGATAAGAATTTTATCAAATCTAGGAAATTCATACTTGACAACAGAACACTAAGATATTATATTAACGATCACGGTTCTCACACCGTTTCAAGGAGGATCCAACCCATGAATGGGCAACCCCAATACACCGTCAAGGCCTCGGAAGCACTCCAGGAGGCCTTCAAGTCCGCGGCCGCCCGCGGCAACCCCGAAACCACCCCCACCCACCTCCTGCTGGCGCTGATGCAGCAGGAGAACGGCATCGCACCCCGTTTTCTGGCCAAGGTCGGCGTCCCGACGGGCCGGCTCGAGTCCGAGCTCAAGGACGCCCTCGATCGTCTGCCGTCGGCCGACGGCGGCGCCGAACCGCAAGCTTCGCGCAGCCTGCGCAAGGTGCTCGAGCAGGCCGCCAAGATCGCGCCCCAGTTCCAGGACCAGTACGTTTCCGTCGAACACCTCCTGATGGGCATCGTCGCGGTGCCGGACTCGGCGGCCGCACGGGCGCTCGCAGTCCACGGCGTGACCAAGGACAGTCTGCTCACAGCCATCCAGGAGCTGCGCGGTTCGCACCGCGTCACCGACGCCAACCCCGAGGACAAGTACGAGGCCCTCTCCAACTACGGCCGTGATCTCACCGAGCTCGCCCGCGCCGGCAAGCTCGACCCGGTGATCGGACGCGACGAGGAGATCCGCCGCGTCATGCAGGTACTGACCCGGCGCACCAAGAACAACCCGGTTCTGATCGGCGAGCCGGGGGTCGGCAAGACCGCGGTCGCCGAAGGGCTCGCGCAGCGGATCGCCTCCGGCGACGTGCCCGAGATCCTCAAGAACCGGCGCATCGTGTCGCTCGACATGGGTGCGCTGATCGCCGGCGCCAAGTACCGCGGCGAGTTCGAGGACCGCCTCAAGGCGGTGGTCAAGGAGGTCGTCGACTCCGAGGGCGAGGTCATTCTCTTCATCGACGAGCTCCACACCCTGGTCGGCGCCGGCGCCGCCGAGGGCGCGATGGATGCAGCCAATATCCTGAAGCCTGCACTGGCACGGGGAGAGCTGCGCGCCATCGGCGCCACCACCCTGACCGAGTACCGCAAGTACATCGAAAAAGACGCCGCCCTCGAGCGCCGGTTCCAACCGGTCCTGCTCGGCGAGCCGTCGGTCGAGGAGGCCGTGGCCATCCTCCGCGGCCTCAAGGAGAAGTACGAGGTCCACCACGGCGTGCGCATCGCCGACGCCGCGCTGGTGGCGGCGGCTATCGCTGTCGAACCGCTACATCACCGACCGCTTCCTGCCCGACAAGGCCATCGACCTGGTGGACGAGGCCGCGTCGCGGCTGCGCATCGAGATCGACTCCATGCCGACCGAGATCGACCAGCTCGAGCGGCGCGCGCTGCAGCTCGAGATCGAAAAGCGGGCGCTCGCCAAGGAGAAGGACAAGACCTCCAAGGAACGACTGGCCGGGATCGAGAGCGAGCTCGCCGAGCTCAAGGAACAGAGCTCCGGGCTCAAGGCCCAGTGGCACGCTGAAAAGGACCTCATCACCCGCCTCCAGGAGCTCAAGGAGCAGATCGAGGAGACCCGCGAAGCGGCGGACCGCGCCGAACGCGACGGCGACCTCGAGCGCGCCGCTCAGCTCCGCTACGGCCAACTGGTGTCCCTGAACCAGGAGCTCGAGGCCGCCTCCGAGGCGCTCAAGACCACCAGCAGGAGCACGGCACCATCCTCGCGGAGGAGGTCGGCGAAGAGGACATCGCGCGCGCGGTCTCCAAGTGGACCGGGGTCCCGGTGTCGCGGCTGCTCGAGGGCGAGAAGGACAAACTGCTCAAGATGGAGGACCGGATCGCCGAACGGGTGGTCGGGCAGGAGGACGCTGTCGCAGCAGTCGCGGCGGCGGTCCGGCGTGCCCGCGCCGGTCTCAAGGACCCCAACCGGCCGATCGGTTCGTTTCCTCTTCCTCGGGCCGACCGGGGTCGGTAAGACCGAAGTCGCGCGCTCGCTGGCCGAGTTTCTGTTCGACGACGAACGGGCGATGGTCCGCATCGACATGTCGGAGTACATGGAGAAACACGCGGTGGCGCGGCTGATCGGTGCGCCTCCCGGCTACGTCGGCTACGACGAGGGCGGCCAGCTCACCGAAGCGGTGAGGCGGCGCCCCTACTCCGTGATCCTCTTCGACGAGATCGAAAAGGCCCACCCCGACGTCTTCAACGTCCTGCTGCAGGTCCTCGACGAGGGCCGGCTCACCGACGGCAAGGGCCGCACGGTGGACTTCCGCAACACCGTGGTCATCATGACCTCCAATATCGCCTCCTCCATCATCCAGGAACTCCCGGAGTCCGAACGCGACCGCATGACCACCCTGGTCGAGGCCGAGCTCAAAAAGCACTTCCGGCCCGAGTTCCTCAACCGCGTCGACGAGGTGCTGATCTTCCACCGTCTGTCCGAAGAAGAGGTGGCGCAGATCGCCCACATCCAGCTCGCCAACCTCAACCGGCTCATCGCCGACCAGGGGCTCGTGGTCGAGGCCACCGAGGCCGCCACCAAGCTGCTGGCGCACAAGGGCTTCGACCCCGACTTCGGGGCGCGGCCGCTCAAGCGCACCATCCAGCGGCTGGTCCAGGACCCGCTGGCGCGGATGGTCCTCGCCGGCGAGGTCGGCCCCGGCACCACGATCGAACTCGACGCCGACGGCGACGAGCTGGTGCTGCGGACAAAGCCCACGGAGATGAGTTCTTAGTTTTGAGTTTTGAGTTTTGAGTTTTGAGTTGCGGGCGCCTGGGGCGCCCGTCTCTTCTTGGGGCGTTTCTGATGTGCTCGCCATTCACACGCGCTTCCCGAGAGGAGCCACTCTAGGCATTGTTCGCCTGAAGCATCCTGCCGAGGACAGGAGCAGGGCGCCCATACAATGTGGGCATACGAATGCGCCTTTTCCAGCACGCTTCCCGAGAGGAGCCAGGCACGCCGGCTCGCAGTCCGGACGAGACTGGTCGAGCCAAGGACACCTCCGCCGCACGCGGCACGCTCGTTCCGCGGGCTTGTCCCGGCGTAGCCGAAGGCGAAGCCGGACACCTCCGCCGCACGCGGTCCCGCCCGCCCTGAGCACACGAGCGCTCGATTGCGGCGAGGAGGGGTTGGGCGGGAATTCAAAATTCAGAATTCAAAATTCAAAATTGCCGACCCGGCCCGGCCGGGTCGGCTACACTGCCGGCGATGGTTTCTCTTCACGACATGCGGCGCGATGCCCGCGCCGCCTTCGACGCCGCGGTCGCGGCGGTGCAACCGCGAACGCCTGGTGCCCGCATCGGGTTCAACGGGTGGGAGACGACGTGCTCGATCGCGGGCGAGCCGCTCCCCCGGACCGCGGGACGCCGCGTGGTGATGGCGATCGGCAAGGCGGCCCCCGGTCTGGCCGCCGCGTGGCTCGAGGCCGCTCCGGGCTGGGCCGCACGAGCTCTTCGTGCTCGCGCCCCACGACGTGCCGGTCCCGAAGAGGTCGAGAACGCGGCGACCGTCCTGCGCGGCGCCCACCCCTACCCCGACTCCGACGGTGAGGACTCGACCCGCACGCTGCTCGATGTCGCGGCCGTCGCTCGGCGCCGACGACGTGCTGGTGGTGCTGCTGTCGGGCGGCGGGTCGGCCCTGCTGGCTGCGCCCGAGACGGGCTCACCCTCGCCGACATCCGCACCACCACCGAAGTCCTGCTCAGGGCCGGCGCGCCGATTTCCGAAGTCAACACCGTGCGCCGCCAGCTGCTGGCCGCGGCGGGCGGCGGCCTCGGGCGCGCCGCCTCCCCGGCAGACGGTGCGAACCCTGATCGTGTCGGACGTGCTCGGTGACCCGCTTGCGGACATCGCTTCCGGACCGACGGTGGTCTCACCCACGACCGCGGCCGATGCTCTCGAGGTTCTGGATCGCTTCGCGCTCCGCGGCGCGGTCCCGGACGCCGTTGTCGCCCTTCTCGTCGCCGCCGGCGGCGACCCGCCCGACGACGACGTCTGGGCGGCGGCGTGCACGACCCGCGTGATCGCCAACAACCGCACCGCCGTGGCGGCCGCCGCCACCGAGCTGCGATCCCGCGCCTATCAGGTCGAGGTGGCCACCGAACCTCTGGTCGGCGAGGCCGCCGATCGCGGCCGCGAGATCGCTGCCGCCGCCCGCACGATGGAATCGACCACGCCCACCGCCGTAGTCATGGGTGGTGAGACAACGGTCACAGTCCGGGGTATCCGGCAGCGGCGGGCGCAACCAGGAGTTGGCCCTGGCGGCCGCGATCGGGATCGAAGACGCAGGCAAGATCGTCGTGCTGGCCGCAGGCACCGACGGCATCGACGGCCACTCGAAAACGCCGGCGCCGTCGGTCGACCCCACGACCGTCCCCGCGCTTGCGCCGACTCGGGTCTCGACCCGAAGCGTCTCCTCGACAACCAACGACAGCGGCACCGCCCTCGAGGCCGTGGGCGATGCCATTCGAACCGGGCCCACCGGCACCAATGTATGCGATGTCACCCTGGTGCTGACGGCACCGCAAACCGATAACTGAAGGGGAGAATCATGGAAAACCAGGGACCGCGAGTCATCGACATCGGGAACTTCCGACCAGGCAAGCCACCGACGCAGCTGATCTTCGTCGGCGCACTTGTCCTCATCGGCGCTCTGCTGTTGTTCAGCATCGTCTTCACCATCCAGCCCGAGGAGGTCGGCATCGTGCTCCGCTTCGGCGAATACACCCGCACCGCCGATCCGGGGCTCAACTTCAAACTGCCCGCCCCCATCGAACAGGTCATGAAGGTCCCGGTGCAGCGCCAGCTCAAACAGGAGTTCGGGTTCCAGACGGTCGAGGCGGGGGTCCGCACCGTCTACTCCGACCGCGATTTCGAAGGCGAGTCCCTGATGCTCACGGGGGACCTCAACGTCGCTGTGGTCGAGTGGATCGCCCAGTATCGGGTCGACGACCCCTACAAGTACCTCTTCAGGGTTCGCAACGTCTCCAAGACCTTTCGCGACATGAACGAGGCGGTGGTTCGCTCGGTGGTCGGCGATCGCTCGGTGGACGAAGTCATTACCGTCGGCCGGTTGGAGATCGAAGACCAGGTCAAGCTCAAGCTGCAGGAGCTGTGCGACCGCTATGAGACCGGTATCGTGGTGGATCAGATCGTGCTCCAGAACGTCAACCCACCGGACCCCGTCAAACCGTCCTTCAACGAGGTCAACCAGGCCGAGCAGGAGCGCGAACGCTCCATCAATGAAGCCCGCGGAGACTACAACCGGGTGATCCCCAAGGCCGGCGGCGAGGCCGCGCAGGTCATCGAACAGGCCAAGGGCTACGCCATCGACCGCGTCAACCGCGCCAAGGGTGACGCGATGCTCTTCGAAGATGTCTACGCCGCTTACCGTCGTGCCCCGGAGGTGACCCGCCGGCGCATCTTCCTCGAGACGATGGCAGACCATCTACCCGGCCATGCAGCGCAAGATCCTGCTCGACAGCAATTTGGAGGGCATCTTGCCGCTCATGCAACTGGACGGGGCGGGGGTGAAACAATGAAACAGATCTCACTCCTTCTCGTTGCCGTTGCTGTTCTGCTGGTGGTCGCAACTCTCGGTGGAGCCTTCTTCGTTGTCAACGAAGCCCAACAGGTCATCATCACCCAGTTCGGAAAACCGGTGGGCGAACCCATCTTCACCCCGGGGCTCAAGGTGAAGATGCCGTTCATCCAAAAAGCCAACTACTTCGACAAGCGCTTTCTCGAGTGGGACGGCGACTCCAACGAGGTGCCCACCAGGGACAAGCGTTTTATCTACGTGGACACGTACGCGCGCTGGCGGATCACCGATCCGCTCCTGTTCTTCCAACGCCTGCGCGACGAGCGTGGCGCCCAATCGCGCCTCGACGACATCCTCGACGGCGAGACCCGCAACACCATCGCCAAGCACGACCTCATCGACGTGGTGCGCTCGACCAACCGCGAGTTCGAGGTCAGCTCCGCCATCGAGGGGGAAGGCACCCGGCAGATTACCGCCGGTCGGGTGGTTCTCGAACAGCAGGTCCTTACCAGTGCATCGGCTCGTACCGAGGTGTTGGGCATCGAGATCCTCGATTTCCAATTCAAACGCACGAACTATGCTCAGGTTGATCGCCCCAAGGTCTACGAACGCATGATCTCCGAGCGCAAGCGGATCGCCGAGGAGTACCGATCCGAGGGCGCCGGCGAGGCAGCCCGCATCATCGGCAACAAGGACCGCGATCTCAAGGAGATCACATCCGAAGCGTACCGACAGGCTCAGGAAATCAAGGGCAAGGCCGACGCCGAGGCCGCGGACATCTACGCCGCCGCGTACAACCGGGACCCCGACTTCTACCGCTTCCTGAAGACCATGGAGGTCTACACCACGACCATGGATAAGGATACGATTCTGATGCTCTCGACCGACGGGGAGTTTTTGAAGTATCTGGAGCGGGACAGGTAGGACCGATCAGAAGTTTTGAGTTTTGAGTTCTTAGTTTTGAGTTCGGAATGTTCGCATCGCAGGCGCTCGCTTCGCCGCACCTCCGGGGAGAGCGTGCGATGGGATCGCGTCGACGGCATCATGCAGTCGAAAGTTCGACGGTCCGACATCGGCAGCGACGTCTCGAAGGCAGGCCAAGGCTGCCACGCCTGACGAGGGCGCTCGACCGGCTCGATAAGTACGGCGGGCGGCAGTGCCCGAATTCAAAATTAAGAACTCAAAATTAAGAATTCAGCGGTTGGACTCAACCGGTTTCGGTTGAGTCCAACCGCTGTTTGATCTTTTTGAGGTCTTCCCATGCCTCGCGTTTCGCGCTGGGGGTCCGGAGCATGTACGCGGGATGGAAAATCGGCATCAGGGGGACGCCCTTGTACGAGGCCCAACGCCCGCGGAGGGCGCTGATCGGCTTGGTGGTCCCGGTCAAGCGGTGCGACGCCGGTTTGCCGAGGGCAATCAGAATTTTCGGGGCGATGAGCTCGATCTGCTGATCGAGATAGGGGGCGCACGGCGCGACCTCGTCCTCCTTGGGATCGCGGTTGGCTGGAGGCCGGCACTTGACGATGTTGGTGATGTAGACCTGGTCACGGCGCAACCCGATGGCGAAGAGCATCTGTTCGAGAAGCTGTCCCGCCTGACCGACAAACGGCCTTCCGGTGCGATCCTCTTCCGCGCCCGGGCCCTCGCCGATGAACATCACGGCCGCGTGTGGATCACCCTCGCCGAACACCACTTTCTGACGTTTCTCGCTCAAACGGCACAACGTGCAGTCGGCTGCGGAGTTCGCCAGGACTGCAAGACGATCGTCGCCGACGATCACTTCCTTGACCGGCGAACGGGGCGTGCCCGCTTGGGCCACCGGCGAGGATCGCCATCCCATGTCCTTGAGAAAGCGGTTGAGGTCTCGAGCCCGCATCACTCAGGCGATTCGTCTCGATGTCGCACCGCCAGGCGTTCAGTGCTGACATCAGCGGAGCGAAACTCAGTCCTTGTCCTCGTCATCGTCGAGATCAACGGTCTCGTCGTCGTCTTCGCCGTCTTCGTCTTCGTCATCGTCAACCTCAATGGCGACCGCACCGCGGGTCATGCCGAGCAACCGCTGCAGACGCATCAACTCGTCGTCACGATCCTCGTCATCGGGGACGACAGCGCGGGCGGCTGAAGTCGGCAGAACGTCGGGGATCGGCTCCTTCGAGTCGCGGTCGCCGGCGGCGTCCATTTCCGCCCGGAACTGCTCCACCATCGCCTGGCGGTGAGCGTCGAGCTCCTCCTGGGTGAGGATGCGCCAGCTGACCGCGCCGCCGTCGACATCGTCACGGGCCTTGAGGGTGGGTTTTTTGAACCGGCTCTCGGTGCGGGGTTTGGCCCCGTTGATGATCTGTTCGGCTCGTTGCGACACCACAACGATGTATCGGAAGATCGAATCAAACTCTTCGGGCAGCTCAATCATCGGGTGAAATCCTTCTCAAGCGATTCGTGGAACGTCTTTCGGATGGCGTCCAGATGGGGTTTCATTCGCGTCGATTTCTGGTGTTCGGCAATGCAGATGCCGAACAGGGCATTTACCGCCTCTTCCAGACGGTCGTTGATGATAGCATAATCGAACTCCCCGGCGACCTGAAACTCCCTCACGGCCCACTGCAGACGCCTTTGAATGGCATCCTGTGCGTCCTGCCGGCGCTCCCGAAGCCGCGTCTTGAGGACATCATACGACGGGGGGTAGACAAAGATCTTGACCACGTCGGGGACCTGGGTCTTGACCTGGTTGGCGCCCTGGACCTCGATGTCCAGAAAGACGTCCCTCCCCGCAGCGAGTTGCGCCTCCACCGCCGATCGCGAGGTGCCGTACCGGTAGCCGGCGTACTCCGCCCACTCCAGGAAATCTCCCCGCTGGACCATCGCTTCGAAGGCGACATCGTCCACGAAGTGGTAATCCACGCCGTCGCTCTCCGCCTTTCGTGCCGGGCGGGTGGTGTGGGAAATGGAAAAGTGACCCTCGATGCCGCGGTCGGCCAGCCGGGCGATGGTTTCGCGGATCAGAGTGGTCTTGCCGCCACCGGACGGCGAAGACACGATAAACAGCACACCTGGCAGATCGGGACTCATCAAAAAACCTCGCTCGACGGGCATTCTACGCCATCACATTACATCTCCGGGCCGGCGCTGATGCGATACACTACGCTCAACAATCAAAGGATGGGTGCCTCGCCCGTGCGATCGGCGCTTTCCTGGTTCGAATCGGGTTCGCAAAGGAGGGTGGTTTGAAGAGAGGTCTGGCACCAGCGATGCTCATTCTTGCCGTCATGGTGGCGGCAAGTGCAAACCCAGTATGGGCCCAAAACGAGGGCGCCGGCATTCCCGGCGAGGGACACCAACTGCCGCTGAAGTGGGGCGTGGGACTCACCCTGTACCACCAGACCCAGCCCTACGACATCGTCAGTCTGGAAATCCCTCTCGCGGGTCTCGATATCGGCGCGGCCGAAGGGCTCGAGATCGAGAGCAGGACCGACAGCTATCACCTGAAATTCGACTACTGGCTGTTTCCGTTTCTCAACGTGTACCTGCTCGGCGGCCACATCGAAGGCGATACCACCGTCATGCTGAGCAACGTCGATCTCGGTCTCCCGATCACCCTCAACAACATCAAGATCGACTACTCGGGCATCATGTACGGCGGCGGCGTGACCCTGGCGGTCGGCGGCAAAGGCTGGTTCGCCAGCCTCACCTACGACATCACGGAAACCGACCTCGACGTGGCGTCGTCAACGGTCAGCGCATGGGTCGTGACGCCGAGGGTCGGGCTGACGTTCAAGGGAGCCGCAGTCTGGATCGGCGCCATGTACCAGAACGCCGAAGAGACCCACGAAGGCGTCTGGGAGATGCCCTACCTGGGCGCCGTGCCTTATTACGCGGTGCTCGAACAATCCGACCCGTGGAACTACCAGATCGGCATGATCGCCGGCCTGGGTGAGCACTGGAATCTGACCTTTGAGGGTGGCGTCGGCAACCGCAAGTCGGTCCTCGCCGCCCTGGAATACCGCTTCGGGAAGCGTTGACAAAAAGCCACACCGCGTCCTCTCCTGAGGACGACCTCGGACTCCCGATATCGGGCGGTTATCTCCTGAAATCGGGACCCTCCGGACGCCGGTCGGCTCTCCGACCCGATGCAACCAATCGGCCCGGATCTTGCATCTAATTCTCTGAGGCCAGAAATGAATCTACGCGATGACATCGATCGCCAATCACGATCGACGGAGGCCCCAGGCGACCCGGAATGCCCGCGGGTGGTCATTTTCGACGGTGAGGGCGAGCCCAGGGTGGAGGTCCTCGACCTTCCCGACGTCGCTGCACCGGGGGACCTCTTCTGCCATAGCGGCACGAAGTGGCAGGTCACGGCGACACGCACCGGCGACCGGGTCCTGATCGCGCAGCCGTTTCGAGCCTGATCTCCGGATTTCGTAGAATGGGCGCGACCCGTCACCGGAGGACAGTCATGATGCGCCCACACCACAGAACGAGAACCGTCCTCACCTGCCTATTTCTCACCGCAGCGTTCCTCGGCGGCTGCTCGACCAGCGGCCCGCGCCAGACGCGGCTCATGAAGACCACCAACATGACCATCTCTTCGGCCCAGCTGCGGGTCGAGGTGCGGTCCCTGGCCGGTCGTTTCTCGGGACTCATGGAGGAGGCCGGCAGCCAGGTCCTGGTGCTCACCGACGACCCGGCGAGGAAACGGGCAATTCTGCTGTGGCTGACCAACGGTATCCCCGCCATGCAACAGGCCCTGTTCCAACCCGATCCCCTTGCGGCGTTGATTGATGCGCAGTTTCTCATTGCCCAGATGCGGATCTATTTCGACGCTCCGGAAGAGCACCAGCTGCCGCCGGAATACGTGAAGATCGCGAACCGGACACTCGACGAGATGGAGAGCGACATCAGGTTGATCGTCGACAACGCCGGACCCGAAACCGATTACGAGGCGGGCCGGACATTCATCTACGAGGCCGCCAAGGACAACCCCACCGATTCCGGCTTCACGGCGCGACGGGGATCAGCGGCCATGCTGGCGGAGTTCACGGCCCGCGCCGGCGGCGGCGCGCTGAAGTCCATCGGTTCGATCACCGAGACCGTCGAGGACCTGGTGGCACGGATCGACCTCAACGCCGAGTATGTCCCCAAGTTCGCACGCTGGCAGGCCCAGCTCCTGATCTTGGATGACATCAAGGGCGACGAGGATTACGAGGCCGTAATCTCCGCGGTCGAACAGCTCCAGCACCTCGAGCTGGTGGCGGCCTTTCTCGAGGACCTCGACCCTCTGATCGCCGATCTCCCGGATCTGGTGGCGGAGGAGCGAGAGGCGGTGCTCGACGCGGTCCACGCCTACCTCAGGGAAACCCTCGTCTTCGTCGATCTTCAACGCACCACCCTGATGCACGAGGACGTCCGTACCGAACGTGAGGCCATCCTCGCTGCCGTGCGAGAGGAACGGATGGCGGTGCTTGCGGCAATCTCCGAGGAGCGCCGGATCGTGCTCGAAGCGATCGGTAAAGAACGCGCCGCGGTGTTCGCCGACCTCGACACCCTGATGGACGAGGCCTTCACCCGCGAGGTCAACAAGCTCTTCATCCGCGGGCTGATCCTGATCGCGATCATTCTCTCCGGCTTCGCGGCCATCACCTTCCTCGGGGTGCGAGCGCTCAATCGCAAATTGGAATAGGCCTCACCCGGAGATCAGCACCCACTCGACGACCCCCGGTGCGGAATCGCACACCTGCTTCCATCTCATACCTGCCCGACTCGCCAACCACCCGTGAAGGCCCCTGAAGGTGGGCCAAGGCCCACCCTACGATCGCGCCATCAATTCACGAAACCCGTAGGGTGGGCCTTGGCCCACCATCACGGCTATCGAATGTGGTTTTGGACCCACTGCACCAGTTGAGCGTGCTGCATGGCGCCCGATTGACGCGCGGTCTCGCGTCCGTCGCGGAAGACCACAAGCGTGGGGATGCTCTGGATGTTGAAGCGCGCGGCGATCGACTGGGCCTCCTCGGTGTTGAGCTTGGCCAGCCGGACTCCGGGCTCGAGATCGCGCGCGGCCTGCTCGAACGCGGGCGCCATCATCTTGCACGGCCCGCACCACGGCGCCCAGAAATCAACCACCACCGGGATGTCGTTGCGGGTGATCTGCTTGTCGAAGTTGCCATCGTGGAGCACCACCGGAGCCCCCGGGAAAAGCGGCTGCTTGCACTTCCCGCAGGTCGGACCGTCCCCGATCCTGGCAGCTGCGACCCGGTTGATGGAGTCGCAGTGCGGACACACGATGTGCAGGGACTCCTGAACTGCCTTCATCCAGCTGCCTCCTCGTCGAGGGCGTACCTCACCGCAGTGCTCCGTCCCCTGTCGGCTGCGCTCGCCCGGTCCGCTCTGTTCCCGATGCCAGCCACCCGGTCAACATCACCTACCACGGCTGATACTGCACCCTCAAAAGTACGATGTTCGCCGCTCCCCGGTTCTTGGGGTCGGCGTAGATGTAATTCAGCTCGATCCGGGTCGCGGCGTTGACGTACCAACTCAAGGCGATGTCGAAGTCCGTCAACTCGCCGCCCTCCACCAGACCGTCCGTCAGATCGACCGTCGAGATCCGGCCCGCCAGTTCCCAGGCGCCGCCGTTCTTCTTCTTGAATGGGTTGCCCCCGGAGTACTTTTTCAACGGCAGCAAGCGGTCGAAGGTCCCGCTGTTGGTCCGGTACGGCCGGGTCTCACCGGTGAGGAACCACCCGAACTGGACATACGAACCGGCGAAAGTCGGATCACCGACAGACTGGGCCGACACGTCGCTCTGAATGTACTCCGCCATCATCCACAACGGACCGCGCACCGCGGCGAACTCCAGCCCCCACAGCGTGATGTGACTGGTGTCGAATGAGCCGGTGTCCACCAGGTAATCGACGTACCGGGCCTCGGGCCGCGTCCGGTACCGGGTGTCACCACCCGTCGGCGACCTCGAGCTGAACGACGCGCCGACGTGCACCAGCTGCCGGCCCTGGTCCCGGTAGACCGGGAGGCAGCTGAAACGACCGGTAAGCGACAGCAGCGAGGTGCCGGCGTTCTGGTCGCTGCTCTTTGCCTAACGAGAACAGGCCGGCGGCCCAGGCGGTCCGCCCGTTCCTGCTGGAGTCGTGAATCTTGGCGCCGAAATTGGTACCCGGGGCAAAGGCCGTGACGGGGAGCGATCGCTCCATGAAACCGCCGTTGTAGCTGCTGGTCTGCCGCTCGAGGCTGAACGGCTCGTACACCAGACCGAGGCGCAGCTTACCGACGTGATGCCCCCAGACTTCGAGACCTCCCTTGGCACCCTCGACCCAGGTCGCGTCGATCCCCCAGTCGGCACCGAGATCGAACGAGAAATTGAAGTTCAAATCGTTGAGCCGACCCACCGCAAAGAGAACGATGTTGCGCAACGAGACCTGCGAATCGATCGGAGCATAATATTCCTCGTAGGTCGCATCGTCGTTGCCTGCCGTACCGTCAACCTGGATTTGGCCGCCGATTCGGAACTTCAGCTTTCCGTCGAAAAGGTTGTACCGGCTGATACCACGAATTCCTGCAACAAACGCCTTCCATTTGGAGTCGAACTTCTGCGGCTCGATCTCGTCGAGATCGAAGGGGCGGTAGTCGGTAAACGCCACAGCACCCGGGTTCGTCTCCAGTTCGCTCTTTGGAGTCTGATCGTCGTCCTCGCCGGTCGCGGCGGCCGGCGTCGGAGTAACCGGCGTTTCGCCGGCCTCTTTCTCGTTCTCAGAGGTTTCAGTCGGAATCGGCTTTCCCCCCGCCTCCTCTCCGGTTGGGGTCGGCGACGGCGTCTCCGGAGCCGGTGGAGTCGACGGCGCGGGCGTCGGGTCGGGAGACCCCGATGGTGGCGGAGCCACGCGCACTGCTGCCGGTGTGGGTGTTGTCACGGCCGTCGGCCAGGACGGCGTGCCCTGAGCGCCAGCCGCCGGGGTGGAGAAGACGAAGGTCGCCAATCCCAACATCACGGCTCCAGCCCTCAACTCGAAGTACAGTCGTTTCTGCATGCCGAAATCCTAACGCAAATCGTTATTCATGAGTCACCTGCTACGAGGTGCGATGCACTGCGCGCGGCGGTGTTTTCTCGATTCGCTCGCTCGACGTACCGCAAGTACGCCTCCGCTCGCTCATCTTGCGCAACCACCACCACGGTTGCTCCTCGCACCTCTCACTACAAATCCTCATACCAATGCGGGCTGGCTGACGGGTTCCCGATATGGCTCGGTCACGGCGTTTCGGTCCAGGTCGCAAGTCTTTTCCCGAGTTCGTGTTTCAGCTCTTCCTTGGCTGTCTGCGCTTCTTTGTAGATTTCGTCAACCTTATAGAAGTGCAGGGTCCTGAAGTCGCTCAACCTGGGTTTGATGTAGATATCGGGACGACGTGCCTCGAGCTCTCGTTGGACGATCGCCTGCTGCATGATCTGAATCGATCCAAAAAGATTGTTGAAGTAGCCGGGAACCGATCCCGGTTCGGCTGGGCTGCCGCTGTTGATGTCGACGGCGATCACGATATCGCACGAGTCCATCAACAGATCGTAAGGCACCGGGTTGGTCGTTCCTCCATCGATCAGCACCCGCCCACCGAGCTCGACGGGCGTGAAGAGCCCGGGCAAAGCCATGCTGGCCTGAACGGCGGGTTTGAGCGGCCCCGAGTCGATGACGACCGACCGGCATTCCCAGAAATCGGTGGCGACCACGGACAGGGGTATGGCGAGCTCCTCGAAGGTCTCGCACGAACGGTCCCCGCACAACGAGGCCATGATCGACTCGGCCTTGATCAGGCCGCTGCGGCGAAAGTCGGGGTCGATCATCCCCCACCACTTGCTGATCTTGCTGTCGGAGAGCACCCCCCGCATGGTGTCGCTCCTGGTGATCGCCAACCGCGCGATCTTGTCCTTGATCTCCGCCGCCGACAGACCCGAGGCGTAGAGAGCTCCTATCACCGCACCGAAACTGCATCCGGCGATGCGGTGTGGGGTGATCCCCATCTCGTCCAGAGCCTCGAGCATTGGGATGTGGGCGATCCCCTTGGCCCCGCCGGCGCCGAGAGCGATCCCGATCTTCGGTTGTGTTTCCGATTGTGAGTCCCCGCGGTGGATGTCACGACGCCCGGAGGAATTCTTTTCAGTCACTCACGATCTCCAATAATTGTTGCGATCACCAACTCACGGTTCCTTGGTTTCTTGCTTGTCTTTCGCGACCGGACCGGCCGCCCCATCCTCGGCAGGCGCAACCACCTGCTTCTTCAACCTACCCGACGACACGGCATCAGAGTCTGTGGTTCGGAGATGCAGATCGCGTTGAGGGAAGGGAATTTCGATACCTGCCTCGTGCAATCTCTTGACGATCGTGAAACGCAGATCGCTGGCAACCCCCAGATAGATCGACCCCGCAGTCCAGGCACGGAGTTCAAATTCGAGCGCGCTGTCGCCGAACCCCATGAAAAGGCAGGCGGGTTCTGGTTTGGCATCGACTTTCTTGTGTTCGTTGGCGACTTCGACGATCAACTGGGCAGCCTTTTCGGGATCGGTGCCGTAGGCCACTCCTACCGGAATGATCATTCGCCGGCGGTCGTGAGTCAGGGTCCAGTTGGTCACATCCTCCGAGATCAGATTGGCATTCGGGACGATGACCTCGGCGCCATCCCAGGTGCTCACGATGGTGGCCCTCATGCCGATCTTCTCCACCACACCGCCGGTGTCATCGATGTCCAGAGTGTCGCCGACCCGGATCGGCCGTTCGAAAAGCAGGATCAGACCCGATACGAAATTGTTGACGATGTTCTGCAGGCCAAAACCGACGCCGACACCGAGCGCTCCGACGATGATCGTGACCTTGCTGATATCGAATCCGGCGGCCGCGCTCGCGATCACCGCGCCGACCGCGATGACCGCGTAGCGGGCGAGCCGCGAGATCGTCCGCGGCACGTCCCTGGGCAGATCCATCTTGGGCATGATCTCAACGTCGAGGACGAACTGAACAAAGGTCGCGATTTTGAACGACATCCAGATGAAGAACCCAAAGATCAGGGCGTCGCCGGGATCGATCGAAACATTGCCGATCGTGGCCTTCCAATCGAGCAGGCGACGAATATCAGCCCGCACCGGATCAAAGAGGAGGAATCCCCTGAGGGTGACGACCGCCCACGCCAGCACCGCGAAGAACTTGATCATCCGAAATACCGTTGTTCGCACGGTGTCGGAATGTTCCGGAGCGATGCCCATACGCCGAGCGACACCTGTCAGAAGGCTTACCCGAACCATCGCGCGCAGCGTCGTACTCACCAGTTCCAAGAGGAATGCGGCCAGCACGGAGGCGGTCGTGCCCGTCAGGAGGAGTATCGAGAAACCGACGCTGCCGACGATATCCGCGACCGCGCCGGCCACGTACAGGATCAACGCCAATCGACTGCCGTGAACGAGCGCCCGATACCATGGCTTCGAAGCCTTGCCCGGATCGGCCTGGAACGCCCGAATCAACCACACGCAGGCCGCCATTCCTCCGGCGGCCAGCAACAGCAGCGCCAGCCGGTGGATGAAAAATCCCTCGGGCACCAGAAAAACGACCCGCCAAAGGACAATCAGCAGCACCACCAGAGGTGGAGCCGAACGCATCGAGGTGGGCAGAAGCTGGGAGAGCAGGCGAAAAACCGCCAGAGCGACGACGAAACCGACCACATCGACCCATGCGCTCGGTGCCTGCGGCTGCAGAATGAGGTTGAAAAGCGCCGTTACGACCAGGGCAGACGAGGCCGGTCGGCTGAGCAGCGTGACCGTCGTCTGCAACGACTTGTCCTGCTGGGCCCACACTTCCGCCTTGCGACGCATGACCACCATCAGCAGGGTAAGCGCGGGCCACATCAGCAGCCAGAAGAGGAGCAGGCCGCCCTGCTCTCCCAGGTAGTTCTTGAGCGATCGCGCCTGCTCGCGCACTAGCTCCTTGCCGAGGCTTCGAACCCCACCGCGGTCACCTTCGCCACCAAATGCCTTCCACAACGGAGGGCTGTCGATGCTCACCAGCCCCTTGGTCCGTTTGCCGATTTCCTGCTGCTGTTTGGCGAGCATGTCGTCCACGCCGCGCTTTTCCTTGGCGACGGCCGCCTGGAGGCTCAGAATCGAGTCCCTCGCCGACCGCACCTGTTTCTCGGCGTCGGCGAGGCTCTTGAGGGTGTCGGTGATCTCCTGGGTCACCGCCTTTGGAAGTGCGGCCGCGGAACCGTGGTCCCGGGTGAGCTGCCACAGCGCCGTCCGGCTCTGAAGATCGCCGAGAGTGGCATCGAGGGCGCTCGAGCGGGCCGACAGATCAACCATCCAGCGATCGAGCCTGGCACGCACCCGTTGCCAGGATTTTTCGCTCTCCTTGATCATCGACGCCGGCCCCGGCCTCTTCATCCGTTCCGTGGTTTCCTCACGGAGAGTTGCGATCTGTGCCTGTTCGTCGGGCAAAGCCTGCTGGATCTGGATCAGTAGAGCATCCGGCGCAGCGCTCGCCACCGCCTGGCGGGCCGCGTCGACGCTGGCTGCCGCTCGGGCGGGGATGTCAGAGACGGCAATCGGCGTCGGTTGCGGTGTCGGCGCAGGCGCCGGGAGGGCGTCCTGGGCCATTCCGGGCACCACGACTGCGAGGCCGAGTAGCACCATCACGCCGGCTCTCACGAAGCGCCGGTGTATGGTCTGTGACATTGCCGCGTACCTCATGATTCCTCCTGGTTGCTCAACCCGTGACGTCGCTCGGGATCATACTCCGCGCTGCGAAGATGCTCGCGACCGACGCGCTCTCGGTGGTCTCGGCGTCTTCCAGCACCCTCCGAACTCATGCTGAAGTTTGCACGGATTCCCAACTGGCTGCCCTCCACAGGAGTGTCGATAACGTGTTGACCCTCCTCGATGGCGCGATCCGCCACCGGTCCGGTTCGGAGTCCCGTCTCGCGGCCCCGCAGCCATCACGCCTCACTGCACCGGCGCTGTCAGTCGGGCGAGCTTGACGGCGAAGCGGAACCACCAGGGCTTGCGATCGTATTCGCCTGGCTCCATCAACCGCGACTTCGGAGAAGTCGGCCTCGAGCATGCTCTCGACCTCGGAGGCGAAATCATCGTCGGCGACCACCGCCGTGATCTCGAAGTTGAGGCGGAACGAACGATTGTCGAAGTTGGCGGTGCCGACCGCCGCGAACGAGTGATCGATGAGCATGACCTTCTGGTGCAGAAAGCCGTCCTGGTAGCGGTAGAACTTCACGCCGGTGCTGCCGGACTCGTCGAGATAGGCGAAGGCGGCCAGGTAGACGCCGAGGTGGTCCGGCATGTCCGGAATCAGGATGCGCACATCGACACCGCGCAGCCCGGCGAGCTGGAGCGCGGTGATCACCGGCCGGTCCGGTACGAAGTACGGGCTGGTAATCCAGATCCTTTCCTTCGCGAAGTTGATGGCTTCCACGAACATGAGGTTGGCGGTCTCGAGCTCGTCGGCAGGTCCTGAAGGAATGATCAGAACCGGAACGGCGTCGTCGATCGCGGCCACGGGACGCCAGCTCACATCGAGCCGCCTGCCGGTCGCCCAGTACCAGTCCTCCGCAAAGGAAAGCTGAGCGCCAAGGGCGGACGGCCCCTCGATCCGCACGTGGGTGTCGCGCCAGTGCCCGAACTTCGGGTCGCGGCCGAGGTACTCGTCACCGACGTTGTGTCCGCCGATCCACGCCACCTTGCCGTCGACCACGACCACCTTGCGGTGATTGCGGAAGTTGAGCTGGAATCGGTTGCCCGGGCCCTTCTGAGTGTGAAAGTCGTAGACCTCGATGCCCGCCTCGCGGAGCTCGTCCTTGTAACTCGCCGGGAGGTCGTGGCTCCCGACCTCGTCGTACAGGAAGTACACCCGCACGCCGGCCTTGGCGCGCTCTATCAGATGCGTTTTGACGTCACGGCCGATCTCGTCGTCGTGGACGATGAAGAACTGGAAAAGGATGGAGTCCTGGGCCCGATCGATGCCCTCGAGGATGCTCGCAAACGTGGCGTCGCCGTCGATCAGCAGCTCGACCGCGTTACCGCGAAGGGAAGGGATTCCAGCCAGGGCCTCGGCTGCGCGGACGGCCTGGCTGACCTCCTCGGGCGGCAGCATGAACTCGCGAACCGCGGCCCGGGCGTCGTCGCTCAAACCGGCAATCTCCGCCATCTCGCCCCGCCGCGCGGTGACGTAACCCTGAAACCGGCTCCGCCCCAACACCCAGTACGCCGGCACCGCCACGTAGGGGAAGGTGTTGAGCGCCACCGCCCACGCGACGGCGCCCTGCTCGGTGCGCGTGCTCATGATCGCGTGGATGGACGAGAGAAAGCCGAGCACGTGAAACACCACCACGGCAAGCACGATCATGATTCGTCGTCTCCTCTTCTTTTTCACCGCAGGGTCGGCCCCCTCGCCCGCAGGTGCCGCGGCAGCGGCCTCAGGTGTTGGTTTTCCCAAACTCATCACTCCACCTCTGGCACCGCTCGGCACGACGCACTGCTGCTGACGAGGACGTTTCCCCGTCTCTGGAGACGACCCACCGGCGACCGGAACCGGGGGCCGGCCCCGGTCTCGGTTCCTACCCCGGCGGGGTTCATTCCAAAGGGGTTACTCCAGTTTTTTGATCAACTTCCGTCCGGCCGAGCCGATGGAGATCATGGCGAAACCCGCAAACAACATGTTGATCCCGACCAGGGTGCCGATCGCCCACAGCCCGGACAGGGGCCACTCCTTGAGCAGCAGGATGCCGAGCAGGAAGCTCATGGCGGCGCTGAACAACATCCAGCCCCACCCCTTTTCGGGCCTGACTTGGAACGCCAGCACGGCGCCGAAGATGCCGTCCACCAGCAGGTAGGCGCCAATCATCATGGTCAAAACCGCGAGGCCGACGCCCGGCCGCGCCACCAGAATCACGCCCGCCAGCAGGGTCAGGGCGCCGCCGATGAAGGCGAGGGTGCCGCGCCCGAACGAGCCGGCCTGGAAAACCCCGACCAGCCGCGCCACGCCGCCGATGACCATCGCGAACCCGACTAGGAAGGCCACCCCGACGCCGCTCACCCACGGCATCACCAGCGACAGAAAGCCCGCGATCACCGTCAGTACGCCCAGGATGACAATCATCCCGGCGTTCTTCTTCGTATCCTCCGCCCACCCCGTCAGTGTTTCTCTCATGTCTTCCATTTTTCTCCTCCTCGTGTTGTCAGGTTGAAAATTGATCTCGACTCGAACGCTCGAACGTACGTGTTGGCTGCCGCCGGACCCACCGTGCACACGGCTGCAGCCTCATTTTTCTTGCGCGTCTCAGTGCGACGATTCCCGGAGAACTTCCCCCCACTCATGATCCGGCTCATGACGCCGTCTCGGTCTTTTGGCGTCGGTCGAACCTCCGGACCACCCCACCGGTGAACGGGTAGGTGAACCACAGCGCCGCGCCGAGCCGCGGGTCGAAAAGTGCGAGGAGACACGAACCGGCCGCGGTCGCCAGGATCAACACCATCGCCCGGCTGATCCCGTGTGGGCGCGACGTTTCGCCATCGGTGATGCGGCTCCGGTCGGACACCCGCCACATCCTCCCGAGGGCGATGCCCGCCACCACGTAGGTCGCCGAAAAAACAACGACCGACAGCAGTTGCTCCGGGTGCTCGGCGAGCAACGACGAGGGAAATGGGATGAACGACACCGCACCGAGGAACACGAAATTCCACAACAGGAAGCTGCGGGTGCGGGTGTCGCCGTCGGCGAGCAGGTCGTGGTGCACCGTCCACAGCCGGCACAGGATCGCGAAACTCAGCAGCCACGACGCGAAACGCGGCAGCTGATCGACGAGGCCGGCCGCGAAGACCGACGGGTCGGAATGCGACCCCACATCCGGGAGGCGGAGGTTGAGCACCAGCAGCGTCATGGCGATGGCGAAGACGCCGTCGCTCAACGCGCCGATCCGGCCGGGGTCAAAGGTCGTGTGCTTCATTCATCACCTCGAAGGATCTCCGACCGGCGATCCGGTGCGGGCTGACTCCTTGTGCCACCATCACTCACCAATCCGGATCCTTCTGACATTTCCCGAGACAGAGGAACTTGAGCTGGTTGGTGAGGAAGATCGCGCCGATCTCGAAGCGCGGGCTGCCGGCGCCGCTGAAGCTGTCGCCGTAACTCGCGGCGATAATCACGCGCCGGCTCTCCCAGCGCACTCCCAGCCTCCACGTCGGCTCGGCGTAGGCCTCCCCCGTGGTGCCGAAGACCTCGCCGACGATCGCGGAATGGGGAATGATCTTGTAGACCGCGACCCGCGTCGAGTAGGTCATTCCCCACGCCGTCTCTCCGCTTTGGTCCTTGTCGAGGTTGACGAGAAACCCCGGCAGAAGGTCCCAGGTCACAGCCCCGTCGCGGAACGGGATCGTGTAGACGGCGTTCGCCCACCACGACTGGAAGGTGTCGGTCACCTCACCCTTCTGCAGGTAGGAGGGGTTGACACCGGTACCCCCCATCACTGCCCAACCGCCGTTGCCGGCCGCATTCTCGGAGAGCCGGCGTTTGACGTAGAAGATGCCCGAGTAGTACCCCTCGGTCAGATCGAGCGGTTTATCATAAAAATGGGTCACACCGATATTGAACTCCGTTTCCGGCAGCAGGGCGGCAACGGCAATGAACATCGAGTACTCCTGGCCTACTGAGAGCGCAAGAGTTCCGACCCCGTGCGGCGCGACCCACTGGTTGTCCGCGTTGAACTGCTGGGCACCGGCCGGCCCCCCGGTCGCGACGACGAGTGCGAGCAACAGTCCCCACACCGGGCCGACTCGAATTCTCGAACGGAAATCGCTCATGTCGTTCATGTCACCTCCAAGCGCTCATGCGAAATGTAGCACCTGTTCTGCGCACCCCTGGCGAACAACCCGTTCAAAACAGAAAGCCGCCGCCGATGATCGGCCCGTGCTGGTTCAGCTCGATCCCATTCCGATCCGCGCCCTCTCCGGTGACCGTATCGTAGTCAAGCACGCGGTAGCCGGCGAAGATCGTGACGCGGCGGGACACTCTGAAGCCGACCTCGGCGGCCGCCTGCCACGAGAACTCGGCGGCATCGCCGATTCCGAATCCGCCGATATCGCCGCGAAAACCGATGATCCAGCGATAGCTCATGTCCCAACCGGCACGCAGACCGAGAAATGGGTCGATGCGCGAATCGACCGTTGAGATCTCGCGCTCGTCGCCGATGATCGGCGTCAGAGTGATCACCGGCTCTGTTCGGAAGTAGCGGCCGCCGATGAACACGTCGACGACGCCGCGGCGCTGCCAGGTGAACTTCGATCTGTGGATCGGGTCTCCGAGCTCGCGGTTGAACACCTGGTAGCCGATTCGCAGGTCGTAGATCCGTTCTCGGACCTCCACATCGAGATCGATCAGAACTCCCTCACTGGCACCACCGAGGGTCGCCCAGGTACCGTCGAATGCAACAAAGAGCCTGTCCCGGCGCGCCTCGAGGTACAGCATGAAGCCCGCTTGAGTTACGTCAAGGATGTTCTCGAACGGGACGTCGATCTCGACGGCTTCGCCGTCGGTCACCACGGTGCCCGAGACCCCCTGCAGCCAGCCATATGGAGCGGCGAAGAAGCTCCAGGTGCCTTCACGGTCCGTCGCCACGGGCTTGCCCTTTTCCCCGGGCTGCTCAGCACCCAGCGGCCCAGAGCACACCACGAGAGCCGCGAGCCCCAGGCAGGCGACGACTCGAAGTCGTTGACGCTTCGTCATCTCCACGTTTCCCCATCCTGACAAATCATAACGTTCACGCTCCGCATCGTCACGGCGCCCCTGCACATCTCAGAAGGTGTACTTGACCATCGTCTGGATGCGGGTGGCGTCTCCGTCATCGCCGTCGGCGTTCTCGCGCATACCCCACATCAGCTCGATGCCCGTGCTGAACTTCTCGCGGGGCGCCCAGATCAGGTTCAGATGGCCGACGCCGCCGCTCTGGATGGCGTCCGCTTCCCGCTCGCCGATGTTCTCGAGGTCCGTCCACGCGAAAGCGAGGTTCGACGACAGGGTGTCGGACCATGCGTGGCCGAGCCCGAGGGCGACGCTGTATCCCTGTCGGGTGACGAGCCGGCCGTCGGGAGTCAGGTTCGCGTTCGCGTCACTGCCGGTGAGCGCCATGATGGTGTCCGCCGTGCCGTCGCCGTAGACGAGGTTCCAGGTGAAGAAGTCGCGGCTCCCGCCGAAGTTCTGGCGGCCGGCGAAGATCAGAGCCCATCCTGCCGCGGTCGCGTCAGGTCCGACTCCTTCGCCGTCCCAGTGGAGCTGCTGCAAGAGGGCCGCCAGCGTCCTGATGCCGTTGCTTCGCTGGTGGGTGAGGCGCCCGGCGAGCACCGGCAGCTGGGGGCTCGCGCTCCCCCCGAGGTTGTACGGGTTGTAGATGCCGGAGGTCTGCAGCTGCTCCAGACCGACGGCCCAGCTCCAGTTCGAGTTCAGGTCCTGCTGCCAGCGGACCTGCGGGGTGCGGTTCCCGAACAAAGCGTCACCGCCGCCGAAGTCGATCGTGAAGGGCAGCGACGCCATCTCGGCAATCGTTGTCCAGGTCTGGCCGACGAGCAGGTTGCCGTAGACGATGTAGGCGTGCCTCAGCCGCGGTGAGTACGAGCTGGTGTCGAAGAAGTCCATCTCGAGAAAGAACTGTTGTGGTACCCCGTCCTGCCCAGACGAGCGAATGTCGAAGTTGATCCGCGTATCGCGCACGAACATGTTGAAGTAGCCGGAGGCCGCGGCCTCAGGCGAGCCTTCGACAGGGATCTGAGCGACCAGGAACTGGTATCTATCCCCCGCGCCGTCGAGATCGTACAGCGCGTCGAGCTTGAAGTAGCCGCCAAACTTCATCCTGTAGTTGGTGCCGAACATCGGCCACGATCCGGGGAAATCGTCCGCCATAAGCTCATCCCCGGTCAAGACCTCGTGTGAGTCCTTGGTCTGATTCGGTTCCTTGTCGAGCCGTTCCGGGACGATGTCTTCGGAACCGGCGGCCACCTCCTCCCCCTCGGTGGTTGGTGCAGCGTCGGGCGCCGCTTCCTCTTCCGCGAGCGCAGCGTCGAGCCGCGCTTCCAGCTCGTCGAGCCGCTTCATCTGCTCCTCGAGACGCGCCCGCTCCGCGGCGAGCTCGCGGCGAAGCGCCTCAGGGTCCTCGGGGCTCTGCGCGACGGCGCTCGCTCCAACAAAGCACACGAGCACTGCAAAGACCGAGACGATTGTCAGCCGATTCTTCATCTTTTTCTCCGTCGTACCGGTCTCGGCCACCGGTCTCGTATCAGGAAGCGCTTGGATGTACCGCAGATACTTCGAAGTCGCTCCGCCGGGCACCGCTCACTGGTTCGGGTCAAATTCCCTGGGTTCGATAGAAATCTGGTCCAGCTCGACCAGAAGCTTCAACTCATTCAGCAAACGGAACCCCATGTCTCTGTAGGGATCGTCGAAGACTACAGCCAAAGGGTCCACAAGGTCTGAAAACTCGATCGCCTCGGGTTCTGCAGACGCCTGGGAGGCGGCCAACATGGCCGCCACCGCAAGAACGAATACCCAAAACTTCATATCACGCCTACGTTTCTGAGTGTGTCACGATCAGTGTTTATGGCCCTCATGCCCACAGCCATCGAAGTCAGATGGCAAACCGGTCGTGAATTCGGCATTCCACTTTTCTACCGTGACTGGCTCGTAGCGCGGCTTGTCTTCTGGTTCAAAACGGATCGGCTGACCAGCAAAAACAGGAAGCAGCACATCGTCAAGCACCGTCACCTGACCGTTGACGATCACAGCTTTCATACCCGTTGAAGGGATAGCGCCATTTTCGTAAGTTGAATTGTCCGTGAAGGTTTCAGGGTCAAACACCACGATATCGGCAACCATGCCGGTCTGGATACGGCCGCGTTCTTGAAAAAACGTAAGGCCTGTTTCACCCAAATGCTTAGCTGCGTTGTAGCTAAGAATTGACATCAGCTGCATCATCGGGATGTTGTTTTCCCGACCAATTCTTATCGTTTTGCCTCGGGTGCCAGCCGTCCGCGGATGGGTGCCGCCAAGTGAGTCCAACGGGTAATCCCACGGTGCGTCGTACGGTGTGGCCACAGTTGCATCGCTGGCCACGGTCACACCCTTCAAGGTCAGCCACTTCACAATGTTTTCTTCGGGCTGCTTGAATATAACAATCGGCTTGGTCGGATTGGTTGCGATCGTGGCCTTGTAGGTCTCCAGAGTAAAGTACTCATTCGTTTCCGGATCCAGCATGGTATCTTCATAGCGATTACCCATTTTGTCGATCCAAACCTCAGGCTCCAGGAACGAAGCATTAATCGTGGTGGAACCCGCAGCGTAGGGATAGATTTCACCCCAGATGTTGTGGCCCTGTTCCTGAAGCCCGATAGTCATCTCGTGTGCAAGCCGCCAGCCGGCGTTGTTGAAGTGCTGTACGATCGCAGGGGCGCCAAGCACCATGGCGTTGGCGATAAGTTCCTGCGCACCGTTATTCTCTTCCGTGTCGTTGCCCAGTGTATAGCGTGTATGTGCTGCAGCCGGGCGGCCATAGCGTGCAGCGAGTTTCTGCACCTCGAACATCTCGCGTGAAGAGATGCCCTCTCTCATATAGCCCGTGGTGCTGCCGGTGCCTAAGGCACCTGCCTGAAGACCCTCGTCCATCGCTTTGAGAATCGCGTTGCCCTGCTCTAAGGTCGGACGAGTTTGGCTCCAGCCCGTCTTCGCCCGGGTTGTTAAAGCAGCTAAAGTGCCATTTATCAGGTAATCACCGTCTGATCCGTCGAGGATCATTGCGCGGGCAAACTCGTGACTCGACACAGTGCCATAGTTGGCCTGGGTCTTACCTTCACGTAATTTGTACCACTCCGCGACAAAGGGTCCCGCAGTGCCCATCTCATAATCCATGCTGCTGGTCAAGCCATCTCGCAACCCGAGGGAATAGCCGACCGGCATCTGAAAGTGGAAATGCGTGTCGATGAAGCCCGGCGCCACGATCTTGCCGGTCGCGTCAACGGTCTCGGCGCCCGTCAAGGGCGTCTTTGCTGATCGTGACGATGCGACCGTCCTGTGATGCCGACATTGGCGATATCGTCGTACATCGTTTCGGGGTCGATGACCCGCCCGTTGAGAATGACGAGGTCGTAGTCCTGGGCCACGGCGATATGCGCGCCCGTCATGAGCCCGCAGATGAGCGCTGCCGCGGCGATGATCGTTGAGAACTTCAATTTCTGTTTCATGGTCAATTTCCTTTGTTTCGTCGTGTCTGCGGTTGGTTGTCGAGCCTATGATCTTCAATCAGTACGCTCAACACTGAGCAGTGCGCACTGCATTCCAGAGAGCTGTCCGAGAACGCCGAGAAGAGCGGTCTGATCGGCGGTCGGCACGGTCAGCTCGGTGATTCCACGCGGATCCGGGCTCGTTCGCTCGATGATGGTCGTCCCCTCGAACCGGTCCTTCCACTCGGGACCGAGGCGTCCAAACGTGGGTGTCGCTCGGGTGCACCCCCGGATAGGTCTCGAACACGACCTGAGTCTCCATTTTCGTCAGCCGCCGGCCAGTAGTTTGTTTGTTCACAGGCCGGGTTCCGGATGAACGATCGTGTAGCCGACGAATACTCCAGTGACAATGGTCAGGGCCACCACGAACATCTGAAAAAACTGCTGCGCACCGAGCAGCAGCTCGCCTTCCGCCATGGAGGCCAGACCACGAAAACCGATGGTGCCACTGACCAGCATGACGATGGCGGGAATGAGCACGATCGAGGTCGGCCGTCCCGTTTGCCTGGCCCAGAGGTTGGCAACGACCACGGCAACGATGGTGCCGACCAGGTTTCCGAGGTTGGGGTCCAGAATCGAACTGCCTGCCATCACCCCGAGATAGGCGATGCCGGACACCAGGACGGCCCAGGGCAGATCCCGGCGCGATGTCTGGAACGCCAGCCCCAGCCCGACGAGGGCGTATCCCAGCATGCTCGCAAACCTTCCCCACGGCGGCGGGACCAGGTCGATGGCATCGAGCCTCGTAGAGGCGTCCGCGAGCGACAGGGTCCCGGTTTCCAACTCGTTCAGCAGGTCGCCGACCCGGGCGAGCTTGTCCAGGTCGACACCCGGAGCCTGCATGGCGATGATCTCGACGCGCTGAGGCGATTCGGGGCCTTCCCGCACGGCGAACACGATGTCTGACGGGGTCGACCTGAAGACGCCCGGATAGCCCAATTTTTTCGACAGGCCCGCGAGGAACGACTCCAGCCGGGTTGCGGTGGAACCATAGTTATGGGCCGCAGTGCCAACCTTGACGATGAATCTGCCAGGCATCCTCGAAGGGAACCTTCGAACCTTCAGAGAACTCTGCTGGGGCACGTCCGCGCCCCAGCGAGCTCTCTGGTGAATTTCCAGTCGAAGCTTGAGATTCAGAACTCTGCAAATTTTCCATTTTGCCTAGCTGCCGACCGCTTGCGCACGCGCAGCGTTCGGGTTTGGAAGAAATTAACCACCAGCCAGGGCTTTCGCCGCGTTGCGCAGATATCCCGGCGAGTGATCGATCCCCGAGATTTCGTCAGGGTTGGGCGCGAGACCGAAATACATGCCACAGAAATCACGGGCCGGGTCGACATAGATACCCTGTCCCATGTTCCCGTGCTTGAACATGGCGCCGTCGCTGAAGACATGGTCCCACTGGGCCGAGTTGTAGGCAGGGACTTCGCCGAACCAGTCGGTGCCGTATTGCTCTTCGGTCGAGCCCTTGTAGGCCTCGGGATTGCCCATGGTCTGGATGCTTTTCAGCAGCCTGTCCGAGATGATCTGCTCATCCGACACGACATTCCAACTGGGCGTGTAAATCAACGTGTAGCGCAACAGGTCCTCGGGCGTCGTGTTGTGCAAACCGGCGGCCAGAGGAGTTCCGTCCGGCGCGAGCCCGACAACGAAAGGGTTCTTCGCCCCAATCTTCGACCAGACCCGCTCGTTCCAATAGTCCTGCCACCGCATTCCGGACACATATTGCGTCGCCAGCACCAGCGTCTGGGTATTCGCGCCGGAATAGCGGAAACGTTCGCCTGCGGATTCACCCGGCAATGGCTTGGCGTTCTTGGACATCTCGCGGAAATCGCCCTTGTTCGGCTCGAAACCGGCCGTGAACCAGTTTGCGATCCACGAATCAGGGTTCAGTAGGTTCTCGATGGTTTCCTCAATATTGAGGCCGGAGGACATATTCATCACGTTCCTGACCGTCGCCTGCTCCCAGGCCGACCCTCTGAGCTCGGGCACGTAGGTCGGGACCGGCTTGTCCAGATCGATCTTGCCCTCATCAGCAAGCATCGCGACAAGCAGGCCAACCGTCGGTTTGGATGCCGACATCCAGATGTGGATATCGGTGGGATTCATGCCCGGATAGACCTCGAAGACGACTTTGCCCTTGTGGGCCATCATCATCGCCTGAACCTGACGCTTGCCGACCAGATATTCCTTCAGCGGCGGCGTGGACGTGCCGTCAAGAGCCTTATAGGTCAGATCCAGAATTGACGGATTGATCGCCCGCTCGAGCTTGGAAAACTCCTTCGGCGGAGCGACGTAGGAGCAGTGGAAGAACTCGGGGATATTGAGGTTGTAGTAGATGGAATCTTCGTTGCCCGACTGCCAGTTGGGAAAACTGTAGTTTTTGGTCGCCTTTTCGATGAATTCCGGGGACTGGGGCTTTTTCCACCTGGCCATCGGGCTGTCGACTTCAAGCGGCTCGAAACCCGATGCGCCAACTCGGACTGGCCCGCTCGTTCGTGGCGCGGCAGGCCGGCAGTGCAGCCCGAGCCCGGCGGCACTCGCCGCCGCTCCGACAGCAACTCCGCGCGCCAAAAAGCTGCGCCGTGAAACACCCTTCGGATCGTCGTAATCTTTGTCGTGTTTGTTGCTCATCAATATCTCTCCATCATCTCTGTCGTGTTTGTTGCTCATCAATATCTCTCCATCTTCATCGTAATAGTCATCTTCCATCCTGCTAAACACCGTTATATTTTCTTTCACCGGATTCCATCCTTACTATCGCCTCCTTGGTTCATGCTCCCAGTTTAGAAAAGTCTCTACGGGTAATAACGGATTTATCTGTTGACTTCATGTTCATCTTCTTTATTTCTTAAATTAAAAGTCGTATTTGCGTCCAGCGGATAGATAGGACTCTTGAGCTGGGTATGTTTGAAAATACTTATGTCGCGACTCGTGGTTCCGGGAACATCAGCGACCAGCAACTTGTCGGTGAAGTTTTCATAGAACGCTCGAAAGTGCATTCCGCTTTTGACACCTATAACGTCATATTCCTGAACGATGATGCCGTGTGGCCGTCCCTGCGTATCATCATATGTCTGGCATAGGCCGGATATGACGATGACATCAACCGTATTCACCGCATCGATGACCAACCTGGCGGTAGGGCCAAGCTGGAATGGGCCGTTGAAAGCGGTCCCCCCGCGAACGGTCTCATTCCCATCCGAAATCGACTTGACATAGGCTTTGGTCTTGATCGGTGGGCCGGATAGAGTTTCAAATTTGCCCCCGAGGCTCACATCGATTGTCGCTCCTACACCGGCAGCGACTGCGGCCTTTGCGGTTTCCGGATCGTGTATGGACATGAAAGCGACTTTCCCCAGGCCTTTGGTCTCCATAAGGGCCTTCAGCAGGTGCGTGCCACCACCTCCGGCTCCGCCACCCGGGTTATCCGCAGCGTCCCCAATCACGATCGGGGTATGGTCGATGACATCGCCTTTCGTTGGCAATTTACGAACATAGTGGCCGTCCTTCTCGAGCATGGCCAGCACAGTGCTCATCGTTTTGTCCAAAGGTTCTAATGGGATGACGGACTCTTTCCTGTGATCCCATATCCACTGCGCCAATTCGTCAACCAGTTCTTGTGCCAGCTTGAGGTCATTTTCGGTAGTGACCATCGGGTACACGCCACAGAAATCGCTGTCCTGGTATGGAAAACCATGCATAACAGAGCAGTTGAGAACACCGGGCCGCTTTTCGATTTCAATGCACTTTTCTTTAAGTCGATTTGCAAAGGCGCCCTCCTCTTCGGTATTACTCACCGGCATCATCAGTGGCACTTTGCAATAGGCCGGGGTGGGATGAGACTCTCCTGCCAGGATCGCAGCGCCACGATACATTGCATCACGTGCGCATGCATTCATATCCATATGAGGATATTCTTTGCAGGCACTGAAAAAATTCATGTTGTCCTTCATTTTCTCTGTGATCTTGCCATGCAGGTCGCCCGACCAGACGATCATCGTGTCCTTTCCGACCAGGGCTCTGACCGACTCCGCTAAGTCTCCTTCAAGATCGGGCGTTCTATTCACCATACCGGCACCGTGAACACAAAGGTAGACGATGTCCATCGGTAACTGTGTTTTCAGCGTGTCCATGATCTCCTTTTTCGCATCTTTCCAACACTGATCGCTCACCGTGCTAAAGCACCAGTCTATATAGAACATGACACCCGGGAGCAGCTCCCAGCCCTTTTCCTCGCACACATCCACTGGCCCGCCAACGGCACTCCCTTTCAACCCCTTCTTGATCTGATCGCCCCGGAAAGTGCGCATTCTGTCGAGCGTGGTTTCGCCCATGCCTTCGGTGAGGTAGGTGTTGGTTTCATGGAAAAAACCAACATAGGAGACTCTTAATTTTTTATCTTTCATTTCATTTTTCCAATACTAATAACTGGGTTTATCTAATTTGAGTGATTAGCTGTACTAATAACAACAAGTGCTATTACCTGATAAAAAAGGCGTAGCGCAGCGAACTGATTCACCTCGTTGTTAATCGTTTTCCTCGGTGGAGCGAATGAAGATCCGGTGACTGAATCGCAGGTAGTTCCGCTCACCAGACAGATCTTCGAGTAATTCACCGAGCTCTCCTTTGTTCGGCCCTTCCGTGACGATAAACCACCCTTCGGTTGTGTTGGCCAAATTGGCTGGTGCAGGATTCGCACCCGGCTTGGTCAGTTTGGAATTCTGGACAAATTGATACTTGCCGCCATTGGTCGTGATCTCCAAGTCCTGGAACGTGCCTTTGAAGACGCCTACAAAGGGATCGAGCACTGACGGATCAACGCCGTTTGCGACCGCGGTATGGGGCTCGAGCTTGGTGAAGGCGCTGACCATTGCGTCGGCAACTGCTGTGTAGGCCTCGACCCCGCGATCGCTGTTGGTCAAGACGATGACCGCAAAGTCGTGATCCGGGATCAACTGCAGAAAGGCACGGTAGCCGATGTAGGTCCCTCCGTGGAAAGCGCTTGTGATCTCGCCGTACTTGCGGACGAACCAGGTCAGTCCGGTGAACTCGCCGGTCGGAGCATCGACTGCCGGGGCGTGGGCAAAGGCGAGCGCTTCTTTGGACAGTAGCGTGTTGCCTGACGAGTCCTTCCCGTCCAACTGAAAGCGGGCGTACTTCAACATGTCCCGAACGGTGGATTGGATTCCGCCGGCGGACCCGGCCGTCGGGGGGAACGGCGTGAAGATCGGCTGAAGTTCGTCGATCTTGTCGTCGGTAAAGATCGGTGGATGACCCCAGGCGAAATTTTCGTCGGGAGGGGAGGCGCTGTAGTTGAAGCTTGTCGCATTCATGCCGAGCGGGGAGAGTATGTGCTCTTCAACGAGAGTCTCGTACGGTTTTCCACCGGCGACCGACAGCAGATGACCAGCGAAGGCGAGATTGGTGTTGCTGTACATCCAGGCCTGACCGAAAGGCACGATCTGCTCGATGTAGTGCGCTTGGAGCATGCACTTTTCGGTGATCGATCCACCGGGAGAAACGGGATCGAAACCGTGATCGCCGCTCCAACCGGTGTGATGGTGGAACATGTCGATGACGCGTGCTTTGGCCGTTGCCTCAGGATCCTTGACTCTGAACCACGGCAGGATGTCGACGATGCGAGCGTTCAGATCCAGAACGCCCTGTTCAGACAGCATCATGGCCAGCGTCGCGGTGAAGGTCTTCGTGACGGAGGCGATATGAAAGGCGGTGTCAGCGGTGACGGGCTCTTTGGTGCTGACGTTCGTGACACCGATGCCAGCGGCATAGGAGTTGGCTCCGTGGATGACGCCGACAGCGAGTCCCGGTATATGCAATTGTTCGATGAGATCGGCGGCTTCGCCGACGACCGCATCGAAGGTCTCTTGGCCAGCCATATCATTGTTTGCTTCTTGAGCCGACACATTGATACTGAACATAATCATTAGAGAGAATGGTACTAAGACTAATTGTGATAGATTTGTCATTTTCTATTCCCTATTATATCTTTGCTTATTCCAACTTCCAGGCAAGAGGTCACTCATGGTGTTTTTGTAAATCTTTCCGTCCTTCATGATGAGACGAAGTTCTTCTCGGGATCGGCGATCAGGTCAATGTTCTCGAGCGGATTGCCGTCGACCAGAAGCAGGTCGGCATAGGCACCTTCCCGAACCACACCGATGGTCTCCGGGATAGGGATCGCGCGGCCCGGAACGCTTGAAGATCTCGTCGTTGTCTGGCGGTCACCATCTTGAGCGCTTCCCAGGGCTCGAACCAGCGGGCAGCTTGGCCACACTGCGCCCCCTGCGCTGCGGCGAGCGCGGGATCGAACCCTGAGCTGTCAGTGCCGAACCCGAAGAGCAGGTCCTATTTCTTCGCTAACCTCGTAAGGCTGTATCAGTTCCAGAGATCAGCAATTGGTCACTTCGTGTTCCTGAAACGAGCCGGCAGGAACACGGGATCGCATCCTCGTCGTCATAGAATGGCTGCAGGCAGCCGAAGATTCGTTTCCTTCATCATCTGGCGGTCTCCTCGTCCATGACAGCTTGCCGTGTTCGACGTCCTGACCCCGGCCGTGATCGCCCTCTGGATGGCCTTGTCCGTAGAAGAGTGCCGGCGACATAGGTGTTCCAGTTCTCCGCCACATCGACGTCGCCTGCATCTCCTCGACGAGAGTACTGCGATGACGTCCAGCGGATCATAGAGCGAGGCGACGCCGCCGCCGCCCACGAGCTTGATGAGGTCGCCCCACGCATAGGATTCTCGCGCGCCTTGCGCGTTACTTCCGGAACACCGTCGCCGATGGCGACCATCCCGTTGCGCTCCAGGTAGGGTAGCGAGTCCCTGATGGCTGACGCGGCACTCATATAGGGTACAGAAATCGCAGTGGCCCCCGGTTTGACATCATCGACCCCGGACACCAACATCCGGGGACCGGTAAATTTCCCGGCATCGATCGCTTTAGAACGGCAGACAGGTTGCCACCAATGTCGCGGACGTGGTGAAGCCGCGCATCAGCACCTGTTCGTTGCCCAACAATCCGGCAATCGTAAGTATCAGCCCATATCAGCGGAGCTCAAACGCGTCCCAACGTAATGTTCGCGAGGTAGGTGTGCCAGTGTCACGTCGATCATGCCCGGCATCATCGTTCGTCCGCCGCCGTCGATCACCCTGCCGCCTGCGACAGCAAGCGGCTCGGTCGAAATTGCGGTGATCAGGTTGTCAGTCACCACGACATTGGCATTTTCGATCAAGGCTTCGTTCACGCCGTCGAAGACGTTGACGTTTGTGAAAAGGATTGGCCCAGACGGGTCCTGAGCAACTGCAGGAAGGCTGACGCTGACGGCGACGACACACGCCGCGACCAAGGTCTCGAGTTTCTTGCTTTTCATTTTGTTGATCCTTTCGGTTTGCAGAGAGGATGATCGTTGCAGCGTTCAGTCGCTTTCAAGCAACTGCGCCCCTGCGCCAGTGTCGTCATGCAACTTGATCTTCGCCAGATCGGGGTTCAGACCGATCTTCGAGAACTTCGATTTTGGTCTCATGGTCAATTTCCTTTGTTTCGTCGTGTCCGCGGTTGGTTGTCGAGCCGATGATCTTCAATTAGTAAGGCAATACTGAGCAGTGCGCACTGCATTCCAGAGAGCTGTCCGAGAACGCCGAGGAGGGCAGACTGATCGGCGGTCGGCACGGTCAGTTCGGTGATTCCACGCGGATCCGGGCTCGTTCGCTCGATGATGGTCGTCCCCTCGAACCGGTCCTTCCACTCGGGACCGAGGCGTCCGACAACCAGGAGTCGATAGATCCCCGGATCGTTCATCGACGGAAGATCGACACGTCCAGCTTCAGTTTCGTTCACGGCTCTTGGCATTGCGACTCAGTCGCCCCTTGTTCTCAGTTCGATCCGGTTTGCGATGAGTGGAGGTTACTCGTCGCCGGCACTCTCGCGCCATGGCCAAAACGGCTAATTATGGCTAAAAATCAGCTCGCGCTCAGAGAGACGGCGTGCGAAGGTGTGCCGGTAGAGGGGGGTCGCTCGCGGATTCCGGGCCCGGTAGCGGGCCGCGCAGCCTTGAGCCACAGTGACGCTCGACGTCTCCTGCAGCGTGGGCGGGCCACCTCAGCGTGACCCGAACGGCCCCTACAGTCAAGGTGGTTATCCCGCAAGCCCCTGGTCGGTCGCGCCCGGTCGGAAGACCAGCTGCCCTTTCCGGCTCCCGGCGAACATCTTCGCACCGCCAGTGCGACGAGTGCAGATTCCGAAGGGAGACGGGAGCAAGACCCGCCCGATCGGGATACCGACCTTTGAGGACAAGGTCCTGCAAAGAGCGGTACTGATGGCGCTGGAAGCGGTTTACGAGCAGGACTTCTATGACTTCTCGTACGGCTTCCGGCCGAAGCGGTCTGCACATCAAGCACTGGACAGCTTGTGGAACAAGCTGATCAAGATGGGCGCCCGCGTCGTGCGCCACGCCCGCGCCATAACCTTCCAACTCGCCGAGGTCGCGGTGACCGGCCCAATGGTCAGGGCCATCCTTGCCGCTATTCACCGATTGCGGGTGCCGCCGCTATGCGCGTGACCGCGATCCCGACCCAAGCAGAACGAAAGCGGCACGACAGGTTTGTCCGCCGTGCTGAAGAACGGGGCCGCCGTGCAGGGATCGCCCGGGTTTGCGGTCCAATCAACCCACATTCGGGCGCTCTGACGATTGCAGCAGGGCTTGGGAGCACGAAAACTTGATTTAGGCGGCAGAAACAGGCAAATTTGGCGTCAAGCGGCAGGCCACTTGGGGATTGTCGGATTGAGTTCGTCGCCACCGTTTCCCCGGCGAACGGGGTGCTGCTGGAGTGACCCGGTCATGCGAAAGGAATTGGGTATGCCGACAATGATGACCACACTTCGTGCGATTGCGTTCGGACTGGCCGCTTTGGTGGCCGCCCCGGGGTCCGCACAGCAGGCTGCGGATACGATCTATTTTGGCGGCGACATACTGACGATGGAAGGCAAAGCGCCACGCTATGTCGAGGCGCTCGCGGTAAAGGACGGCAAGATCACGTTCGCCGGAGCGATTTCCGACGCAGGTCGCTGGAAGGGGCCGAACACACACGAGGTCAACCTCGCCGGTCAAGCACTCTTGCCCGGCTTCGTCGATGGCCACAGCCACATCTTCCTGCATGTTGAGGGGCAGAGCTGGGCCGATCTCTCGTCTCCTCCTATGGGCATGGTCAAAAACTTCGACGACATCCTTTGGGCGATGAAGGACAAACAGAAGGAACTCGGCGCAGATGAAACAGAGTGGTTGATAGGCTCAGGCTACGATGAGGCCCTGCTCGATGAGAAGCGTCATCCAACAGCCGCCGATCTCGACAAGGCATTTCCCGACACGCCGGTGATATTGGTGCATGTATCCGGCCACATCTTCATCGTGAACTCGGCCGGCCTGAAGGCAAAAGGCATCAACGCAGATACAGCCGATCCTTCGGGCGGCGTGATCGTACGGCTGCCCAACAGTCGTGAGCCCAGCGGCGAGATACAGGAGAACGCTCGCTTTCCGTTTCTTGACGTTGTCATCAAGGATCGGCCAATCGACGAATCTGCGCAAAAGCTGGCGATATCTCTTGCACATTACGCCCGATACGGGGTGACGACGGTTCAAGAGGGCGCATTGCAGGAATCGCAGCTGGCAGTCGCTCGCGCAGTGGCAGAGCGTGGCGATATGAGCCTGGATTTTGTGGGTCTGGTTTTCCAACCCCTGGCCGAGAAGCTGATTGCGGAGAACCGCACCAAGTGGGGTGTTTACGAGAAAGGCGTCAAACTGGCAGGAATCAAGATTACCATTGACGGCTCACCGCAAGGCAAGACTGCTTACCTCAGCAAGCCTTATCTGACGCCGGTGCCTCACTGCGATGGGGATTGCCGCGGTGTTTCAGCACTGACCGCGGAGGAGGTCAAAGAGCTTATGCTGCTCAGCTACCAAAACAATGTGCAGGTGTACGCTCACTGCAATGGTGACGCCGCGATCGATCTGATGCTGGCGGGTCATGAATATGCCCTCGATCAGATGAAGGAAGACCCAAAAGCAAAGGATCGCCGCACAGTCATCGTTCATTCCCAAGTCATGCGTCCCGATCAACTTGATGCGTACGCAAAGTACCGGATCTTTCCCTCCTTTTTCACCAACCACACGTACTTTTGGGGAGACGCGCATCGCGCCAACTTGGGAGAGGAACGCGGATCCTTCATTAGTCCCATGCGCTCGGCAATTGACAAGGGTATCCGCGCGGTCAACCACACCGATTATAATGTGACGCCGGTCAACCAGATGTTCGTCGTCTGGTCCGCAGTGAATCGCATAACACGCACTGGTCGCGTGCTCGGGCCGCAAGAACGCATCACGCCCTATGAGGCACTGCAGGCGATCACCATCAATGGTGCGTACATGTACTTCGAAGAAGACAGCAAGGGTTCACTCGAACCGGGAAAGGTTGCCGATCTCGTAATTCTTGACCAAAACCCGCTCAAGGTGGAACCATTGGCCATCAAGGACATCAAGGTGATGGAGACTGTTAAGGCAGGGAAGCCTGTATTCACGCTTGATAAGCCTTAGATGAGGTGGTGTCAGATTAAACTTGCGGGGCCCCTGCCCCCTTTCCCACAGCCCCCGCAGGCTCGACGACGACGCGCTCTTACACCACATCCGTGGACGTTACTGCCTGCCACGTGTTCTTGTAGCGACCGCGTCTCGCGGGCGACGGATGCGTAGGCGCCACGCGCAGTTTGCCCGCCTGATCGTTTTCCGGTCTGCCGAGGCGGATGAGAAGGAGGACGGCCGTCATGGTACCTTCGGAAAGAGCGAAGGGAAATCCCCGACCCCGAAGGCCGATGAGCCGGGCGGGTCGGATGTCGGATTCGGATTCGAAAGGAGAAACGGGGATGAGATTCCTGTGCGGGGTCATGCTCGCGGGTGTGTTGGTGTCGATGTCGGCGGGGTGCGGGCAGCCAGCTGCCATCGCCGACTCGCAGGAGGCGCGGCTCGAGCAGGCGCGCGCCGTCACCGAGCTCGAGGCCGCCGCCGGCGGCTACGACGCCATGCTCGACAAGGGCGCGGCCCTGGCCCGTGAGGGCTCCGCCGACGCCCTCGTCCTCGAGCTCGGGCGCGAGCTCACGGGCGACGACGAGGCCGCGGTCGAGGAGGTGATGCGGGCGGCCCTGGCCGAGGTGCTGACCCGCGAGGTTTGGCAGGAGGAGGTGGCCGGGGTCTACGCGGATCTCTTCACCGCCGCCGAGCTCGCCGACGCCGTCGAGTTCTACGGTTCGCCGACGGGGCGCAAGATCCTCGAGCTCGGCAACCGCCTCGACGACGCGGTCGTGACCGTACTGACGGCCGAGCTGAACGACCACGGCGCGGAGCTCGCGGCGACCATCGACGCCGGTCTGGCCGAGCGCTTCCCCGAGCTCTCGACGGGAGAGAACGATGCGTGAGCGCGGGCGGCCCGTGGGCGGGTGGGCGATCGTCGCCGCGGCGGTCGCGTTGCTCTGCGGCGCCGGTGCGGGCGACGCGCAGGCGCAGACGCTGCAGACCATCCGAAACGGCGAGGTGGTCAGCGTCGACGAGGTGCAGATCACCGAGCGGGCCACCGGCCGCGGCGCCCAGACCGGCGCCACCGTCGGGGCGATCGCCGGCTATGCCGCGGCCGGCCACGGCGACCGCTGGCTGGGGTCGCTGCTCGGCGGCGCGGTCGGCGGCGCCGCCGGTGGGGCTGCCGAGAAGGCCTCGAAGAAGCGCCCGGGTCTGCAGCTCGTCGTCCGCCTCGACAACGGCGAGGAGGTCGGCGTCCAGGTGCCGCTGGCCAAGAAGAAGAAGAACCAGGTCTCGTACGCTCCGGGCGACCGGGTCCGACTCATGACCGGGGCCGACGGCACCACCCAGGTGAGCCCGGAAACCGGCTGAAATAAGTGCCAGGTCCGCAGTTCCCGTAGGTTCATCGTTACCTTGGGACGGGAACGGTGGGCACAGAGCACCAAGAACTTAGCGTCGGCACTCCACAAAAGCGCGGACACGGTAACCTACATTCAGCGTGAAGGAGTCAAACAAAGGCTCGACGACGAACATTTTCAGCAACGGTATGAGAAGTTGGATAGGCTGTTGATTGGTGACGATCGTTGATTCGTAATAACTACGGAACTGCGGACCTGGCACCTAT